>NZ_DALZXX010000005.1:0-30338 GCF_031988965.1 Microbacterium sp.
TCGGGGCATGGGTGCTCGATCTGCTGCTCGTTCTGCGTCCGGTGTGGTGGGTGCTGCGCGGCTACGGCATCTACGTCGTCGTGCTGGCCGTGATCATCACGAAGGTGGGCAACGGGGGAGCCCTCGACCACTGGATGATTCCCGACACGGCGCTCGAATGGGGCGCTGTCGCGGTGCTCGCGGTCGTGAGCGTGCAGTGGGGGCGCGGCCAGTGGCTGCCCAAGAACGCACTCCGCCACATTCGCACCGTGTCGAGCGTGGTGGCGTTCATCGCTCTCGTGGTGACGCTGCCCGCCGCCTTCACACCGCGAGTCGAGTACGTCGGCGACGAGTACGGACTGCAGAGCGGCCTGCGCCTCGACGGCGTGCAGATCAACAACATCTTCGCCTTCGACGCCGAAGGCAACCCGATCGATCAGGTGCAGCTCTTCACCGGCAAGGGCACGCCGCTCAATCTGTACGGGGCGAACGGCGGACAGGTCATCTACACCGATGCGAACGTCGCGATCGAGGTCGGGCCGCAGGACGACGGGTTGCAGGTGACCATCCCCGTCGACGACTACCGGGGCAAGCCGATCTGGAACATCTATCCTCTCGACGAGACCGACCTCGATATAGACACGTATCAGCCGGATCTGTCGACGATCAAGCGACCCGAGCCGCCCTTCCAGAAGGCGCCGAGCATCGATGCGACGAACGCGACGCCCTCGCCGACACCCCCACCCGCAGACGGCACCGTGCCGTCTCCGACCGAGACCCCCGCACCGTGACCGCCAGGAACGAGCGGATCATCTCGATCGACATCACCCACCTGGTGCGTGAGGCGCTGGGTCACCCCTCCGAGCCGGACGCGTCAGCCGCACCGAGCAGTCCCGCGACGAGAGCGTCGATCGCGTCATCCGTCGACGAGTCGGGGTCGATCGGCGTGGTGAGCCGGTCGAGCAGCAGCCCATCGATCGCGTAGTGGAAGAGGGCGATCTCGCGCCGACCGCCGGGTAGCCCGGCCCCGGTGTTGAACGCCACGTCCGCATCGAGACCGGCCCGCTGCCACGCTCCGAGCACGGCGGCCACCTCGGGTCGACGCGCGGCCTCCAGCCGGAGTTCGAACAGAGCAAGGGTGACGTCGCGGTCGGTCGTGAGTCGTCGGACGATGTCTCGCACGTAGTCGGCGAACAGCGCAGGTCCGGGCTGCTCCCCCTCCCGTCGGCGTAGATCGTCATCGGTGGGCGCGAGCCGCTCGCCGATGCGCTCGACGAGACCCTCGATCAGAGCCTGCCTGCTGCGGAAGTAGTTCGATGTGGTGCCGGTCGGGACCCCGGCAGCGGCATCCACCGCTCGATGCGTGAGCCCGCGAGACCCCTCCTGCGCGAGTACCGCCAAGCCCGCGTCCGCGAGCTGTCGTCGCCGGCCATCGTTCTTCGCCATGACGACACCCTAGCGCAATCACTACGCCTGTTGTATATTAACTGCCACAGATGTAGTGAATGGAGAGATGATGCGAGAACTCGTCTATTACGTCGCCGTCGCTCTCGACGGATTCATCGCCGGTCCGCAGGGTGAGTACGACGGCTTCCTGATGGAAGGCGACCACATGGAGGCGATCAACCGGCGCTACGCCGCGACGATCCCCACCGACTTCGCGGCCTCCCTCGGCCTCGCGCAGGACACCTCGATGTTCGACACGGTGCTGATGGGCTGGAACACCTACGCGATCGGCGGCCGGCCGAGTCCCTATCGGCACCTGCGCCAGATCGTCTTCAGCCGCACGCACACGGCCGTCGGTGAGAACCTCGAGGTCATTGCCGACGATCCGGTGTCGGTCGTGCGCCGCCTGAAGCAGCAGGAGGGTTCCGCGATCTGGCTGTGCGGCGGTGGAGCCCTCGCTGCGACGCTCGCCGACGAGATCGACCGGCTCGTGCTCAAGCGACAGCCCGTGCTGTTCGGATCCGGCATCCCGCTGTTCGGCGATCGCCCCTACCAGCCGCAGCGCTTCGACCTCATCGAGACGACGAGCTATGAGTCGGGCGTCGTGTTCAGTGAGTTCGCCCGCCCGTCGACGTGATCCACACTCGCATTCAGGCGCGGGGGCCCACGTGGATGCCGAGCTCCCGGATGGCTGACGAGAAACCGCGTTCTGGTCAGCCATCCGTGATTCGATCAGCCATCCGGATCGCGAGACAGAACATTCAGGCGCGGGCGGCCCACCACTCCCGAAGTCGCTGCTCCGCAGCATCCGCGCCGATGACGCCCTCATCGAGACGCAGTTCGAGCAGGAACCGGTACGCCTCGCCGACCTCGCGACCCGGGGCGATGCCGAGGATCTGCTGGATCTGGTTGCCGTCGAGCTCGGGGCGGATCGAGTCGAGCTCCTCCTGCTCGCGCAGCGTCGCGATCCGCGATTCGATGTCGTCGTAGGCACCGGCGAGTCGAGAGGCCTTGCGCCGGTTGCGGGTGGTGACATCGGCGCGGGTGAGGATGTGCAGGCGCTCGAGCTGGTCCCCCGCATCGCGCACGTAACGGCGCACCGCGGCATCCGTCCAGGCGCCCTCGGCGTAGCCGAAGAAGCGCAGGTGCAGCTCGATGAGTTTGGCGACCGCATCCGTGGTGTCGGTGTCGAAGCGCAGAGCCTGCAGTCTCTTGCGGGCCATGCGCGAGCCGACCACGTCGTGGTGATGGAACGTCACCGCGCCGCCGTCTTCGAGCTTGCGGGTGCGCGGCTTGCCGATGTCGTGCAGCAGCGATGCGATGCGCAGCGCCACGTCGGGCTCCGCGCCGGGATGCCGCTGGTGCTCGAGCGCGATGGCCTGGCTCAGCACCGTGAGCGAGTGCTCGTAGACGTCCTTGTGATGATGGTGCTCGTCGACCTCGAGTCGCAGCGCGCTGACCTCGGGAAGGAACTCCTCGATGAGTCCGGAGTCGACCAGAACGCGGATGCCGCGCACGGGGTCGTCCGTCTGCATCAGGCGCACGAGCTCGGACTGGATGCGCTCGGGGCTCACGATCTCGAGCGTCGCACGCAGCCGGGCGATCGCCTCGGAGGTGGCGTCGTCGATGCGGAAGCCGAGCTGAGCGCTGAACCGCGCCGCGCGCAGCATGCGCAGCGGGTCGTCACCGAACGAGACCTGCGGGTCGGCCGGGGTGCGCAGAACGCCCGCGATGAGGTCTTCGACTCCCCCGGTCGGGTCGACGAGCTTCACCGAGGGAACCAGCAGAGCCATCGCGTTGACCGTGAAGTCGCGGCGGTGCAGGTCGGCGTCGATCGTGTCGCCGAACTCGACCGTGGGCTTGCGGGTCACGCCGTCGTAGCTGTCGGCGCGGTACGTGGTGACCTCGACCTGCTCGCCCTGCACCCGGGCGCCGATGGTGCCGAAGGCGCGGCCGATGTCCCACTGCGCGGTCGAGATCGGCTTGACGATGCGGAGGATGTCGTCGGGCAGCGCGTTCGTCGTGAAGTCGAGGTCGTGCGTGGGTCGTCCGAGCAGGGCGTCGCGCACCGGACCGCCGACGACGGCGAGATCGAACCCGGCGGCGGAGAACGCATCACCGAGGGTGCGGACGACCGGGTTCTCGGCGAGCGCGCCGAGACGGGCGAGGCCGTCGGCCATGTTGAGCATGGGTTCCAGCGTACCGGGGTGCGTTCGAGCCGTTCTCTGCCCGGTGGCCATGGACGTCACTCAGAAGAGCGGATTCTCACCCTTGGCCTGCGCGACCGCGCGGACTCGCCCCTGGATCAGCCGCATCAGGAGCATGCTCATCAGGAATCCGCCGACCACGGCGACCGCGACGATGAACCAGATGCCGATCTCGGGATCGATCAGCTCGAAGCCGTAGATCGCGACCGCGAGCAGGAGCAGGACCGGCCCCTCGATCAGCGCGAACGTGATGAACAGCCGCGTCTGACGCGACATGTACTCCTTCTCGACGGCGCGCACCCGCGCGTCGATCGACGACTCCCCCGCGTAGCTCATGCCCCCACCGTAGCGGCGCGGCCCGTCTCACGCAGCCGGGGGCAGGTCACGCAGGCACACGCACGTCATGCAGGCAGACAGCGCCTCGGCAGGGGATGGCCAGCAGATCGCCCTCGCGAAGATCTGCCGGAAGAGATGCGTGGCCGCGCGCGCTCGGCGTGCCGCCGTCGGCTCCCCCCAGGATGACTGATTCGCGGGCCGGAGCGGTCGACACCCGACCGAGCAGGCGCGTCTCCTCCCAGAGTGCCGCGATGCTCGTCAGCTCGGCGTCCACCAGCACCACCCGCTCCCCCGCCTCGCCCGCATGCACCCCCTCGACGGTCACCATCACGACGGACGCGTCGGCACGCAGCGCCGGGTTCGAATGCGACCCCGGCACCAGGGCATCCGCCGTGTGCACGCATGGCGTCTCGCAGAGTTCGACGAGACGACGCAGCGAGACCCCGGCGATGATGACGTCGTCGGTGGTGGGATGCGTGTACTCCGGCCACTTCGCGGGTCGGAGCGGGTCGGGGATCGTGCGGCGGAGGCTGGGGAGCACCGAGGTCAGGGTCATGTCTCCGTTGTAGTCGCGGCGGATCCCGGGCTCCCGGGCACTGACGCAACCCATGCGATCCTGACCCGATCCTCTACGGAACTCCCTCGAACGGCGGCCGCGTTCTACGATCGGCAGATGGGTGCAGAACAGAACGAGTCCGCCGCTCAGCCCGACACCTCTCGCCGCGGCTTCCTGAAAATGGGTGGCGCCGCCCTCGCCGGCGCGGTGGTCGGCGGTGCGGGCGGTGCGGCCATCGGGGCGAGTGTCGCGAATGGCGATCGCCGTGGGTTCGCCTCCGACCCCGACCCCTTCGCCGCGCTGACCCCGCGCAGCGAGCCCGGATTCGACCATCTCGTCGTGGTGATGGGCGAGAACCGCTCGTTCGACAACCTGCTCGGCTACCTCTACTCGAAGGACACACTCCCGACAGGCGAGAAGTTCGAGGGTCTCGCGTTCGGTACGCACAGCAACACGGCATCCGACGGCACCGTCGTCGATGCCCACGTCTACACGGGCGACACCGACCGGATCATGAGCCTCCCCGACCCCGATCCGGGCGAGGAGTATCCGCACGTCAACACCCAGATCTTCGGCACCGTCGACCCGAAGGACAACGCCGACCTGTTCGTCGATCAGATGGCCGCCCCCTTCAACGCTCCGACGCACGGCGAGAAGGCGACGATGTCGGGGTTCCTCGAGGACTACATCATCAACTTCCGGCGGCTGCGCGCAGGCGTGGAGCCGAAGCCGGCGGAAGCCGCCCACATCATGGGATCCTTCTCGCCCGAGATGCTGCCCGTGCTGTCGACGCTCGCGTCGGAGTTCGCGGTGTTCGATCACTGGTTCGCCGGGGTGCCGTCGCAGACGTTCTGCAACCGCTCGTTCTTCCACGCGTCGACCTCGCACGGCTTCGTCACCAACCAGGCCGGTGGCGGTTACCGCAAGTGGCTCGACGCGCCCGCTGCGCCCACCGTGTTCAATCGCCTCGAAGACGAGAAGGTCAGCTGGAAGGTCTACATCGACAAGCTGCAGCTGGTGTCGTTCACCGGGATGCTTCATGCGGCGGTGCTCGAGAAGTACTGGCGCACCGAGCACTTCGGCACTATGGAGGACTTCTATGCCGACGCGAAGAAGGGCACCCTGCCGGCGTACGCGTTCATCGAGCCGCGCATGGTCTACGACCACAACGACTTCCACCCGCCGTTCGGGTCGCCGCGCGAGAGCGAGGTCGACGGCGAGCCCGTCTACGACAGTGCGATCTCGGACGTGCGGGCGGGTGACCGCCTGATCCACGACATCTACGAGGCGGTGCGCACCAGCGCGTCGCCCACGGGCTCGAACGCCGTCAACACCCTGCTGCTCATCACGTTCGACGAGCACGGCGGATGCTACGACCATGTGCCCCCGCCGTCGGCGACGAAGCCGACGAAAGACACCGAGGCGGGCGAGATGGGCTTCACATTCGACCGTCTCGGATGCCGCGTGCCGGCGATCGCCGTGTCGGCGTACACGAAGCGCGGCACCGTCGTGCACGACGAGATGCATCACGGATCCGTCACCGCCACGCTGTCGCGACTGCACGGCCTGAAGCCGCTGAACGATCGCGACCAGTCGGCGAACACGCTCTTCACCGCCGTGAACCTCGACCAGCCCCGGCATCCCGCCGACTGGCCCGTCACGAGCCCCGCGTACACTCCCCCGAACCCGGAGCGCGCTGAGCCGAAGCCCGGCGACCCCGCCGAGATGAAGCCGCTCACCCCGCCCGCGCGGGGACTGCTCGGCCTGCTCATCGCCAAGTACGGAAAGCCCGGCGAGCCGGAACCGCAGACCTTCGCGGATGCCTATCGGCTGCTGCACGAGCACGGCGAGGAGCTGTTCGGCCCGCTGACGGCCGGCTGACCCTGAGCAATCGTCAGAGGTCGAGGAAGTCGCCGAGCGGTGGTCCCGGCCACGCCTCCTAGGGTGGGAGGATGACCGACACCTCCTCCGTCGCCGAGTACTGGGCGCGCGTGCGCACCGATGATGCGTCCCTGCCCGAGACCGTGCCCGGCGCATGGGCCTTCGGAGCGACGCCCGCCCATGCCGATGCCCTGCTGGCTCTCGTGCTCGACGGTGTCAAGACCGGCACCGCATCGTCGCTGTGGGACTACGAGGCCACCGGCGACCCCCAGCCGTACCTCGGCGAGTTCAGCATCATCCTCGACGGCTCAGGTGCGCCCCGCGCTGTGATCGAGACCACCGAGGTCACGACCGTGCCGTTCGACCAGGTCACGTCCGAACACGCCCATTCCGAGGGCGAAGGCGACCGCACCCTCGAATACTGGCGTGCGAGCCACGAGCGCTACTGGCGCACGTACTCCGAGAGCCCGCGCGGCTTCGCCCCGGACATGCCCATCATCTGCGAGCGGTTCCGCGTCATCGACCCGCGCTGACGCGGCCCGGTCTCACTCGGTGTCGGAGTCTCGCGTCGCGCTGTTCGCGCGGCGGCGGGAGAAGGCGAACAGACCCGCTCCGAGCACCAGCACTCCGGCGCCGACCGCACCCCACGTCACCGTCTCCGGGCCGAGTCCCGTCGCCGGCAGGGCGCCGTTCCCCGTGCCGGGGGGCGTCACAGGAGCGACCGGCGGTTCGGTCGGGTCCACCGGCGGGTTCGGCGTGGGGGTCGGCACGACCGCTGCCTGCAGGGTGAAGTCCTGATCGATGAAGGCCTCGCCGGCTGCCGTGATCACCACGGTGCGCGTGGCCGAACCGACGATCGTGCTTCCCGACGGGGCGGTGATCGTCATCGTGTACTCACCCGGCGGCAGTTCACCGAGCCCGTAGTTGCCCTCGGCATCCGTCGTGAGCTGCACGGTTTCGTCGGGGCTCACGATCGTGATCACGACCCCGCCGACGGGCACGCCGCCGTCGGTGACGACGGTTCCGTCGATCGATCCGAGCCGGGCGATGTCGAAGTCGATGTCGACCACGTCGTCGGATTCGACGGTCCGATCGATCGATGTGGGGCCGGTCGCGATGTATCCGTCGGGAACGGTGATCGAGATCGTGTAGTCGCCCCCGGGGACACGCGGGAACGTGAACCCCCCGCCTGCGCCCGTCACCGTGGCGATGGGAGGAACGTCAGCGGTCTCCGCGGTCACGGTGACCCCCGGGAGTCCTTGCCCGTTCGATTCCACCGTGCCGCTCAGTGTCGGGTTCTCGACGATCACGATGTCGTCGAGAAGGATCGGCTCCTCGCTGTCCTCCGGAACGACGACAGGTGCGATGGGAAGGTCGGTCGAGTATCCGGGAGGAGGGGTCACCACCACCGTGTGCTCGCCGGCCGGCACCTCGTCGAAGACATAGACGCCCTCGTCGTCGGTCGTCGTCTCCTGCTCGGCGTCGATGGACACCGGCACGCCGGGAACGGGCTCGCCCTCGTCGTCGACCACTCGACCGGACACTTCGGTGCCGACGATGTCGCGCACGACGAAGTCAGCCACACCATCGGCCTCGGTGAGGTCGACCTCGATCTCACCGGGGCCCACCGGGACCTTGCCGGCGGGAGTGGCCGCGCGCACCGTGTAGCCGTCTGTGGCGACGAAGCCGGGGAACCCGTAGGAGCCGTCCGCTGCGGTCGTGGTGGTTCCGACGACATCGCCGTTGGCGTCGACGAGTGTCAGTTCGACGCCCTCCACCGGCCCGGTCAGCTCGTCGACGACCGATCCGGTGATGTCACGCGCGATCGAGGCGAACCAGGTCTGGTAGACGGGGAAGCCCGCGCGCCGGGTGAACACGAAGGAGAGCGTGCTGATCGGCGCCGCAGGCTCGAACCAGGCTGCCGAACCGCTGGTGTCTGCGGCCTCGGCGTTGCCGGTGAGGGTCAGCGTGCCGGCATCCCAGCTCGGGACGTCATCGGCGCTGCCGGTGCACGAGGGCTTGCCCGCGATGCCGGGTGCGCAGTAGTTGAATCCGCCGCGGAAGCCGATCTGCTCGGCGGTGAGGGCCTGCCCGTCGGGACCGATCGCTTCGATGCGCACCGCATCGGCGTCGATGTCACCGAGGACGAACGTCCATCCCGATGTCGGGGTCGGCGAGGCGAAGGAGTACGTGGTGGTCGACGGGCTCGTCGCGTTGTCGACCCGAGGGCGCAGGTTCATGTACTGCTGGTCGCGGCTGCTGCCGTACTTCGCGCCGACCGGTGTGCCTTCGGCGAGCCAGGTGCTGGCTCCCGAGACGAGCCCCACCTGTCCGGCGCGGGAATCGCTGGTGACGGATGCGGTGATCGCCGGGTTCGCCGCGATCTGCACACTCGAGGTGAACGCCCCGGCCGAGCCCTCGAGCGGCTGCCAGCTCGCCCATGCCGTGGTCGTCGCCGCCGCGGCCGGGATCGCCCCCACGACCACGGCGAACGCGACGATCATTGCTGCCAGAACTCCGGTTTTCTGCACACGCATGCGGTCAGAGTATCGGCATATTGCTTCCCTGACCAGGACGGATTCTGCGGCTCGGTGACACGGTGCCGCGGAACCCCAGGACCCCTGAACCTGTCGAAGTCCCCTCCACTCCGACAGGCTCAGCACCCCCAGATCGCGGGCTCGGCGCCCCAGTGCGCCGAACTCGCCCCCCGGTACGGCGAGCGCATTCCCCGAGCCACGCGCTCGCCCACCCTCCCGGCCGACGGCGTCCGCGCCGACCCGACGGCCTCATGCCCTCTCGGCCTCGAACCAGCGCCGGAAGACCTCCGCCGTGATCCACGCGAGCTCGTCCAGTTCCCCGATCGGCACGGCATGCGTCTTGGGGCCGATGGCCCACCCGTCGGTGTACCCCTTCGCCAGGTGCACGTCGTCACCCAGATGCTTCACCGCGAGAGCCGTCTTCCACCTGCCCAGCTCTCGCGCACTCACACCGGGCGCACGGGTGCTGATCCGATAGCGGTCCTCCTCGCCGCTGAGCACTTCACGCTGCAGCACCCGAAGATGCTCGATCCACTCCGGAACGACGTCCGACGACTCCGGATCGAAGTAGTTCTGCGCGTCCTCCGGCACCGAGATCCCGAAATGACTCGTGAACCTGACGTCCTCCGTGCGATCGGGCATCCGCCGCCCGGCGACCTCGAGCTGCCCGCGGATCGTGCGGGCATCGGCCAGCATCGGCGACTGGAAGATCAGCGAGGGCATCCCGCTGCCACCGCGAGCGGTGCGGATGCTCCACTCCTCGAGCCCGTCGAAGCGCAGCGCATTGAGCCGTGCCTCGACCGCGGCCTTGAGCAGTCGGATCGAGGCGATGTCCTGCAGGGCTATGCGCGAGTCAGGGAAGCACCGCAGCGTCTCCGCCCAGGTGATCACCCCCACGTTCGGGAAGTCTGTGGTGAGCCATGCCGGCACTGCATCGACCTGCGCGACGAGCACGAAGAGGTGATCCATCGCGGCGGCTTCGCGCCTGATCTGCTCGCGCGTGAGCTCGTGGTCGAACTTCGCCTCGATGCCGACCAGGCACGTCTCGCCGTCGCCGGCGTCGAACTCGAGTTCGACGTCGATGTGCTCGGCGGCCTCGCAGGACACGCCGACCAGAGTGCCGAAGGAGGGCACGCCGCGGCGCTGCTGCAGCAGACGGACGAGGTCGCCATGGTGGTGACGGATCTCCGCAGCGAGGGCGCGGGTGGCCATCGGCTCCGTCGTGAAGATCGGCGAATTGAGCATGATTCGAGGATGCGACGTGCCGAGGTTCCGATCACATCGAAACATCGCAGAATCACGGTTTTCGAACAACTTCGAACAGCACCCGCGGCCCTCGGTACCCTGAACCCGTCGATCCCTGGCCGCAGAGGGCAGTGGTCGCCGGAGCACGCGGGCGCAGGAAGGGGGATCCGATGACGACGGATGACTCAGCGGCCGGTGAGCACGCAGACTCCCTCGACCGCATCGCCCTCGATCTCCAGGACCTCCGCGAGAATGCCGGGCCGGTGTCGTATGCCGAACTCGTGCGCCGCATCACCGATCTCCGTCTGCATCGCGGTGTGCGCGCCGCCGCCGCCACGCCGGCGCGGTCGACCGTGTACAACGCCTTCCGCATAGCACGCTCCCGCATGGATCCCGAACTGCTGCGCGACATCGTGGTCGCACTGGGAGCTGATGACACGGCCGCGGATGCCTGGGTTCAGCGATACAGGGCTGTGCGACGACGCGAAGCGGGGCGGTCCCTGCCCGAGCCGCCGTCAGCCGCCCAGCCCGTGCCCCGGGCGAGCAGACGGGTCAGGATGCCGCTCCTGGTCGGCATCCTGTGCGCCTGCGTCGTCGTGAACCTGCTCGGACTCTCGGTGACGTCGCTCTTCGACCTGTCGCTGTACCTCGACATGATCGGCACCGCAATCGCCGCTCTCGCGCTCGGACCGTGGCACGGAGTCGTGGTGGCGGTCGCGTCGAGCAGCCTCGGGTTCGTCACCGGCGATCCGCACACCTGGGAGTTCACTCCCGTCAACGTCGTCGGCGCACTGGTCTGGGGCTACGGCGTCCGACGGCTCCGCATGGGAGCATCCCTCGGGCGTTTCACGTCGCTGAATCTCCTCACCGCGCTCGCCTGCTCACTCGTGGCCGCCCCCATCGTCGTGATGGTGTTCCGGGGCGGCGCGGGTCACGCGTCGGAACGCTCGATGCTCGCTCTCGAAGCCATGCAGCTTCCCTTCGTCGCCTCGGTCTTCTCTGCGAACATCGTGACCTCGGCGACCGACAAGCTGCTCACGGGGTTCATCGCACTGTTCGTGTTCACCCTGCTGCATCGCTCTTTCGGCGTCTCCGCACAGCACATGCCGCTCGTCGAGAAGATCGCGGCACTGCGCTCCGGCGACCGAGTCGGTGCGCTGCGAGCAGTCGGCCGCTGACCGTCAGACCGCGTCGCCCTGCACGGGGCCTTCGGTGTTCGGCTTCCACCCGAGCTCGGGGGCGACGTACTTCGCGAAGGACTCGAGCACGTGCAGGTTGTACTCCGGTCCGAGCTGGTTCGGGATCGTCAGCATCAGCGTGTCGGCCGCCATGACCGCCTCATCGGCGAGCAGCTGCCTGACGAGCACGTCGGGCTCGGCGGCGTACGTCTTGCCGAAGGTCGAGCGGAACCCGTCGATGATGCCGACCTGGTCGCCGTTCTCCTCGCTGCGCAGCCCGAAGTAGGCGCGGTCCATGTCCGAGACCAGCGGGAAGACGCTGCGGCTGACCGAGACCCGCGGAGTACCCGTGTGCCCGGCCGCCTTGTACGCCGCCCGGTACAGGTCGATCTGCTCGCGCTGCAGCTGGTGGAAGGGCACGCCGGTGGCCTCGGTGAGCAACGTGGAACTCATCATGTTGAGCCCCTTGCGTCCGGTCTCCTCTGCGGTCGAACGGGATCCCGAACCCCACCAGATGTGGTCGCGCAGGGTCGGCGACTGGGGCTCGATGGCGAGGTAGCGTCCGGCACCGACCATCCGCGGATCGCCGGGGGCGATGCCCTCGCCGTCGATCGCTCGCAGGAAGAGATCGAACTTCTCGCGGGCGATCACACCGCCGCGCTCGGGGTCCTCCTCGTCATGGAAGCCGAAGGTCTCGTACCCGCGCAGAGCGGTCTCGGGTGACCCACGGCTCACGCCGAGTGCGATGCGGCCGTCGGCGATCAGGTCGAGAGCCGCCGCCTCCTCCGCGAACTGGAACGGGTTCTCATACCGCATGTCGATCACACCGGTGCCGACCTCGATGCGCGTCGTGCGCGCCGCCATCGCCGACAGCAGGGGCATGGGAGAGGCCGCCTGACGCGCCCAGTGGTGCACGCGCACGTACGCGCCGTTCACGCCGAGCTCGTCGGCGCCCTCGGCGATCTCGATGGTCTGCTTCAGCATGTCGCCGGCAGTGCGGGTCGCCGAGCCGTGGACGTCGGCGTAGTGACCGAACGACAGGAATCCGAAAGCCTTCATGGTGTATTCGAACGCATGGATGCCGTGGGCTATTCCGCCGCGTGCAGCAGACCGTCGATCACGAGCTGGCGGATGCGCGGCTCGAGGCTCACCCACAGCTCGGTGAACGGCACCTCGAAGAGGTCGGCGAGGGCCGCCGCGATCTGCATCACGGTCAGCTCGCCGTCGCAGGCGCCGACGAACGCGGCGAGCGCTGGATCGACCGAGATCGTGCGGGCGAAGCCGCCGCCCTGACGCAGTTCGATGATGCTCGGGTCGTCGTTGCCGGGAAGGAGGTGTCGGGCTTCGGTGACGTCGGCCGAGGTGATGAGAGTCGTCGGGAGGCCCCCGGCGAGGGCGTCGTGCGCGGCGAGGCCCGCGCGCAGCGCTCCGCCGACGTTCGACACGGGCTGCGTCAGTCGCTCGACGCGGCGCAGAGCGGGAGCGGATGCGGATGCCTCCGGCGGTCGCCGCACCAGGATGTACCCGAAGCCGACGGCGCTGACCCCTCGCGCCTCGAAATCGTCGAGCCAGGCGGTGAGCAGGGGCGTGAACGCGGCATCCCGCGGGGTGGTGCCGCCGTCCCGGATCCAGAGCTCGGCGTATCCGAGGGGCGAGAGCTCCTCGCGCTGCACGACCCACAGGTCGAAGTCCGCGGGAACCCAGGAGGAGAGGCGATCGAGGCCCGCCCTGCGCTCGAGCGCCGCCTGTCCGCCGCGGGACTCCCAGTTGCCGAGCAGCTGCGCGGCACCGCCCGGGGTGAGGAAGTCGGGTGCCGAGCGCAGGAACTGCTCGACGAGAGCATCGCCGACGAGTCCCCCGTCGCGGTACTCGTACTCGGGTACACCTTCGACCCGCGGGGTGATGACGAAGGGCGGGTTCGAGACGATCAGGTCGAACGCCTCACCGGCGACGGGCTCGAACATGCTGCCCAGCCGGAAGTCGATGTTCGAGACGCCGTTGATGTGCGCGTTGAGTTCGGCATAGGCGAGGGCACGAGGGGAGATGTCCGTCGCCACGACCGATCCGGCGTGCCGGGCCACGAGCAGCGCTTGGATGCCGCATCCGGTGCCGAGGTCGAGCGCACGGTCGACCTCGATCGGCATGATGATCTCGGCCAACGTGCGCGAGGCGCCCCCGACTCCGAGCACGTGGTCGGCGGGAAGCGCCCCGTCGAGGGCGACCTCGTCGAGGTCGCTGGCGATCCACCACTCGCCGATGCCCTCGGCGTCGACGAACGACTGCGGGCGCAGCAGTGCCACGGGCACGACGGCATCGCCCTCGAGGCGGGCGAGACCCAGAGCGACCAGACCCGGTACTCCGAGACGCGGGAGCGCCGCCGCCACGGCATCCGCTGGTTGCCGCATCCCGAGCACCAGCAGTCGCCCGAGAGTCGCGAGGGTGCCCTGGTCTCCCGCGATCGCACGCAGGATCGGCTCCCGCATGCCCCGGGCCAGCGCATCGTCTGCCTCGTCGCCCCAGAGTCGTCGCAGGGGCTCGGAGCGGAAGTCCGCAGCGTCGAGATCGGCGGCGAGCGCGGTGCTCAGGATCGGGTCGGGGACGGGCGCGGGGGTGTCGGACACGGCCGTCACTCTACGCGCCTTCAGGGTTCTCCCGCGGCCGCACGCCTAGAATCACAAGGTCAGCACTCACGAGCAGCCTGGACATCCGGCGTTCGAGGAAGACTTCCATGACCGCGACCACCCCCGACTACGGCCTCCGCGCGCGCCTGCATCGCCTGGCACGCGGTTCCGTCGTCCTCGCGATCGCCCTCTCCTCCTGCGGACTCGCCGTCTCGTCGAGCGCCGTCGGCGCCACGGAGTCCGACGACGAGACCGCGGTCGCCCTGCACGTCGCCGCGGGTGTGCACGGCACCGTCGCCCCCGGCAGCGCGACCACGGCGTCTCTGACGGTCCAGAACGACTCCACGACCAGGCTGTCGTCGGGTCGGATCGTGCTCGAGGTCAGCCGTACTCCCCTCGCCGACGATGCCGCGGTCGACTCCTGGCTCTCCGATGACGAGGCCGCCGGATCCTTCGACGAGATCGGCGCCGACACCACAGCGCCCGTCGACCCCGAGGGCACCGTGACGTCGAGCCTGTTCATCCCTCCCGAGGCGCTGGCCGACCTGGGTCCCGGCGTCTACCCGCTGCGCGCGAGTCTGAGCGGTGCGCAGTCCGACGGTGCGGATGCCGTCACCTCGACCTCCGTGCTCATCGTCACCGACGTCGCCGCCTCTCCGGTGGCCGTCATGGTGCCGATCACCGCGACGCCCGAGAGCGGCGCGCTGCTCACCGCCGATGAGCTCGCCACGCTCACGGGCACCGACGGCGACCTCACGGCGGTTCTCGAGGGCGTCGCGGGCACCGCAGCCGTCCTCGCGATCGACCCCGCGATCCCGGCGGCGATCAGGGTGCTCGGCTCCTCCGCCCCCGAGACCGCACGTGAGTGGCTCCTGCAGCTCGACGAACTCCCCAACGAGCGCTTCGCCCTGCAGTTCGGCGACGCGGATGCGCAGGTGCAGGCGCAGGCGGGGATGCCGGATCTCCTGCAGCCCACGACCCTCTCCCCCTTCCTCAACCCGGCCAACTTCACGTCGGCTCCTGCCGGCCCCGGCGGACCGGATGCGACGGCGAGCCCGAGTCCGACACCGACCGACGGACCGGTGCTGCCCACCGACGAGCAGCTCACCACGATCGAGAAGGCGGCACCGGGCATCCTGTGGCCGCGCAGCGACGTCTCCGTCGACAATCTCGCCACGTTCTCGACCTACGTCGACGGCCCCTCGACGACCGTGCTCTCATCGACGTCCGTCGAGGCCACGGGAGGGGCGAGGGCGACGATCGACGGCCGTGACGTGCTCGTCTCCGATGCCGCGGCCTCCGAGGCGCTGTCGGACGCGGCCGCAGAAGACGACCAGGCTGCGCGTCAGAGCTCTCTCGCCGAGGCGAACGCTCATCTCTATCTGTCGGGTCACGCGAACGCGTTCGCTCCGCTGCTCGTGGCGCTCGACCGCGACGAGACCCGATCGGACGAGGCTCTCAGAGAGAGCATCACCGCCGTGGACTCGCTCGGCTTCGGCCTCGGGGCCCTGGAGGCGGCGCCGGCGGCCCCCGCGACCCTCACGAGTGACGCCGACGAGGCCCGCGCCGCGTCGCTGCGCACGATGCTCGACAGCGAGCCCACGCTCACGCAGTTCGCGACGATCCTCGACGACCCGCAGCTGCTGCTCAGCCCCAAGCGCATGCAGATCCTGCGGGCGACGGGCGTCGGCCTCAGCGACAACGCCTTCGCCACGGCGGTCGCCTCGGTGCACGAGGCCACCCAGGACACGCTCGGCGCGGTCGACATCCCTCCCGCGAGCACGATCCAGCTGCTCTCGGCCAACGCCGACCTCCCGTTCTCGGTGCGCAACGACCTGCCGTGGCCGGTCAACATCCGCCTGTCGGTGTATCCGAGCGACGCGCGCCTCGACGTCGAGCCCGTGACCCCCTGGACTGTGCAGGCGGGCACCACCGCACGCGTCAAGGTGCCGGTCTCGGCCCGTGTCGGCAGCGGCGAGGTGAGTCTGCGACTCGAGCTCTCGAGTCCGACCGGTGTGCCGATCAGCCAGCCCGAGACCGTGCGCATCGCCGTGCGTGCCGAATGGGAGACGATCGGCCTGGTAGTGTTCGGCGGCCTCATCGTGCTGCTGCTGGGCCTCGGCATCATCCGCACCGTGACGCGCAAGCGTCGCGAAGCGGCGGAGATCTCTGAAGCCGAGGCCGAGGCAGAGGCCGCCGGCGACCCGGATGTCGAGGCTCCTGGCACACCGCACAAGGAGTCGAATGAGTAGTCTCGGGCGCGCCAGCGCGGTCATCGGCGCAGGAACGCTCATCTCCCGTGTGACGGGCCTGCTGCGCACCATCGTGCTCGTCGGCGTGATCGGTTCCGTCGGAGCCGGCGCGGCCGATGCGTTCGCGATCGCGAACCAGCTGCCCAACAACGTGTTCTCGCTGATCTCGGTGGGCGTGCTCACCGCGGTCATCATCCCGCAGATCGTCAAGGCGACGGCCGATGCCGACGGCGGCAACGCGTTCATCTCCAAGCTCTTCACCCTCGGCACGGTCGTGCTCGTGGTCATCACGGGCGTGGCGACCATCGCCTCCCCGTGGCTCGTGAGCCTGTACGCGGGCGACAACGTGTCTCCCGAGTTCCTCGCCCTCGGCACCGCCTTCGCCTACTGGTGCATGCCGCAGATCCTCTTCTACGGGCTCTACGCGCTTCTCGGTGAGGCACTGAACGCCCGCCGAATCTTCGGCCCGTTCACCTGGGCACCCGTCGTCAACAACATCGTCTCGATCATCGGCTTCCTGATCATCGGGGCGCTGTTCGGCGGACCGCTCACCCGAGTGTCCGACTGGACTCCCGAGATGATCGCCGCACTCGGCGGCACCGCGACGCTCGGCATCCTGATCCAAGCGGCGATCCTCCTGGCCTTCTGGCGACGCACCGGGCTCTCGCTGCGTCCCGATTTCCGCTGGCGCGGTGTGGGCCTGGGCAATGTCGGCCGGCTCGCCGGCTGGACCTTCCTCATGGCGCTCTCGAGCCTCGTCGCCGGCCTCGTGCAGACGCAGATCCTCACGGATGCCGCGGGAAAGGCAGCCTCGGTCGCCACGTTCCAGTACGCCTGGCTGATCTTCATGCTCCCGTACTCGATCATCGTGCTGTCGATCGGCACCCCGTATTTCACGCAGATCAGCGAGCACGCCGCCGCCGGCCGCGACGACGAGGTGCGCGCCGACATCGCGCAGAGCATCCGCACTCTGCTCTTCTTCATCGCCGTCGCCGTCGCCGCGGTCGCCGCAGCCGCGATCCCCGCGTCGCGGGTGTTCACGAATGCGGCATGCGACGCCTCCGAGGCCGCACTCGTACTCGTGTGCTTCCTCGTGTGCCTGGTGCCGCTGACGATCCTGTTCATCGTGCAGCGCACCTTCTACGCCTACGGCGACACCCGCACGCCGTTCTGGTTCACGCTCTTCCAGTGCGGGCTCGTGGTCATCAGCGCCCTCGTGGCGCAGTGGCTGCTCGCCGCCGACGTCATCGGGATCACCTCGCTGGCCGCCACGATCGCACTCGGTCAGTCGATCGCCAGCACCATCCAGACCGTCGTCGCCGTCTGGCTGCTGCACCGCAAGATCGGCGGGCTGCAGATCGGCACCTGGATGTCCGCCGTGCTGCGCTTCGCCGTCGCCGCCGTCCCGGCCGGTGTCGCGGGATGGGGTGTGTTCCTGCTCCTCGGCGGAGCGGACGGCTGGACGACCGCCGACAAGATCCAGGGAGCCCTCGGAACCTGCATCATCGGCGCCGCGGTCGTCGTCGTCTACGTCGCAATCCTCGCTCTGATGCGGGCACCCGAGCTCAAGGCCGCAGGATCCATGCTGCGCCGGTTCCTGCCGGGCCGATGACGCCCCTCGCGCGGGAATTCCCCGCGGTTACCATTGGTTGAAGCACTCGAACGCCGCAGGGATTCTCGGCGTCACCCCGATCACGGAGAGCACATGCGTCAGGTC
Organism: Microbacterium sp.; assembly: GCF_031988965.1. GTDB lineage: Bacteria > Actinomycetota > Actinomycetes > Actinomycetales > Microbacteriaceae > Microbacterium. Next base: position 17,956 of record NZ_DALZXX010000005.1, read on the forward strand.
ATCATCATCGGCTCCGGCCCCGCCGGATTCACCGCCGCCATCTACGCGGCGCGCGCGAACCTCAAGCCGCTGCTCATCGCCAGCTCCGTCGAGGTCGGCGGAGAGCTGATGAACACCACCGAGGTCGAGAACTACCCCGGATTCCCCGAGGGTATCCAGGGCCCCGAGCTCATGGCCAAGTTCCAGGAGCAGGCTGAGAAGTTCGGCACCGAGGTCGTCTACGACGACGTCACCGAGCTCGACCTCGCCGGCCCCGTCAAGACCGTGAAGCTCGGCAGCGGCGCGGTGCACGAGACCCGCGCGCTGATCTACGCGACGGGATCCGCCTACCGCAAGCTCGGCATCGAGGGCGAAGAGCGCCTCTCGGGCTATGGCGTCTCGTGGTGCGCGACCTGCGACGGCTTCTTCTTCCGCGAGAAGACGATCGCCGTCGTCGGCGGCGGCGACTCCGCGATGGAGGAGGCGACCTTCCTCACGCGCTTCGCCGACAAGGTCTACGTCATCCACCGCAAGGACTCGCTGCGCGCGTCGAAGATCATGCAGGAGCGTGCCTTCGCGAACGAGAAGATCGAGTTCGTGTGGAACAGCGAGGTCGCCGAGATCCTCGGCGGCGACTCGGTCACGGGAGTGCAGCTGAAGTCCACGGTCGACGGCTCCGTGAGCGATCTGGCCCTCGACGGCCTCTTCATCGCGATCGGCAACGACCCGCGCACGCACCTCGTGCACGACAAGCTCGACCTGACGGCCGAGGGAACGATCTGGGTCGACGGCCGCTCGTCGAAGACCTCGGTCCCCGGTGTGTTCGCCGCGGGCGACGTGATCGACCCGACCTACCGTCAGGCGATCACCGCTGCCGGTTCAGGCACGGTCGCGGCTCTCGACGCGGAGCACTTCCTGGCGGATTTCGATGACGCCTCGGTCGAGTTCCCGGCGGCAGAGGCCGCAGAGATCATCACCGCCTGAGCGGTCGGGAACAGTTTCACCTCGGCTGCTGTTGTAGCAGGCGAACCTCGAATCAAGGAGAACTCTGATGAGTGCAAAGGCTACGAGCCAGGCGACCTGGGAGCAGGACGTTCTGCAGGCCGAAGGTCCCGTCCTCGTGGACTTCTGGGCCGAGTGGTGCGGACCGTGTCGTATGGTCGCCCCCGTTCTGGACCAGATCCAGGCGGACAACCCCGACAAGATCACCATCCTCAAGCTGAACGTGGACGAGAACCCGCAGCTGGCGATGCAGTACCAGATCACGTCGATCCCGGCGATGAAGGTCTTCCAGGGCGGTGAGGTCAAGACGACCATCATCGGTGCCAAGCCGAAGCCGGCCCTCGAGCAGGACCTCGCCGCTTTCATCGGCTGATCAGGCTTTTTCAGGGCCGCCACCCTTTCGGGTGGCGGCCCTTTCGCATCCCCGCCCCGCCCTGTGCCGCCCTGCCCCTGTCCCCGCCCCCGCCCCCGCCCCGATCTGCGGATCCGGTCCCGTTCTGCGGACGTTTCCGCTGAATTCGCCCGCGGATCGGGTCAAGGTCCGCAGATCGGGACGCCAAGACGCCTGAACCGGGCTCAGGCCTTGTCCGACACCGGAACGGATGCGAGTCCGCGCGCCGCCCGTGCGCGATCGACGATCTCCTGGATCACCGCCGTCTTGGCCTCGTTGTAGGCCGCGGTGCCCTCCTGCGCCGACGCCGCGGCCGACTCCTTCGCCCGCTCGTAGCGCGCGACGTCGTCGGGGTGCCCGAGCAACCAGTCGCGCAGGATCCGCTGGTTCACGGTCTCCCAGTCCGCCGCGGCGAAGAAATGCGCGATCGCGACGCGACGCGCGCCGGCCGTCAGGATCATCACGGGATGCGATCGCACGCCGCTGCCGATCTGCCACCCTCTCGCCTCGAGAGCCGGCCGGTGACGCCCGAGATCGGCGACGGACGCGATCCGCACCGCGAGATCGATGATGGGCTTGGCACGCAGTCCGGGCACGGCCGTGGAACCGATGTGCTCCACTGTCCACGCCTCATCACCGTGGGTGCGGAGCTCCGCGGCGAGCTGCTCGAAGCACTCGGGCCACGACGGGTCGTAGGCGACGAGCATCCGATCCACCGGTGTCAGGAGGCGTCGGCGACCGTCGGGTCCCAGCGACGGTGGCGCTGCTTCTCGTCCAGCAGCCCCCAGACCGCCGGCGTCAGCTCGGGGTACTCGAGGGCGATCTGCCGCAGCACACGGTAGTGCCGCGCGGCGCTCGGACGCACTCCGTCGTTCGCGGTGATGTTGTCGGCGCGCAGCAGGTAGACGACGAGCTCATCGACGCTCGGCAGCTCCTCCATGAACTCCCAGGGGTCCTCTCCCCCCAGGAGTCGCTCCTGGATCAGCACGGCGAGTTCGTCCGAGGCCTCTGCACGCAGCACTTCGAGGCTGGCGCGGCGGGGAACGGACTCGGTCATGCTTCCAGCCTACGTCGCCTTTCGGGTGCCCCGGCGCTTCACCGTCAGCTCGTCGGTCATCTCCTCGAGCTCCTTGCCCTTGGTCTCGGGAACCTTGAAGTACACGAAGAAGAACGACAGCAGGGCGAAGAACGCGTAGAAGCCGTAGGCGAAGGTCAGACCGATCTCGGCGAACACGGGGAAGGTGGTCGAGATGAAGAAGTTCGCGGCCCACTGCGCGGCCGCAGCGACGGCGAGTGCTCCGGCACGGATCGAGTTCGGGAAGATCTCGCCGAGGAGCACCCAGACGAGCGGTCCCCATGTCGCGCCGAAGAAGACGACGAAGCCGTTCGCGCAGACGAGGGCGACGGTGGCCCACGGGTCGGGGAGGGTCGCTGTTCCCTGCGCGTCGAGCGTGCCGAACGAGAATGCGACGGCCATGAGGCCGAGGGTGACGGTCATGCCGACCGAACCCACCAGCAGCATGATGCGACGACCGATCTTGTCGACCAGGAGGATGGCGATGATCGTCACCACGATGTTCGTCACCGAGGTGATGACCGAGGTGAGCAGAGCACTCGACTCGTCGAATCCGACCGACTGCCACAGCGTGGTCGAGTAGTAGAAGATCACGTTGATGCCCACGAACTGCTGGAACACCGAGAGCAGGATGCCGACCCAGACGATCGGCTTGAGGCCCAGGCGGCTGCCACGCAGGTCACGCAGCGACTCTTTGCGCTCAGTATCGATGGTGCCGGTGATCTCCTTGATCTTCGCCTCGACGTCGAGGGTTCCGGTCACGGTGGTCAGCACCTCGGACGCGCGTTTCAGGTCGCCCTTGCGCACGAGATAGCGCGGAGATTCCGGCAGACGGAGCGACACGAGCCCATAGACGAGCGCGGGGATCGCCGCGACCATGAACATCCACCGCCAGGCGGTGAGGCCCCACAGCGGCTGATCAGCCTCCCCCGCGATACCCGCCAGCAGTGCATCCGAGAGCAGCGCGGCGAAGATACCCGTGACGATGGCGAGTTGCTGCAGAGAGCCCAGCCTGCCTCGTACCGCGGCCGGTGAGACCTCCGCGATGTAGGCGGGAGCGATGACGGATGCCGCTCCGACACCGAGTCCGCCGATCACACGCCAGATGATGAGATCGACGACGCTGAAGGCGAGGCCGGAGCCGATGGCGGAGATGAAGAACATCGCCGCGGCCACCACCATCACCGGGATGCGACCGCGTTTGTTCGCGATGGGGCCGGCGAACCAGGCTCCCACCGCGCATCCGATCAGAGCGGACGAGACGGCGAAGCCTTTCAGCCCGACGCCGAGATCGAAGCCGGAGACGTCACCGGCCAGAGCGTCGACTGCACCGTTGATCACGGCGGTGTCGAAGCCGAAGAGGAATCCTCCGAGTGCCGCGGCGATGCTGACCGCGATCACCTTCCGTTGAATAGCCGGCGTGGGCTGTGACGTGGACATGACTCCCCCTCATCGTGGTGACCACGCGAGTCTATGGGAATACTGGTGTTCTAGGGGGTGGTCACGCCGGTCCGAAGCCGGATTCGCCCAGTTCCTCGAGAATGCGGTTCAGATCCTGAATCGACGCGAAGTCGATGATCACCTGGCCCTTGCGTGCACCGAGAGACACCTTGACCCTGGTGTTGAGGCGGTCTCCGAGGTTGCCGGCCACCTCGTCGAGGTACGCGCGACGCGCACCTGGGGTGGGCTTCGGCGTACGACCGGCCGACGTCGACGGCTGGCTCTTGGCGGCGGCTTCGGTGGCGCGCACGGACAGGTCCTCGTTGATCACCTTGTCGGCCAGACGCTGCATGGCCTCCGGGGAGTCGAGGCTCAGGATCGCGCGCGCATGACCTGCGCTGAGCACTCCGGCCGCGACGCGCTGCTGCACGGGAACAGGCAGCTTGAGGAGGCGGATGGTGTTGCTGATCTGCGGACGTGAGCGCCCGATGCGCGTGGCCAGCTCTTCCTGGGTGATCCCGAAGTCCTCGAGGAGCTGCTGGTAGGCGGATGCCTCTTCCAGCGGGTTCAGTTCGGAACGGTGAAGGTTCTCGAGCAGGGCGTCGCGCAGAAGGTCCTCGTCTGCGGTCTCACGCACGACAGCTGGAATCGCATCGAGCCCGGCCTCACGGGCGGCGCGAGTACGGCGCTCGCCCATGATCAGCTCGTACTCGCCCTCGGAGTTCTTCCGCACGACCACGGGCTGCAGCACACCGAACTCGCGCACGCTGTGCACGAGCTCCGCGAGATCCTCGGGGTTGAAGTGCGTGCGCGGCTGGCGGGGGTTCGGCACGATCTTCTGCGGATCGATCTGGATGAGGTGGATGCCCGGCACGACCTCGAGGTCGGGCTCCTCCTCCGCCACCGTGGCCGCCTGGTCGGTCGCAGGCCGCAGGCTCGCGCCGGGGAAGAACACATCGACCGGACGCTCAGCCTGGTCAGCGGTGGGAATCAGGGCTCCGATCCCCCGGCCCAGTCCAGTGCGCTTCGCCATCATTTCTCCTTGCTCTGCGTCGCTGTGCGCGACGCGATCTCGACGGCAGCCTCGCGGTACGCGACAGCGCCGGCCGATTGCCCATCGTAGGCGATCACGGTCTGACCGAAACTCGGCGCCTCCGACATCCGCACAGAGCGCGGGATGACGGTGTCGAGCACCTGGTCCGGGAAGTGGGTGCGGACCTCATCGGCGACCTGCTGCGCAAGACGGGTACGCCCGTCGAACATGGTCAGCAGAATGGTCGAGAGATGAAGGTCGGGATTCAGATGCTTCTGGATCATCTGGATGCTGCCGAGCAGCTGGCTCAGGCCCTCGAGTGCGTAGTACTCGCACTGGATCGGGATGAAGACCTCGTCGGCCGCGGTGAACGCATTGATCGTGAGGAGGCCCAGCGACGGCGGGCAGTCGATGATGACGAAGTCCATCGGATTGCTCTCCAGGTAGTCCTGGAGAGCCCGGCGCAGGCGGTGCTCGCGAGCCACCTGCGCGACGAGCTCGATCTCTGCTCCTGCGAGGTGGATCGTGCTGGGAGCGCAGAAGAGGTTCGCGTCCTCGGGGCTCTGCTGCACGATGTCGGCGAGAGGAACCTCATCGATGAGAACGTCGTAGACGCTCGGGACGTCGCCGCTGTGTGGGACTCCCAGCGCAGTGGAAGCGTTGCCCTGAGGGTCGAGATCGATGACGAGAACCTTCGCCCCGAGCCCGGAGAGTGCTGCGGCGATGTTCACCGCACTCGTCGTCTTTCCGACTCCACCCTTCTGATTGGAGACGGTGAGCACGCGGGTCTCCCCCGTGAACTCGACCTTCACGGAATCGAGCACCCGACGTCGTGCCGAGAGGTCGGCGATCTCGCGCGCGAGTGGCGTATCCATGCCGAAAGAATCCTTCGGTGTTGCCTTGTCGGACTGTTTCACGTGAAACATCCACTCCTTTCGGGGCCGTGTTCCACTCTAATCGCTGAGGCCGACGTTGCCCCGCATGAGCGCCGACCTGTGGATCCGGTCGAGCACACCTGCCCTCCGGCACTCTCGTCCTCCCACCCGGCGCGCGGCGTGGTGAGGTGTCGACGCTGGCTGATCACTGACTCCTCCTGAAGGAGCACGCCGTCCGTGCAACCCATCCTGAGATCGAGTCGTGTCGACGTACTCCGTGTTGTTTCACGTGAAACGTTGGCGGTAGAGGTCATGCACGATGTCGACCGTGTCACCGATAGGTGCTGTCGCGTCAAGCTCCAGCGTCGCCGTCGCTCGCAGTAGAGGCTCGATGGAGTGCATGTTCGCGATGATCTCGGCGCGATCCCCCGACGATTTGCCGTACGGGTTATCGTCGCGCGCTTCGATCCGGCCCAGCATCACGTCGAGCGGTGCCGTGAGCAGAACGACGTGATGGAGTGAAGGGTAGAACTCCCCTTGGTTCGCGACGGTTCCAGAGACGATCACATCATCATGTGCCCGCAGCAGTTTCGTCATCCTTTCGGTGATCCAGTCCCCAACGGAATCCTTCCAGCCGAGGTCATCTGTGTCGACTGCGAAGGCGCCTCGACGGGTGAGCTCCCGGATCACCGTTGACTTGCCCACTCCGGACATGCCGGTGATCAGAACTCGTGCCATGTCGACACGCTATCCGACCCGTTGCATCGACCGCGCGTACTCAATCATCAGTGGTGACGCAGATTCACGTGGTTTCCGGGTACCCCAGTGCCAGAATGCCCAAAACGGCGCTCTATCTGCAGAGGATCAATCTGGGAGCGCTCGCTCGAGAAGTGAGCGCCTCGCCGCACTATCGCGAGAAGATCTCTCTCCGAAGTGCAAAAGCACTACTCCACGGCTATCAAAACAGACCATTCACTGGGGAAGCGCGAGTTGCCCCTTCACATCACGATTTAGACGTAGCGCGAGGTCGGAGCAGCGTGCACACGCGCCACTCATCCGCACCTCATCCGCCAAACGGACGGCGCCACCGCGGTAGGTGGCGAACATACGCACCGGACATATCCGGCAGGACAAGAGCCACGAAGGAAGGGGTTGACGGCCTCGAACTACGCCGATGTTTCACGTGGAACGCGCAACCGGCGCCCGCTTTCCCTGCCGACCGGGGTCCTACCCCCTCCCCCATTCCACGTCGCCTGTGCCCCTCTGACGCCCACATTCTCGGCGACACATCGGGAGCTCCTCGAAGCAGGATCGGGACGTAGACAACACTCGACAGACCGACCCTGGCTGGCACGCCGTAGCTTCCCTCGTCCCCATCCCTGCCCTGCGCGGCCTCAGCGCTGTGTGTCGGGAACGAGTGCAACACTCGTGAGACTCTCGCGAGGGCGTCACCAGGATTCCGCGCCCTCTTGCGAGGATGGCCGCTCCACACTACTCGCGCGCTCCCCAACCCGCTCGAGGGTGATGCCTCCACAGCTCGCGATGCCCGGGATGACCACCAGGATTCCGCGCTCTCGTTTCGAGGAGGGCCACGACACTCTTCTCACGCATTCCGCGACCGGCTAAAGGGCGATGCCTTCACAGCTCACGATGCGCGGGATGACGGCGCCACGTCGCCACAAGACGGTGAGTCATCGGCGTCACCCTCTACGTGAGACCTAGGTAACGCTTGGCATCTCGCCACCCTCCCGAGGCCCGCCATCTTCACTGCCCCCCACTTGTGAGAGCGGGGACAGCAGCCGGAGGTCAGACTCTCACCCGGAGACTTGGCGCCTTCGCGCCGCAGGTGAGGCCGGCATATGTGGCACCTCTCGCCGCTTGCTGCTCCCCGGCTGGGAAGCCCGTGGACCTTCTTGCGTCCTCACCTCCTGGATGACTGGCCGCACACGATTCCGACCGCGCCCCCCACACAGACCACTCCGACTCACGACAGGCGTGATCTTGTGCCGCCGGCTACACACCGCACGCTGTGCGCCGCAGTTTTCCCTCGCCACCGCTGCTCAGTTCACACCTCTACCGTCGCCGGCGGCGTCATCGCTCGCTGACCGTGTCACGAGAATCGACCTGTAAACCCGTTTCACGTAAAACATCCCATCGATTGGCTCTCACGCTGCCCGTCGCGACTGTCCTGCCTCACCAACCAGCTGCATTGATTCTCATGCCATCGAGCTAGTAACACCCGCGAGAGATCGAGCCACCAGCAGTGTGACGTGCTCGGTAGCCCACTACTCACCCGTTCGCGTCCGGCAGGCAGAGATCGATACTTCATAAGCCGGGCGCGGATCGATGACCTGGCCGGCCGAGCCCAGCGCAACAGCAGCGTCGAAGACCTGAATCCGCTCGATCTGATGGCCAACGGCGGCTTCCCTGTCACGGCCCCAGGACGCCGATCGATTGCAGTGCCATGAGCACGCGGTCAGTGGTGGTATTCACCACAGATCCGCGCACGCATCCGAGACGATAGCCCACCACTCGCCACGCGCCACCCGCCGACCGCCGACCGCCGACCGCCGACCGCCGACCGCCGACCGCCGACCGCCGATAGTCGCTGAGGTTTCACGTGAAACACGGCGACGCGCTGACCGCTGGTGTTCGCAGCAGCCGGGGTGGGCCAGTTCACCGGCTCGAGAGGCGAAAGGGTGGGTCCACCACGGCTTCATGCAGGCTCGGCACCATCTCACTCCGGTGTTTCACGTGCAACATGACGCGCCTCTCTATCTCGGTTGTTTACTCACCCGCTCCGTGGCTGGGAATCCCGGGTCCACCACCGCTACCACCCCACCGTCGCCGCACGGGGTCAGTGAAGACATGATCGTTTCCTTGGAGGCTGGGCTCCACTCAACGCTTGTTTCACGTGAAACGTGCAAGAGTGGAGGTCGCAATCACCTGGTCCCTCGACCCCAGGGGGACCCCACATCAATCCTGGTTTCCTGCAACGCGCAGGTGCTCGCTGCACATACCCCGCGACATTTCCAGAAGCGAACTCCAGTCGGGACCGCGGGAAGAGATGGACGTCCCTGGCCAGGCATCGTGCGCCACGACGAGACTCGATCAGCCCCTTCCCTGTGGTGACCTGGCGTCAGACCCACCCTCGTCCCATGTCCAGCACAGCAACGAGTGTTTCACGTGAAACACTCTGATTCCATGCAACACCGCGCACGGGATGGTTACGCGTCAAAGAAGCATCCGAAGAGCGCCTGACTCGTGCGCAGGTTCGGCCGCACCGCATTCGCGTGCAGCCATCCCCCATCGAGCCGGCGAAACACACCAATGACGTCGCACCGCATTGCTTTCTCAGGCTCGTCGACAGCACTCTATGTTTCACGTGAAACAGCCTGATACCTGCGAGCTGGTCAAGGCTCCGAGGGTCAGGCCCTCAGTAGAACGTCAGAGGACATCGAACGACGTCGTGGCTCGGGCGATCGACTGGCATGAGATCAGCACCCATCGACGAGAGCTCGTTGCGTCGACCCAGCAGGACGAAGACCACTGCCCCTCCCCGCGACACTGCCCACGGTCGGAGACGCGACCGTGACGTGTCCACGACAACACTCGCACGCAAGCCCCGGGTGCGAAGAATCCGCTCGTCTCGCAGCCGTGCCCGAGACGGCCCGCCTCCACTCCCGGCAAATGTTTCACGTGAAACATGCATCCCTGCAGATCGGATGCACTGCCTAGCGGGACTTACGCGCCGTTACCGCCGGCAAGCGGTCAGCGCACGCGGGCCCGCAGCACGCGCGTGGTCTCGGGAAGAACGCCCTCGCCCAGTACCTCGACGCGCACATTCGACAGTCGGAATTTCTTGATCTGCTTCTGAGCAGCGTCGATCTCGTTCGACACGTTCATTCCCTTGAGCAGCGTGAGCTCACCACCATCGCGGACCAGCGGCGCCGTGAGAGGAATGAGAGTGCGCAGCGCACTCACCGCACGAGCCGTCACGACGTCGAAGCCGCCGGGTCGCTGAACCTCTTCGGCACGGGCACGAACGACCTCGACGTTCGGCAGCCCCAGCGCCGATACCTGCTCGTTGAGCCAGGTCACTCTGCGTTCCATCGGCTCGACCAGAGTGAACTGGGCGTCCGGACGCGCGATCGCGAGCACGATACCCGGAAGACCGGCTCCAGACCCGATGTCCGCGACCGATCCGCTGAAGAGCGGAGCAGCGATCGCGCTGTTCAGGATGTGTCGAGTCCAGAGACGAGGAAGCTCGAGGGGACCGATCAGCCCCCGCTCCTCGCCATGCTCAGCCAGCGCGGCGGTGAACTGACGAGCGAGCTCTATGCGATCGCCGAACATCTCCCCCGCGACGGCGGGCTCGGTCTCCACGACGCTCGTCACGTAGGCATCCGCCCCCGTGGACTCGGACGACATCAGCGACGGCGCAGAACCGTGTGACGATCCGCGCCCTCACCGTACGATTCCGAGACAAGTCCCTGATCAGCGGCAATATCGTGCACCAGCTTGCGCTCGTAGCTCGACATGGCGGGCAGCGATGCCTGGGAGGCGCCGTCATCAAGCTTGGCCGCAGCCGCGTTCACGAGCGTCTCGAGCTGGCGGCGCCGAGTGTCCCGCGATCCGCCGATGTCGAGGATCAGACGAGAGAAGGAACCGGTCTTGTTCTGCACCGCGAGCCGCGTGAGCTCCTGCAGTGCCTGCACGGTGTCGGGTGCCGAGAGAAGCGACAGGCCATCGCCCTCAGCCTCCACCGACACGTACGCGCGTCCCTGACGCACGTCGAGGTTGAGATCGCCATCGATGTCGGCGATGTCGAGCAGTTCCTCGAGGTAGTCCGCGGCGACGTCGCCCTCGTTCTCCAGCTGAGCCACGGTGGGCTCGACGGTCTCCGTCATGTTCTCGCTCACGCGCCGCCACCCTTCTTCTTCGCTCGCTTCTTGCCGACCGGCTGCTGACGCTTCGGAGCCTCGGCCTTGGCCTTCTCGACCTCTTCGAGCAGGCGCTGCTGCTCGGCCTCGTACGCGGCCATCGGAACGACCTTGCCCGACGAATCGATCGCCTTGCCCTTGCGCGCCAGGCGCTCCTCACGGGCCTTGGCCGCCTCGGAACCAGGGGTGGGCATCTCGCGGATGACCAGGAACTGCTGACCCATCGTCCACAGGTTCGAGATGAACCAGTACACGACGACGCCGAGCGGGAAGAAGATACCCGAGAAGATGAAGCCCAGCGGAAGGATGTAGAGCATGATCTTCTGCATCTGGTACGCCTGGCCGGTCTTGGCCTCGGGCGACAGGTTCTTCGAGATGATCTGCAGCTGAGTGAAGAACTGCGACGCGATCATGAGCACGACGAGGACCACCAGGATGACGATCGCGACGGTGTTGCCCGCGTCGACCGCGTTGCCGAGGGTCTCGTGCAGGGATGCGACCCCGAACAGCTGCGCGTCGTAGAACTGCTCGGTGAGCTCGGCATTGAGGAGACCGACGCCACCGATGCCGGCCGCGTGGTGCTTCGTCACGTCGTTGAGCACGCTGAACAGCGCGAAGAAGATCGGCATCTGCACCAGGAGCGGAAGACAGCTCGACATCGGCGTCGTGCCGTGCTTCTTGTACAGCGCCATGGTCTCGCGGCTCATGGCCTCGCGAGAGAGCTGATCCTTCTTGCCTCGGTACTTCTCCTGAACTTTTCGCAGTTCAGGAGCAATTTCCATCATCTTTCGCTGGCTCTTGATCTGCTTCACGAAGAGCGGGATCAGAGCAGCGCGGACGACGATCACGAGTCCGACGATCGACAGCACCCACGTGAGACCGGATGCGGCAGGAAGGCCCACCGCCGTCAGCAGCCAGTGCCAGGCGACGAGCACGAGCTCGACCAGCCACTTCAGCGGCCAGAGGATCGTCCCCAGCAGATCGAATCCGCCGGAGGCGGGCGCCGGCGAGGGCGTGGTGCTGGCGAACAGAAGGTCAAGACCCACCGATCAATCCTTTCGGGAAGGGACGACGAAACCGCGGGCGGTCAGGTCATAGCGGAAGTGTTCATGCGGACGGACGTCATCGACGCCGCCGTGGCTCCAGGGATTGCAACGGAGTATGCGCCATGCCGAGAGCATCGTTCCCCGCACGGCGCCGTGCTGTTGCACCGCACCTACAGCGTAAGCGGAACAGGATGGGTAATAGGCACACACGTCTCCGTACATCGGAGAGATCACCGCCCGGTAACCGGTCAGGAACCCGAGTACGAGGTTCCTCGGCACCAGTGGGATGCTGCGCACCAGATCTCGGGGCTGCAGTCGTGCGCTTCCGAGTGAGGATGCCGGGAGCGCCGTCATGTCGTCACCGGCGCCAACCGCCCGAGGCAACGGTTCACATCCGCACTCAGTTCGGCGTAGCTCGCGGTCGCGGACGCAGGAAGGGCACGGATGACGACATCCGTGCCCTCGGGAACTCGCGGGAGCGCCTCCGCGCAGACGGCCTTGAGGCGTCGACGAACGGAGTTGCGCACCACTGCGGTGCCAACCTGCTTGCTGATGATGAATCCGAACCTCGCGGCTCTGCTCTCGCCCGTCGTCAGCAT
>NZ_DALZXX010000005.1:30348-70029 GCF_031988965.1 Microbacterium sp.
CCCCGCCACAACGTGTCCCACGTCGAACGACCAGTCGATAGTCGCTGCCGCGGGTCAGGCGATACGGGCGGGCGAGCACAGCGGTTTACGCGGAGAGCTCGGTGCGGCCCTTCGCGCGGCGAGCCGACAGGATCGCGCGGCCGGCGCGGGTGCGCATGCGAAGACGGAAACCGTGCTTCTTGGCACGACGACGGTTGTTGGGCTGGAAGGTGCGCTTGCTCATGAAATCACTCCGGGGAAAGCTGCCACCGGGATCATTTTGACCGGAGACATAGGGATCTGCCATTCAGGCATAAGTCAACCGATTAAGGGTACGTCCTGACGGCGCACAGAGCAAATCTGCGCGCTGGGACATCGGACCTCCTGCACGATCCGCACAGCCATTATCCACAACCTGCGGCCTGCACGTATGCGCAACACGCGCGCGGATTTCCCGGGGCAGGTTGCCGATCACAGCCGCGATGACTACCGTGGCATCCGAAGTTATCCACAGGGAGACGCCCGTCGCCGAACCCTCCCCGATCCCCCAGCTCCGGAGCGTCATGTCCTCACCAGCCCAGCCCGACGTCCCGATCTGGACCACGGTGCAGGAGCTGCTCGAAGCCGACGACCGCGTGACTCCCCAGCTCCAGGGTTTCCTGAGTCTGGCGGTCCCCGCCGGAGTCATGGCCGCGACTCTCTATCTCGAGGTGCCGAACGACCTCACCGCAGCGCAGATCAACAAGAGACTCCGACTGCCGATCATGGAGGCTCTTTCGCACATCGGCGACGAGGTCACGTCGTACCGGGTGGTGGTGAACCACGAGCTCGCCGAGCAGCCGACCGCGCCGATCGCCGTCGCGGACTTCGGGCGGCAGGAGAACATCCGCATCGAGTCGCCCATGGAGCAGCCCACTCCGATGCGGCACGAGTCGCGGCTCAACCCGAAGTACACCTTCGACAACTTCGTGATCGGCCAGTCCAACCGCTTCGCGCACGCAGCCGCGGTCGCCGTGGCCGAAGCGCCGGCCAAGGCCTACAACCCGCTCTTCATCTACGGGGACTCCGGGCTCGGCAAGACCCACCTCCTGCACGCGATCGGCGATTACGCACAGTCCCTCTATGCGGGAGTGAAGGTGCGGTACGTCTCGAGCGAGGAGTTCACGAACGACTTCATCAACTCGATCGCGAACAACCGCGGCGCCGCATTCCAGGCCCGGTATCGCGACGTCGACATCCTTCTCATCGACGACATCCAGTTCCTTCAGGGTCGTGCCGAGACGCAGGAAGCCTTCTTCCACACCTTCAACACGCTGCACGACCACAACAAGCAGGTCGTCATCACCAGCGATGTGGCCCCGAAGCACCTGACCGGCTTCGAAGACCGCATGCGCAGCCGGTTCGAGTGGGGCCTCATCACCGATGTGCAGGCGCCCGACCTCGAGACGCGCATCGCGATCCTCCGCAAGAAGGCGCAGAGCGAGGCGCTCCACATCCCCGACGAGGTGCTCGAGTACATCGCCACGGTGGTCTCCTCGAACATCCGCGAGCTCGAAGGCGCCCTGATCCGGGTGTCCGCGTTCGCGAGCCTGAACCGTTCCGCCCTCGACATCTCCCTCGCCCAGACCGTGCTGCGCGACATCATCGACACGGCAGAGGACAACATCATCTCGCCGACCGACATCATCACGGCGACGGCGCAGTACTTCAAGCTCACGGTCGACGACCTGTACGGCTCGAGTCGTTCGCAGCAGATCGCGACATCACGACAGATCGCCATGTATCTGTGCCGTGAGCGCACGAGCCTCTCTCTGCCCAAGATCGGTCAGCTGTTCGGAAACCGCGATCACACGACCGTCATGTACGCGTACAAGAAGATCAGCGAACTCATGAAGGAACGCCGTTCGATCTACAACCAGGTGACCGAGATCACCACGCAGCTCGGTCGTCGCTGAACGAGCACCGCGACTCCGAAAAGGGGGTCACAGCATCCGAGAGGACGCTGTGACCCCCTTCGCGTGCGTGCGACGCGCCGTGTGAAGAACGGATCGATGCCACTTTGCACATGTGGATAACTTGTGGATGGATGGGGATGAGCTCGGGACGAACATGGGAGAAATCGTCGATCCTGTGGATAACTACGACATGCTCCCGATCGCATCGGATGCTCCCCACCCGCGTAATCCTCAGGGATTCCACAAGTGACAACCGTGTAGTTCCCTACTCGCGTCTGCTTTCCACCGAGTTATCCACAGTATCCACAGCTGTTAACACCGTTAAGGAGTTAATCCAATCCAGGGGCGATCCGATCACCAGACGGTGTGGAAACCCGACCGGTCCCCGGGAATCACATCCGCGTAGGGATCCGTGTGACTCTGGGGCTAGCATGGGAAGCCCTGCACCGGCAGGGACGATGACGACGCGTCTCAGAACGACGACAAGGGAGCACCCGTGAGGTTTCAGGTCAACCGCGATGTCTTCAGCGAGGCTGTGTCCTTCGTCGTCAAGCTGCTTCCGCAGCGCAATCCTCAGCCGATCCTGGCCGGAGTGCTGATCGAGGCCGACGGTTCCGGACTCACGCTCTCGGCATTCGACTACGAGGCGTCGGCTCGCACGACCATCGAGGCCACGGTCGAGGATCCGGGCACGATCCTCGTGCACGGTCGACTGCTCTCCGACATCGCCAGCCGGCTCCCGAACGCTCCGATCGAGATCGCCGTCGAAGACGACGGAAGCATCTCGGTCACCTGCGGATCGGCACGCTTCACCCTGGCCGCCATGCCGGTCGAGGAATATCCCTCGATCCCCGAGGTCTCGGGGTCCTCCGGAGTCGTCCCCGCCGATGACTTCGGCACCGCGATCGCGCAGGTCGGATTCGCCGCATCGCGCGACGACGTGACCCCGGTGCTCACCGGTGTACAGCTCGAGGTCTCCGGTCAGAGCCTCAGCCTGGTCGCGACCGACCGCTACCGCGTGTCGCTGCGCGACGTCCCGTGGGACGGGGAGGCCGTCGAAGCCACGGCACTCGTCCCCGCACGCACCCTGCTCGAGGTCGGAAAGACCTTCGGACACGCCGGCACGATCCAGATCGCGTTCTCGGGTGCCGGTGATCGCGAGATCATCGCCTTCACCGCCGGGAACAAGACCGTCACGTCGCTGCTCATCAAGGGGAACTTCCCCCCGGTCCGCCGCCTGTTCCCGGAGCAGACCGACCACTACGCGGTCGTCAACACCGCCGACCTCGTCGAGGCGGTGCGTCGTGTGTCGCTCGTCCTCGACCGGGCCGCTCCGCTGCGGTTCACGTTCGCCAGCGACGGGGTGACGATGGATGCATCCGGCAGCGAGCATGCCCGTGCCTCCGAGTCGGTGGATGCGATCCTGTCGGGTGGTGACGAGGTGACTCTCGGTCTCAACCCGCAGTACCTCATCGAGGCACTCGGTGCGGTCAAGAGCGAATTCGTGCGCGTGACGTTCACCTCGAGCGACAACGCCAACAAGCTCAGCCCCGTGCTCATCACGAGCCAGACCTCGGTCGACCAGGCGGGACTCGACTCGTTCAAGTACCTGCTGCAGCCGAACCTGCTGCTTCGCTGACCCGGCACGAGCGGGCAGACGCCCGCGAATCCGAGTGTCAGAGGCCGAAGGTAGGCTGACAGCGTGATTGTGGAGCACCTGAGTCTGGTCGATTTCCGCAATTATGCGACCGCCGAACTCACCCTGCACCGCGGCCCGAACGTTCTCGTCGGTCGCAACGGTCAGGGCAAGACGAATCTCGCGGAAGCAGTGGTCTTCCTCGCGACACTGGGCTCTCACCGTGTGTCCTCCGATGCACCGCTCGTACGCGACGGTCAGGAGTACGCGATCATCCGCGCCCGGCTCTCGCACGGCGAACGCCGAGTGCTCGTCGAGGTCCAGCTCAACAAACAGGGCGCCAACAAGGCACGCATCAACGGGTCTCCCTCCAAGATCAATGAACTGCCGCGCTATGCGCATGTCGTGCTCTTCGCCCCCGAAGATCTGCAGATCGTCCGAGGCGATCCCTCGTCCCGTCGTCGGTTCGTCGACCAGCTGCTGATCCAGCGCACGCCGCGCATGGCATCGGTGCTCGGCGACTACGACCGTGTACTCAAGCAGCGCAACGCCCTGCTCAAGTCCGCTCGCGCTCGCGGGATCAAGGGTGAGGGACTCAGCACCCTCGACGTCTGGGACGACAAGCTCGTCTCGCTCGGCGCCGAGATCATCAACGCCCGCCAGCGCCTCGCGGCAGATCTGCAGCAGCCGGTCGCCGAGGCCTATGCCGCGATCGCCGGTGAGGATCATCGTCCGCAGCTGGAATGGGCGCTGTCGGTGCGCGGCGCAGATCCTGAAGACGGCGAATCCGCTCCGATCGACACCGACGGGGTGCTGAGCACGGCGCAGTGCGCCGAGATGTTCCACGCGGCCCTGCTCGCGAAGCGGCCGAACGAGCTCGAGCGCGGTCTCACCCTCACCGGTCCGCATCGCGACGACCTCGTGCTGAGGGTTCGCGACCTTCCGGTGAAGGGCTATGCGTCACATGGAGAATCGTGGTCCGTGGCGCTGGCGCTCCGACTCGCCTCCGCCGAGCTCCTGCGCAGCGAGTCGCCCGCGGGCGATCCGGTGCTCATCCTCGACGACGTGTTCGCCGAGCTCGATGCCGATCGTCGCCAGCGGCTCGCCGCGGTGACCGCCGGCTACGAGCAGGTGGTGGTCACCGCCGCGGTGGAGGAGGATATCCCCGAGGTGCTGCATGCACACGTCGTCAGGATCGCCGCCGGCACGATCAGCGACGACCGCGAGCCCCAGTCGCCACAGGGACCGACGGATGCGCGGGGCGCGGAACCCGTGGATGCGGCGACAGCACCCGAGACGACGAGCCCGGCGAGCGAGAAGGACGAGACAGATGACTGACATCGCTCCGGTTCCCGCCGCGGAAACCCCGGAGACCGTGGCGACCTATCTGCGTCTGCGCGGACTGCAGCCCAGCTCGAAGAACTGGAAGCGGAAGCGCCGTGTCGTGGTCGACGACGACAACGCGCCCTTCACGCCCGGTCGCGATCCGGGCACGCTGGGCGCGGTTCTCGACAGGCTGACCCGCGATGCGGGGTGGGAGACGACCCTCGCCCGTGAAGACCTCGTGCGCCAATGGGCCGACCTCGCGGGAGCGGACACCGCGAAGCACTCCGAACCGGTGTCTCTCGAGCGCGGTGTGCTCACGGTGAAGTGCGATTCGACGGCCTGGGCCAAGAACCTGCAGTTCATGCGAGGCACGATCCTGACCGAGATCGGACGCCGCTATCCGTCGGCCGGCGTCGAAAATCTTCGCTTCATCGGACCGGACGTACCCTCGTGGAAATGGGGTCCCAGAGTCGTTCCAGGGCGGGGTCCACGCGATACCTACGGGTAGGACACCACGCAAGGGGTCCGACACGCTCAGAGGCCCACAGGTGGCCGCTGAGCCGCATCTCGCCACGAAAGACCGCTAGACTGGGAGTTCGTGATATCGATGTGGAGAATGCTCTCTGATGACGCCTGAATCCCCCGCTGACGAGACGGAATCGACCAACGGAGACCCCTCGACGGTCGCCGACTCCGGATCGTCGGCACCCGCACCCAAGGCGAAGCAGCCGGGCGAGTACGGTGCCGACTCGATCCAGATCCTCGAAGGCCTCGAAGCCGTCCGGAAGCGCCCCGGAATGTACATCGGATCCACCGGTCCGCGCGGTCTGCACCACCTGGTCTACGAGATCGTCGACAACTCGGTCGATGAGGCCCTCGCCGGCTACGCCGACACGATCCTGGTGACGCTGCTCGAAGACGGCGGCGTCCGCGTCGTCGACAACGGTCGCGGCATCCCCGTCGATCCGCACTCGTCCGACCCGACGAAGTCGACCGTCGAGGTCGTCCTCACGATCCTGCATGCCGGCGGAAAGTTCGGCGGCGGAGCCTATGCCGTCTCGGGCGGTCTGCACGGTGTCGGTTCGTCGGTCGTGAATGCGCTGTCGACCCGGTTCGACGTCGAGGTCAGGCAGAAGGGCTTCGTCTGGCGGCACAGCTTCGCGGACGGCGGAGTTCCGCAGCAGCAGCTCGAGAAGGGCGAGGCGGCCGACACCACCGGCACGACCATCACCTTCTGGCCGGACGGCGAGATCTTCCAGGAGACGCTCGAGTTCGATTACGACACCCTGCGCACGCGCTTCCAGCAGATGGCCTTCCTCAACAAGGGCCTGCGCATCGAGCTCGCCGACGAACGCCCCTCCTCGGCCTACGAGATCGAGGAGAACGGCCAGGCGATCGTCAAGCAGCCCGGCGACGTCTTCTACTACGAGCGCGGTCTCGTCGACTACGTCGAGTATCTGAACAAGGTGCGCCACGCCGAGGTCGTCAACGACGAGATCATCGCGTTCGAGTCCGAGGACACCGAGCGCAAGATCTCGCTCGAGGTCGCGATGCAGTGGACCACCTCGTACACCGAGAACGTCTTCACCTACGCGAACACGATCAACACGCACGAGGGCGGGACCCACGAAGAGGGCTTCCGCGCCGCGCTCACGACGCTGGTCAACAAGTACGCGCGTGCGAACAACCTGCTCAAGGAGAAGGACGACAACCTCTCGGGCGACGACGTCCGCGAGGGACTCACCGCGGTCATCTCGATCAAGCTCGGCGAGCCCCAGTTCGAGGGTCAGACCAAGACCAAGCTCGGCAACACCGAGGCCAAGGCTTTCGTGCAGAAGGTCGTGGGCGATCAGCTCGGAGACTGGTTCGACCGCAACCCGAACCAGGCCAAGAACGTGATCCGCAAGGCGATCGATGCGGCGACCGCGCGTCTCGCGGCCCGCAAGGCGCGTGAGACGGCTCGTCGTAAGAGCGTCTTCGAATCGGCGGCGATGCCCGACAAGCTCAAGGACTGCACCAGCAAGGACCCGTCGATCAGCGAGATCTTCCTCGTCGAGGGTGACTCGGCAGGCGGCTCGGCGGTGCAGGGTCGCGACCCGCACACCCAGGCGATCCTCGCCCTGCGAGGCAAGATCCTCAACGTCGAGCGCGCGCGTCTCGACAAGGCCCTGGGCAACAAAGAGGTCCAGGCGATGATCCAGGCCTTCGGCACGGGCATCGGCGAAGAGTTCGACATCGAGAAGGCGCGCTATCACAAGATCGTGCTGATGGCGGATGCCGACGTCGACGGCCAGCACATCACGACGCTGCTGCTGACGCTGCTCTTCCGCTACATGCGCGGGCTCATCGAGGCCGGTTTCGTGTATCTCGCGATGCCGCCGCTCTACCGCCTCAAGTGGACCAACTCCGCTCACGAGTACGTGTTCAGCGATGCCGAGCGCGATGCTCTGCTGAAGCACGGGCTCGACAACGGCAAGCGGATCCCGAAGGATGCCGGAATCCAGCGCTACAAGGGTCTCGGTGAGATGAACCCGAAGGAGCTGTGGGAGACCACGATGGATCACACCACCCGCACCCTCCGCCAGATCACGATCGAGGACGCCGCAGCGGCCGACGAGATCTTCAGCGTGCTGATGGGTGAGGACGTCGAGTCCCGACGCAGCTTCATCCAGCGCAATGCCAAGGACGTCCGCTTCCTCGACATCTGACACAGGCGAGCGCAGCGAGCGACCCTGGTCGTTGAGCGAGCGAAGCGAGTCGACACGTCGCGAGCCGCTCTCGGAAACCAACGAAGAGAAGACACATGACTGACGAAGAACGCCCCGACATCACCGAGGGCCACGACCACGGCAAGATCGATCAGGTCGATCTGCAGTCCGAGATGCAGCGCAGCTATCTCGACTACGCGATGGCCGTGATCGTCGGCCGTGCGCTCCCCGACGTCCGCGACGGGCTCAAGCCCGTGCACCGGCGCGTGCTGTACGGCATGTACGACGGCGGGTTCCGCCCCGACAAGTCGTTCTCGAAGTGCGCCCGTGTGGTGGGCGAGGTCATGGGCCAGTACCACCCGCACGGCGACTCGGCGATCTACGACGCCCTCGTCCGTCTGGTGCAGCCGTGGTCGCTCCGGTATCCGCTGGCGCTCGGCCAGGGCAACTTCGGCTCCCCCGGCAACATGGGCGCCGCCGCTCCCCGATACACCGAGACCAAGATGGCTCCGCTCGCGCTCGAGATGGTGCGGGACATCGAAGAGGACACGGTCGACTTCCAGGACAACTACGACGGCCAGACCCAGGAGCCGACGGTCCTGCCCGCGCGATTCCCGAACCTGCTCGTCAACGGGTCGGTCGGCATCGCGGTCGGAATGGCGACCAACATCCCTCCGCACAACCTTCGTGAGGTGTCGGCTGCGGCCCTGTGGGCGCTCGACAACCCGGGTCTCCCCCGCGAGGAACTGCTCGAGGGACTCATCCAGCGCATCCCCGGGCCGGACTTCCCGACCGGCGCGCAGATCCTCGGCACCAAGGGCGTGCAGGAGGCGTACCGGACCGGTCGCGGTTCGATCACCATGCGCGCGGTCGTGAACGTCGAGGAGATCCAGGGTCGTACTTGCCTCGTCGTGACCGAGCTGCCGTACCAGGTGAACCCCGACAACGTCGCCGTGAAGATCGGCGACCTCGCCCGTGACGGCAAGATCACCGGCATCGCCGACATCCGCGACGAGTCGTCCGACCGCACGGGTCAGCGTCTCGTCGTCGTGCTCAAGCGCGACGCGGTCGCCAAGGTCGTGCTGAACAACCTGTACAAGCACACCCAGCTGCAGGAGAACTTCGGCGCGAACATGCTCGCGATCGTCGACGGCGTGCCCCGCACCCTCGCGATCGACGGCTTCGTGACGAACTGGATCACCCACCAGCTCGAGGTCATCGTCCGCCGCACGCAGTTCCGCCTCGCCAAGGCCGAGCGACGCATGCACATCCTGCGCGGCTACCTCAAGGCACTGGATGCTCTCGACGAGGTCATCGCGCTGATCCGACGCTCCGCGACGGTCGAGGATGCTCGTGAGGGACTCAAGAAGCTCCTCGACATCGATGACGACCAGGCGCAGGCCATCCTCGACATGCAGCTGCGCCGCCTTGCGGCACTCGAGCGGCAGAAGATCCTCGACGAGGCGGCCGAGCTCGAGAGGCTCATCGCCGAGTACAACGCGATCCTCGCCGACGAGGGCCTGCAGCGCGGCATCATCCGCGATGAGCTCACCGGGATCGTCGACCGCTTCGGCGACGAGCGTCGCACGCACATCCTGCACGGATTCGACGGCGACGTGTCGATGGAAGACCTCATCGCCGAGGAGGAGATGGTCGTCACCATCACGCGTGCCGGCTACATCAAGCGCACGCGCAGCGACAACTACCGGTCGCAGCACCGTGGCGGCAAGGGCATCAAGGGCGCTCAGCTGCGCGCGGACGACATCGTCGAGCACTTCTTCGTGACGACCACGCATCACTGGCTGCTGTTCTTCACCGACAAGGGTCGCGTCTACCGGGCGAAGACCTACGAGGTCCCCGAGGCCGGTCGCGATGCGAAGGGCACGCACGTCGCCAACCTGCTCGCGCTCCAGCCCGATGAGAACATCGCCCAGGTGCTCGACATCCGCGACTATGAGGTGGCCGACTACCTCGTGCTCGCGACGCGCGACGGCCTCGTGAAGAAGACGAGCCTCGCCAGCTACGACACCAACCGTCAGGGCGGCGTCATCGCGATCCGTCTGAACGACGAGGACGAGCTCGTCTCGGCTCTGATGGTCAACGCCGAGGACGACATCCTGCTGATCAGCCGCAAGGGCATGTCGGTGCGGTTCAGCGCGACCGATGAGGCTCTGCGCCCGATGGGCCGCGCGACCGCCGGCGTCAAGGGAATGAAGTTCCGCGAGGGCGACAGTCTGCTGTCGGCATCCGTCGCAGCCATCGGTCAGTACGTGTTCGTCGTGACCGACGGCGGCTATGCGAAGCGCACCGCGATCGAGGAATATCGCGTCCAGGGACGTGGTGGATTCGGCATCAAGGTCGCCAAGCTGCACGACGACCGGGGCACTCTCGCGGGTGGTCTGATGGTCTCGGAGGACGACGAGGTCTTGGTGGTTCTCTCCAGCGGCAAGGTGGTACGCTCTGCCGTGGCCGAGGTGCCCGCCAAGGGCCGCGACACCATGGGAGTGGTGTTCGCACGGACGACGGAAGCCGACCGGATCCTCGCCATCGCCCGCAACGGTGAGCGGGGCCTCACCGAGGACGACGCGTCGGGTGAGGCGGAGGCGGAGTCCTCCACCACCTCCCCCGAGACGACCGAGAACCCTGAGGAAGCAGACGCATGAGCACGGTAGCCGACAAGCTGGCGAAGAAGTCCACGCGTAAGACCGGAGGCAAGCAGGTCCGCCTGCGCCTCGTCTACGTCGATTTCTGGTCCGCAGTGAAGCTCTCTTTCCTGGGAGCTGTCGCGCTCGCGATCGTCACCATGGTGTCGTTCTTCCTGATCTACCTCGTGCTGCAGGCGACCGGCGTCCTCAACCAGGCAGACGAGTTCGTCGGCACGATCACGAGTGACTCGGTGCGGATCTCGGAGCTGGCGGGTCTTCCCCAGGTGATGGCCTTCGCGGCCGTCGTCTCGATCCTCAATCTGATCGTCTTCACGGTGCTCGGCGCGGTCGTCGCCGGCATCTACAACGTCGCGGTGAAGGTGACGGGCGGGCTCCTGGTCGGGTTCACCTCGAACTGACCGGTCGACACACAGACGCACAGAAGGGCGGATGCTTCGGCATCCGCCCTTCTCGCTGTCTGAGAGCCGGGTCTAGACGACTCCCGTCGTGCCGAGCAGTGTGCCGATCAGCCAGGTGGCGAGAAGCGCGAGGGCCCCGCCGATGACCAGTCGTATCGAGGCGCGCCCCGCCGGGGAGCCGCCGATGCGGGCCGACACCGTTCCGGTGAGTGCGAGCGCCAGGAGCACGGCCACGAACGTGACGGGAACCCTCCACTCGGGCGGCGGGAGCAGAATGGCGAGAAGCGGCAGCAGCGCGCCGAGAGTGAAGGCCACCGCGGACGACAGCGCCGCATGCCAGGGATTCACCAGATCGTCCTGATCGATGCCGAGCTCGACCTCGAGATGGGCTGCGAGGGCGTCGTGGGCCGTGAGCTCCTGCGCGACCCGACGCGCTGTCTCCTCACTGAGACCGCGTTCGCGGTAGAGGCCGGTGAGCTCCGCCAGCTCGGCCTCGGGCATGGTCTGCAGCTCGGTGCGCTCCTTGGCGATCAGCGCCCGCTCGCTGTCGCGCTGGCTGCTCACCGAGACGTACTCGCCGAGAGCCATCGAGATGGCCCCGCCCACGAGTCCCGCGAGGCCCGCGGTCAGCAGTGCGGCGTTGTCGGTGGTCGCACCGGCGACACCGACCAGCAGCGACGCGACGGACACGATGCCGTCGTTCGCCCCGAGCACCCCGGCGCGCAGCCAGTTGAGTCGTTGTCCGAGCCCCGAGCCGTGCGGTTCACCCTCATGTGCGGTCATGCGCTCAGTGAATCAGAACGGCTGCCACCGCGCTCCCCCTGCACTGTCACGCGCGACACCGGCGCGGTAGGGAAAACCCGAATCAGGGTGTCGGGATGCCTCGGTGTCGGCGTGATCCGTGCCGCCGTACCTTGGAGACATGACGACACAGACTGCCACGCCACCACCGGCGACGGCCACGAAGCCGCCGCTGCGCATCGTGCTCACGATCCTGCATCTGGCGGGCATCGGAGTCATCGGTGGATTCATCTTCGCGACTCTCTCGGGACTCCTCGGTACGGGGCTCGGACTGCTCTTCGCCGCCGGCGTCGGGGTCGTGCTCCTCGTCGGCCTCGTCTACGCGCTCTTCGGCGTGGGCTGGTTCGAGGTCGCTCGGGTCGGCGCGCTCTACAAGACACCGATCGCGCCCCTGCGGTGGCGTCCGCGCGACCGCCCGGGATTCGTCGGGTGGCTCAGGGCGCTCGGACGACAGGCGATCGACGGCCGCATGTGGAGGGCACTGGCGAACTTCGCCATCACGGCCGTCCTCGGCTGGATCGTGCTGCGGCTGGCCTGGGGCGTGGTGTGGTCGATCGTGATCTGCTTCGCTCCCCTGGCGGGCACCGACAGCGTGATCGGACCCTTCGGCGGTGGGGGGATCGACGCCACCTGGGCGCCGCTCATCGGCATCCTCGGGATCGCCGCCTCGATCGCCGGCATGATCGGTCTGGCACTGCTGCACCGGGTGATCTCTCTCGCCGTCGTGATCCGCAGCCGCGAGGCCGAGCTCACCGAGCGCGTGCGCACCAGCACAGCGCAGCGGGAGGGTGCGGTGCGTGCAGCCGACCTGGAGCGCACACGCATCGAGCGGGATCTGCATGACGGCGTCCAGCCGCGACTGGTGTCGGTCGGGATGACGCTGGGGCTCGCCCAGCAGAAGATCGACAACGACCCGGCCGCCGCGAAGGAGCTGATCTCCGAAGCCCACACCTCGACCAAGGCGGCGATCACCGAGCTGCGACAGCTCGCCCGGGGCATCCACGCCTCGGTACTCGACGACCGCGGACTCGACGCCGCTCTCTCTGCTCTCGCCAGCCGCTCGCACATCCCGGTGAGTCTCGACGTCCGCATGGACGGCCGCTGCAGTCGCGAGGCTGAGGCCGCGGTGTACTTCTCGATCGCCGAGTCGCTCACGAACGCCGCCAAGCACTCCCGTGCCAGCGAGACGAGGGTGACGGTGCGACTGCGCGAGGGAGGAGTGCTGTGGGCCCGTGTCGAGGACAACGGCATGGGCGGCGCCCAGGTGCAGCCCGGTGGTGGCCTCGACGGCATCGCGAACCGCATCCTCGCCGCCGGCGGAACCTTCCGTCTCGAGAGTCCGCTCGGCGGACCGACCAGCCTGGAGGTGAACGTGCCATGCGCATCCTGATCTGCGAGGACTCCGTCCTGCTGCGCGAAGGTCTCGTGCGGCTGCTGGAGGATGCCGGCCACAGCGTGGTCGCGGCACTCCCCGACATCGAGGGCCTCGACGAGGCGGTCGCCGACACCGACCCCGAGCTCTGCATCCTCGATGTGCGGCTGCCGCCGACGTTCACGGACGAGGGCATCCGCGCCGCCCTGCACCTTCGCGACACGAATCCCGCACTCCCGCTGCTCGTGCTCTCGCAGTACGTCGAGGAGCGCTACGCCTCCGACCTGATCGCGGCGCAGGGCGGCCCCCTCGGCTACCTGCTCAAGGATCGCGTGGCCGACGTCGCCGAGTTCCTCGGTTCCGTGCAGCGCATCTCCGAGGGCGCGACCGTGCTCGATCCCGAAGTCGTGGCGCAGCTGCTCACGCGGCGCAACCGCGACGACCGGATGCTGCGACTCACCGAGCGCGAGCGCACCGTGCTGGCTCTGATCGCCGAGGGGAAGTCGAACCAGGCGATCGCCGCACTGCTCTTCCTCTCGGAGGCGAGCGTCGAGAAGCACATCACCGCGATCTTCCAGAAGCTGGGCCTCGAGCAGGGCGAGTCGGGCAACCGTCGCGTCCTCGCAGCGCTGGCTCACATCGAGAACACGGGCGGCACGGCGCCGACCGGACAGACAGGAGTGGGACGATGACCACGAACGACGACTTCTCGGGCGGCCACACGCCGTACACGCCGCCCCCGGCATCCACGCCGGATGCACAGCCCGCCGACACTCATGCGACCGGGCCGGACTCGTCGACCCAGGGTCCCTCCGGTGGGGGCGGATCCTCGTCGGGAGCCAGGGCGATCATGATCGTCACCGCGATCGTGGGTGGCATCGCACTGCTCGGCTCGGGTGCCACGGCCGCCGTCGCGGCGACGGGCGGCCTCGTCGCCTCGTCGACCGAGGGCACCGACTCACTGCAGACAGAGGACGTCTCGGGACTCCAGGGCCTCGACCTCGATGTGGATGCCGGTGCGATGCGCATCGAGTTCGGCGACGTCGACGAGGCGGAGCTCTCGGTCACGAACAGCCGCGGACCCGGGTGGACGCTCGAGCGTGACGGGGACGATCTGGTCGTCCGCAGCCCGGAGTTCCGGTTCGGCTGGTGGTTCGGAAGCTGGTTCGGTGACGACGAGTCGGCGGTGCTCACCCTGCCGGAGAGCCTGCGGGATGCTGAACTCGATGCCGACCTGACTCTCGACGCGGGAAGTCTCGACGTGGCGGGTGACTTCGGTGCCCTCGACATCTCGGTGAACGCGGGAGCGCTCGACATCGAAGGCGCCGCGAGCACTCTGCGCATCGACATGAGCGCCGGTCGCGCCGATGCCGTTCTCGAGGGTGTCGACGAGGCGGACCTCAGCGTCGCGGCGGGTGACCTGAACGTCGAGCTGACCGGGCGGGCGCCCTCGCAGACGACCATCGACGTCAGCGCCGGGTCCCTCGATCTCACCGTTCCGGACGAGTCGTACTCGATCATCCAGGACGTGAGTGCGGGGTCTCTCGACGCTCGTGTCGATCAGTCCGGCGGCGCGCGGAACACGATCGAGGTCTCGCTCTCGGCGGGCAGTGCGACCATTCGCCCGGGCAACTGACGCCGGTCGAGGGCGGGGCCCGGTCAGGTCCCCGCCCTCGATTGGGATTTTGTCGAAATCTCCGGTAAAGTTCTGGAGGTTGACGGGCCCATAGCTCAGGCGGTTAGAGCGCTTCACTGATAATGAAGAGGTCCCAGGTTCAAGTCCTGGTGGGCCCACTCCTCAACTCAAGAAATTCCCTCACGGGGCCTTAGCTCAGTTGGTAGAGCGCCTGCTTTGCAAGCAGGATGTCAGGAGTTCGAATCTCCTAGGCTCCACACTGTGTTGAGACAGTTCGAGAAGGCCCCGCTTCGTGCGGGGCCTTCTCGTTTCTGCGTCTCGAGGGCGTTCAGGGGATGATCTGCTCTGAGAGCTCGTTCGTCGCAGTGTCGCAGGTCGTGATCCGCCAGACGGCCGCTCCGTCGTCCATGACCCGCGCCATCTCCACGATCAGCGGGCTCGGCCACTGCTCGCCGGACTCCATGGCGGCCAGCAGTGCGCCGGAGCCGGTGCTCTGCTCGGCCTCGGTGAGCTGCACATCGCCCGAGTAGCGGATCTCGAAGGTGCGCACGTCGACGATCGACTCCATGCCGAAGGCCGGGTCGTCCACGCGCTCGCCCCACCGGCGGAGCATCCGGTCATGGCCCCGGCCAGGCTCAGAACGATCGCCGCGACGATCACGCTCGCACTTCTCTTCATCGATTCGCCCCCTCCGGCGCCCAGAGCCTATCCGACGACCTCGACCGTGCCCCTCCTCCACAGGTGTTAACAACCCTGTTAACAACTCCGCGTCGACAGAGATGATCTCCCTGATCAGGGAAATTCATCCACAGCTGTGGATGGATCTGTTAACAACTCGGATGTCCACGCATCTTTTCCGGACCCCTGTGCATTCCCGGAGGCATCGGCGGTCATCATTCATCCTTAGGATCGAGTGGTACCTCGACGATCTCGTGAACGGAGCGCACCCATGAGCACACGACGGACGACCATCGGCGTCGTCGCCGTCATCTCGGCCCTGCTCCTCACGTCCTGCTCATCCGAACTCAGTGCCGAGGATTCCACTCCCACTCCCGATCCGTCGCCGACTCCGGCGTTCACTGAACCGACCGTCTCGATCACCTACATGAAGCACGGCGAAGCCCACGAGGTGGTCGGGCACCCCACGAAGCCCCTCTGCGACTGGGATCGGTACATCAACGTGATCGCGGAGGACCTGCTCGTGCCCTCGGGGGTGACCACGCAGTACGACGAGGGAGCCGAGTCGAGTATCGCCGCATGGGTGGGTGACGACGGTGTGGCCGCGAAATTCCAGTCGCGCGGCGAGATCTCGATCGAACGGGGTGAGGAGACGTCCGTGCTCTTCGTCACTGATCTCGAAGGGCACGCCGACATCGCCCCGCGCGAGGTCGGTGTCCCCGCGTCGATCAACACGGTCACCGGTGAGTACGAGCGCGTCGATGCGACGCTGACGTTCGCCGTCACGTGCCCGAACGAATGATCGCAGCCCCTGGGCTCCCCGTCCGCTCGCGTTCCTACCGGATGTCCGGCTAGCCTGAGAGCGACATCGATCGGGGGGATCGTGGACGACTTCGACTTCTGGCTCGATCCGGACGGGCTCGACAATCAGGCCGGCGCCGTTGACAGCTGGCGCGAAGCGATCGCAGAGATCGCCTCGTCGGGACTCGTGCCCATCGTCATCGATGGCCTGCCCGGCGCCTCCGTGTACTCGAGCGCGACCAATGTGGCGAAGACGGTTCACATCGGTCTGCTGCAATGGACTGCACATATGCAGAACGTGCTCGAGTCGGTCTCGGCCGAGCTGCGGAGCGTCGCGTCGGAGGGCCGCGAGATCGACCTGAACAGGGCTGCTCGCTTCGATCTGATCGACCCCACCGAGTACAACGGCAACGACCCGACACCCGGCGACGCGATCAACAAGTCTGCGACGCCCAGGATCGCCCCTGAGGAGGATCGTCCGCCTGATTCCGACTTCATGCCTGCTCCGAAGTGGCAACCCGTCAACGGATCGGCTTTCTATTTCGATGCCGGGTCGGGAGCCTTCGACGAGGCGGATGCGTTCACGACCAAGCTCTTCAGCAACGTCATCCTCGATCCGGTCGGTGACCTCAAGGAAGCCCTCGGACAGATGGGCGTCACCCGCGCGCGCGACACCATCATGGAGGGATTCGGCGGTGGATGGGGAGCACTGAGGCGCTATTCGTTCGTTCTCCGGGGCATGAGTCAGTTCCTGATCGACATGCACTCCAGCCTGACGCAGGTGTTCGGCGGCGTCTCCGTCTACTGGCAGGGATACTCGGCGAACAGCGCGAACGAGTACCTGGACGACCTTCTCGACGTGATCGACGGTGCAGCGGACGGATGCGCGCGGGTTTCTGAGGAGATCACGACGTTCTGCGACGCCGTGGTGTCTGCGGCAGATATCGTCGGCGGAGTTCTCGAAGACCTCGCCATCGACGCGTACATCGCCGCCCTCGGCATCGCAGCGGGAAAGAAGATCAGTGTCGTGGGCTGGCTGCTCGGCGGCGGGGCCATCGCTGCGGGGGCCAAGAAGTGGCTCGACATCACCGGCAAGATCTCCGACATGCAGACCCTCGTCGATGCGATGACGACGGCGAGAGATCTCGGCACGCAGCTCAGCGACATCACCGAATCCCTGCACATACCCGAGATGGTGGAGACATCATGAGCGTCGACGAGGTCGTCGCGGACTACCGAGCGCGGCTCCTGCCGCGCTCCGGATTCGATTCTCGCGACCCCGAGCTGATTCCCGGGGTGCCGACGACTTCAGAGGCCCACGCCGCCGTGCGAGCCCTTCTGAGCGAGGTCGCTCGATCCTCTGCCATCCCCGAAGACATGCGCGAGGCCGCGGACAGGGTCTTGAGCGGACGGATCAGTGTGGAACAGCTCATGAGAGCCGGAGGTCTGGGCGGATACCGCTCGGAGACGCCCGGCGTGATCGAGAGCGAGGGCATCGTATGGCGATGAGAGTGAACAGCGCACCGGTGAACGAGATGTGCCGTCGCATCGACTACGAGTTCGAGGCGATGGAGCGCTCGCTCGAACACCTGCGCGCGCAGGCGGCGGTGCTCGAGTCACAGTGGAACGGCGAGGCTCGCGAGGCCTTTCATCGGTCTTATGCCGCCGCGCAGGCGTCGCTCTCGGCGATGCGTGCGCTGGGTGCGGGTATCACCCTGCAGGTTCGGGAGCACGTCGAGGACATCGGGGCGGTGGACCGTCGTCGGGCGACGGCCTGGCGGCGGTGACCCCCTTGCCATGTCGGAGCCTCCTTCACAACCCCCCTTCCCGGGTTCGATGACGGGGCGTAGCGTTCCCGTCATGACTGCGGCGAAGACGATGATCCAGACAGAGGCCATCTTCGACTCGGCGAGCTATCTTCTCGCGCAGGATCAGGACGTCGAAGATCTGCGCCGTCGCATCGAGGAGGCCGCCAAGACCCCGGGAATCTTCGTGGATTTCGTGGTCGTCGGCAATCGCCAGGTGAGTGTCCTGATCACGCAGCACAGTCGGGTGACGATCAGCGTGGCGACGGTGGCGTTCGATGAGCGAGACACCGGCGACCTCGACTTCCCCTACGGCGGGTACTACGACATCCTCTAACGAGAGCGTCGATGACGGCCGTCGGTGATTCGGCCGACCTCAGATCCGCGGGCCGCGGATGATGCGAACGGGACCACGAGCCTCTCTGATGCTCACCGGCTGCTGCTTCTGGGTGACGATGATCTCGTCCCGGTCGGCGAGGTCGGCGGCGACTCTGCGCACATCGGGCATCACCGGACGCCAGGATGCACCTCCGACCGTGCGCGCGACATCGCTCGGACAGATCGACGACTGACCTCGGTGTCGAAGGAGGGTTCGGATCGTCGCCGCGATCCGCTCATCGAAGGTCTCGCCGGTGCGGTCCTCCCACCAGGGTGCACCGCGTTCCCCGAGCGCCGTCTTCGCATCCTGCACCCGCCGACGCACCTCGGACTCGGATGCCTTCACCGCCCGTCGCGCCGCCATCAGCTCGTCCACCAGTTCCTGGCGGAATCCGTCGGGGATCGACGGGTCGGTCGCTCGCCAGCGTCGGCCGTCGATGACGACGTGGTGGCCATCCGCCGTGAGCTCGGGCGCGGACCTGTCATCGGATGCCATGCGGGAAGTATCCCCTCCCGTGCTCGTGACCCGCAGGGGCTTGACGTGGCGCAGGGAGTCAGTCGAGAGCGCGGGTGATCGGTCGCTGCCCGTCCGGGCCGAACAGGTGCAGGATCTCGACCGCGAGCCCATCCGCCGGTCCGAACCAGTGCGGAGTAGCGGCCGTGAACTCGACGTTCTCCCCGGGGTCGAGCACGTGCTCGTCTCCTCCGAGCAGCAGGCGCAATCGACCGGCGAGGACGTAGATCCACGCGTGGCCCTCGTGCGAGACGAGCGCGGGTTCACGCGGCCCGAGCACATGCTTGAAGACCTGCACGCCGCCCGGATGCTGAGTGAGTGGGACTGCGACGCCTCCGGCGGCGAGTCTCCGGGGTTCGAGGTGCACACGGGGGTCGCCTGTCTGCGGTGCGGCGATCAGCTGATCCAGAGTCACCTCGTACGCGTCGGCCAGAGGGATCAGCGCATCGAGTGTCGGCTGTCGGTGTCCCGTCTCGACGCGTGACAGCGCGCTCACGGAGAGACCGGTGATGCCGGCGACCGCCGAGAGCGTGAGTCCGCGGTTCTGCCGGAGCCGCCGTAGTCGCGGTCCGATGGCCGCGAGTGTGGCGTCGATCTCGGCTTTCATCCGGCCATCTTTGCAGAAACCGCAATCGAAGGAGGCCATGCGTCCCCGGCGGGATCACCATGGGTGTCGGCACATCGCCATCATCGACGGAAGTGGGAGAGCATCATGGACGCATCGCATGCGCAGGAGTCGGTCGCATGAGGGCTCTGCTGCTCGGCGGGCGCGGTGCGGTCGGCTCCGTCATCCGGCGCGAACTGACGCGGGAGGGACATCGTGTCACCGTCGCCGGTCGATCCGACACGGAGGGACATCGGATCGACCTCCGCGGCGACCTTCGGTCGGTGCCGCGGATCGCCGCCGATCACGATGTCGTCGTCAATGCGTCCGGGGTGGAGCGCGCTGACCTCGCCGGCGCCGTGGCAGGAGTGCCGCTCGTCGACATCTCGGCCACCGGCTCGTACCTCGAGGAGCTGCGGCGGACGGCATCGGGTCCGGTCGTGCTCGGAGCAGGACTCGCACCCGGGCTCAGCACCGTGCTCGTCGCAGGGCTCCACGCGAGTGCCGGTGACGAGCTCGATGTGTTCGTCATGCTCGGCACTGGCGAGAAGCACGGGCCCGCCGCGGTGGATTGGACGGCCGGGCTGGTCGGCACCGATCTGCACCGGCCACCGGAGGGCGCTCGTGTGCGCAATCTCAGGGAGAGCCGGCGCGCGGTCGGCCCTGATGGACGGAGTCGGCGCTATCTGAGGGCCGACTTCCCCGACCACGTCCTGCTCGAGCACTCACGGAGCAGTATTCGCACGTACCTGACGCTCGGGTCGGCGGCGATGACAGCCTCCCTCGAGCTCGTCGGTCGGATGCCGGCGCTCCGGGGTCTGCTCGCCTCCGCACCTCACATCGGCAGTGATGCCTGGCACGTGATCGCGCAGAATAGACGGTCGGGTGCGAGGCTGCAGGCGAGTGGGCGAGGACAGTCTCTCGCCACCGGCCGCCTCACGGCGCTCGCGGCTGTTCGCGCCGTCGGGGCGAAGGACGACGTCATGACCATGGCAGACCTGGTGACGGTCGACGAGGCGATGGAAGTGCTTCGCCGCTGACGGCAGCGGCGGATCAGACGGCGCGGAGGCCGTGCGGCGCCACGTTCAGCCGCTCGCCGCCGTCGGCCGTCACGACGACGATGTCCTCGATGCGGGCACCCCATTCCCCGGCGAAGTAGATGCCGGGCTCGATGCTGAACACCATGCCCTCTCGCAGCACCAGGTCGTTGCCGGGGGCGATGTAGGGCTCCTCGTGCACCGAGACGCCGATGCCATGGCCGGTGCGGTGCAAGAACGCCTCGCCGAGCCCGGCATCCGTCAGCACCCGGCGCGCTGCGGCATCCACCTGTGCTGCGGTCGCACCCGGTCGCACGGCGTCGACCGCGGCCTGCTGCGCGCGCACCAGCACGGCGATCCGCTCGGCGGCCTCGGGTGCGGGAGTCCCGACGACATATGTCCGGGTGCTGTCGGAGTTGTAGCCGCTCGGCACCGCTCCCCCGATGTCGACGACGACGATCTCGCCGTCGCCGATCACGCGATCGGAGACCTCGTGATGCGGGTCGGCACCGTTAGGGCCCGAGCCGACGATCACGAACTCGACCGTGCGGTGCCCCTCGGCCACGATCGCCTCGGCGATGTCGGCAGCCACCTCGCGCTCGGTGCGCCCGGCGCGCAGCCACTCGGGCACACGTCGGTGAACGGCGTCGATCGCCGCCCCGGCTCGCCGCAGCTCGGTGATCTCGTCTGCGTCCTTGACCATGCGTCCCTCGCGCAGCACGGGGGTTGCGAGCTCGACCCTCACGCCGAGCCGTTCGCCCAGAGGGATGACGTGCAGCGCCGGCAGCGCGTCGGAGACGCCCACTCGGCCGACGGAGCCGAGGGCATCCGCGACGAGATCGTACGGGTTCTCTCCATCGACCCAACCGGACACCGCGAGGCCGAGCGCGCCCACCGCCGTGGTCCGCACCTTCGCGAGTTCCATGCGCGGCACCACGATCGTGGGCGCGAGTTCCGGTCCGAGAACGAGTGCGGTGAGCCGTTCGATCGTGTCGCCCTCGACGCCGACCAGATACTGCAGGTCGGGGCCCGGGCCCACGATGATCGCGTCGAGACCGGCGTCGGCGGCCAGAGAAGCTGCGCGGTCGAGGCGGGCGGCGTACACGGAGGCGGGGAACGGCAGTGTGCTCACGGCATCCACGCTACTGCGCGGGTCCTCCCTCGGGAATGGCTGCTCAGCTCACGGCGAGACGGATGCGCTCCGCGAGCGCCGTGCGGTTGGCTGCCGTGAGGTCGAGCAGAGCGTAGGCGGTCGGCCACATGGTGCCGTCGTCGAGGTTCGAGATCGGCTCGAAGCCGAAGGTGCCGTAACGGACCTTGAACTTGCTGGCCGGCTGGAAGAAGCAGAGCACCTTGCCGTCCTTGCCCCACGCGGGCATGCCGTAATAGGTGCGCGGCATCAGCTCGGGGGCCACCTCGGAGACGAGGGCGTGCAGCGCCGACGACAGCTCACGATCCTTCTCGTCGGGCAGCTTGGCGATCGCCGCCTCGAGGTCGGCCACACCCTCGGCGCGCACTTCTTCGGGGGTCTTCTTGGCCCGCGAGCGCGACTTGCGCTTGTCGGCCGCCGCCTCCTTCATCGCCTCGCGCTCTTCGGCGCTGAAGTTCTTCTCGTTGTCGGCCATGACCGGCTCCTTTCACGGGGTGATCTGCGATGGATCTCACACTACGGATGCCGCGGCCCGCTGTGCTTCTCGATTCCTGATCGATGATCTGCGTCTCCGCGTGTGCGCTGAGCGGCGGTCACCTGCAGTCGCCATCGACGACGTGCTACAGTCGGTGCAAACCGACTGGACGGTATGATCAGCGCAAGGAGGCGCCCATGACCGCAGCACGCTTCGACGGCACGATCTCGCTCATCACGGGAGCCAGCAGAGGCATCGGGTTCGCGATCGCACAGCGCATCGTCGCCGAGGGTGGATCCGTCGTCATCACTGGCCGCAGGCAGGACGCACTCGACGCCGCGGTGGCGGAACTGGGCCCCGGAGCATCCGCCGTCGCAGGGCGCGCCGACGACGCCGACCATCGCGCCGAGGTGTTCACGCACATCGAGCAGCGCCACGGGCGCCTCGACCACCTCGTGAACAACACGGGCATCAATCCGGTCTACGGCCCCCTCGTCGACGTCGACGCCGAGGCCGCCCGCAAGATCCTCGAGGTCAACGTGGTCGCCACTCTCGACTGGACCCGAGCGGCGCTGTCGGCGGGATTGAGTCGCAGCGTCGTCAACATCGCGTCGGTCGCCGGCCTCGGCTCGAGCCCCGGTATCGCGTTCTACGGCATCTCGAAGGCGGCGCTCATCAACCTCACCGCGCAGCTCGCCTTCGAGCTCGCGCCCGGCATCCGGGTGAACGCGGTCGCACCCGCCGTGATCAAGACGGCCTTCGCGCGCGCACTCTACGAGGGGCACGAGGCGGAAGCTGCCGCGGGCTACCCGCTGGCTCGACTCGGCGAGCCCGACGATGTCGCGGGTCCCGTCGCGTTCCTGCTCTCCGACGACGCCGCCTGGATCACGGGTCAGACCGTGGTGATCGACGGCGGCTCCGGCATCCGCCCCTTCTGACCCCGCGCATTCGGCGCACGCACGCGATTCGCGGAAAGATGAGCACATGAAGGATTCCCACGTCGCAGAAGACGTCACTCGCGCCGCCGTCGAGCTGTTCGCCACCCGAGGGTATGCGAACACGAGCGTGCAGCAGATCGTCGAGGCCGCCGGCGTCACCAAAGGCGCGATGTACCACTACTTCGAGTCGAAGGACGATCTGCTCTTCGGCATCTACGACAGCCTGCTGTCGCTGCAGAAGGCGCACCTCGACGAGATCATCGCCCGAGGGGGCAAGACCGACGAGGTGCTCCGGGCCGCCTGCATCGACGTGCTCGAGACCTCGATCGACCACATCGCCGAGGGCGCGGTGTTCTTCCGGAGCATGAACATGCTCTCGGCTCCGCGGCAGCAGGACGTCACCCGGCGACGCCGCGGCTACCACGACGAGTTCGCCGCGCTCATCGAGCGCGGCCAGCGCGAGGGCAAGTTCCGTGACGACATCCCCGTGGCGCTGCTCGTCGCGCACTTCTTCAGTGATGTGCACTATCTGTCGCACTGGTATTCACCCGAGGGACCGGAGGGGAAGACGCTCATCGCCGAGCAGATCACCGACCTGTTCCTCACCGGCCTGAGGAGAACGGATGCCGTCCACCCCTGAGATCCCGTCGTCGATGCTCGCCTGGCAGGTCACCCGTCTCGGTGAACCGGCCGAGGCGCTGACACAGCAGACGGTGCCCACCCCGGCACCCGGTGAGGGCGAGGTGCTGATCCGGGTCGCTGCCGTCGCCGCGAACTTCCCCGATGTGCTGCTGGCCCGCGGCGAGTACCAGGTGAAACCCGATCTGCCCTTCACACCCGGCATCGAGTGCAGCGGCACTGTCGTCGGCGTGGGAGCGGGTGTCACCGCCCACGCGATCGGCGACAGGGTGGTCGCGGGCAAGATCGGGGTGCTCGCGGAGTATGCCGCGGTGGACGCCGCCGCGGTGCACGGCATCCCCGACGCTTTCGACTTCGTGGCTGCCGCGGGGCTGAACATCGCCTACCAGACGTCGTGGTTCGCCCTGCATCGCCGGGCGAGGCTGCAGGCCGGGGAATGGCTGCTCGTGCACGCGGCGGCCGGAGGGGTGGGAGCCGCCGCCGTGCAGCTCGGTGCGGCGGCCGGCGCGAGAGTGATCGGCGTGGTCGGTTCCGAGGGGAAGGCAGAGACGGCCCGGGCAGCCGGTGCGGAGCATGTGCTCCTGCGCAGCGACGACATCGTCGCCGAGGTCAGGCGACTCACCGGTGGGCACGGCGCCGACGTGGTGTTCGACCCGGTGGGCGGCGACGCCTTCGCGGCCTCGACCCGGGTCGTGGCCTTCGAGGGGCGGATCATCGTGGTCGGGTTCGCGAGCGGGGAGATCCCGCAGCTCGCGGTGAACCACGCGCTCGTCAAGAACTACGCGGTGCTCGGGCTGTACTGGGGCCTGTACCAGGAGCGACGACCGCACCTGGTCGATGAGGCGCACGACGACCTCATCCGGCTCTTCGAGGAGGGCGGAATCTCGCCCGTCGTCGACCACGTCGTGCCCTTCGCCGAAGCCCCGGCCGCGATCACCGCGCTGGCCTCGGGAGCGACGGTCGGTCGCGTGGTCATAGAGGTCGGATCGTGAGCGACCTGAACGGAAGAGTCGCCCTCGTCACCGGGGGCGCTCGCGGCATCGGCGCGGCGTATGTGCGTGCGCTGCACGCCGCCGGGGCGAGAGTGGTGGTCGCCGACATCCTCGAGGACGAAGGGCGTGCTCTGGTCGGTGAGCTCGGAGAGCGCGCGCTGTTCGCGACGCTCGACGTGACCGACGAGGCGCAGTGGGCGGAGGCGGTGGATGCCGCAGTCAGGGCTTTCGGGTCTCTCGACGTGCTGGTCAACAACGCGGGCATCGCGAACGCCGCCCCGATCGAGCACCTCACGACGGAGAAGTGGAACGCGGTGATCGCGGTGAACCTCACGGGCACGTTCTTCGGATGCCGCGCCGTGGTGCCCGTCATGAAGCAGCAGGGGCGCGGATCGATCATCAACATCTCGTCGGTCGAGGGCATGCGCGGCAGCCCCGGCCTGCACGGCTACACCGCTGCGAAGTTCGGGGTGCGGGGACTGGCGGCGTCTCTCGCCGTCGAGCTCGGTCCCTTCGGCATCCGCGTGAACTCGGTGCATCCGGGCTTCATCACCACGTCGATGACGTCGCGCATCGACCCCGCGCACCTCGACATCCCGCTCGGGCGACCGGGTGAGCCCGAGGATCTCGCCGGCACGATCGTGTTCCTCGCCAGCGATGCGTCGTCGTTCACGAGCGGTGCGGAGTTCGTCGTCGACGGCGGCATGATCGCCGGAATTCCGCACCGCTGAGCCGCCCCGCGACGCCCTCGGCGCTTCTCTGCAACAAGAACATACCGCCCAGTCGGTTTCTGATGTACAGTGGTCGAACCAGCGACACGAAGAGGTGCCGATGTATCCGAACACCCTGCACACAGAGAAGCAGCCGCCCCGACTCGAGGTGAGTCATCTCACCGTCTCATTCGGCGGGCTGACCGCCGTCGACGACGTCTCGTTCGAGGTGCGCCCCGGCGAGGTCGTCGCCCTGATCGGGCCCAACGGCGCCGGCAAGACGACGGTCTTCAACGCGATCTGCGGGCTCGTCCGACTGCGCGGGGCGATCGCCCTCGACGGCCGCGCGGCGCCGCGACGCACGGCACGACTCACCACCCGCGGACTCTCCCGCACGCTGCAGGGCCTCGGACTCTTCGCCAGCCTCAGCGTCCGCGACAACGTGCGCATCCCGGTCGTGGGCTCGACGGATGCCGACGCGATCATCGCGGCGCAGCTCGATGCGCTCGACCTCACCGGCCTCGCCGAGCGTCCGGTCGCCGCGCTCGCCTACCCCGACCGCAAGCGGGTCGCACTCGCCAGGGCGCTGGTGTCGGGCCCGTCGATGCTGCTTCTCGACGAACCCGCCGGCGGGCTGGGACCAGATGACATCGAGGCCCTGGCGGCGACGGTGCGCCGGGTCGCGGATGCCGGGTGCTCGGTACTGCTCGTCGAGCACCATGTCGACTTCGTCATGGGCATCGCCGACCGCATCGTGGTTCTCGACTTCGGGCGGATCATCGCGCACGGCACCCCGGACGAGGTGCGCCGCGATCGTCGCGTCGAAGAGGCCTACCTCGGCATCCGCGTCGACGGTGCTGAAGGGGCTGTGGCATGAGCGCTGTGACGAGCACGGGCGCGGCCCTCGCGGTCGCCGGCCTCACCGTCGGCTATGGCGGAGCCCCGGTGCTGCACGGGGTCACGATCGAGCTGCGCCCCGGCGAGATCGTCGCGCTGCTCGGAGCCAACGGCGCCGGCAAGACGACGCTGCTGCGGACGCTCGCGGGTCTCGTGCCGCTGACATCGGGGTCGATCACTCTCGACGGACTCGATCTCTCCACCCTGCGCACCGAAGACCGAGCGCGCCGCGGTCTGGCCCTGGTGCCCGAGGGGCAGAGCGTCGTCGCCGAGCTCACGGTCGAGGAGAACCTGCGTCTCGGGGCGCTCTGGCGCCACCGCGGTGCAGCCCGGGAGCGGGCGATCCACGGCATCTACGAGATGTTCGAACCGCTCGCCCGCCGTCGAACCGCCGACGGCCATCAGCTCTCCGGCGGTGAGCGGCAGATGCTGGCCCTGGGGCGTGCCCTGATCTCGGAGCCACGGGTGCTCGCCCTCGACGAGCCCTCGCTCGGACTCGCCCCCCTCGTCGTCGCCCAGCTCATGGGCACCCTCCGCGACGCGGCCGAGCAGCGCGGGATCACCGTCCTCCTCGCCGAGCAGAACGTCTCAGGCGCGCTCTCGATCGCCGATCGCGGCGTCGTGCTCGACCTCGGTCGGGTGGTGGCGGATGCTCCGGCATCCGACCTTGCCGCCGACGCCGCCCTTCGACACGCCTACCTGGGGTTCTGATGGATCGTCTCGCCTTCCTGTTCGCCACCGGCCTTGCCCGCGGAGCGATCTTCGCGCTGTTCGCCCTGTCGCTCGTGCTCATCTGGCGTGCCGCGCGCATCATCAACTTCGCGCAGGGCGCCATGGCACTCGTCGCCACCTACGTCGCCTTCGCGGTCAGCGCCCTCACCGGCAACTACTTCGCCGGGCTCGGCGCAGGACTCGTCGCCGGGGCACTCGTCGGTCTGGTGGTCGAACGAGGCGTGATGCGCTTCGCCCCGCACTCGTCGCCACTGACCGGCGTGATCGTCGCGATCGGACTCGTGATGGTGCTGCAGTCGATCCTCGGCATCCTGTTCGGGCCGCAGTACCGACCGATGGCCGCACCCTTCGACGACGCGCCGATCGTGGTCGGCGGGGTGCCCCTGCTCTCTCCCAACGACCTGTTCATCCTCATCGTCGCGCTGACGATGATGGCGGTGCTCGCCCTCCTGTTCACCCGCACCTCGCTCGGCCTCCAGCTGCGGGCAGCCGCCTTCTCCCCCGAGGTGTCGCGGGTGCTGGGCGTGCGGGTGAACAGGATGGTGACGGTCGGATGGATGCTGTCGAGCGCCGTCGCCGCGCTCGCGGCGATCCTGCTGGTGCCCACCGAGCTGGGGCTGAACCCGCACTCCACCGACATGCTCTTCGTCTACGCCTTCGCGGTCGCTGTGGTCGGCGGTCTCGATTCCCCCGTCGGCGCGCTGCTCGGCGGTCTGGTGGTGGGGGTCGCGATGACGCTCGTCACGGGCTATCTGGGTGCCACCGTCGCTCCCATCGGCGTGCTGGTGCTGCTGGTCGCGGTGCTGCTGCTGCGACCGGGCGGGGTCTTCTCGCTCAGAGAGGCACGACGCGCATGAACCGCATCCTCCCGGCCCTGGGCCGCCGCCCCCGCACCATCGTGTTCGGCGTCGTGCTCACGGCGCTCGCGATCGGCGGCACGTTCCTGCTCGATCCGTACCGCAACTTCCAGTTGGCCACCATCGCGGCGTCGTTCTGCGCGGTCGCCGGTCTCACCCTGCTCGTCGGCCACAGCGGCCAGCTCTCGCTGGGGCACGCCGCGCTCATGGCGGCGGGCGGGTACGGATACGCCCTCAGCGCGAACGCCCTCACCGAGGCGGGCGTCGATCCGCTGCTGCGCTTCGTGCTCTCGTTCGTCGCCGGCGTCGTCGCTGCCGGGATGCTCGGTCTGCTGCTCGGCCTGGCCGCGGCACGATTGCGCGGACCCTACCTCGCGGGCGTGACCCTGGCGCTCGTGATCGCGGTCCCTGCCGTCACGTCGGTCTTCTCCGGAGTCTTCCGCGGTGATCAGGGTCTCCAGGCCCCCTATGACGGGGTCCCCGAGGCGCTGCGCATGCTCATCGCGCTCGAGCAGTGGCAGGCCTGGGTCGCGATCCTCGTCGCCGGTGTCACCGTCACCACCCTCGCAGTCCTGCGCGGCGGCGCACTGGGCCTGCGCATGCGGGCGGTGCGTGATGACGAGACCGCCGCACGGCTCAACGGCGTCGCCGCCTCACGCGTCAAGGTCATCGCGTTCCTCGTCAGCTCGGTCTCTGCCGGAGCGGGCGGCGCCGTGCTGTGCTTCGTCACGCAGTCGGTGAGCCCTGGCGCATACACGCTCGCCTTCTCGCTGCTGCTGCTCGTCGCCGCGGTGCTGGGCGGACTCGGCAGCCTCGGCGGTGCCGCGATCGGCGCCGCTCTGATCGTGATGCTGCCGTGGCTGATCGGCACCGTCGCCGCGGCGATCCCGATGCCCACCGAACTCTCTCAGCGCCTGAGCGGCAATCTGCCGGTGCTCGTCTTCGGCGCGCTGCTGATCGTCACCATGATCGTCCGCCCCGGCGGTCTGGCCAGCCTCCGCTTCCGCACTGCACTCCCCCATCGCAACACGCTCTCCACTCCCAAGAAAGAGGTGACCCATGTCACAGCACCCTCCGCTCCGGCGGATCGCGACTCTCACCACGGCGACCGCCCTGGTGATCGCGCTCGCCGGCTGCAGCACTCCCGCCCCGGCGGATCCTGAGGCGGCAGCCCCCGGTGTCACTGACGACACCGTGACGATCGGCACACACACTCCGCTGACCGGGCCGGCCGCCGCCGGGTACTCGTCGATCTCGGCTGCGGCGACGGCGTACTTCGCCTACCTGAACGACAAGGGCGGCATCCACGGCCGCGACATCGACTTCATCGTGAAGGACGACGGCTACAACCCGGCGACGACGCTGACCGTCGTGCGTGAACTCGTGCAGGAGGACGAGGTCTTCGCGATCGTCAACGGCCTCGGCACGGCACCGCACACCGCGGTGCTCGACTTCCTGAACCAGAACAAGGTGCCCGACCTGTTCGTCGCCTCGGGCTCCACGAGCTGGAACCAGCCCGAGAAGTATCCCTACACCTTCGGCTTCAACGCCGACTACGTCGTCGAGGGCGCGGCCCTCGCGCAGTACGCCGCCGACGAGTATCCCGACAAGAAGGTGTGCCTGCTCGGTCAGGACGACGACTTCGGCGACGAGATGATCGAGGGCGCCGAGCTCGCTCTCGGGGCCGACGGACTGACGCATGTCGAACGCTACTCGGTGTCGAACCAGGATGTCTCCGCGCAGATCGGCGCGCTGAAGGCCGCGGGATGCGAGATCAACATCCTCGGTACGATCAACGGGTTCACCGCGATGGCGCTCGGCACCGCTGCGGCGCTCGGGTGGTTCCCCCAGTGGTTCTCGTCGTCGTCGGGCGCGGACTACCCCACGCTGGTCGGCTACCTCGGAGAAGATGTCGGGCCGAAGCTGCTGCAGGGCTTCGTCGGCACGAACTACCTGCCCTCGCTGGGCGGCGACAGCGACTGGGTGACGCTCTTCCAGCAGATCAACGACGAGTACAACGACGGCGCGCCCTTCGACGGCAACACGATCTACGGCATGAGCGTCGCGTACCTCTTCGCGGAGGCCCTGGAGGCCGCGGGCGAGGATCCGACGCGCGAGTCGCTGGTCGAGGCGGTGAGCTCGGGCGATCTCGCGGGCAACGGCGTGCTGCCGCTCGCCTTCTCGGGTGACAGCCACGCGGGGTACCTCGGCGCCGGCATCACGGTCGTCGATCAGGGCGCCCAGGACTACGTCGGCGCGACCTATGAGGTCGAGGGAGACTCGGTGACGTCTGTCGAACCCGCCCCGGTCGAGGTCACCGCAGAGGGGGTACCCGGATCCTGACCCGATGACGCGACGACGAAGCGGCCCGGATGATCTCCGGGCCGCTTCGTCGTGTGGCGACGGGGTCAGCGGGGTCAGACGTTCGTGAACTGATCGACGAGCTCGCGCTTGAGCACCTTTCCGCTGCCGCCGAGCGGCAGCGAGGGCAGCACATGCACGACGCGGGGGTACTTGTAGGCGGCGATCCGATCGCGCACGAACGCGATGACCTCGTCGGCGTCGATCGCCTCGCCCTCCCTGGCGACGACGGCCGCGTGCACCTCCTGCCCCTTCACGTCATCGGCCACCCCGAACACGGCAGCGACCGCGATCGCCGGATGCCGGGCGAGCACGGCCTCGACCTCGGTGGGGTACACGTTGTAGCCCGAGCGGACGATCATGTCCTTCTTGCGGTCGACGATCGTCAGCACGCCGTCGACGTAGGTACCGAGGTCACCGGTGCGGAACCAGCCGTCGACAACCGCCGCCGCCGACGAATCCGGTCGCCCGAGGTACCCGTTGAACAGGTTGTGGCCGCGCACCACGATCTCGCCGAGGGCGCCTGGAGCATCGTCGATCACGACGTGGTCATCGATCTCGGGGTCGGCGATCGCGACGTCCACGCCCCACAGGGTGCGGCCGACCGTGCCGGGGCGGATCGGGATGCCGAGCGGATTCGACGACACGGTCGGCGCCGTCTCGGTGAGACCGTATCCCTCGTGCACGTCCGCACCGTAGGCGTCGTGGAAGGCATCGAGCACCGCGACGGGCAGGGCCG
The DNA here is from genome assembly GCF_031988965.1 of Microbacterium sp. GTDB lineage: Bacteria > Actinomycetota > Actinomycetes > Actinomycetales > Microbacteriaceae > Microbacterium. Next base: position 61,133 of record NZ_DALZXX010000005.1, read on the forward strand.
CGCCGCCCGACACGGCGTAGCGCAGCGGCGGTCGGTCGGTCGATCGGCGGGCGGCCTCGAGCATCCCGACGTACATGGTCGGTACGGCCGTGAAGACGGTCGCCCGCTGGGCCACCATGAGCGCGAGCGCCTCGTCGGGGTCGAAGCGCGGCAGCAGGATCACGGATGCTCCGATGCGGAACGCGATGTTCATCACCGCGGTCTGGCCGAAGGTGTGGAACAGCGGGAGCCCGCCGAAGACGACATCCGAGGAGTTCAGATCGAATGCGTCGATGAGCGTCGTGTGCACCTGCTCGATGATCGACAGGTGGCTGCCGACCGCGCCCTTCGGGGTGCCGGTGGTGCCGCTCGTGTAGAGGATCGTGGCGGCGTCGAGCGGGGCGGTGGCCGTGTGGCGCACGATCGGCTCGGCGAGGGCAGCCTCCTGTTCCAGGCGAGGCAGTTCGACACCGGCATCCGTCGGCAGCAGCACGGTGGTCAGCGGAACGCCGGCCTGGTGTGCGGCCGGCACCGCCTCGGCGAGCAGTGGTGCGGCGACGACGAGCAGATCGGCCTCGCTGTCGCGCAGCACGTAGGCGATCTCGTCGGCCTTGAACAGCAGGTGCACGGGGACGGCGATCGCGCCGAGTGAGAGCACGGCGTAGTAGACCCGCGCGAAGTCGGGCACGTTCGGGATCAGAAGGGCGACACGGTCGCCCTTCCCGATGCCGCGGTCGCGCAGAGCGCCCGCGTACGCACGGGTCTGCTCCCAGAGCTCCCTGTACGTCGTGGTGGTGCCGGCGAAGTGCACGGCGGGTCGATCGGCATGCCGAACGGCTGATTCCGCCAGGATCCCGGCGACCGACAGCGTCGGATATCCGGGGCCGTCGACGGCCGGGTCGGGGGCGTGGGTCATCGTGTCTCCTTCGACGGTGATGGTGGGGGTTTCGTCAGAGGCGCAGCTGCGCGCGTCCGAGGCTGGAGAGATGCACCTCGTCGGGCCCGTCGGCGATCCGCAGCGAGCGGATGCCGGCGTACAGCTCGGCGAGCGGGGTGTCGCCCGAGACTCCGGCTCCACCGTGCACCTGGATGGCGCGGTCGATGATGGTCTGCACCGCGCGGGGCACGGCGATCTTGATCGCCTGGATCTCGGTCATGGCCGCCCTGTTGCCGACGGTGTCCATGAGCCACGCGGTCTTCAGCACCAGCAGACGCAGGGATTCGAGCTGGATGCGAGCCTCGGCGGCCCACTCGCGGATCACCCCCTGGTCGGCGAGGGTACGACCGAACGCATGGCGCTCGGTGGCCCGTGCGGTCAGCAGCGAGAGCGCCCGTTCCCCCATGCCGAGGGCGCGCATGCAGTGGTGGATGCGGCCGGGGCCGAGGCGGGCCTGGGCGATCGCGAAGCCGCCGCCCTCGTCGCCGATGAGGTTCGACGCGGGCACGCGCACGGCGTCGAAGGCCACTTCTGCGTGGCCTCCGTGGTCGCGGTCGTCGTAGCCGAACACGGTCAGCGGACGCACGATCCGCACGCCCGGGGTGTCCCGTGGCACGAGGATCATCGACTGCTGCGAGTGACGGGGGGCGTCGGGGGCGGTCTTGCCCATGACGATGAAGATCGCGGCATCCGGGTTCATCGCACCTGTCGACCACCACTTGCGTCCGGTGATGACGTAGTCGTCGCCGTCTCTGCGGATCAGCGTGCCGATGTTCGTCGCGTCACTGGAGGCGACGTCGGGCTCGGTCATGCAGAACGCGCTGCGGATCTCGGCGTTCAACAGCGGAGTCAGCCATCGCGCCTTCTGCTCCGGGGTGCCGAACTCGTTCAGGACCTCCATGTTGCCGGTGTCGGGCGCGGCGCAGTTGAAGGCCGCGGGCGCGAGGCGCGGGCTCCAGCCGGTGAGCTCGGCGACGGGGGCATACTGCAGGTTCGTCAGTCCCGCCGCTCCCGTCTCGCTGGGGTCTCCGGGCAGGAAGAGGTTCCACAGTCCGCGTGCGCGTGCCTTGCGCTGCAGCTCCCTCACGATCGGTCGGGGAGTCCACTCGTCGGGGGTGCCAGCGAGCTGCTCGTCGAGCACCGACTCGGCCGGCAGCACCTCCTCGCGGAGGAACGCGCGCACCTGTGCGGTGATCTCGTCGGTCCGTGCATCGGGGGCGAAGTCCATCAGTGCACCTGCAGTCCCTTCTGGGCGAGAGGCTCGACGAGCCCGCCCATGCGGTCGAAGCCCGCGCCGACGGTCTCGCCGGCGCGGAAGCGGAAGTGGATCCCCTCGAGGATGACGGCGAGCTTGTAGGCGGCGAAGGCGCGATACCAGTCGAGGTCGGGCAGGGTGCGGCCCGAGTGGGCGGCGTAGGCGTCGGCGAGCTCGTCGAAGCCCGGGTACCCGGCTGCGGGGTCGACCGCGCTCGGCACGGCGCCGTCGCCGCCGGGCAGATCGGCGATGTCCCAGTAGAGGGCGAAGATGCCGAGGTCGACCAGCGGGTCGCCGAGGGTCGCCATCTCCCAGTCGAGGATGGCCGAGATGTGCGGGTGATCGGCAGGGCCGTCGACGAGCGCGTTATCGAGGCGGTAGTCGCCGTGCACGATCCCCGTGTGCCGGGTCTCAGGGAGATCTTCGGCGAGGGACGCCTGCAGCCGGTCGAGGTTCGGCGTCTCGCGGGAGCGTGAAGCGTCGAGCTGACGTCGCCAGGTCGACAGCTGACGGGAGAGGTAGCCGTCGGGGCGGCCGAAGTCCGCGAGCCCGACGTGTGCGGGGTCGACCGCGTGCAGGTCGGCGAGATGCTGCACGAGTCGGATGCTGAGGGTGTGCAGCCCCGTCGCCGAGTAGTCGGCGTTCTGCGCCTTCGACGACAGCACGCGCCCCGGTGCCCGCTCCATCACGAAGAACGGGGTTCCGGTGATCGCTCCGCCGATGTCGTCGACGAGGTCGATGGCGGCGGGCACGGGGATCGCCGACGACGCGAGGGCCGAGATCACGCGATGCTCGCGACCCATGTCGTGAGCGCTGGAGAGCACATGACCGAGCGGCGGACGACGCAGGATCAGCGGGATGCGCGCTCCGCTGACCGCGTAGGTGAGGTTGCTGCGCCCGCCGGCGATGACCTCGGCGTCCAGTGCGTCCGACGTCGCGAGCCGAGGGTGGGTCGATGCGAGCCAGGCGGTCAGCGCCGTCGTGTCGAGTCCGGGAATCTCAGGCATCCGCGCCCGCCTTCCTGAGGTTCGTCGATGAACCTCAGTGCGAGCATACCGGATGGTCGGTATGTATGACAGGGCGCGAGGCAGAGACGTGCGTCAGAGCAGGCGGGCCTCTATCGCCTCGCGGATCGAGGGAGGGATCGGCGCGGGGCGCCGTGTCGCCGCATCCACGAAGACGTGCACGAAGCGGCCGGTGGCGATCTGCTGGTCTCCGCGCAGGATGCCGAGACTCCAGGTGACGCTGGTGGAGCCGAGGCGCTCGACGCCGATGCCCACCGAGAGCATGTCGGGGAAGGATGCCGACGCGTGGAACTCGCACGATGAGGCGGCGCACAGGGCGATCGCCTCGCCCTGCGGATCGAGACCGCCCTCGCGGATCATCCAGGCGTTCACGGCCGTGTCCATCGCCAGGTAGTAGACGGTGTTGTTGATGTGGCCGTATTGGTCGTTGTCGTTCCAGCGGGTCGCGAACGATTCGTGCGCTGTGAATGCCGGCATGTCTCCTCCTCGAGATCGGCGGCGGATGCGGCGCCTCAGCCGTCGACGCGCAGCAGCAGACGGAAGGCGACCCGGGCGCGGGCGGCGCTGGGCTGGTCGCCCGAGATCAGGTCGGCATAGGTGAACGACTCCGACATCCGCACCAGCAGATAGGCGAGTCCGGCCGGATCGATCGCTCCACCCAGCGGCATCTCGCCGAGCTCGCGGCGCACCAGCCACTCGGCCGTGGCGACGTAGCGCCGCTGGATCGGGCTCTCCTTGGTGGTGAGCAGACGCAGTGCGCGTGCCGGTTCACGCCGCAGGAAGCCGCGGAAGTAGTCGGCGGTGTTCAAGTCGGCGACGAAGTGCGTGAGGATGCCGGCGATGCGCTCGCCGCCGGTCAGTTCGGCCGTCGCGTGCTCCGCCTGTACGAGCGTCGGCACGGCGAGAGACCACAGCACCTCGCTCAGCAGCGCGTCGCGATTGCCGACCCAGCGGAACAGCGACGTGCGCTCGACGCCGAGCGAGGTCGCGAGGCTGCCCATGTCGATCCGCTGACCCGAGATGAACGTCTCACGGGCCGCCTCGAACGCCCGGAGTGCGTCGGCGTGAGTCGCCAGTCTCTCGGAGAGCCACGACGGCGCCGCGCTGAGGCCGGTGTCGGCGATCGTCACGGGAGCGGTGGCGGTGCTGGTCATGCCAGAACTCTACTCGGCCGACCGTGCCCAGACGCAACGTTTTCGATTATGTTGTGCAACATTCCTGATAATGATGCATACTCGTTCCTGATCACCGACGATCGGAGCCCTGATGACCACCATCCTCCCCACCGGCACCCTGACCGAGGGAGCGCCCGCTCCCCTGCTGGCCGCTGATTTCTACGAGTTCCAGAGCCGGCTCACCGATACCGAGCAGCGTGCGCTCGCCGGAATCCGTGCGTTCCTCGACACCGAGGTGCGTCCCTACGCCGACGAGCTCTGGGAACGGGCCGAGAGCCCGCGTCATCTGGTTCCGCGCATCGCCGAACTCGGTCTCTACGGCAATGCCTTCCCCGAGACATGGCAGTTCGAGAACAGCGCGGTGTTCCGCGGTTGGGTGGCGATGGAGATCTCCCGCGCCGACCCGTCGACCGCCACCTTCATCGGCGTGCACAGCGGCCTGGCCATGAGCGCGATCTGGGTCGGCGGCTCAGACGAGCAGAAGGCCGAGTGGCTGCCGACTCTCGCGGCCGGCGACCTCGTCGCCGCTTTCGGCCTCACCGAGCCGGGGCACGGCTCGGACACAGCCAAGGGTCTCGAGACCACGGCCGAGCGTCGAGGCGACGAGTGGGTGCTGAACGGGGCGAAGCGCTGGATCGGGAACGGCGCCTTCGCCGACCTCGTGGTGATCTGGGCGCGCGACGTCGCGGATGACCAGGTCAAGGGCTTCCTGGTGCGCACCCCGGCCATCGGATTCACCGGCACGAAGATCGAGCGCAAGCAGTCGCTCCGAGGCGTCGAGAACGCCGACATCGTTCTCGAGAACGTGGTCGTGCCCGAGAGCGACAGACTGCAGCGCATCGACGGATTCCGCGACCTCTCGGTCGTGCTGCGGCTGACCAGGGCGGATGTCGCGTGGCAGGCGCTCGGGGTCGCCGTCGGCGCCTACGAGGCTGCTGTCGAATATGCCAAGAGTCGCATACAGTTCGGTCGACCGATCGCCTCGTTCCAGCTCGTGCAGCAGAAGCTCGCCGACTCGCTGGCCGACATCACCGCATCCCTCGCGATGTGCATGCGCGTCTCGCAACTGCAGGACGAGGGCGAGCAGCGCGACCACCATTCCGCGATGGCGAAGGCCTTCGTCACCAAGCGGATGCGCGAGGTCGTGGCGCGCAGTCGCGAGATCTGCGGAGGCAACGGGATCCAGCTCGACCACGGCGTGGCGCGGTACTTCGCGGATGCCGAGGCGGTCTACACGTTCGAGGGCACGTACGACATGAACTCCCTCATCGTGGGTCGTGCCATCACCGGCATCGCCGCGTTCGTCTGACCGGCGGCTCCCCCCACTCATCCCATCTGCCGTTCTCACTCCAGGAGGAATCATGCCCGCCGAGGCATACATCGTCGCCACCGCCCGCTCGCCGATCGGACGCGCCGGGAAGGGCTCGCTCGTCTCACTGCGGGGCGACGACCTCGCTGCCCGCATGGTGCAGGCCGCACTCGACAGAGTGCCGGGTCTGGACCCCGCGCGCATAGATGATCTGCTGCTCGGCACAGGGCAGCCGGCGGGTGAGCAGGGATTCAACATCGCCAGGATCGTCTCGGTGCTCCTGGGGCTCGATGGTGTGCCGGGCACGACGGTGAACCGCTACTGCTCCTCGTCGCTGCAGACGACGCGTATGGCCTTTCACGCCATCAAGGCGGGTGAGGGCGATGTGTTCGTCTCGGCCGGAGTGGAGATGGTGAGCAGGTACCCGTTCGGCGCCGCGGACTTCTCGCCGGGCACTACGACAGAGAACCCGGCGTTCGCGGATGCCGGCGTCGTCACTGCGTCGCGCGCCGAGGGCGGTGCCGCGGATTGGGGAGACCCGCGCGGGTCGGGCACTCTTCCCGACCCCTATATCGCTATGGGGCAGACGGCCGAGAACGTGGCACAGCTGCGCGGCATCACCCGCGACGAGCAGGATGCCTTCGCCGCCCGTTCGCAGCAGCGTGCTGAGGCGGCGATCGCCTCGGGATTCTGGTCGCGCGACATCACCCCGGTGACCCTCGCCGACGGCACGGTCGTCGCGGCGGACGACGGACCCCGCCCCGGTGTCACGATCGAGTCGCTGAGCGGCCTGCAACCGGTCTTCCGTCCGGACGGCACGGTCACGGCAGGCAACTGCTGCCCCCTGAACGACGGCGCGGCGGCAGTCGTGATCGTGTCGGATCGGATCGTCGACGAACTGGGCCTCGAACCGCTGGCACGCATCGTCTCGACCGGCGTGAGCGGGTTGTCGCCCGAGATCATGGGGCTCGGACCCGTCGAGTCGTCGCGACGCGCGCTCGCGCTGGCAGGGCTCGGCATCGACGACATCGACCTGGTCGAGATCAATGAGGCCTTCGCCGCGCAGGTGATCCCATCGGCACGCGAACTCGGCATCGACGAGGAGAGGCTCAACGTGCACGGCGGGGCGATCGCCGTCGGCCACCCGTTCGGCATGACGGGCGCTCGCATCACGTCGACGCTGATCAACGGCCTCGCCGAGACCGGTGGTCGCTACGGCCTCGAGACGATGTGCGTGGGCGGTGGGCAGGGAATGGCGATGGTGCTCGAACGCGTCTGACGGCATCCGACGACGATGTGAGGCGCGACCCGAGCGGGTCGCGCCTCACATCGTTGCCGGGTCACGCCGGTATGAAGAGTGCGACGGTCGCGGCGACGAGCGCCGGGCGCTCCGAGCCCTCGATCTCGACGGTCGTGGTCATGCCCACGCGCCACCCCTGGGCGCTTCCCTCGGCTGAGGTGATCTCGGTGACACCGCGGATGCGCGAACCGACGGTCACCGGCTGCAGGAACCGCACCCGGTCGAGGCCGTAGTTCACGACCATGGCGGCCCCGTCGACCTCGAGCAGTCCTGCGGTGAGGCGCGGCAGCAGCGAGAGAGTGAAGTACCCGTGAGCGATCGTGGCACCGAAAGGGCCGGATGCGGCGCGCTCGGCATCGAGATGGATCCACTGCCAGTCCTCGGTGGCGTCGGCGAACGCCTGGATGCGCTCCTGGTCGATGCCGAACCACTCTCCGGTGGCCTGTCGGCCGACGGTCTCGGGAAGTGCGGACGGATGCGCGGCGACGATGCTCATGAGGTCGGACCACCGGCCACGTACAGCACCTGGCCCGAGACGAAGCCCGCCTCCTCCGAGACGAAGAACGAGGCGGCGGCCGCGATGTCGGTCGGCTCCCCCGCGCGCCCCACAGGGATCTCCTTCGCCGCGTGCGCGACGAAGTCGTCGAACCCGACTCCGATGCGCTCGGCCGTCGCCCTGGTCATGTCGGTGACGATGAAGCCGGGGGCGATCGCGTTGGCGGTCACGCCGTATCTCCCCAGCTCGAACGCCAGGGTCTTGGTGAGCCCCTGCATCCCGGCCTTGGCGGCGGAGTAGTTCGCCTGGCCGCGGTTGCCGAGCGCCGAGGTGCTCGAGAGGTTCACGATACGCCCCCACCCGGCCTCGACCTGGTGCTTCTGCACCGCCCTGCTCATCAGGAAGGCACCGCGCAGATGCACCGAGAGCACCGAGTCCCAGTCGTCCTCGGTCATCTTGAACAGGAGATTGTCGCGGATGATCCCGGCGTTGTTCACGAGGATGGTCGGTGCACCAAGCCGCGCGGTCACCAGATCGACAGCAGCCTGCACTCCCTCGGCGTCGGCGACATCCGCCCCCACGGCGAAGGCGCGTCCACCGGCGCCTTCGATCGTTGCGACGGTGTCGGCGCACGACGAGGCGTCGAGGTCGAGCACGGCGACGGCGTGCCCGTCTGCGGCGAGGCGGATGGCGGTCGCGGCTCCGATGCCGCGGGCGGCGCCGGTGACGATGGCGGTTCGTGTCATGGGGTGTCCTTCCGGGGATGGCTGGGGTGATGCACGGTGTGGATCAGAAGACGATGAGCTGTCGGAGCTCGGCACCGGCGGCGAGGCGATCCATCGCCTTCGGCAGCTCCTCGAGGGCGATGCGCGACGAGACGAGCCTCTCGAGCGGCAGTCGTCCTGCGCGCCAGAGCTCGACGTACCGGGGGATGTCCCGCTCCGGCACCGCCGACCCCAGGTAGCTCCCGATGATCGTGCGCGCTTCGGCCGTCAGCAGAAGTGGCGAGATGCTCGCGCGGGCATCGGGTGCGGGGAGTCCGACGGTGACGGTCGTGCCGCCGGCCGATGTCAGCGCGAGTGCGGTCTCGAACGCGCGTGCCGCTCCCGCCGCTTCGATCACGACCGGCGCCGCGACGCCTTCGGCGACGGCATCCACGGGTGACAGGGCTGCGGTCGCACCGAGGTCCCGCGCGGTGTCGAGCTTGGCCGGCACCGCATCGACGCCGATCACCTCGTGGCCGAGGGCCTTGGCCACGAGCAGGGCGGCCATTCCGACGCCGCCGAGGCCGACGACGATGACCCTCTCCCCCGGAGCCGGCCGTCCGGCGTTCAGCACAGCACCACGACCCGTGAGCACGGCGCACCCGAGCAGCGCAGCCACCTCGGCCGGCACATCGTCATCGACGGCGACCACCGAGG
>NZ_DALZXX010000006.1:0-7561 GCF_031988965.1 Microbacterium sp.
GCGACGAGCCCGCCCTCGCGCGTGACCGAGTGCTCGCGCCCGTACTCCGGCACCCACAGCGTTCCGAGCCTGTCGGCGAGAGCCTCAGCGAGCGTGGTCGAGCCCGTCGACTCGGCGCCCAGCACCACGACGCGCGCCGTGAGCCAGGCGCGCACCGCGGGCGCGAGTTCGTGCCAGTTCCCGGCGACATCGGCGCGGATGGCCGTGCCGGAGATCGGGTTGATCCGACGCCCCTCGTCGACCTGCACCCAGCGCGCGTCGAGCCGTCGGGCGAGCTCGCCGCCGTATGCATCGCACGAGAAGACGGTGTCGACGGGTCCGTCGAGCAGCGCCTCGATCACGGCCATGTGCTCATCCCACGCCGACTCCGAGTCGAAGTCGACCGGGGCGTCGTCCATCGCGGCGGCGACGCGCACTCCGGGGTGCGACTCGCGGATCCAGTCGGCCCGCACGTCGAGCGGGATGGATTCGACCGACGCGCCAAGCACCTGCACCGTGACGCGGTCGCTCAGCCGCTGGGCCTGGCGGATCAGATGAGAATGCCCGCTGTGGAAGGGATAGAACTTCCCGAGGACGAGTCCGTGGCCGCTCATGCGCGAGCGGTCGCCGCATCCGGCGCTTCGGCGCGCTCGTCGCTCGCGGCCCGCCGCCAGGATCGGTAGCCGATCACGCACAGGCCGATGAAGAGCAGATACAGCGCCGCGATGACCCACAGGCCCGCGGCGATCGAGAGGCCGACGAACGCGATGTCGACGCAGATCCAGACGAACCAGTTCTCGATCCACTTGCGGTTCAGCATGTACTGCGCCACGAGGCTCGCGGCGGTCGTCGCCGCATCGGCGATCGCGACCTGCGAGTCGGTGAACGTCGTGAGCACCCAGACCAGCACGACGGTGCCCACGACCGCGGCGAGCGCGAGCCACGGCCAGGCTCGACTCGGAGTGCGCGCGACGTACGTGCGGCTCTGCTCGGCGCCGCGGGTCCAGCGCCACCAGCCGTGCACGCCCATGAGCAGGTACACCACCTGCAGCGCCGACGAGGCGTAGAGCCCCGCGCCGATGAACACGATGAACAGCACGACGTTGTTCGCGATGCCGATCGGATAGTTCCACACGTTGCGACGACCCGCCAGCCAGACGCACACGGCGCCCGTCACGAAGCCGAGCACCTGGGGCCACTCGGTCTGGAGCCACTCGAGCACGAGCGGGCCCTACAGTTCGACGCCGAGCAGCACGGGTTCGGGCTGCAGCACCAGACCGAACTCGGAGTGGACGCGGCTCTGGATGAAGCGTGCGAGCTCCGAGACCTCCGCGGCAGTGGCCCCGCCCCGGTTGGTCAACGACAGAGCGTGCTTGGTCGACACCGACGCGCGCGAGCGGGGCAGTCTGAAACCCTTGCGGATGCCGGCGTGCTCGATGAGCCAGGCGGCGCTCACCTTGACGTCGGGCGCCTCGGTCTTCGAGGTCGGCACGAGTCCGTCGTATGACGCGAGCGGGATAACCGTGACAGCGTCGAGGTCGGGAGCCACGGGCCAGCGCGGGCACTCGGGCGGCAGCGCACGAGCGACGACCTCGGGCACGATCGCGTTCTGGAAGAACGAGCCGACGCTGTGCGTGTCGGGATCGTCGTCATCGAGCAGCATCCCCTTGGATGCGCGCGTGGCGAGGATGCGCTCGCGCACCCAGGTCAGCGGCACGGGCGCGTCGGAGTCGAGCCCCAGGGCGCGCCGCAGCTGCTCGCCGCGCACGATGCGCTCACCGGCGACGAGCAGATCGACCGTGACCGAGAGGATCACCGCGCGGCGCTCGGGCACGCTGCCGTAGTGGTGCTTCAGCACCGAGGTGCGGAAGCCGAGTCCCAGATCGGATGCCGGGACGACCGACACCTCGCCCGTCGCCTCGTCGATGAGCTCGACCTCGACCAGGGTCTCCTGGATCTCCTGCCCGTACGCACCGATGTTCTGCACGGGCGATGCGCCGACCGTGCCGGGGATGCCGCTCATGGCCTCGAGCCCCGCGTAGCCGTGCTCGACCGCATAGGCGACCAGGTCGTCCCAGCCGTGCCCGGCCTGCACGCGCAGGCGGATGCGGCCGTCATGCGGCGAGGGCAGCTCCTCGATCCCCCGGGTGAGCACGCGGATCACGGTGCCTTCGAACGTCTCGTCGCCGATGAACAGGTTCGAGCCGCCGCCGAGGACGAACCACTCGTCTCCGCGCGCCCAGACGTCGCGCAGTGCGGAGATGAGCTCGTCGGTCGTCGTGGCATCCAGCATCCGCTCCGGTGCACCGCCGGTGCGCAGGGTCGTCAGCGTCGAGAGCCGCAGCGGCTCGATCTCGTGCAGCAGGGCGTCGCTCATCAGGCGGCGATGCGCAGCTGCGCTTTGACGAGCACGGTGGTCTCGCCGAACGTGACCTTGAGGTCGACGCGCGTGGCCGTCTCGTCGACGGCACCCACGGTCGCGACCACATGCAGGTCGGCACCGTTCTCGGGGTCGACGACGACCGGCTTCGTGAAGCGGACCCCGTAGTCGAGGATGCGCGTGCCGGGCTCGAGGGCCGCGACGACCACCGACGAGGCGATGCCCATCGTGAGCATGCCGTGCGCGAGCACGCCGGGAAGACCGACGGCGGCGGCGACGTCGTCACGGTAGTGGATCGGGTTGAAGTCGCCCGAGGCGCCGGCGTAGCGCACCAGCGACTCGCGGGTGAGGTGGACGGTGCGCTCGGCGATCACGTCTCCGACGGCGTACGGCATCACGCGGCTCCCTCTTCTGCGCCGACCAGCAGGACGCTGGTGGCGGTCACGACGTGCTCGCCCTCGGCATCCGTGATCTGAGCCTCGCTCGTGATCATGGCGTTGCCGCCCATCATGCGGATGCCGGTGACGCGCAGCTGACCCGTGAGCTCGTCGCCCGCGACGATCGGCCGGGTGTACGAGAACTTCTGCTCGGCGTGGATCGTGCGTGCGAGCACGATGCCCGAGTCGGGCTCGGCGAGCAGCTGCTGGAGCGTGTGGTCCTGGATGACCATCGCGAAGGTCGGCGGCGCCACGACGTCGACGAAACCCGCCGCACGAGCGGCCTCGACATCGGTGTGCTGCGGAGCGTCGGCGAAGACGGCACGCGCGAACTCGCGCACCTTCTCGCGGCCGACGAGGTAGGGGGTCGTCGGCGGGAACTCCCGGCCGACCAGATCTTGGTTCACTGCCACCCCTCGATCCTACGTTCTCGGTCGATGGGCGCGGGGCCGAGGGGCCGGATGTAAGGCAGACGCGCCTCCCGTCCGATCCGGTCAGTCCTTCTTGCGGCCCTTCACAGCCTTGATCGCCATCTGCACGGCGATCACCACGAGATATGCCGCGAAGAGCATGTTGCCGAGGAGCGGATCGATGAGAGTCGCGAGCCACGCGCCGAGAGCCGTGGTCGTGCACGCCGAGATGCCGACGAACGCGGCGGCGACGAGGTCGACGTTGCGGTTGCGCAGGTTGCCGATGGTGCCCGAGATCGCGGTGGGGATCATCATGAGCAGCGAGGTTCCCTTGGCGACGAGGTCGCTCGTGCCGAACGCCAGCATCAGCACGGGCACGATGATCACGCCGCCGCCGACGCCGATCAGACCCGCCAGGACTCCGGTGGCGACGCCCACCACGAGCAGCGCGAGGCCGTTGATCAGCCCCAGCTCGAACTCCGCATCGCGCGAGGGGATCACGAGGAACAGGCTGACGATCACGACGGCGAGGAAGCCGACGAAGAACCAGCGCAGCACGGTCTGCGAGATCCTGGGCAGCAGACGGGTGCCGATCTGCGCTCCCACCACGGCTCCGGCCGCGAGGATCAGCGCGGGAATCCACGCGACTGCTCCGTTGATCGCGTACGACACCACGCCGACGGTCGCCGTCGGCACGATGGCCGCCAACGAGGTGCCGGCGCCGAGGCGCTGATTGAAGTGCAGGAAGAGCACGAGCAGCGGGACGATGACCGTGCCGCCGCCGACCCCGAAGAGTCCCGAGAGCAGCCCCGCGAGCAGGCCGATCCCGATGAAGGCGGTGTAGGCGCGAGGCCCTCTGCTCAGGGTCTCTGCATCAGTCACCCGTCCACCCTACTCCTCGCAGGGGAATCGCCTCTGGGACGCGGTCTCGGAGTGTGCGACACTGGATCGCACCGACGACGACGAGGTCGACCGGATCGAAGGAGATCTCCATGGTGCGCAGTTCCTATCCCGATGTCGAGATCCCCGCGGTCTCCATCCACGAGTTCCTGTTCGGCGACGTCGATGAGGATCGCCTCGACGCGGTCGCGCTCATCGACGGCGTCAGCGGCGCCACGACCACCTACCGGCAGCTGATCGGTCAGATCGATCTGTTCGCCGGCGCCCTGTCCGCTCGCGGTGTGGGCGTCGGCACCACGGTCGGCGTGCTGTGCCCGAACGTCCCCGCGTTCGCGACGGTGTTCCACGGCATCCTCCGCGCGGGAGCCACCGCGACGACCATCAACTCCCTCTACACCCCCGAAGAGATCGCGAACCAGCTGACGGACGCCGGGGCGACCTGGCTCGTGACCGTCTCCCCTCTGCTCCCCGGCGCGAAGGCGGCCGCGGAGTCGCTCGGCATCGATGCGGATCACATCATCGTCCTCGACGGTGCCGAGGGGCATCCGTCGCTTCCCGCGCTGCTCGGCGAGGGACATCCGGCCCCCGAGGTGTCATTCGACCCGGCGACGCACCTCGCCGTGCTGCCGTATTCGTCCGGCACGACGGGCCGACCCAAGGGGGTGATGCTGACCCACCGCAACCTCATCGCGAACGTGAGCCAGTGCCGCTCGACCATCTCGCTCGGCGACGACGATCGCGTGCTCGCCGTGCTGCCGTTCTTCCACATCTACGGCATGACCGTGCTCCTGAACTTCGCCCTGCGCCAGCGGGCCGCGCTCGTGACGATGCCCAAGTTCGACCTCACGGAGTTCCTCCGCGTCGTGCAGGAGCACCGCACCACCTGGGTGTTCATCGCGCCACCCATCGCCGTCGCCCTGGCGAAGCATCCGCTCGTCGATCAGTACGACCTGTCGGCCGTCAAGGTGATCTTCTCGGGTGCCGCCCCGCTCGACGGGTCTCTCGCGTCCGCCGTCGAGAAGCGACTCGACTGCATCGTGTGCCAGGGGTACGGCATGACCGAGACGAGTCCTGTGACCCATGCCATCCCCTACGACCGGGGCGACATCGACCGATCGACGGTCGGGATGCTGCTCGCGAACACCGAGGCTCGACTCGTCGCGGAGGACGGAACCGACGTCGAGGCGCCCGCGGAGGGCGCGAGCGCACCCGGCGAACTGCTGATCCGCGGACCGCAGGTCATGAAGGGCTATCTCAACCGTCCGGATGCCACGGCCGAGATGCTCGACGCCGACGGCTGGCTGCACACCGGCGACGTGGCGACGGTCACGCACGACGGGGTCTTCCGCATCGTCGATCGGCTCAAGGAGCTCATCAAGTACAAGGGCTACCAGGTCGCACCCGCCGTGCTCGAGGCGGTGCTGCTCGAGCATCCCGCGATCGCGGACGCCGCGGTCATCGGCGCCCTCGACGACGACGGCCAAGAGGTTCCCAAGGCGTTCGTCGTGCGACAGCAGGGTGCCGATCTCGATGCGGATGCGGTGATCGCCCACGTCGCGGCCCATGTCGCCCCGCACGAGAAGGTGCGCCAGGTGGAGTTCATCGATGCGATCCCGAAGTCGGCATCGGGGAAGATCCTGCGCAAGGACCTGCGCGCACGGGTCTGATCCCGTTCTCCTCCCCGCCGGAGACGACGAAGCCCGCCACCCCGGAAGGGGCGGCGGGCTTCGTCGTGAGTGAGGTCCTTACTCGGACTTCTTCTCGACAGCGTCCTCGGCGGCGGCCTCAGCGGCCTCGCCCTCGGCCTGCGACTCTGCGCCGGCCTCGGCGTCAGCCGCGGGAGCCTCCTCGGCGGGAGCCTCCTCGACGACCTCGGCGGGCTTCTCAGCCTTGGCGGCCTTCTTGGTCGACTTCGCCTTGGGGGTGACGGGCTCGAGGACGAGCTCGATCACGGCCATGGGAGCGTTGTCGCCCTTGCGGTTGCCGACCTTGGTGATACGGGTGTAGCCACCCTCGCGGTCAGCGACCAGCGGTGCGATCTCGGCGAACAGGGTGTGCACGACATCCTTGTCACCGATGACCGAGAGAACGCGACGACGAGCGTGCAGGTCTCCGCGCTTGGCGAAGGTGATCAGGCGCTCGGCGAGCGGACGCAGGCGCTTGGCCTTGGTCTCGGTCGTCTTGATCGACTTGTGGGTGTACAGAGCCGCCGCGAGGTTGGCAAGCAGCAGGCGCTCGTGTGCGGGGCCGCCTCCGAGGCGGGGACCCTTCGTGGGCTTGGGCATAATCGTCTAACTCCTGGTCAGAAAAGGTCGGGTCAGCTGGCCACTGCCAGATGACAATCCGGGTGGGTCAGAAGGACTCGTCTTCGCTGCCGCCGTAGAAGTGGGCGCCGTCGAAACCGGGCACCGAATCCTTGAGCGACAGACCGAGCGAGATGAGCTTGTCGCGCACCTCGTCGACCGACTTCTGGCCGAAATTGCGGATGTTCATGAGCTGCGTCTCCGACAGGGCGACGAGCTCAGAAACGGTGTTGATGCCCTCACGCTTCAGGCAGTTGTAAGAGCGGACCGAGAGGTCGAGGTCCTCGATCGGCATCGACAGCTCGCTGGAGTTCACTGCCTCCACCGGTGCGGGGCCGATCTCGATGCCCTCAGCCTCGACGTTCAGCTCGCGAGCGAGACCGAACAGCTCGGTGAGCGTCTTGGCAGCCGACGCGACGGCGTCGCGGGGGCTGATGGCGGACTTGGTCTCGACGTCGAGGACGAGCTTGTCGAAGTCGGTGCGCTCACCCGCACGGGTGGCGTCGACGCGGTAGCTGACCTTGAGCACCGGCGAGTAGATCGAGTCGATCGGGATCTGACCGGCCTCGGCGTACTCGTTGCGGTTCTGCGTCGCCGAGACGTAGCCACGGCCACGCTCGATGGTGAGCTCGAGCTCGAACTTCGCGGTCTCGTTGAGAGTCGCGATGACGAGCTCGGGGTTCTGGACCTCGACACCGGCCGGAGCCGAGATGTCAGCGGCGGTCACTTCGCCCGAACCGGTCTTGCGCAGGTACGCCGTGATGGGCTCGTCGCGCTCCGACGAGACCACGAGCTGCTTGATGTTGAGGATGATCTCGGTGACATCCTCCTTCACGCCGGGGATGGTGCTGAACTCGTGCAGCACGCCGTCGATGCGAACGCTGGTGACCGCGGCGCCGGGGATCGACGACAGCAGGCTGCGACGAAGCGCGTTGCCGATCGTGTATCCGAAGCCGGGCTCCAGAGGCTCGATGATGAACCGGCTCCGGTTCTCGACGATCTTTTCCTCGGTCAGTGTGGGACGCTGTGCAATGAGCACTCTGTGTTCCTTTCGATCACATGCCCGCTATATGACATGTGGTGGGGTGAGGTCTTGAGTTGTGGAAGGTCGCCTCGGCCGAGCCGTAGGGCGGGCCGTAGTTGTTGGCGAGG
>NZ_DALZXX010000006.1:7574-24798 GCF_031988965.1 Microbacterium sp.
AACAAGCCGTGTCAGACGCGGCGACGCTTCGGCGGGCGGCAGCCGTTGTGCGCCTGCGGGGTGACGTCCTGGATCGAGCCGACCTCGAGGCCTGCGGCCTGGAGCGAGCGGATCGCGGTCTCGCGGCCGGAGCCCGGACCCTTCACGAGGACGTCGACCTTCTTGACGCCGTGCTCCGCTGCCTGGCGGGCAGCAGACTCGGCAGCCATACCGGCGGCGTACGGGGTCGACTTGCGCGAGCCCTTGAAGCCCACGCCACCCGACGATGCCCAGGCGATGACCGCGCCGGACGGGTCGGTGATCGAGACGATCGTGTTGTTGAACGTCGACTTGATGTGGGCCTGGCCCAGCGCGATGTTCTTCTTTTCCTTGCGGCGCGGCTTGCGCGCGGCGGCCTTGGGTGCAGCCATGAAAATGTTCTCCTAGTCCCTGGGGCCGCTGCTTAGCGGGCCTTCTTCTTGCCGGCGACGGTGCGCTTCGGGCCCTTGCGGGTACGGGCGTTGGTCTTGGTGCGCTGGCCACGGACCGGGAGACCACGACGGTGGCGGATGCCCTCGTAGGAGCCGATCTCGACCTTGCGGCGGATGTCTGCGGCGACCTCGCGGCGCAGGTCACCCTCCACCTTGTAGTTGCCTTCGATGTGGTCGCGGAGGGCGATCAGCTGGTCGTCGCTGAGGTCCTTCACGCGGATGCTCTCGTCGATCTCGGTCGCCTTGAGGATCTCGACCGAGCGGGTACGGCCGACGCCGTAGATGTAGGTAAGGGCGATCACCACGCGCTTGTCGCGCGGGATGTCAACGCCGGCAAGACGTGCCATGCGGTTCTCCTGAGTGTTGTGGAGGTGTGGAGCAGGATCGGTGCTCGGGCCTCCGCCCCGAGGTGTCCCCCACTCGCGTGGGATCTGATCCTGCCGTTGTGTGTGTTGAGTTGTGTGTCAGATCCGAAGAGTCCTGTCGGCGAGCCGACAGGGGTTCAGCCCTGGCGCTGCTTGTGGCGCGGGTTGCTCTTGCAGATCACCATGACGCGGCCGTGACGGCGGATCACCTTGCAGTGATCGCAGATGGGCTTGACGCTGGGGTTGACCTTCATGATGATTCCTGTTCGCTGTCTTCGTACCGCCCCGAGCTGGGGCAGGCCGTTACTTCTCGACCGATCAGCGGTAGCGGTAGACGATGCGGCCGCGGGTGAGGTCGTAGGGGCTGAGCTCCACGACCACGCGGTCCTCGGGGATGATGCGGATGTAGTTCTGTCGCATCTTTCCGGAGATCGTTGCAAGGACCTTGTGTCCGTTGGAGAGCTCAACACGGAACATCGCGTTGGGCAGAGCCTCGGAGATCACTCCTTCGATCTCGATGACACCGTCTTTCTTAGCCATAGCCTCGCTGACGCTTCTGCAGACCGGTCGATCTGCGGTGGGTGATTGGGATTGCGGTGCCACGCCGATTCAGACACGCCGAATCAGGGCACAAGGCACCAAAGATCTATGTTAGACGACGAAAGGAGTTCCGGCAACCTGAGCAGGATGCCGGAACTCCCGTCGCAGTGGCTGGATCAGCCGAGGATCTTGGCGAACTCGGCGGCGATCTGCGCGTTCTCGATGCGGGTGCCGTTGACCTCGACGGTCGGGGTGCCGCTGATCTCGTGCTTCTTCGCCTGCGACTCCGTGTACTTCATGTACGTGCCGTCGGCGATGCAGTCCGCGGCCGCGCCGGCGCCGGCCTGCTCGGCGAGGGCGCTGAGCTCGTCCGCACTGAGACCGGCGGTGTTCTCGGCCGGCTGGTTCTCGAAGAGCAGGTTGAAGTAGTCGAGCGCGGCATCCGGGGCCTCTTCGGCCACGCAGTACATCGAGCCGGCCGACAGCGACGAGTACTCGCCGGTCGTCGAGTAGCGGTTGAGGATGGAGATCGGGTGGATGTTCAGCGTGATCTCGTCGTTCGCCGCCGCGGTCTGCAGCTGCTCGCCGTAGGCATCCTCGAACTGACCGCAGATCGGGCACATGAAGTCGACGAAGGTGTCGATCTCGTCCTCACCGGAGCCGAACGTGATCGCCCCGGTCTCCTGGTTGACGATGTCGCTCGTCGGGGCGGTGCCCGGGTCGTTCGCCTGGTTGTTCAAGAGCACCACGACGGTGGCGAGCACGGCCAGCACGACCACGACCGCCGCGGACACTCCGATCACGAACCAGTTGGTGTTGCTCTTCGCGGCTGCCATGGGTTTCCGTTTCTGTCGGGGCCCGCGAGACGGCGGACCCGGCGTGAAGTCTGCGGGTGCATGCGCACCCATACACCCATTGTGCCCGGAGATTCCTATGTGCGCGTTGTGACTATCGTCTGCGCACCGCGCACAGCACGGCTGCGCTCACGCAGAGCACCCCCGCGCGGCTCAGAGGCGTCGGGTCAGGCGATGGGCGTGGGGACCACGCCGAAGGGCGCGAGGCCCGCTGCTCCCCCGTCAGGCGCCGTGAGCACCCAGATGCCGCCGTCGTGCAGGGCGACGCTGTGCTCCCAGTGCGAGCCGTCGGTGCCGTCGACCGTCGAGACGGTCCAGTCATCGTCCTCGACGAACGTCTCGTCGCTTCCCGCGGTGACCATGGGCTCGATCGCGAGCACGAGTCCGGGCTTGACCTCGGCTCCGGGGTCGGGCGTGCGGTAGTTGAAGACGCTCGGCGCTTCGTGCATCTTGCGGCCGATGCCGTGGCCGACGTATTCGCGCAGGATGCCGTACGGCTGCCCCGAGACCGCCGACGGGCCCTGCGCCTCGATGTACCCCTGGATCGCTGCCCCGAGGTCGCCGAGGTGCGAGGCGGTCGCCATCGCGGCGATGCCGGCCCACATCGAGCCCTCGGTCACGCGCGAGAGCTCGAGTCGCTGTGCGACCAGCTCGGGGCGGCTGTCATCCGGGACGACGACCGTGATGGCGCTGTCGCCGTTCCACCCCTGGTACTGGGCGCCGCAGTCTATCGACACGATGTCGCCGGCCTGCAGCACGCGCTCACCGGGGATGCCGTGCACGACCTCTTCGTTCACCGAGATGCAGGTCGTGTGCCGGTACCCGCGCACGAGCTGGAAGTTCGACTCGGCCCCGCGAGCCAGGATGACCCGGTTCGCCTCGGCGTCGAGCTCGAGGGTGGTGACTCCCGGACGGATCAGCGGACGCACGGCATCCAGTGCCGCCGCGGTGATGAGACCGGGCTCGACCATGGCTCGCAGCTGAGCCGGCGACTTGTAGATCGACTTGCGGAACATCGGACTGATCAGGCGGCGAGGCGCAGGCCGCGCGCAGTGAGCGCCGCGAACACGCGCTCCGTGATCTCGTCGAGAGAGCCGACTCCGTCGATGCGGTCGACGATGCCGCGGGCACCGTAGACCTCGAGGATCGGAGCGGTCTCCTTCTCGTAGATGTCCAGGCGATGCGCGATGCCCTCGTCGGTGTCGTCGGAACGACCCTGCTCGGCCGCACGCAGCTTCAGGCGCTCGATGCTCTCCTCGCGGGGGACGTCGAGCAGGATGACGGCATCCAGCGACTCACCTCGGCCGGCGAGGAATTCCTCGAGGTGCGCGACCTGCGCCGTGTTGCGCGGGTAGCCGTCGAGGAGGAATCCGTTCGCGGCGTCGTCCTGGGCGAGGCGATCGCGCACGATCTCGCTCGTGAGCTCGTCGGGAACGAGGTCGCCCTTGTCGAGGATCGCCGTGACCTGCTGGCCGAGGGGCGTGCCCTCCTTGATGTTCGCGCGGAAGATGTCTCCCGTCGACACGACCGGGATGCCGTACGACTCAGCGATGCGAACGCCCTGCGTTCCCTTGCCGGACCCCTGCGGGCCGACGATCAGAAGACGAGCGGATGCGGTCATCGGAGGAGCCCTTCGTAGTGACGCTGCTGCAGCTGTGCATCGATCTGCTTGACCGTCTCGAGACCGACACCCACGATGATGAGGATCGATGCGCCACCGAACGGGAAGTTCTGGTTGGCGCCGACGGTGGCGAGTGCGATCAGCGGGATGAGCGCGATCAGACCCAGGTAGATCGAGCCGGGCAGCGTGATGCGCGTGAGCACGTAGTCGAGGTACTCGGCGGTCGGACGACCGGCACGGATGCCGGGGATGAACCCGCCGTACTTCTTCATGTTGTCGGCGACCTCGACGGGGTTGAACGTGATCGCGACGTAGAAGTACGTGAAGCCGATGATCAGCAGGAAGTACGCGATCATGTAGATCGGCTGGTCGCCGGTCGTGAAGTACGTCGAGATCCAGGTCACCCACGCGGCCGGCTCGGAGCCGTCCTGCGGAGTGTTGAACTGCGCGATCAGAGCCGGGATGTACAGCAGCGACGAGGCGAAGATCACGGGGATCACACCCGCCATGTTCACCTTGATCGGGATGTAGGTGTTGGTGCCGCCGTACGTGCGACGGCCCACCATGCGCTTGGCGTACTGCACGGGGATGCGTCGCTGCGACTGCTCGACGAAGACGACGAGACCCATCACGACGATTCCCACAGCGAGCACCATGAGGAAGACCTCGAAACCACGGCTCTCCCAGATGAGCCACATGGCTCCGGGGAAGGTGGCGGCGATCGACGTGAAGATCAGCAGCGACATGCCGTTGCCGATGCCGCGCTCGGTGACGAGCTCGGCGAACCACATGATGAGGCCGGTGCCTGCGGTCATCGCCATGATGATGAGCAGCTGCGCCCACCACACGTCGTTGGTGAGGAGGTTCTGGCACGCGGCGATCTCGGTGGTGCCGAACAGCTGACCGCTGCGCGCCACCGTCACGAGGGTGGTCGACTGCAGCAGCGCGAGGGCGATGGTGAGGTAACGCGTGTACTGGGTCAGCTTGGCCTGGCCGGCCTGACCCTCTTTGTGCAGCGCCTCGAAGTGCGGGATGACCACGCGGAGGAGCTGGGTGATGATCGTCGCCGTGATGTAGGGCATGACGCCGAGGGCGAAGATCGAGAGCTGCAGGAGAGCGCCACCCGAGAAGAGGTTGACGAGTCCGAGAAGCCCCTCGGTGCCTGAGTTGAGAGCGAGGCACTCCTCGACGTTCGGGAAGTTCACGAACGGAGCGGGGACGTTGGAGCCGAGTCGGTAGATCGCGACGATGGCGAGGGTGAAACCGATCTTTCGACGCAGGTCTGGCGTGCGGAAGATCCGCGCGATGGCGCTAAACAAGGACGTGCCTCCTGAAAAGGTTGCCGATCCTGAGGGACGGCTGAAAGAACAGGCTAACCCATAAGAGGG
The DNA here is from genome assembly GCF_031988965.1 of Microbacterium sp. Taxonomy (GTDB): domain Bacteria; phylum Actinomycetota; class Actinomycetes; order Actinomycetales; family Microbacteriaceae; genus Microbacterium. The sequence goes on from NZ_DALZXX010000006.1 coordinate 12,813, forward strand.
GCCGGAGAATCTCCGACCCCTCTCATGAAGTGGTTACTTGACGGATCCGCCGGCCGCCACGATCTTCTGCTCGGCAGAACCCGAGACCTTGTCGACCGCAACGGTGAGCTTCACGGCGATGTCGCCGTTTCCGAGAACCTTGACCTTCTCGTTCTTGCGAACGGCACCCTTGGCGACCAGGTCGGTGACGGTGACGTCGCCGCCCTTCGGGTACAGCTCCGCGAGCTTCTCCAGGTTCACGACCTGGTACTCGACGCGGAACGGGTTCTTGAAGCCGCGGAGCTTCGGGGTGCGCATGTGCAGAGGCATCTGCCCACCCTCGAAGCCGACGCGGACTGTGTTGCGAGCCTTGGTGCCCTTGGTACCGCGACCTGCGGTCTTACCCTTGGAGCCCTCACCGCGACCGACACGGGTCTTCGCGGTGTTGGATCCGGGGACCGGACGCAGGTGGTGGACCTTCAGGACGCCGGGGCGGGATGCCGGAGCATCCTTCTTCGGCGCAGCCTTCTTGGCAGCGGGCTTCTTGGCAGCAGCCTCGGCCTTGGTGCCTGCAGCAGCTGCGGGCGCCTTCTTGGCCGCGGGCTTCTTCTCGGCGGCCGCCTTGGGAGCAGCTGCCTTCTTCGGGGCCTTCTCGGCCTCGACGGCTTCGTTCTTCTCAGCCATTAGTCGATCTCCTCAACCTTGACGAGGTGCGCGACGGTCTTGACGTAGCCGCGCGTCTGCGCGTCGTCGGGGCGAACGGTGCTGTCACCGATGCGCTTGAGACCGAGCGAACGCAGCGTGTCGCGCTGGTTCTGCTTCTCACTCACCTTGGACTTGATCTGCGTGACCTTGAGCCGGGCGGCCATCAGGCACCTACCTTCTGTGCGGCGATGGCCTCAGCCTCGGCGCGGACAAGACGCGCGGGGGCGACCTGGTCGAACTCGAGGCCACGACGTGCGGCGACCGCACGGGGCTCCTCGAGCTGCTTCAGGGCCTCCACCGTCGCGTGCACGATGTTGATCGTGTTCGACGAACCGAGCGACTTCGACAGCACGTCGTGGATACCGGCGCACTCGAGCACGGCGCGGACCGGACCACCGGCGATGACACCGGTACCGGCAGCAGCCGGACGAAGCAGGACGACGCCTGCTGCGGCCTCACCCTGCACGGGGTGCGGGATGGTGCTTCCGACGCGCGGAACGCGGAAGAAGTTGCGCTTGGCCTCTTCGACACCCTTCGAGATCGCCAGAGGGACCTCGCGGGCCTTGCCGTAGCCGACGCCCACCAGACCGTTGCCGTCACCGACGACCACGAGAGCGGTGAAGCTGAAGCGACGACCACCCTTCACGACCTTCGAGACGCGGTTGATGGTGACGACGCGCTCGAGGAACTGGTTGTCCCCACGGTCACGCGAGTTGCGGTCACGACCACCCTGGTTGCGGTCGCCACGGCCACCGCCGCGGCGGTTGTCGCGCTGAGACGGCTCTGCCTGCGTGGTGCCGGTGGCAGTCTCGGAAGTGGCAGCAGCCGCTTCGGTCACTTCGTTCTCCTTGTTGTCACTCACAGTGCCAGACCCCCCTCGCGGGCGCCGTCGGCGATGGCGGCGACACGACCTGCGTAGCGGTTGCCGCCACGGTCGAACACTGCCTCGGAAACGCCGGCAGCCTTCGCACGCTCGGCGAGGAGCTCGCCGACCTTGCGGGCCTTGGCGGTCTTGTCACCCTCGAGCGAGCGCAGGTCGGTCTCGAGCGTCGAAGCCGACGCCACGGTGTGACCCTTGCTGTCGTCGACAAGCTGCACGAAGACGTGGCGAGCCGAACGGTTGACGACGAGGCGCGGACGCACCTCGGTGCCGACGACCTTCTTGCGAAGGCGGGCGTGACGACGCGCGCGGGCGTCAGACTTTGACTTGAGAGCCATGGTTACTTACCACTCTTTCCGGCCTTGCGACGCACGTTCTCGCCGGCGTAGCGCACGCCCTTGCCCTTGTACGGCTCGGGCTTGCGGATCTTGCGGATGTTGGCAGCTGCCTCGCCGACAGCCTGCTTGTCGATCCCGCTGACGGTGAGCTTGTTGGTGCCCTCGACCGTGAGCGTGATGCCGGCGGGCGGGTCGATCAGGACCGGGTGCGAGAAGCCCAGGGCGAACTCGACCGAGCTGCCCTTCTGAGCCACGCGGTAACCGGTGCCGACGACCTCGAGACCCTTGGTGTAGCCCTGGGTCACGCCGATGATGTTGTTGTTGATGAGCGTGCGGGTCAGGCCGTGAAGCGACCGCGACTCGCGCTCGTCGTCGGGACGGGTGACGAGAACCTGGTTCTCCTCGACCGCGACCTCGATGGGGTTGGCGACCGTCAGGGTGAGCTCACCCTTGGGGCCCTTCACCGCGACCTCACGGCCGGTGACCGAAACGGTCACGCCCGCGGGAACGTCGATGGGAAGTCGTCCGATACGCGACATTTTCGATTACCACACGTAGGCGAGAACTTCTCCGCCCACGCCCTTCTGCTCTGCCTGACGGTCGGTGAGAAGACCGGAGGAGGTGGACAGGATGGCCACGCCGAGGCCGCCGAGGACCTTGGGGAGCTCGGTGGACTTCGCGTAGACGCGGAGGCCGGGCTTCGACACGCGCTTGATGCCCGCGATCGAACGCTCGCGGTTGGGGCCGTACTTCAGCTGCAGCGTGAGGTTCTGTCCCACGCGCGCCTCGGAGGTCTCCCAGCCGGCGATGTAGCCCTCCTGCTGGAGGATGTCGGCGATGTGCGTCTTCAGCTTGCTCGACGGCAGCGTCACGGAATCGTGGTGCGCCGAGTTCGCGTTGCGCAGACGGGTCAGCAGATCTGCGACCGGGTCTGTCATTGTCATTGGTGTTTTCCTTTGTTCATACGGTTCCGGCTGCCGTTACACGACAGACGGCCTGCGATGAGCACGCAATCTTCGATTGTACCTGCAATTCGACGGGCCCAGTGACCACTGGCCGCTGAGCCCGTCGAAAGTGCTACGCCTGGGCGTCGTCCGAACGGAACGGGAAGCCGAGGTGACGCAGCAGAGCGCGACCCTCGTCATCCGTCTTCGCGGTGGTGACGACGGTGATGTCGAAACCGCGAACCCGGTCGATCTTGTCCTGGTCGATCTCGTGGAACACGCTCTGCTCCTGGAGACCGAAGGTGTAGTTGCCGTTGCCGTCGAACTGCTTGGCCGACAGTCCGCGGAAGTCGCGGATGCGGGGCAGTGCGAGCGAGACCAGGCGGTCCACGAACTCCCACGCACGGTCACCACGGAGGGTGACGTGCGCGCCGATGGCCTGGCCCTCACGCAGCTTGAACTGCGCGATGGACTTGCGGGCCTTCGTGACGATCGGCTTCTGGCCGGTGATCTTGGTGAGGTCGTCGACCGCACCATCGATCACCTTGCTGTCGCGAGCTGCCTCGCCGACACCGGTGTTCACGACGACCTTGACCAGGCCGGGGATCTGCATGACGTTGGCGTAGCCGAACTCGTCCTGCAGAGCCTTCTTGATCTCGGCGTTGTACTTCGCCTTCAGGCGGGGCTGGATCTTGCCAGCCACCGCAGCGTCGGTCGATGCCATCAGAGGTCCTTACCGCTCTTCTTCGCGTAGCGCACGCGGACGGTGCGCTTGACGCCGTCCTTGGTCTGCTCCTCGACCCGGTGGCCGACCTTGGTCGGCTTCTTGGTCGAGGGGTCGACGAGTGCGACGTTCGAGATGTGGATGGACGCCTCGACGGTCTCGAGGCCTCCCGTCTTGGTGCCACGCTGCGTCTGTCCGACGCGGGTGTGCTTGGTGACGTAGTTCACGCCTTCGACGATGACGCGGTTCTTCTCAGCAAGGACCTCGAGGACCTTGCCCTGCTTGCCGCGGTCGCCGCCACGCTCCTGCGTGGCTCCGGTGATGACCTGAACCAGGTCACCCTTCTTGATCTTCGCCATGACTTAAATAACCTCCGGCGCGAGCGAGACGATCTTCATGAACTTCTTGTCGCGAAGCTCACGACCGACCGGTCCGAAGATACGGGTGCCGCGGGGCTCCCCGTCGTTCTTCAGGATGACGGCGGCGTTCTCGTCGAACTTGATGTACGAGCCGTCGGGACGACGCGTGGACTTGACCGTGCGGACGATGACGGCCTTGACCACATCGCCCTTCTTGACGTTTCCGCCGGGGATCGCGTCCTTGACGGTCGCGACGATGGTGTCACCGAGGCCGGCGTAACGACGACGCGAGCCGCCGAGCACACGGATGGTGAGCAGCTCCTTCGCGCCGGTGTTGTCGGCGACCTTGAGGCGAGACTCCTGCTGAATCACTTGGCCTTCTCCAGAATCTCCACCAGACGCCAGCGCTTCGTGGCGCTCAGCGGGCGGGTCTCGTTGATCAGGACGAGGTCGCCGATGCCGGCGGAGTTCGCCTCATCGTGCGCCTTGACCTTCGAGGTGCGGCGGATGACCTTGCCGTAAAGCGGGTGCTTCACGCGGTCCTCGACCTCGACCACGATGGTCTTGTCCATCTTGTCGCTGACGACGTAGCCACGACGCGACTTGCGGTAGCCACGGGCGTCCTCATCGCGGACGTCGTGTGCGGCGTGCTCAGCCTCGACTGCGGCTTCCTTCTTGGTGGCCATCACTCAGCCTCTTCCTTCACGGCGTCGTCGGCGGCATCCGCCTTCTTCGCCTTCGACTTGGACGCCTTCTTGGCCGGGACCTCGACCGGAGCGGGCGTCGCACGGATGCCCAGCTCGCGTTCGCGGATCACGGTGTAGAGACGCGCGATGTCGCGCTTGACGGCGCGGATGCGGCCGTGGCTCTCCAGCTGGCCGGTGGCCGACTGGAAACGGAGGTTGAAAAGCTCCTCCTTGGCCTTACGCAGCTCCTCAACGAGGCGCTGGTCTTCGAACGTGTCGAGCTCTGCCGGAGCGAGCTCCTTGGTGCCGATCGCCATTACGCGTCGCCCTCCTCGCGCTTGATGATGCGTGCCTTGAGAGGCAGCTTGTGAATGGCACGGGTGAGTGCCTCGCGAGCGAGTTCCTCGCTCACGCCGGAGACCTCGAAGAGGACCCGACCCGGCTTGACGTTGGCGACCCACCACTCGGGGGAACCCTTACCGGAACCCATGCGGGTCTCGGCAGGCTTCTTGGTGAGGGGACGGTCGGGGTAGATGTTGATCCACACCTTGCCGCCACGCTTGATGTGACGCGTGACCGCGATACGAGCGGACTCGATCTGACGGTTCGTCACGTAGGCAGGCGTGAGCGCCTGGATGCCGTACTCGCCGAAGGAGACCTTCGTGCCACCGGTCGCCTGGCCGCTACGGCCGGGGTGGTGCTGCTTACGGAACTTGACCTTGCGGGGAATAAGCATCAGGCAGACGCTCCTTCTGCGACAGGGGCCTCGTTGCGCGGCGCGCGGCGGCGGTCGCCACCACGGTCGTCACGACGGGACTTCGGTGCGTTGGCCTGCTCGCGAGCAAGCTCCTTGTTGGTCAGGTCGCCCTTGTAGATCCAGACCTTCACGCCGATGCGGCCGAAGGTGGTCTTCGCCTCGTAGAAGCCGTAGTCGATGTTCGCGCGCAGCGTGTGCAGCGGCACACGACCCTCGCGGTAGAACTCCGAGCGGCTCATCTCGGCGCCGCCGAGGCGGCCGGAGACCTGGATGCGGATGCCCTTGGCGCCAGCGCGCTGCGCGCCCTGGAGACCCTTGCGCATCGCACGACGGAACGCCACGCGAGCAGAGAGCTGCTCGGCGATGCCCTGTGCGACGAGCTGAGCGTCGGCCTCGGGGTTCTTGACCTCGAGGATGTTCAGCTGGATCTGCTTGCCCGAGAGCTTCTCGAGGTCGCCGCGGATGCGCTCGGCCTCGGCGCCACGACGACCGATCACGATGCCCGGACGGGCGGTGTGGATGTCGACGCGGACGCGGTCACGGGTGCGCTCGATCTCGATGTTCGAGACACCGGCGCGGTCGAGCTGCGTCTTCAGCAGGTTGCGGATCTTGATGTCCTCGGCGACGTAGTCGGCGTAACGCTGACCGGGCTTCGTCGAGTCCGAGAACCAGCGCGACACGTGGTCCGTGGTGATGCCGAGGCGGAAGCCGTACGGGTTTACCTTCTGTCCCATTACTTGCTCGCCTTCTTGTTGCTGTCGCTCGCAGCAGCCGGGGCTGCGGCGGGCGTCGAGAGCACGACCGTGATGTGGCTCGTGCGCTTCTTGATCTGGAAAGCGCGACCCTGTGCACGGGGCTGGAAACGCTTGAGCGTCGTGCCCTCGTCGACGTAGGCGTTAGCCACGTACAGGTCCTGCTCGTCGAGGTACTCGCCGTCACGATCCGCCTTGACCTGCGCGTTGGCCATGGCCGACGCGACAAGCTTGTAGATCGGCTCACTGGCGCTCTGCTGTGCGAACTTCAGGATCGCCAGAGCCTCCTGGGCCTGCTTGCCCTTGATGAGCGCGACGACACGACGAGCCTTCTGAGGGGTCACGCGGATGTGTCGCACGCGTGCGATGGACTCCACCATTTCTCTCTCCTCTATCGCCCCCGCGTCAGCGGCGGCGGCCCTTCTTGTCGTCCTTCTCATGGCCGCGGAAGGTGCGGGTGGGCGCGAACTCGCCCAGCTTGTGTCCGACCATGGTCTCCGACACAAACACGGGGATGTGCTTGCGACCGTCGTGGACCGCGATCGTGTGTCCCAGCATGGCCGGGATGATCATCGACCGGCGGGACCAGGTCTTGATGACGTTCTTGGTGCCGGCTTCGTTCTGCACGACCACCTTGCGAAGCAGGTGATCGTCGACGAAGGGGCCCTTCTTAAGACTGCGAGGCATCTTCTCTTACTCCTACTTACGCTTCTTGCCGGCGTTACGACGACGCACGATGTACTTGTCGCTTTCCTTGTTGGCGTGACGGGTGCGACCCTCAGCCTGGCCCCACGGGGAGACGGGGTGACGTCCACCGGACGTCTTGCCCTCGCCACCGCCGTGCGGGTGGTCGACCGGGTTCATGACGACACCGCGGACGGTCGGGCGAACGCCCTTCCAGCGCATGCGGCCGGCCTTGCCCCAGTTGATGTTCGACTGCTCGGCGTTGCCGACCTCACCGATGGTCGCGCGGCAGCGCGCATCGACGTTGCGGATCTCGCCCGAGGGCAGACGCAGCTGGGCGAAGTTGCCATCCTTGGCGACGAGACGGACGGATGCACCGGCCGAACGTGCCATCTTCGCGCCGCCACCGGGACGGAGCTCGATCGCGTGGATGACGGTACCCGTCGGGATGTTCTTCAGCGGGAGGTTGTTGCCCGGCTTGATGTCAGCGCCGGCACCCGACTCGACGACGTCGCCCTGCTTCAGCTTCGCCGGCGCGAGGATGTAGCGCTTCTCGCCGTCGAAGTAGTGCAGCAGCGCGATGCGCGCGGTGCGGTTGGGGTCGTACTCGATGTGAGCGACCTTGGCGTCGACGCCGTCCTTGTCATTGCGACGGAAGTCGATGACGCGGTACTGGCGCTTGTGGCCACCACCGATGTGACGGGTCGTGATGCGGCCCTGGTTGTTGCGACCACCGGTCTTCGAGAGCGGGCGCAGCAGCGACTTCTCCGGCGTCGATCGAGTGATCTCGGCGAAGTCAGCCACCGACGAGCCGCGACGGCCCGGGGTCGTGGGCTTGTACTTGCGAATAGCCATTATTGTCCTTATCCCCCGGATCAGCCGATTGCCGTGAAGATGTCGATGGTGCCCGACTTCAGGGTGACGATGGCGCGCTTGGTGTCCTTGCGCTTGCCGGTGCCGAAGCGGGTGCGACGAGCCTTGCCGACGCGGTTGAGGGTGTTGACCCCTGCGACCTTGACGCCGAAGATCTTCTCGATGGCGAGCTTGATCTCGGTCTTCGAAGCGCGCGGGTCCACGAGGAAGGTGTACTTACCCTCGTCGATGAGACCGTAGCTCTTCTCGGACACGACCGGCTTCAGGATGATGTCGCGCGGGTCCTTGTTCAGGGCCGTCTGGAGAACAGATGCCTGCTCGCTCATGCGGAGACCTCCTGGTTGGCGCCGGACTTCGAGGCGATGAAGCCCTCGAGCGCGGCCTGGGTGAAGACGATGTCGTCGGAGACGAGCACGTCGTAGGCGTTGAGCTGGTCGAACGTCAGCACGTGCAGGTTCGACAGGTTGCGGATGCTCTTCAGCGTCACGTCGTCGTTGCGCTCGATGACCACAAGCACGTTCTTCGACGAGACGACGTTGGTGAGGAAGTTCACCGCGGTCTTGGTCGAAGGCGTGCCGTCGATGCCGAACGACTCGATGGCGTGGATGCGCTCACCGCGGAAGCGGTCGCTGAGCGCGCCCAGGAGGGCGGCGGCGATCATCTTCTTGGGGGTGCGCTGCGAGTAGTCGCGCGGCTTGGGGCCGTGCACGATTCCACCACCGGTCATGTGCGGCGCGCGGATGGAGCCCTGACGAGCGTTACCCGTGCCCTTCTGCTTGAAGGGCTTGCGGCCGGCACCCGAGACCTCACCGCGACGCTTGGTCGAGTGGGTTCCCTGGCGAGCCGCCGCGAGCTGCGCGACGACGACCTGGTGGATGAGCGGGATGTTCGTCTTGGCGTCGAACAGCGCGGCGGGAAGCTCGATCGAGCCAGCCTTCTTGCCGTCTGCCTTGAGGACGTCAAGCGCGAGAGTGGAGTCAGCCATGATCAGGCACCCTTCACTGCGTTGCGGACGTAGACGATGCGGCCACGAGCACCGGGGACGGCGCCCTTGACGAGCAGCAGACCCTTCTCGATGTCGACGGCGTGCACCGTGAGGTTGAGGACGGTCACGCGCTCGCCACCCATACGGCCGGCCATGCGCATGCCCTTGAAGACGCGGCTCGGGGTCGACGATGCGCCGATGGAGCCGGGCTTGCGGTGGTTGCGGTGCGAACCGTGCGATGCCGAGACGCCCTTGAAGTTGTGACGCTTCATGACACCGGCGAAGCCCTTGCCCTTGCTCGTGCCGACGACGTCGACGAGCTGTCCGGCCTCGAAGGTTCCGTCGACCGTGAGCTCCTGGCCCAGGGTGTAGTCGCCGGCGTCCGCGGTGCGGATCTCGGTGACGTGACGGCGCGGCGTGACGCCGGCGGCCTCGAAGTGAGCGGTGAGGGGCTTGTTCACCTTGCGGGGGTCGATCTGACCGTAGGCGATCTGAACGGCCTTGTAGCCGTCCTTCTCGGGGGTACGGATCTGCGTGACCACGTTCGGCGAGAGCTCGATGACGGTGACGGGAACGAGCTTGCCGTTCTCGGACCACACCTGCGTCATGCCGAGCTTGGTGCCCAGCATGCCCTTGGAAATCTTTGCGTTGATGTCAGCCATGTCGAACCTCAGAGCTTGATCTCGATGTTGACATCGGCAGGCAGGTCGAGACGCATCAGCGAGTCGACAGCCTTGGGCGTCGGGTCGACGATGTCGATCAGACGCTTGTGGGTGCGCATCTCGAAGTGCTCGCGGCTGTCCTTGTACTTGTGCGGCGACCGGATGACGCACACGACGTTCTTCTCGGTCGGAAGGGGCACGGGACCGACGACAGTTGCACCCGCACGGGTCACGGTGTCGACGATCTTGCGTGCGGACGTGTCGATGACCTCGTGGTCATACGACTTCAGGCGAATGCGGATCTTCTGTCCCGCCATTGTCTGCTCTCTCTCTTTAAGCGTCTTACCGACCGGGACCGGGTGGCCCTGGGGCATTGGACGCACGTCGGCGCTGTTCGCGCCTCGGCACTCGAACGACTCTCGCGAGCCGATCTGCTGCACCACTGTTCTGCTGTCATCCCGCAGGCCTCGCAGCGAGCGGGTGTCCGACCTCCGCCGCGCACGGCGAAGCCCTCGTGATGAAGATGTCGGGATCGTTCTGCCACCCGCGGCCTAGGTCCCTGCGCGTCTGCGCCGCCTATGCACTGTCGTGGTGGTGATCCGGCTCACGCTGAGCGCGCCGGAATGTCGAACCTGTCTATTCTGCCACGGCGGATTTCCCCAGTGCAAACCCGGGCGTGTCGCGTTTGCTGAGCATCCCCTGGACATGCCCCCGCGGCCCCGGGCTCAGAGCCTCGGAACCACGCCTCCGGTCGTCAGAGAACCGGAGAGAGCGGGGCGAGGCATCCCCATGCCTCGCCCCGCTTGGGGAGGGCGTTCAGTGCGAGGGGGCACACCGAACGCGAGGAGTCCGGCGTGAAGGGACGCCGTCTTCCTCGTTCGAGGGCGCGGCGGAGTGACCGCCGCGCGGGCGGGAAGACGCTGAGGCGCACAGAGTGCGCGCGTCGCATGATGATCCCCAAAATCATTCCCCAGTTTGTCGCGGCGAACCGCGTACTTCGGGAGGTCGAACCCCTTCGACGTCCCTGATCGCAAGTTCCCCAGGCGATCTCTCTCATCCTAGGGGATGGCGACGCTGAAACGCGATATCGCCGAGCCGAATACCGGGTTTCCGGAACGTGGATGCAGAAGAGCGGCGACTCCCCCGGGTGGAGGAGCCGCCGCTCTCAGACTGCGTGAGACGCGTTACTGGTTGCCGACAGCCTTGTCGGCCTGGTCGCGGATCTCGTCGATCTTGTCCGCCGCGCCGGGAGCGATCTTCTTTGCGAAGTCGGCGACGCCGTCGAGGACCTTGTCGCTGATGTCCTCGGCCTGCTCGCTCTTGACGGCCTCGGCGATCTTGTCCTTGTTCTGCTCGTACAGGTCCTTGCCCTTGTTGACGGTTTCCTCGATACCCATGGCGGGCCCCCTTTTCTGCGAACGATCGCATCGGATGTGCGACGCACGTACATTCTGCACGGAAGGCCGGGCGGGGGGAAGGATGTCCTGCCGGGCGTCCTACGAGAGCCAGTAGTTCTTCTTGACCGTCACCTGCTGGATCCTCAGCCCTCCATTCAGTGCGCGAACTTCAGCGAACAGGCGAAGCGGTCCCGAGAGAGAGTACGGCAGAGAATAGCTTCCATAAGTCGGAGAGTTCCTGGTCGTGGCTATGGTCCCGCGGATCTCGAGTGCCGGCTGAGGTGCGGCGTTCGTAACACCACCACTCGCGTTGAGCGTCTCTGCGACCACCCGAACCTGGAAACCCCTAGTGACGCCACTCGCGGTGAAGTAGATGGCCAGATCCCCGGTCTCTTTAACGGTCGCGCTGCTTTGCGCAAGCCAATATAGGTTCGTCGCCACCGGTACTCGAGTCCAGATTCCCACCGGAACTACGGAGTTCCACAAGTAGGTCGACGACTGATGAATGGGCATGGGGTCCTCCGGTTCAGCGTAGTTCTCGAAATCGACAGAGTTGGTGAAACCCAGCTGCAGAGGCGTGCCGCCGAGCCACAGCGACACATGCACGTGGGGGCCGTACCCGGACTCGTATCCGAAGCCGGATGCCCCCGACAGAGCGATGACCTGGCCGCGGGAGACGCGCGTACCGGGCAGCACCGAACTCGAGCGAAGGTGGAGGTAGCGGATGTAGTTCCCGTCGTCCGCTCGAAGCGCCAGGTATCGACCGGTGGCCGTCGACGTGGTGTCCTTGCGGTCGACGATGACACCGTCGGCAGCAGCTCTGATCGGCGTCCCCACGGGAACTGCATAGTCCGTGCCCGGCTCACCGGACGGAGGCGTGCGATTCCGGTGGTCCTGCCAGCTGCTGGAGATGCGCACGTCTCCGCACGGGCGAAGATACGTGCCTGCGGCGGTGGCGGAGAGGGTGGGCGAGATCAGGTCCCAACCGATCGCCGTCGCGCCGAATGCCACGCCCGCGCCGACCAGCAGCGCCCGACGGGAGAGGAAGGGTTGAGCGCGGTGCTCGGACGAGGGCTCGGAGTCCCCCGCATCGCACACTAGCGATCGCCCCCCTCATTCTCGCCGCGGATCAGGTTCTGGATCTGCTCTTCAGGCAGCTGCTCGATCGATCCCGACCCGAGCTCCATCTCAGGGGCGTCCGGCGATCCTCCGATGGTGCACACCGACTGGCCCTGGTATCCCATCGTCGCCGCCGGCACGA
>NZ_DALZXX010000006.1:24809-30941 GCF_031988965.1 Microbacterium sp.
GGAGCCACTCCGGGGTGACGATGCGCTGCTCGATTCGCGTGTTCGGAGCGTCGAAGACGACGTCCGGGGCGAAGGTCGAGACGGTCGCGTCGATGCAGATCTGCGCGAGCTGTCCGAAAGTGAAGGCGCCGTATTCGGGAGCCGGTGTCGACGGCTCGGCAGTGGGCGTCGGCTCGTCGGTCGGCCCCGTGGCGGAAGGGGTGGGGTCGGGGGTCGACGTGGCGGTGGATGTGGGCACGGGGTCGGTCGCGCCGGCATTCGCGGCGCAGCCTGCCGCAGATGTGAGTACGACGATGGCCAGAGCACTCGCAGCGAGACGCGTCGCAAGGGGGGATCTCATGGTCTCGAATGTACCCAGACAGAGGGCGCAGACACGGTCACCGCGCGGGCGGTCGGCGGATCAGTGGGCGCTCACACCCGGCGCCACGACCGCCCGGATGGTGCGGAAGAGTATGACGAAGTCCTGCGTGAGCGACCAGTTCTCGACGTAGTAGAGGTCGAGACGGATCGTCTCCTCCCATGAGAGGGTCGAGCGTCCGCTGACCTGCCACAGGCCACTCATGCCCGGCTTGACGAGGAGGCGTCGGTGTTCGAAGTCGTCATAGAGTGCGACCTCGGTCGCACGCTGCGGTCGAGGGCCGACCAGACTCATGTCTCCGCGGAACACGTTGATGAGCTGCGGGAGCTCGTCGATGGAGTGCCGTCGCAGGAAGCGCCCGACACCGGTGATGCGCGGATCGTCGTTGATCTTGAACAGCGGCGTGCCGCCGTCGCCCTGCATGTCGAGCAGAGTCGCCAGCTGGTCATCGGCGTCAGCGACCATCGACCGGAACTTGAGCATGCCGAAGGTGTGCCCGCCTCGACCGATCCGGTCCTGACGATAGAAGACACCGCCGGGTCCGTCGACGCGGACTGCGATCGCGGTGGCGAGGAACACCGGGGACAGGAGGACCAGGAGCACGAAGGATCCGACGATGTCGAAGCTGCGCTTGAGGAAGCGCTCTGACCCCTCCATGCGGGGATAGTCGACATGCACGAGCGGCAGTCCGGCGACGGGGGTCGTGTGCAGACGCGGACCTGCGATATCGGTCATCACCGGCGCCATGATGAGCTGGATGTCGCGGTCCGACACCGCGTACCCGAGACGACGCAGCGTCAGGGGGTCGAGATCATCCGATCCGACGATGATGAGCGCGTCGAAGCGCAGGTCGTCGAGGACGCCCTCGACATTCGCGATGCTGCCGAGCACCTCGAATCCCGAGATGTCGGCGGCCGACGTGCCTTCGGTGATCACGCCGACGATCTCGTAGCCGCTGCTCTTGGCGCGGCGGATCTCGCGCGCGACGTGCGCGACCTTCGACGGCTCGCCGATCACCACAGCTCGGTGCAGGTACTGGCCCGTCTTCTGACGTCCACGAAGCCACTGGCGGCACAGCCAGCGCGAGAGGAGCAGGAGTATCAGTCCGACCGGGAAGACGACGGCAACCAGCAGCCGCGAGAGCTCGACCCCGAGGAAGAACGCGATCGCGACGGTGAGAGCGAAGACCGCGACCGAAGCGTTGACTATGCGACGGTACTCGTCGGCGCCCTGACCGACGATATGCCGGTCGCGCGAGTCCGTCGCATCGAGGGCGATCAGCCAGACCAGGCCGATGACGATCAGTGCGGACAGGTAGGAGACCCGGGGTCCGTTCGGCCAGAGCACGCTCGCCGGAAGCCTGGGCAGCAAGACCGCGCCGGAGATGCACAGCGCGACGACCATCACGATGAGGTCGCTGTAGAACAGACGGCTCGCGTACCGACGATTCCACATGACGCGCCGCGACTTGTACGCGGGAAGCCGCGTACCGCCGCTCGGTTCGCCGTTTGAGCTGGAGTCACCGTGATCAAGTTGAACGACGACGACTCTCACCCCCTCCGGTCCGACGTCAGAACGCCAGCCATAATACCGGTTGAGAGATATTTCGGCAGTATGCGAGCTGCGCTCAGCCGGAGCAGCCGTCGGTGACCGTGGGCTTCGCGCCCCGCACCATCGGGTTCGTCTGCAGCATGAGCGGCCCATAATCGCCGTCGGATCCGACGAACGTCGCCGTCACCGAGACCGAGTCGCCCGGGTCGAACCACGCCTCGAAAGCCACGACAGGGCGCCCGAGATCGTCGATGCCACTGTGGGTCACCGAGACCTCGTCGCCGGTGAAGTTCGCCTCGGACAGGGTCGTTCCCGGAGGGCCGTAGACGAAGATCGTGTCGCGGAAGCGTGCGCCGAACGTCATGCTCTGCACGTAACGCGGCAGCGCCTCAGCCTGCCGCTGCGTCAGCGGCAGAGTGAGCGATGCATTCGCGGTGAACGTGGCGTTTCCCGCCTCGCAGGTGGCCGAGGCCGAGGTCGCGGTCTCTGTGAAGTAGTCGATCTTCGAGCCGTTGGTGTTGTTGAAGTAGACACCCATCGTGGTGGTGTTCTTGTTGTTGTCGGGAAGGATGCCGCTGATACGGGCGCCCTTGATGGCATCCGCGACCTGCGAGTCGTCGCTCCAGACCAGCACGCTGCCCTGCGAGGCGCTCTCCGAGACGGCCCACAGCATGTCCTTGAGGTCGAAGTCCCCGGTGGCGATCTTGTCGAAGACGGCGGCTGCGGTGTCGGCGAAGAATCCGTCGACGAGTTCGGGCTCCTTGTACGAATCCCATCGTCCGTAGACCTCGCTCAGCAGAAGCGAGACGGCGTTGTCATTCGAGAGGACCTCGCCCGAGGCCAGCTCGATGGGGCCGGTCGCGACGAGGATCCGCGACAGCGCGATCGGATCGATCGAGATGACTCCGGCGATCTCATCGGGAGCGATGTCGCGCTGCCACCAGGCCCTCATGATCTTGGCCGCTGTGGGGAAGTCGGGCCGACTCATGCTCGTGTTGATGTGGTCCACGAGGTAGCTCGTGTAGAGCTCGATGGCGCTCGGCGGCACCTCGACATCGACCGCGACACCGTTCTGGTAACTGCCGCTGTTGCCCTGAGAACCCATCTCGATCTTGCCGCCGTCGACCTTGACGAGCGTCTGGGCCGCTGCACTGCCGCCGAGCGCCAGCGTCTCGGCGTTGTTCTGGAAGACGAGCAGGTAGTTCTTCGCACCGTCACCGCCCAGGAGGGACGGCAGAGTGGAGATCACGGGTGCTGCGGTCGACATCACCTTGTCGACGTCGTCGATCCCGTCACGCACGACCGAGACGAGGAACGGCGAGTCCGAGACCGACTCCAGCCCGTCTGCGAGTTCGGTGATGCGCGCGCCCTGATCCTCGGAGGCATCGAGGAGCCTCTCCGTGATCGAACCGGTGGACTCCTCCGTACCCATCACGGGCACGGCGACTCCGTTCACGAGCGCATCGAGCGACTGCGCTGCGAGACGCACGCCCTTGAGGTTGTCGCCGACGGCGGGGATCCACTCCATGAGCCACCACACCGGATCCGACGCGGCGGATCCGGCACTGGCGGCATTCTCGGCGAGTTCCGGAAGCAGCTCCTGGGCCTCGCCGCCGTTCTGGATGTCGCTGAGCAGCTCCTGACTCTTGAGCAGCCCGTCCTTCACGGTGATGGCGCGCAGCCCGACCCAGCAGACGGCGAGGAGCAGAACGATGACGACGAGGCTGAGAATCACCCAGACGCGACGGCGCCGCTTCTGGCGGCTCGTCTTCTCCTCGTCGATGGTCTGCGCTTCCTGACGATCAGGACTCATGGACGATGCACCTTTCGTTCCGGAGCGACCTGTTTCGGTTCACTCACGGCAGCTCTGCACGATTCCGTGGCACTCATTCTGCCTCCGGCGTGATGAAGACCGGAGACGCGCCGAGCGTCACCGTGACCTCTCCGTCTTCCGACTCCACCAGTTCCGCGTTCCCCGACATGTCGGTCACGGTCACCGCGACATCCGAAGCGAACGTGCGCTGCACGTCTCCCTGCGATGCCCACGCAACCCGGGTCGTCTCGTCACCGGTTCCGAACACCGTCACGGTGCTCGTGTCATCGGACTCCTCCGACGAGAAGTCCTTGCCACCGAGCTGCGAGATCATCAGGGCCTGGGCGAAAGCACCCGGCTTCGGAGCCAGCGCGACGACGTTCGCGCGCGGACTGTTCTCGTAGAGGCCGAAGTTCGACTCGCCGGCTGCGAGGTCAGGGGTGTCGTTGATCAGGTCGTACCAGAAGTACTTCTCGACGCCGTTCGCGAAGGCCAGTGCCTCGTTGCGCACCAGCATCTGCCCCTGCTCGAGAGCGCCGACACCGTCGTAGTGAGTGGGGAAACCCATCTCCGTCACCCACACGGGTCGCGTCTCTCCGGCGAACTCCTGCATGTCGGCGTAGGACTGCTTCACGGTTCCGGCGATGAGGTCGGAGTCGCGGTTGATCCAGGACTCGTAGGGGTGGTAGCTCGCCACGTCGGTCACCGCGAGCCCGCCCGCCTGCCAGAAGCCGACGAACCAGTCGCGATCGTAGAGGGCGGTCGACCCCGTGACGATCGGGAGATCCGGATACGCCGCACCCACGTGGTCCTGCACGGCCTGCGCGATGGGCACGTAGCACGAGGGTGCCGGTCCGCAGGCGGTGTCGTTCTCACGATGGTTGAATTCGTTGAGCACCTCGAGACCGACCAGGTCGAACCTGTCGGCGACGGCCTTGGCATAGGCGCCGTATGCCTGGATCGACTGCTCGCTGCCGGGCGCCTTCCGGCTTCCGTAAAGCCGGTTGCCGTAGACGACGAGGCCCAGCAGCTTCACGTCGTTCGCATGCATGCGGGAGAACTCACGCTCGTAGTTCGGGTCCCAGACATACTGCCCGGGGGTCTTCTCGTTCCGCTCCCAGGAGATGTCATTGCGCACCTCGGCGAATCCGAGCGCGGCGGCGAGCGACCCGGTGCCGATGAAGGTCTCCTTCTCGACGTGGGCTGCGACGCCGAACCGTCCGTCCTGAGCGACCGAGAAGCCGTCTGCGTCGATGACCGCGACGGCGGTGTCGATCTGCCGACCCGCTGAGTCGCTGACGGAGACGGCGTAGTGGCCCTGCGAGACACCGGTCAACGGCAGCGCCGCCAGCGGTCCGGAGACGGCGGACTGGCCCGTGATCGGCTCGCCGCCCGCGGTCGACGTCGCGCTCCAGTTCACAGGCCCGTCGGCGAGCGAGACGGCCAGCACCGCGGACTCGTCGGTCATGACGAGCGAGTCGTTGACGATTCCCGCAGTCGTCTGCACAGCCTCGAAGGAACCGTTGGGCACGAGCTCGACGCCGTCGCCTCCCGTGATCGAGACGTCATCGATCCCGAAGCCGCGCACGGCGCCGGACAGCACGACGTCGATCGACGAGGCGCCCCCCTCGGCCGGTGATGTGAAGGGAAACTCGAGCGCTTCCCATTCCGCATCCAGCTCGGGAAGCTCGAAGGTCTGGCCTGCCGCTGTCAGGCGGATCCCCGACGCGGCTTTCTCCTCGGCGAGCACGCGTGCCGACAGCCTGAGGGTGTATTCCGTAGCCGGAGCGAGGGCGATCGGAGCGCTGGCCGCGATGATGTCGGCATCGTCGGCCGGAGCATCCACCCGCAACGAGACCGCGCCGCTGGCGGCATCGCCGACCTCGGGAAGCACCGTGCCGACCACCGTCCGATCGGCGAGGGTCCATCCGTCGACGGAGGCTCTCGCGACGTTCGTCACGGGAACGACGGCCGGCGGGTCGGTCACGACCGGTTTCGGAGCGGGTTCGGACGCTCGGGTCGCGTTCGGTTCCGGCTGCTGCGCGGTGAGCACCATGGCAGCAGCGGTCGCGGTCCCTCCGACAAGGAGCACAGCGACCGCGCCAGCGATGATGATCGTTTTCTTCGTCGCACGCAGAGCCATCATGTCCTTCCCCCGGAATGTTCTGTTCCAGAGTATCGGGTCGCACTCGGGACGAAGCTGACAGCCGACGACAACGGGCACGGCCGCACCGGCCTCGACGAGATCTTCCCTAGACTCGTCTAATGCGTCCAGAGGCTTCCGCACGACTCGGCGCCTGCGCTCCCGTCGGAGCGAGGGCCACGCCGTGAGCGGCGCGCTGGTGCACGAATGGCTCGCGCCGAGAGGCGGGTCGGAGAACGTCTTCGAAGCGCTGACGCGGATATTCCC
>NZ_DALZXX010000006.1:30951-34290 GCF_031988965.1 Microbacterium sp.
GCCGCTTCTCGGTCGACGGCGAGACCTGGCTCGCCAAGACGCCGCTGCGCCGACGCAAGGCTGCGGCGGTGGGCCTGATGCCTCTCGCATGGCGAACCCTTCCGCCGGTCGACGCCGAGTGGGTGCTCGCCAGCTCGCATCTCTTCGCCCACCACGCGCGGTTCGCGGGTCCCGCCCGCGGCGTACCCAAACTCGTGTACGCCCACACCCCTGCCCGGTACATCTGGAACCCTGAACTCGATGCCCGCGGTGGCTCGCTGCCCGCGAGAGCGGCCGCGAGTGCCCTGAAGGGCCTCGATCGCCGCCGCGCGCAGGAGCCGGTCGCGATCGCCGCGAACAGCGTCTTCGTGCAGAAGCGCATCGAGGACGCCTGGCGCCGTGAGAGCACGGTGATCCACCCGCCCGTCGACGTGGGAGGCTTCCTGCGCGCCGCGGCACCGGACCAGCGCGAGCTCGACACCCTCGCGCGCCTTCCGGAGCGCTTCCTTCTCGGGTTCTCCCGATTCATCCCGTACAAGCGGCTGGAACTCGTGATCGACGCGGGCATCGCGGCGGGCGTGCCGGTGGTGCTCGCGGGCGCGGGCCCCGACGAGGCCCGACTACGTGAGTTCGCCGATGAAAGGGCAGGCAGCGCGGTCTTCTTCGTCCCCTCCCCCGGAGCCGAACTGTACCGAGCGCTTCTGCAGCGCAGCATCGCGCTCGTCTTCCCCGCGATCGAGGACTTCGGCATCGTGCCGGTCGAGGCGATGGCCGCGGGTCGCCCGGTGATCGCCAACGCGGTGGGCGGTGCGGCCGAGACCATCGTCCACGGGCGCACCGGCGCACTCGTCGAGGGCTGGTCTCGTGACGAGATGCGCAGGGCGGTCGAGATGGCCGCCACACTGTCACCGGATGCGTGCCGGGCGCAGGCGATGACCTTCTCGGAAGAGGTGTTCGCCGACCGCATCCGACAGTGGGTCGCCGATTCCCTCGACGGAGCACAGACGCCGGAGCCGAGGCGAGCATGACGCGCCTGTTCGTCGATGACCGCTACCGCGGCGCGCACGGCATCGGCCGCTACGCCGCTGAGGTCCTGCCGCGACTCACCGTGCCGTGGGAGCCGCTCGGTCTCGACGGCTCTCCGTTCACCGCGGTCGACGCCTTTCGCGGCGCGGGCCCGGCTGCGGCTCGCGATGCACTCGTCTACTCCCCCGGGTACGGCGCTCTCGTCCGTGCTCGACGTCAGCTGCTCACCCTGCACGACCTCATCCAGCTGCGCGGACCCGGGCTGAGCCGCTGGAAGTTCGCTGCCTACTACGCGGGTCCCGTGCGCGATGTCGTGCGCCGAACCGGGGTCGTGCTGACGGTGTCCGAGACCTCGGCCCGAGCGATCCGCACGTGGGTCGGCGACGACGCCGTCGAGATAGTGAACGCGGGAAACGGATGCTCCGAGGCGTTCCGTCCCGCTGAGGCGGCGACGAGCCCCGCCGAACCGTACGTGCTGTTCGTCGGCAACGGCCGCGCACACAAGAACCTCGATGTGGTGCTCGACGCACTGGTCTCCGCGCGCGATGTCCGCCTCATCGCCGTGGTTCCCGAGCGCGAGATCGCCGAACTGGGTGCGCGCGCGGCCCGCCGGGGTGTGGACGCCCGGGTGCGCTGGATCACCGGCGTCGATGACCACGAACTCGCCGATCTCTACAGGGGCGCAGCAGCCACCGTGATGCCCTCGACACTCGAGGGATTCGGACTCCCCGCGCTGGAATCGATCCGATGCGGCGTGCCCGTCATCCACTGGGCTGGGTGCGAGGCCGTGGCGGAGATCGTCGGCGACCGCGGGTGGGCGGTGGGCTCTCCCGACGATCCGAGGGAGTGGTCGAGCGCACTGACAGCCTCGGTGGAGTCACCGCGCCGCGTGGACCCTCCCCCTGGGTACGACTGGGGCAGGACCGCGGGACTCATCTCCGAGACGATCGCGCGCGTGCTCGGCTGACGCTCAGTCGACGGGATGCCGGACCGTGCGCAGGAACTCCTCGAGCTCCTCGGCCTTGAGGTCCCATGATTCCTCGAATGCGGCGTGCGCTCCGGCGCGGTTCGGGGACGGCCGCGACAGGGCGCGGTCGAGCGCGGCATCCGCATCACGGTCGCCGGTGTAGACCTCGACACCGAGGTCGGGAAGCCCGTGGATGCCGGGTGTCTCCCGCGCGACGACGGCGAGACCTGCCGCCAAGTACTCGTAGAGCTTCATCGGACTGCGCCCGGCGTTGAGGGGGTTGTCAGAGAGCGGCAGCAGCCCCACCCGAGCGGTGTGCAGCAGTGCCGGAACCTCGGCGTAGGCCACGGGGCCGACGAGGTCGACGTTAGGGGGCAGGGATCGGGTCTGGCGTGCGTGAGGGCCTGCGATGACGAAGTCGACGTCAGGATGCGCCTGCGCCCAGGCATCGACACGGTCCCAGTCGAAGCGGTCGTCGAGAGCGCCGACGTAGACGCACCGGGAGGCTCGCGGGACCTGCTCATCGACGGGCGCAGCGAAGCGCCGGACATCGGCGCCGTTGCCGAGAACGAGAGAGGGGACGCGCACGGGTCCGAGTCCTCGCAGCACCTCGTCGGACGTGGCGACCACGCCGTCGACCGCAGCGAGGATGCGCCGCTGCAACGAGTTCTTGAGGCCCGAGAGGTAGAGGTCGGTGGGGCGATAGATCACCGTATCGGCGAGCGCGCGGACGGAATCGTCCCACAGCAGCGGCTGATCGATGAGCACCGCATCGAATCGCGCTGCGACGCCCGCACGCTCGAGCAGTCGGGCGACGCTCGGCGCTCCCGCCTGCGCCGGAAGGACCGTGCGCGGAACGATATGCACCACACCATCACCGTCGCGCTGCGCACCGCGCGGCACGGTCTCGAGGTCGCTCCCCCTCACGCGCCCGGTGACCCGATGCACGAGCGAGATCGGCGTACTCAGGTGCACCACATCGAATCCGCGCACAGACAGCTCGCGCGCATAGTGGTGGCTCCCGACCCGGAACGCGCCGAACCGATGACTGTGGGAGAGGAACAGGACGCGTGCGTCCGCGTCCGGTGCCGGAGTGCCGGTCATGCTCGCGCCTCGCGAACAGCCGCACGCATGTCGCGCTCGATCTCTCCGAGCGTCGCCGCGGCGGCGTGCACGTGCTCGGTGATCTCTGCCGCGCGCTGCGGCGTCGCCGTCAGCGCCGCTGTCATGCGCGCCGCATCGGCGGTGGTCGAATCGACGGATATCCCCTGCAGGTCGATGGCTGCGAAGGCCTCCGCGATCTTCGCCGTCGGGCTCGGAACGAGCTCGACGGGAACCGCGCCGCTGAGGGCTGCGAGCACCAGGAC
>NZ_DALZXX010000006.1:34300-56458 GCF_031988965.1 Microbacterium sp.
CGCTGATCACGAGCTGCGCCGCGTCGTAGCGGCCACGAAGGCGATCTTCGTGCGTGACCGAGTCCGTGTCACCCCACGGGTCGAACGTGCCGCCGAGCAACCGGGCGAGCTCTCGCGCCCGGTCCTCGTCTTCGCGCACCTGCACGACCGTGCGGATGGCGAGACCGGTGGCGTCTGCGGCCTCTCGCACCGCGTGGATCCACGCGGCGTCGGGCAGGGGGCGTGCCCCTCGAAGACTCACGAGCAACTCGGTGCGATCACTCCAGGCGAGCCCGGCGCGCATTCCGGCGGAGAAGCCGATATCGGGTGCGAGGGTGCCGCAGCGGGCCCGCTCGATCGTCGCGCCGTCGCGCCAGAGCGCGACCTGCGACAGACGCGCCGCCAGGCGATGGATCGCGAGCGCCGGCCACGAGGGTGCGCGGATGCCGCGCGGCGGCCGCACGACGACGCCGCGCTTGAGCCTGACGATGATCGTCTCGGCCAGGAAGACGAGCTCTCTGAGGGCGTTGCCTCGATCGAGGGGAATCTCACCGGCTTCGAAGACCAGCACAGGGTGCCGCGGAGCCGTGGCGAGGAGCCAGAGCCAGCGCGGCACCGACGTCTTCGACCGCAGCACCGTCGCGTCGTCGGGGATTCCGAGTTGCCTCAGCCACACGTCGGGGGCTTCCCCGATGTAAGCGATGAGCTCGTCGCTCGTGCCCTCGGCCCACTGGAGAGTCTCGCGGCGAATCAGAGCATCGCCGATGTTGCCCGCAGGACCGGTGAGGGAGACGAAGGTTCTGGTGAGCCGTGGGATCCGAGCGGTGCGCGTTCGTCGACGGTGCATGGATGGATCCAGTCTCTTCAAAAGACGCGCGGCGTCACCGAACTCGATCGACCGACGATACGTCTCGCTCTCAGGGGACGATGGTCGAGTCTCCGGGGTCGCCCGGGATGAGGGTCTCCGTCGGCAGCGGTTCGGGCAGGGTCGTCGGACCCGGCGTGGGCTGAGGCTCCGTCGGCGGGGTCGAGGGCTCGACCGGCTGCTCGGGCTGTGAGGGCGCAGGGTCAGGAATGACCACGGTTCCCGGGTCGGGCTCGCTCGGCTGCGACGGACGGCTGGGAGAGTTGTCCTCTTCCGGCTCTTCCGTCTCGACCGGCAGCAGGCGCGTGACCGTGACGGGAGCGCTGACCCGCACGCCGTCGGCATTCTCCGCCGTCACGGTGTACACCACCATCTCCGCAGCGCAGGAGAAGGGAACGGCACGGTCCGCGAGATTCGCCGGCAGCGCCGCCGCCAGTGGGAACTCGAGTGCATCGACCTGTGCGTCGCCGACACCGATGGCGACGCTCTCGGCATCGTCGATCTGCCAACTGAGCAACACCTGCGCCTCGCTGTCCTCAGCGGCGCACTCGACCGTCGGGGTGTTCACGGTGAAGCTCTGGATCACCGGGTCGGCCACCGGACCCGATGGCTCGGTCTGCGGCTGCGCAGACTGCTCGGCGTCATCGATCGGAGCGGCGATGCTGCTGAGCGTTCCGATGATGGCGCCGGCGGCCACCGCGAGAAGCACCGCGACACCCGTCAGCACCATGAGGAGGACGCTGCGCTTTCTCGAACGCTGCTCGATGCGGCGATGACGTTCTCGACGAGCCAGCGCACGGGGTTCCTCGGTAGGCGTGGAAAGCGCGACCGGCGCCGCATGGGGGCGGGACGAATCGCCCTCGACTGCAGAGCGTGCGTCGAATCCCACCGCTACAGGCGCGTTCTTGGTCGAAGGCTTCGGCGCCGAGGCCGCGCCCACCGCGCCAGAATTCGGGTTCCGGGTCCAGGCGATGTACTCGGAAATGACGTCGTTGGCGGGTCCGTCTGCGATGAGCTCACCTTTGTGCACCCACAGCACCCGCTCGCAGGTCTCCTTGAGCGAACCAACCGAGTGACTGACGATCATGACCAGCCCTGCGCTGTCGCGCAGCTCGTTGATGCGCTTCTCGCTCTTGGCACGGAACCGTCGATCCCCCACAGCGAGCGCCTCGTCGATGAGCAGGATCGAGTGCGCGCGCGCCGAGGCGATCGCGAAACGGAGACGAGCAGCCATGCCGGAGGAGTACGTCCGCATGGGGTGATAGATGAAGTCGTTGAGCTCTGCGAAGTCGGCGATCTCATCGACCTGAGCCGAAGCCTCTTCAGGACTGAAACCCATCGCCAGAAGACCGAGCTTGATGTTGTTCTCGCCCGACAACTCCGGCACGAGTGCTGCGTTCACTCCGAGCAGGACGGGACGTTCTCGGGCGAAGATGGCACCCTCGGACGGTGGGATGAGACCACTCATCGCTCGGAACAGGGTCGACTTGCCTGAACCGTTGTGGCCTACGACCCCGATGGACTCGCCTTCGTTCGCTGTAAAGCTCACGCCGCGCAGCGCAGGCACGGTCTGCAGATCACGCCCGCCACGGAACGAGCGCAGACTCGTCAGCGACTCACGGGTGGTCATACGCTTCCCTGTCGCGTAGACGCGATAGTTGACGTGCACGTCATCCGCGACCATCATCGCTCGGGGAGAATGCTCGGCCGCAGCCGCCTGCTGGCCCGGGATCAGGAGATTAGTCACTGAGGCCATACCTCGGTTCACCCTGCCAGAAGTAGATCACGCCGCCGACGACCATCACCAGCGCCCACACCGGCGCAGCGAACCACGCAAGCAGCGGAGCGGAGTATCCGGAAAGGAGCACGTCGCGGGCCAGCGAGATGAATTCGTACGTCGGAATCAGATGCGCGATCGTCAGCAATGTCGGGAAATTGGCGAGTGCACCGTCGACATTGAAGAAGATCCCACTGGCATAGAAGAGGATCCGGTTGATGATCGGAACCAGCTGCTGGATGTCGCGGGTGCGCACCGAGATGCGGGCGACGATCAACGCCACCCCGAGGTTGAAGACACCCATCGTCGCGAGGATCGGAATGATCAGCAGCCATGACCAGGTGATCGGCTCACCGAGGATGAGGAGGAGGATTCCGAGTAGGAGAACGACGGGGATCATCTTCATGGCCTGTTCCGCGACCACGGCGATGGGTAGCAGGACCCGCGGGAAACCGAAGCTCTGGACGAGCTTTGAGTTACTCGTGATCGCTTTCGAACCGCTCCCGAAGGACCCGGTGAAGAACTCGAAGACGAAGACGCCGACGATGAGGTAGGGCACGAAGTTCGCGGGCCTCGCCGCTCCCGCCAGGATGAAATTGAAGATGGTGCCGTAGACGATCGCGAGCGCCAGAGGCTTCAGCACGATCCACAGCACGCCGAGACGGTTCGGGAGCAGACCTGAGATCAGGCGACTGCCCGCAAGGCGCAAGGCGAAGGTGCGAAGACGCCAGGTCTCTGCCAGATAGACACCCAGTCGAGGACGTGTCCCCACCTCGGTCAGACCGGCGGTAGCGGGCGCAGCCAACGCTCCCATACGGATTCCTTTACCTCTCTCTACCCTGACGCGCTATTCACCTGCACCAGGGCGGCATATCGGATCATGTTACCCCACGGCGCGATTCGGTCGTCGGTGGCGTGCTGCGATCAGTCGCGGCCGTAGATGTCGCGGGTGTAGATCTTGTGAGCGACGTCGTCGAGCGCATCGGCCGAGCGGTTCGCGATGATGACGTCGGCGCGCGTCTTGAACTCGTCGAGGTCGCGCACGACCTCGGAGTGGAAGAACTCGTCCTCATCGAGCGACGGCTCGTAGACGACGACTTCGACCCCCTTGGCCTTGATGCGCTTCATGATTCCCTGGATCGACGAAGCGCGGAAGTTGTCCGATCCCGACTTCATGACGAGGCGATATACGCCGACCGTCCGGGGGCTGCGAGCGAGGATGTCAGAGGCGACGAAGTCCTTGCGGGTGCTGTTCGCGTCGACGATCGCCGCGATCAGGTTCTGCGGCACTTCGGAGTAGTTGGCGAGCAGCTGCTTGGTGTCCTTGGGCAGGCAGTACCCGCCGTAGCCGAACGAGGGGTTGTTGTAGTGCGATCCGATGCGCGGATCCAACCCCACACCCTCGATGATCTGCTTCGTGTCGAGTCCATGCACGGCCGCGTAGGTGTCGAGCTCGTTGAAGTAGGCGACACGGAGGGCCAGGTAGGTGTTGGCGAAGAGCTTGATGGCCTCGGCCTCGGTGGAGTCGGTGAGCAGCACCGGCACCTCGGTCGCGATCGCTCCCTCGAGCAGCAGGTCGGCGAATTGCTGCCCGGTCGGTCCGCGGTCGCCGACGACGATGCGAGAGGGATGCAGGTTGTCGTACAGTGCGCGACCCTCGCGGAGGAACTCCGGCGAGAAGATGACGGTCGCCTGCGGGTGTTCCTCTTTCATCCGTGCGGTGAACCCGACGGGAACAGTGGACTTGATGATGATCGCCGCGCCGGGATTGATGGCGAGCACGGTGTCGATCACCGCCTCCACAGAAGACGTGTCGAAGTAGTTGGTGACCTCGTCGTAGTTCGTCGGCGTCGCGACGACGACGAAATCGGCATCGCGATACGCGACGTCGGTGTCGAGAGTCGGAGTGAGGTCGAGCTCGTGCGTGGCGAGGTAGTCCTCGAGCTCCACATCGGCGATCGGCGAGACCCCACGACCGAGTAGCTCGACCTTCGCGGGATCGATGTCGACGGCGAACACCTGGTGGTGCTGGGCGAGGATGACGGCGTTGGACAGGCCCACATACCCGGTCCCGGCGATGGCGATCTTCATGCCACCAGGCTATCCCTGCCCGTGGATAGACTCGTTCCCGATGTCACCGCGCCCCCTGCTCACGATCGTCATGCCGGTATCGGATGACGACGAAACTGTCGCGACGGCCCTCGAGAGCGCCCTGGCTCAGACCCTCGTCGACATCGAGATCGTCTGCGTCGACGACGCGTCGACCGACGGCACGGCGTCCGTACTCGAGCGCTACCGACAGCGAGATCGGCGCGTGCAGGTCATTCGCCATGACCGCAACCTGTCGGCGTTCCAGGCGCGCCGCGCCGGCATCCTCGCGGCGAGCGCCGACCACGTGATGTTCCTCGACGGCGACGACGAGCTGGCTCCGGATGCCGCGGCGACGGCGCTCGCGCAGGCTCAGGCGACTGGCGCTGACATCGTCGGGTTCGGCGTGACGGTGGTCGAGCGCGACGGTCGCACAGGGAGCCCCTACGAGGTGCGGTTGCAGCCGCCGCAGACACCGCGACGCGGCGACGACGTGCTGCGTGCCCTCTTCCCGATCGACCGACCCGCACAGGGTCAACTGTGGCGGTTCCTCTTCCGCACGCACCTGCTCCGTGAGGCGTATTCGCTGGTTCCGGACGATCTCTCACTCCCCCGGGTCAACGACCTTCCGCTGCTCTTCCTCGCGGCGGCACTGGCGACGAGCTACGCGGCGGTGCCGAACAAGCTGTATCGGTATCACTTCGGCCGGGGTGGCAGCGGGCACCGCATCGACACTGTCGAGCGGGCTCAGTTCTACACCGGGGCGATCTCGTCGGTCGACGCGATCGGACCGGCCGTCGACGCGCTCGCCTCGACCCGTCTCGACCCGGACCTCGTGCGCGCGACCTACGCCTCGGCGCGTCTCTCGATCATCGGGTACGTGTGCTTCCAACTCGTCGATCACAGCGACGATGCGATCCTCGACAGCGCACTCGCTCACCTCCACACGGTCGCAGCGGGCCCGGACATCGTGCATGCGGCGGCGAAGTTCTATCCCACGACGCTCAAAGCGCTGCGTTTCCACACGACGTGGCAGGGCATGCCGAATGTGCCCGTCCGAAGCATCCTGCTGGTCACGTCCACCGTGCGGACCGGAGGGGTGTCGGCGGTCCTCGCATCCCAGGCACGCTATCTGCGTGATGCGGGGTACCGGGTGACGGTCGTCGCGCGCAACGGCGGCAGCGACGCGAGTGTGCTGCCGACCGACATCCCTCTCATCGAGCTGGGGTCCCGGCAGCTGGCGGCGCAGCTGACGCAGTGGTCCGAGATCTGCCGTACGCACGAGGTCGACGTCGTCATCGATCATCAGGTGCTCTACATGGACACCTGGCCGGAGTTCGCTCTGGTGGCCCGCGCGGAGGGCGCTGCGACGATCGGCTGGCTGCACAACTTCGTCGCGCGCCCCGTGTACGACGGCAATGACCGGCTGTCCCTGATCGAGAGGTGCAGCCCCACCCTGGCGCAGCTCATCACCCTGTCGCCGCTCGATGTCGCCTACTTCCGTCTGCGCGGCATCGAACACGTCGCCTACCTTCCGAATCCCCCCTCGCCTCTCATGCTCGAATCGGAACCCCGCGCGGACGCCAAGGCGGCGCCGTCCGGGCGGCTCGAACT
Organism: Microbacterium sp.; assembly: GCF_031988965.1. Classification (GTDB taxonomy): domain Bacteria; phylum Actinomycetota; class Actinomycetes; order Actinomycetales; family Microbacteriaceae; genus Microbacterium. The sequence goes on from NZ_DALZXX010000006.1 coordinate 40,624, forward strand.
CGTCTGGTGGGGACGACTGGAGCAGCGGACGAAGCAGGTGCGCGAGCTCGTCGAGGTGGGCGTGCAGCTCCGCGCGCTCGATGTCCCGTTCAGGCTCCGGATCATCGGGCCCGACTGGGACGACGTCACCTCGAAGAAACTCAATGCGCTCGCTCGGCGGCGCGGCGTCGGCGACGCGGTGACGGCGGTCGGACCGCTGAGAGGAGCGGCGCTGGTCTCTGCGATCGATTCGGCGGATGCCTTCGTCTCGACGAGCATCATCGAGGGATATCAGCTGACGATCGCCGAGGCCCAGGCGCGCGGACTGCCGGTGTTCATGTATGAGCTTCCCTGGCTGACGCTCGTTCAGGACAACCACGGCGTGGTCGCGGTGCCGCAGGGCGATGCCCGGGGACTCGCGTCCCGGCTCGCGGACGCATTCTCCGATCCGGAGCACTACTCGGAGCTTTCTCGAGCCTCATCAGCCGCCGCGGAACGAACGCGCGGGTATGACTTCTCCCAGTTGTATGGCGACGTCGTCACTAGTGGACTCTCCCCTGATCTGTCGCCGCCCCCGACTCTCGACGACGCAAGCCAGCTACTCGGCCTGATGGTCTTTTTCGCAGGGCGCGCGACGGGGCGCCCGTCCACCGCCGCCGACTCACCAGGGTGGCGCGTACGCATCTGGCAGTCCGCCGCGCCCATCGGTCGAGCAACGTTGCGGAAGATGCCCGGGCTGCAGCCGCTTGCCCATCGCGCGAAGGGCTGGCTGGGCGCTCGCTGAGCTCCGGCTACAGCGCTATCGGACCGAGTTCATCGCCGAGTCAATGCGCGAAGTGAGGTCGGCGATGTCCGCGCGGGCTGCGTCGACAGCCGGCACCAGCGCACCGGTGTGGGCATCGAAGCGCGCAGCAAACTCGCCGAACTCGTCGTACCGGCCGACGAGACCTCCCAGACCCACTGCCGTCAGGAGACGCGAGATCTTGTGCGGGTCGCTACCCGAGCCGATCGGCTGGGCCCCCTCGGTCGCACCCATGATGAGTCCATGGGCGCGATCGCTGACGACCGCGAGCGAGCGAGCGTAGACCGCGCGCACATACTCGTCGAGCGCATCGTGCCGCATGCTCGGGGGCTCCAGGTAGTCGCCGCCCAGCGCTTCGGCGAGGCGTACTGCGCGAGGGGAGTCCCGCGCGACCTGCGTCACCGTGACGATGCGCGTCGATGTCGCCTGCGCGAATCCCCGAACTGCGGAAAGCCATTCGTCCCCCGGCCACGGGCGATCGAAACGCAACGTGACCGCCAGCAGCGGCCGCTCGTCCGACGAGGCCCACTCCGACGTCGGCGTCCCGAGCGAGTATGCCCAGTCCGGAGCGAAGTCTCCGAAACCTGCTGCATCGCGGGAGCCCTGGTCACGCCAGGACATGACCGCGGCGTCTCGGAAAGCGGAATCGAACGTCACAGCGCTCACGTCCTGAGCATTCCGAATGCCGATTCCCGTCGCAAGTACCACACCGCCATTCGCTGCTGCGCGAGCGGCTTCCTTGACGAGGCGCGGCCCAGGGAAGACACCAGGTCGTGGGTTGATCTCACCCGCGTTGAACGCGTAGACGGGCCGAGGAGTCGCATTCATCGTGCGCGCCCAGTGGACGCGGTCCTGATAAAACGTCACGTCCGGCGTCACGTCGAATCTCGCCGAGTAGTCGGTGGTTGGCGCGGCAAGGAAGATATGGACGTGCCTGCTCGGCCCACGCAGAGCATCGAGGTACGCGACTCGAAGCTCGGAGTCGCCGAGGTTGTCGTCTTGACCGCTCAACTGCGCGAAGACGTTCTGAGTAGTTTCCATGTTCACCGAGGTCGAAGTCTATTATTGGAAGAGTGTCGTCCGCGCTCAGGTCCTTAATCGCCCGCACGCGGACCCTTTTCGGTCCCGCCAGTCGCCCGAAAGACGAATCGGATCCGCCTCTCAACGTACTCGTATCCGGGCGTCCCCCGTCGCATCGCATCCGATACGTGGATCAGATCATGGGCGATAGTTCCGCCTCCGGGCAGCCTCAAGGAATCGTCTTCGAGTATCGCGACACACCCAGCGGACGCGACCCGGTCGACGTGATACACCTGACGGATTCGACCGCTGTCCTCGGTAATCGCCACGTCTCCGAATCGGAAAAGGTTCTGAGGGCGACTCGATTCACCCGCGCGATCAAGCGCCGCAACGTAGCGCTCGTGCGGACAATCACAGCGGACCACGTCCGAGGCTCACAGCTGTCGCGCGCCGAAGCCATCCTCGACGCGGCGACGGTGAGCTACATCACACATAGCGCGCACCGTCCGAATCCTCACGGGCGCGAGTCCGTGCTGATTCCGCTCGGTCATCAGCGTTTCCGTTTTCTGGGGTATCCGCGGGGGGTTGTGCACCCCGGCCGCGTTCTCTTCATCACGCCCGACACCTTCCACAGTAACTACGAAGCCGCGTTGAAGGTGTTCGCCTACGCGGACCTTCCGGGTACCGAACTGCGCATCGTCGGCAAGGTCCCGTCGGGGCTTGCCCCCTCGTTCGCGCGCACGATCAACCTCAACGGCAACAAGATCACGCTGCTCGACGACACGATCTCCGATGCAGCGCGCGTAAAGGAAATCACTCGGGCCGAGATCGTCGTCGTCATCGCGCCGGAGACGGACGAAGCGACGAGTACGATGCTTCTCGCGCTCTCGTTGGATCGGCCCGTCCTCGTCGAGGACACGCCGATCACGAGAGCACTCGCTGACGAGGTCGGCAACCGATGGGTACGACTTCACACCGGGCGTCTCACGGCTGTAGAGCTGGAGAAAGCTCTAGCCGCTTTCGCGGAGTCTCGACCCACCGGTCGACCCGACCTTGATAAGCGCGATCCCGACTCGGTCTCCCAGCAGTTCATCGCCGCCTACCGGTCTGCTGCAGAGTCGCGGTAGCCGGATGCCCCTCACGAAGCAGGAAATGACCATGTCCTCGCCGTCACCTCTCGTCAGCATCATCGTTGTCATCCAGTCAGACACGCGATGGATTGGCGAGACGCTGCAGTCTTGCATCAGCCAGACTCTCGTTCCGCTCGAAATACTCTGCGTGGTCGACCGCGAATCTGTAAAAGTGACACGCGGACTGATCCCTCAGGACGACCGCATCCGCGTGGTCGAGTGCGACAGCGCGGCGGATCTGACGGACGCGCACCGAGTCGGCGCTACCGCGGCGGCCGCACCCATCACGATGTTCCTCCGCCTCGGTGACGAGCTGATTCCCGAAGCCGCCTCGAAGATCCATCGCCAGGCGAGCCGTTTCGACTCTGATCTCGTGGAGTTCGGCATCGACATCGTCGAAGAAACTTCAAGTAGTGAGCAATCTCACCCGGCCCCGCGCCCGCAGCATGCACGCCTGTCCGGCGACGATATCCTCCGCAGGCTCTTCCCCCCTTCTGCACCTCTCAGCACCCGCATTTGGAAGCTCGCGTTCCGCACCGAGCTGCTGGCAGCCGCCTATTCCGCGCTGGCCCCCGGCACGCCCGCGGGGCGCCCGGCCGACGACCTGGCGATCGGTCTCTTCGCGTCTGCCGGGGCCGACCGATATGCCTCCCTCGGTCCCCGGATCTACCGGCACTTTCCTGAGCGCGGCCTCGATGGGCTTCTGACGCCCTCCGGCGGTGATGCGATCCGAACGATCGAGCTTCTCGAAGCGATCGCCCCTCTCGTGCGTGAGGCTGCGAGGAACCGACCCAATCCCGAGCCACTCGTTGATGCCTACGAGTCGACGCGACTCGCCGCGATCGGGCAGGCGATCGAGCTCGCCCATACCCCCGCGCCGGGAACGACGCCTGAGTCGTTGGATGGTCTGCGTCGCAGCATCAGCACAGCCGACTTGGTCACCGCAGCCGCTGCCTTCACCCCGGATGCACTCGATGCAGTCACGGATTTCGCGGATCACCCTCAGCTTCGTGGGCGCGGCGTTCGCAGCGTGCTGCTCACCACCAACGTCCTCACTATGGGCGGAGTGTCGAGTGTCATCATCTCGCAGGCGCAAGTCCTGCTGGACGCCGGCTACCGCGTCACCATCCTCGCGCATCGGCAAGGAAGCGACGAGTCCCTGGTGCCGGAGGGCGCGACTCTCGTGGAGATCATCGGATCCGGGCGAAGCGAACGCCTCCGGCAGTGGACCACGCTTTGCCGCCGATTCGACGTCGACCTCGTCATCGACCACCGCATCATGTACTCGCGGGACTGGCCTGCGTACGCGCTCGTCGCCAATGCGCTGAACGCCCCCACCATCGGCTGGATCCATGCGTTCTCAGGACGCCCGACGTACAACGGCACCGATCTACTCTCGCTGCTCCAGAACAACGTCGGGGCGCTTGCCCAACTCGTGGTTCTGTCGCCCCTCGATGTCGCGTTCTGGAAGCTCCGCGGCGTCGAGCATGTCGCCTATCTTCCGAACCCGCCCTCATCGTTGATCGTCGAGTCGCTGGGTCGCGTCGCACCGCGGCTGGCGCCTCGATCTCGTCGCGTCGAGCTCGTGTGGTGGGGACGGCTCGATGAGACGACCAAGAAGGTCACTCATCTCATCGAGGTCGCGGTCGCACTCAAACGGGCGGGCGCGGACTTCCGGCTGCGAATCGTCGGGCCCGACTGGAACGAGACGACCGCGTCCAGCTTGAGCTCGCTCGCACGTAAGCGCGGAGTGGAGACCTTCGTGGAGATGACCGGACCACGCCACGGGCAGAGCCTGATCGACACGATCGATTCTTCTGACATCTTCATCAACACGAGCATCATTGAAGGATTTCTCCTCACGATTCCGGAGGCGCAGTCACGTGGCCTGCCGGTCGTGATGTACGACCTGCCGTGGCTTCTGCCGGTCCAAGATAATTCCGGTGTCATCTCCGTCCCGCAGGGCGACCCCGCTGCGCTCGCGAGCGCCGTCCTCACTGCGATCGAAGGGGATCGCTACGAAGAACTGTCACGAGCTTCGATCAACGCAGCGCAGCGGGCCGGTTCGGTCGATTTCGCCGACCTCTACCAGAAGCTCGTACTCGGAGACCTGCCTGATGCCTTTTCGCCGGTCCCGACGATGGCATCCGGACAGCAGCTTCTCGATCTTCTGATCTTCCTCGCAGAGAATCGCATGGCCCCCGCACCCACTGCGAAAGCTCGGAGTGGTAGGCGCCGCGGAGACGTCAGCTCACCCCGCCGGCCGCGTTCGTCCGGGCCGCAGACGGTCGCCGCCACGCTGGAACGACGGCTCACGGGTCCCGGACAGCGCGCGATTGATCGCGCGCCGTGGCTCCGGCCCGCTGCCCGGAAGGTCAAATCCGCTCTCCTCCGTATCGACACATGGCGGGCGGCCAACAGTAGGGGGCGGCAGTCATGATCGACCTCACTTCTCACGAGGAGGAAATCAGCATGGAATCCGCCCCGCTGATCTCGATCATCATTCCTGTCTACAACGATGCGGAGGTGATCGCTGGCGCCGTCGAAAGCTGCCTACGGCAGACGCTGCCTGCGGTCGAAGTAATCGTCGTCGACGACGGATCCACCGACATGACGGCAGCGATCGTCGATGGGTTCGCCGCCCGCGACCCGCGCGTTCGGATCATCAGACAAGGACAGAACCTCTCGGCCTATCAGGCCCGGCGGATCGGAATCCTCGCCGCGAAGGCCGAGCACTTGCTGTTCCTCGACGGCGACGACGAACTGGCCGAGATGGCAGCGGAACTCGCCCTGGCGAAGGCTGTCGCGACGGACGCCGATCTCGTTCAGTTCGGGATCGATGTCGTCCGACAGGACGGAGGGACGGGTGGCGGTTTCGAAGCACGTTTGCAGCCGACTCGCGATACGTTGACCGGCACCGATGTGCTTCGCGGCCTGTTCCCCGTCGATCATCCCGCTCAGGGTCAGCTCTGGCGCTTCCTCTTCCGCACACAAGTGCTCGTGGATGCATATGCGTTGATGCCTGACGATCTCGTGATCCCTCGCGTTAACGATCTGCCGATCACCTTCCTCACAGCCGCATTGGCCACGAAGTACACGTCAATGCCGGACCGCCTCTACCGATACCACTTCGGCCGTGGCGGCAGCGGACAGAAGGTCGCCGACCTCGGCTGGGCGACCTTCTATGCAGGAGCGATCGACGCGATCAACACGATCGCATCGGCCGTCGATCAGATCGCGGCGCGGAGCGCGGAACCCGATCTCGTCCGTGAGACCTATCAGGCTGCTCGTTCCTCGATCATCGGGTACACCACCTACTACCTCGCCGAGCACACTGCAGACCACCTGCTCGATGCGACGTTCGAGCATCTGCTTACGCGTGCGTCGGCGCGCGAGATCGTGAGGGGAACCGCACGGTTTTGGCCTGGCGCCCTGGACACGGTGGCAGTCCATCTCGGCATCAGGGAAATCGGCGAACGCCCTGTCAGGAACGTTCTACTCACAACCAATATCGTGCGTACCGGCGGAGTCTCCGGCGTTTTGCTCTCACAGGCACGATTCCTCGCCCGGGCTGGGTACTCCGTGACCATCGCAGCCCGAGAACCCGGAAGCGACTTGTCGATCGTGCCACCGGGGGTCGATCTGATAGAGATCGATGGCCCAGACCTCGCCTCGAAGTTGGAACAATGGGCACATCTGTGTCAGAAGCGGCACATTGATGTCGTGATCGAGCATCACTGGCTCTACACACGCAGCTGGCCGGCGTTCGCGGCCGCCGCGAGCGCAGAGGGAGCGGCGACCATCGGCTGGGCCCATAACTTCGCTGGCCGGTCACTTCTGCTCGGTCTCAACAGTCTCGATTTCCAAGCTCGCCATGTCGGGGCGCTTTCACACCTCGTCGTCCTGTCGCCGCTTGATGTCGCCTTCTGGAAGCTGCGTGGCATGCCGCGGGTCTCATATCTGCCGAACCCGCCCTCCCCTCTCCTCCTTGAGTCGGCGAGAGTCGGAGAAGCGAAGGACGCCCCGATCGGACGTCCAATCGAACTCATCTGGTGGGGCCGATTGGAGCAGCGCACCAAGCGTGTCGCCGAGCTGGTGTTGGTCGCTGCGGAGCTACACCGGATGGGCGTGGATTTCCGGATGCGCGTCATCGGTCCTGACTGGAGCGGGATGACCGCTGAGAAGCTGACAGCTCTCGCGGTCGAACACGGCGTGGCAGAGCGCTTCCAAGCTGTCGGCCCTCTTCACGGTGACGACCTGATCGCCGCGATCGATTCCAGCGACATGTTCGTGAACACCAGCGTTATCGAGGGATACCCACTTACGATTCCTGAGGCGCAGTCACGGGGTCTTCCCATCGCGATGTATGAGCTCCCCTGGCTCGCCCTCGCCGAGGACAACGTCGGCATTGTCACCGCCAAGCAGGGGGACGCCGGCGGTCTTGCCCGCCGGATCGCCGCGATCGCCTCGGCGCCGGAACTCTACGAGGAACTCTCCCGCGCCTCGATTGATGCTGGGCGACGCGAGCTCTCATATGACTTCGCTTCTCTCTACGAGCAGCTCGTGACCGGTACCTTGCCGGAGTCTCACTCGCCGTCGCCCACCACGGACGACATCAGTCGACTCCTCGATCTCGTCGTGCTGTTCACGGAGCAGAACTCAAGAGTACGCAATGCCGCTGCGCAACGTGCCACACCGCCAAAACGCGGCCGCCCTGCCGCGTCCGGTCGTGCAACTCCGAAGCGCTCGCGAGCATCACGGCTCGTCGCACGCGTGACTCCTGCGACTCACGTCGTTCTCGACGTCGCTCCATGGCTCCGACCGACGGCGGCACGAGTGAAGCATGCGCTCTTGCGTCGTTGATTCAGTGCCGTACTCACGTCTCGTTTGACGGTGGCAGCGATGCCACCGTCATCGCCTGGTGAGCTCTGATCAGGAGTGAGCGGACCCGGCAACAGACCGGAAGACCTCGGCGTACCGAGACGCAATCGCGGCCGGCTCACGCTTGCTGAGATCAGGCTGCTCTGCTCGCGCAGCGTTGCGCACCGCGTTCACCACCTCGTCCAGTCGCTCAGCCGTCAGTGCACCTGAGTGGCGATACACCCACCCTGTGCCCACTTCCTCAGCCAAGAGCTGCGTGGCTTCGGAATCGGGAACCAGGACCGGACGGTCGAGACTCAGAGCGAGCATGAGAATGCTCTCGTCGACCAGAGTTGCGTTATCCGGGAGGATGACGAGTTCCGCAGCGCTGACCTCAGCGATCATCATGGCGTCGGAGACGAGCCCGGTGAGCGCCGACACGCTCTGCGGATGGCGTCCGAGAGTCTTCTCGATCAGCACCTCGAGAGCAGCATTGGGCTGGCCCACCACTCGCAGCGACAGGTCCGGGGTGTTCGCCAGCGGGAAGATCTTCAAGGGCCCCGCTGCGACCTTCACTAGACGATTCGGGGAGATGGCCAACAGGCGTCCGGAGATCTGATCCTGGCGCGGGTATCCGACGAAACGCGCTCGGTAGTGCGCGTGGGGAATCACGATGGTGCGTTCGGGATGCGGCGTTGAGGTCGTCTCATCGAGAGCCACGAACGTGGCAGTCGCGTCATCGATCACGCGCCGCCATTCTGCTCCCGCGCCCTGGTGCGGTCCGTGCAGCGTTTGAACGAGAGGGACGTGGCGGCGATCCAACTCGGCGATGACGGTACGAGCGATATCCGCGCGCTCGTCGTTCGTCGTTCCTCCGCTGAGTAGCCGAACCGCCTGGTTGACGTGGACGACGTCTGCTTCGACGTTGCCGAACTCTTTGGCGAAATGTGTGAACCGAATACCGTCGACACCTTCACCGATGATCTGGTCGATGTAGCTCACATTGGCCTGAGGTGAGCGATGATCCGTCAGTACGACGAGGGATTCGATTCGGCTACTGGGATTCGCTAGACGCACCCGACAACTATATGCTGGACGGTGATGAGCGCCAACAGACCCCAGGATCTCTTCTTCCACCTGGCGGGCCAGGACGATAACCTCGGCGACTCAGCTCTCAGGCTTGCTTACCTCAACGCGGCTCGCGGTGACGGGCGTCGTCTGCATGTTTACTTTGGAGCTGCCACCCCTGACTACGTGTCCGGGTTCGCGCTCACCAGACGTGACCGCGTCTACACGCATCGCCCGACCTGGCTGGCAGCGGGCGACTCCGCCCAGAGGGGAATTCACTTCCTCAACGCGGGAGAGATCAATCCACCCCCCGGTCTGTTTCCGAACATTCACCGTACCCGCGAATTGCGGCGAACCGTCGATGCAGGCGGAATCTTCATCGCGGCCGGCTTCGGGATCAAGGATCCCACTGCTATCGGCCAGGTCGAGTTCGACGATGTGCTCCGTGATGCGGCAATCGTGTCATGGCGTGATCAGCCTTCCCGCGACGCAGCGGGCTTCGGTGATGTCGCTCCCGATTGGGCATACTCCCTCGGTACCCCAACGTCTCAATGGGCCCTGACCGACGATCGTCCGCTGCTTGCAGTGACCCTCCGCTTCGACCGTCCTTGGCCGGGAAAGCAATGGATCGCCTCGGTCCGTGACCTTGCGGCGCGGACCTCGACGCGCATAGTCACTCTTGCTCAGGTCTCTCGCGACGCACCGCGTGCCGTCCGTCTGGCTGAAGAGCTCGGCGGTGAGTACCTCATGCCGCCCAGTATGGATCATGCCACCCTGGACGCATACGCCCGCGGTGCATTCAAGATGTCTCGCTTCGTCGTCAGCGATCGTGCGCACGGACTGATCATCGCCGCATCCGAAGGCGCCTACCCGATCGGATCCGCTGCTGACCCGCAGAAGATCCATCGACTTCTCGCCACCGCCGAACTTGGTGATCTGGTCGGTCGGTACGACCAGATCGACGATTTCTCTTCGCAGATCGACGATCGACTTCCTCTTCTCGCCCGCTCGATCGACACGGCGAGAGATGAGTTGGCAGCGTTGACCAGTCGCATTCACGACGTGATCGATGCCCGGTGACCCGGCCGTTTCACAAAATCTCGAGGCTTTGAAAGCCCGTGTGACCCCGCGAATGCGGCGAGGTCACGGCGCGGCCGCGAAGGTAGGCGGCGAACTCAAAGTCTTGCGGCTTGTAGAATGCATCCATGGTGTTGACCATCGGAGATCGGTCCAAGATCCATCAGCGCGTCTCCTTTTCGCACAGCGACGAGCGCCCCATCAGTATCGGCCATGGGGCTAATTTCTACCGTGGAACCGAGATGCTCGGCCCGGTGACCATCGGGAACAATGTGTTCATTAACAGAGACGCATACATCCGACCCAACACGTCGATCGGCGACGGCGTGCGGATAGGCCCTTTCGTGCGCCTCATCTCGGACACCCACGAAGTAGGTCCGCCATCACGTCGCGCGGGCAAATCCCGCTTCGATCCGATCGTGATCGGCGAGGGCACGTGGATCGGAGCATCTGTCACCGTTTTGGGAGGGGTGACGATCGGCAAAGGGTGCATCATCGCGGCCGGCGCTATGGTCACGAAGGACGTCCCAGACAACACCCTTTATGGCGGGGTCCCCGCTCGCTTCATTCGCGATCTCCCGACCGCGGATCAATCGCTAGCTGAGCCTGCTGTCGGCGAACCCGCGAACAGCACCACATAGGGCGTCGGCTTTCCCGGCGGGTTTCGCGCAAGTACGTCAGAGGGTGCAGTGGCCTCATTCCGGCGATCTACCGCCCGTCAGAGGCAGCGCAGGACGTTGCCTCTGACGTGTCGTCACCTCTCGCGAACTCTCTTGTTGAAGTTGTGCGCAGTTCTCCGCAGTCCGGGAGCGACTTTCAGAATCACGCGCCCGAACGGACGGATCACGCTGACGATGAATGGATCCGGTTTGCCAGGGGATGCCGGCTTCACCGCTCCCGCCAGCCGCTTCGTCAACGCGTCTCTCTGAGCAGCGTTCTTCGCGGCGACCGCTGCCGCCTTCCTTGCCGCGGCCTTGGCTGCGGCTGCGGCGGCGCGCTTGGCCGCCGCTGCCTCCGCCGACGCCTTCCTAGCCGCGTCAACCGCAGCAACCTTCGTCGCGCGAAGACCGGCGTTACGCTCTGCGAAGAAGACGAGGAGGTCGATCAGGCGTTGCGCGTCGTCGAGCGTCGGCACCGGCGAGAATGCGGCGGGAAGGTCGCCTTCGACGAGCTGGCGATATGTCTTACCAAAATCGAACTGACGCTTCCGACTTGCGACGGCGAGTGATTCGCGCGAGAGTTCGTCGTAGCGCTCGGGACTTTCAGCGACCGCGACGATCTCACGCGCGAGCGCAGCAGGCGTCGCCTGAGGGACCTTGACGATTCCTCCGTTGTCGATGGCGAGGGCAAGCCACGGCATGTCGTACATGACGACCGGAAGACCTCTGGCCTGCGCTTCGAGGATCGTGAGGGGGTAACCCTCGATCACACTGGTATTGATGAAGATGTCGGCTTCGTCGATGGCGGCGAGGAGTTGCGCGCCATACAGCGGTCCGGGGACCGAAACCTCGTCCAGACCGAGCTTGCGCGCCTCCTTCTCGAGCATGTGAGGCTCGGTTTCAGCCCACCCAGGTCCGATAATCTCCATCTCAAAAGCGATGCCCAGCTTGCGCAGTTCTGAGGCGACGAGCAGGAGCTGACGGACCTGCTTCGTGTGCTGCTCGAGTCGCCCCCACCAGAGGAGTCGCACCGGACGTCCTGCGGGCGAACCTTTGACGATCTCGCCGACCGGTGCCTCCATGATCATCGGAGAGGGCGGATTAGGGAGATAGGACACGTGCGGAATGCCGCGGAGCTTCCAGAATGCGACATCCAGCGGCGAAAGAGTGACGAGATGAGCCAGCGCACCGAGGTGATCGGTCATCAGTGATGTCAGGTCGTTCAGGTCGTACACGGGTCGGGCAGCGAAGTTATGCACCCATCCGATCGTCGCAGCACCCAGCGAGCGAGCCACCAGCGCATACGCCGGCCAATCTCGGCTGTAGAGAATCTGGTGATCGATCACGAGATCGATCGATTCGCGGCGGCAGATCTCAGCCCACTGACTCACCTTCGACAGAAGACTGCCCTCGCCGACCTCGACGAACTTCGCACCATAGGGCACCGCGGCCTGAGAGCTCCCCGGACGTCGCGCTGCGATGGTCACGTGGTATCCCGCATCCATGAGGAACTGAGCCTGGGCGAGCAGGACCCCCGACACCCCTCCGGTCGTGAGCGACTTCGTCGTCAGCAACACACTGCGGATCGGTCGATCGCCGAGCTCAATCCGATTGCCACTCTGAGCGATCAGCGTAAGCGCGCTGGGGCAGAACCCGGTCGCTGCAAGCACTGCGTCTTCCTCTGAGACACGCTCACACAGCAATTGCAGGCACTGCGCACGAACGGCCTCGGCCGCGTTGTTGACGAGGTAATTGAGCAGATTACCGATCACTGACAGTCGTGCCGACGCGTAGCTGTCGGTGATCAGGTCTGGGTCGGATCGCTTCCTCGCCTGCTCCCGTACCGCCGGGGCGATGCTGTCGATCGAATCGACCGCCCCGAGGTAGAACTCGAACTGCGAGGCGTCCTCAATTCGTTGGCCACTGATTCCGCGTCCGAAGTAGTACCGGTAGAGCTTCGAGGGCAACGACACATACCGTTGCGCCGCAGAGATCGCGAGGTAGGCGATCGGCAGGTCATTGGCTCTGTAGAACTCAAGGTCGGGCGCGAGTTGCGCGTAGGCCATCCGGAGCAGTCCGACATGGAAGAGATAGCGCCAGATCTGTCCGCGGGCGGGCGCACCGACGGGAAAGAGCCCGGCGAGAATCTCGTCGCCCTCCAGGAGCTCGTGCGATGGTTGCAACCGCTTCTCGAACGCGCCTCCCACTCGTCCGCTCTGGCTGGTGATCTCGACACCGAACCCGACAAGGTCGGCTTGCGACTCCTGTGCCTTCGTTGATGCCCATTCCGCTGCTTCCGGAGCAAGCTCGTCGTCCCCGTCGAGAAAAAGGACGTACGGAGCGGTGGCTGCCATGATCCCAGCTCGCCGGGCCTGGAAAGCGGAGCGGTTGCGATCGAGCTCGATCAGACGAATTCTCGGATCGACTGCCTGGTATCGCTCGACGATCTCCCGGGTGCGGTCGGTGGATGCGTCGTCGACGCAGATGATCTCGATCGCGCTCAGCGTCTGACGCATGCAGCTCTCGATGGCCGTCGCGACCCAATCCTCATCGTTGTACATGGGGATGATGATCGAGACATGGGGAGTCGGCAGGAGAACAGGGGAATGCATACCGGTATTACTCTCGCTTCACAGCTCAGCGTCGGCACCCGATCGAGGCCGTTGGACGGTCGGAACAATCCTAACCACGTTGACCATGGTCGTTGTCCGCCCTCCGAGAGTAGCGCGTTCGCATCCGGTCTCAGGCGTCGGAGGCCCAGAGCCTGCGATCCTCGAAAACGATGTAGGCCTGCTGCGTGATCGTGTTCGCATACGCCGTGCGGTTTTTTCCGTTCGCAGGAAGAGTCGTGATCTCACCGAGAACCGGTCCGTCGGGTGTGTTGAAGAGATCCACTCGGCAGAATTCTCCCACTCCCCCTCCGAGCCTCTCTGCGACACTGATCAGCTCACTGAGGTTGTCTGGTTCCTGCATCGCGGCGCCGAGAGTGCGACCCAATTCGAGCGGGTTCGACAGAGGCCGCCAGGTCACCGCATACGGCCTTCTCGATGGTCCCGGGTAATTTCGGTCGAAGACCTCGAGGAATCCCGCGATTCCGTTGAACACGTAGAACTTGTAGTCCAGCGGGATCACGTTCGACTCGGGCGCGAAGCGATCAGCGATGAACTCTTCAACGATGTACATATCGACGCGGTCGGTCTCGCTCGCGAGCTTCTGCCAGTTCGCGACGATCCGGTCTGGGGTGATGGGCTTCCCGGTGAAGACGTTGACTTCGTGAGATACCGCGAAGACGCCTTTCGCGGAGGCCAGGCCATCCGGCTTCGCCACATACCGTGCCGGAAGATCGAGGCGGAGCAATTCCTCCGGGTCGGAGAAATGAGCGATCTGTCGGGGAATCTCGACACCATGTTGTCGCGCGAACGCGTGCATTGCCTCCTTCTTCTCAAGGCGGCTCTGCCACACGGAATGATCGCCGCTCTCGAACCAGTCATGTCGCCGGTCAGCCATCAGGCGCTCGAAGGACTTCACCTCCGTGTGTTGCGACATCGCCTCGACCAGCCCGATGTCCACACCGAAGAGATCGCGGTTCGCCCGAAAGGTCGTGCGCGCGAGTGCGATTCCCTCGTCGAGCTGCCCGGCTGTGACGCGCTCGACGATCGCGTTGATCGCACGTTCGTCGAAGTTGACGGGTTCAACGAAGTCGTCAGACGCGAGCACCCACGGTTTTCCCGCAGGCGTGGCGAACTCCAAGCGTGTCGTCGTCACCGTGCGAGTCACGCTCGCGAGCTCGGATGAACCCCTCATGACTCGGGCAGTGAACTCCTGCTCGCGACCCGTGAGCAAAGTCGCCGGGAGGACGAAACGGAAACCGATGAGAGGAGCACCACTCTGGTCGGTCGCGAGGTCTCGTCTTTCTCGATCGGCGATGACCGACCCGAGCCGTCGTGCACCCGCGAAGACCTCGATGATGACAGGGCGATCCGGCACGTTGTCATCGATGGCCCATCCCTTGAGGAAGTCGCCCACGACCCCATCCAGGTGGATGCGAACAGTCATTCTGAACCCCTATGTTCTTCGAGAAGCGACGCCTGTGATTCAGGCTATCGGACAGCGAACCGCCGCGCCTTCACACAGGTATCCGCACCGTAGGCGCATCCCCCGTGTTCCAGAAGTCGGCATCCAGCACCCGCGTGACAGGGTCCGGCTCCTCGGCCGCAACGTACGCGGGCGCCCCCCGCAGAGCACGAGCCGCGGCACGTGCCGCGTTCTGACGCTGCAGCTCGGCGGCCGCAGCACGTCGTTCCCAGAGCTCGCGTTCGATCTTGGTGCGGTCCCTCATGTGGATCATCGCTCGGAGGATCATCGCGAACAGGAGACCGAGGTATCCGCCGATGGTGTTCGAGAGCACGTCGAGCACGGTCGAGACGCGCTCGTCGAGCGCGATGCCCTGCGTGAACTCGATCGCGCCCGAGAACGCCGGCAGCAGGAAGAGCGCCACCCACCAGGCCTTGCGGGGAAGAGCGAGTCCGAGCAAGAAGCCGAGGGGCACGAACATGCCGATGTTGGCGACGAACTCTATCTCGTTGTAGCCGAACGACTCGGGTACGCCGAGGTTGTGCAGGGCGCGCAGCACGCGCGAGGCAATGCCGTCGAACTCGAGCTGCTCGGGCTGCGGCCACATCGTCACGGCCAGCACGAAGCCCGTGTACACGATCAGCAGCAGTGTCGAGATCCACAGCCGTGCATAGCTGCGCGGCGGCGGCGGACCCACGTGGATCTGTGACATGGTCGCGTTCCTCTCCTGCCCGAGGTCGGGCGACGGCGGCCCGGAGTGCGAGCTCGGGCCATGCTACCGAGCGCAGGTCACGGATCCCCGCGAAGATGCCCAGAGCACCACCGCTCTGACCCAGAAACCGGGTACCGGTCGGTCGGACCCAGCGATGACTCAGGGCCCCAGCGAGGAAAACTCGCTGGGGCCCTGAATATCAGTCACTCAGAAGCAGCAGTCGTCTCCCGTCGCCGGCGGTATGTCGCGAACAGCCCACCAGAGAGCATCAGGAGCATCGCCACCGCGACGAGTCCCCCGCTCAGCTCGCCGCCCGTGGTGGCGAGCGGGTCGTCGGCCTCGGCCGGAGCAGGCGACTCGATTGGGCTCGTCGGCTCCGTCGGCTCCGTCGGCTCGGTCGGCTCGGTCGGGTTCGTCGGCGCGGTCGGGTCCGTCGGCTCGGTCGGCTCCGTCG
>NZ_DALZXX010000007.1:0-25585 GCF_031988965.1 Microbacterium sp.
CAGCTGCGCGCGGATGCCGAGCGCAGCGCGCGCAGCGGCGACTGGGACGAGGCGACGGTCCTGCGCTTCCGCGCCCTGGCTCGGGGCCTGCTCGAGCGCGACCTCATCGATCCCGCTCCCGGGGCCACCGCTCAGTCGATCGCCCGTGACATCTCGACGGCATTCCCCATCGAGTCCGCTGCCGTACGGTCTGCTGCGGCATCCTTCGACGACGTCCGATATCTGCGACACCCCGCCACCGAGCAGAGCTATTCCGAGCTCGCCGCGACAGACGACCGACTCGTCGCGCTCCGGCCTGAACTGGTGATCTCATGACGATCATCGAGGAGTCGTCGGCTCCGACCGCCACCGCGGAAGGCCCGACTCATGGTCGCCGCCTGAAGACCGTGGGCGGATGGGCAGTGGTGGCCGCGCTGGTTCTGGGCGGTGTCTTCGTCGCCACCCAAGTCGGCGTGCAGATGCCGGATCAGCGCGGAGCCCTCGATCCCGAGAGCGTCGGGGACTCGGGAACCAAGGCCCTCGCGCAGATGCTCGAGGATCAGGGAATCGAGGTGGAGGTGCACCGATCCCGTGCCGATGCGCGAGCCGCACTCGACGACGACGCGACTCTGGTCATGGCGAATCCCTTCGCCCTCAGCGATGACGCGGTCACGCAGCTCCTCGAACCCGCCGAACGCGTCGTCTTCCTCTCCTCGAGCACGCATCTGCTCGCGATGCTCGATCTCGGCACCAACGCCACGCCGGACTCTGCTCCCGTCTCGGCGGAGTGCGACGTGCCGGAGTTCGCGAACATCGGCAGCATCCGTCCCGACCGACTCTTCACCCCCTCCGAGGGAGTGGTCGCCTGCTTCGGCGACGACGACGCGGCCGCCGTACTCGTCGACGAGGGCGACGGGACGACCCGCACCGTCGTCGAGGGCGCGCGCCTCTTCAGCAACGCCTACCTGGCCGACGACGGCAACGCCGCGCTCGGCCTCGCTCTGCTCGGTCAGTCCGAACGCGTGGTCTGGTACGTGCCGAGCTTCGACGACTCGGACATCGAGGGTGAGATGCCCGACTCTCTCGGCTCGCTCACCCCGGGATGGGTGACGCCGGCGATCGTCCTGCTGATGCTGTCGGGTGTCGCTGCCGCCCTGTGGAGAGGTCAGCGCTTCGGCCCGCTCGTGGCCGAGACCCTCCCGGTCACGGTTCGCGCCTCGGAGACGATGCACGGCCGCGCACGCCTGACGGCCAAGGCCGGAGACGCCGCGCACGCGGCGGAGGCCCTCAGAGACGGCAGCCTGCGGCGGCTCGCCCGTCAGCTCGGTCTCGCCGAACGGGCGAGACCCGAGGAGGTCGCTGACGCCGCGGCCGATCGCCTGCGCATCCCCCGGGGTTCGCTCCACGAGCTTCTGGCGGGGCTCCTGCCCGAGGACGACGCCGGCCTGATCGTCTTCGCCCGGGGTCTGAGCGACCTCGAAGCCGCTGTCGACGACTCGACCCACGAGCTGTGGGGGCGCGAATGACCCCACTCACCCGACAGACCCAGACCAGCTCCGACAGCCACACCACCTTCGTGCGCACGCACGTGGTGACCACCGACGTCCACGTCAGAACGGAAACCGAGGACCTCACGTGACCGCTGAGAACTTCACCGACGCCGAGCTTCGTCAGGCGATGCACCGAGTGCGCACGGAGGTCGACAAGGCCGTCGTCGGCCAGGCCGGGACCGTGACGGGCCTGCTCGTGTCGCTTCTCGCGCGGGGCCACGTGCTCCTCGAGGGCGTCCCGGGCGTGGCCAAGACCCTCGTCGTACGCTCCTTCGCCCGGGCCCTCGGGCTGGACACGAAGCGCGTCCAGTTCACCCCCGACCTCATGCCGGGCGATGTCACGGGCTCGCTCGTCTACGACGCGCGCACCGGCGAGTTCGACTTCCGAGCCGGCCCCGTGTTCACGAACATCCTTCTCGCCGACGAGATCAATCGCACGCCACCGAAGACGCAGGCGGCCCTTCTGGAGGCCATGGAGGAACGCCAGGTCTCGGCAGACGGGATGAGTCGCGCACTGCCGGACCCTTTCCTCGTCGCAGCGACCCAGAACCCGATCGAGCACGAAGGCACCTATTCCCTTCCCGAAGCGCAGCTCGACCGCTTCCTGATGAAGCTCGTCGTCGGAATGCCCGAGCGCGATGCGGAGGTCGCCGTCCTGCGCAAGCACGCCTCGGGGTTCTCCCCTCGGGAACTCACCGGAGTCGAGCCCGCTGTCACGGCTGAGGAGATCAGAGCCGCGCAGGCCTCGGCGGCCCGAGTCGAGGTCACGGATGACGTGCTCGGATACGTCGTCGATCTCGCGAGGGCGACGCGCCAGTCGCCGTCGGTCGAACTCGGGGCGAGCCCGCGCGCCTCGACCGGACTCCTCGCCGCAGCTAAGGCCTGGGCCTGGCTCAACGCCTCATCAGCGGTGACTCCCGACCACGTGCAGACCATGCTGGTGCCCGTGTGGCGGCACCGCCTGCAGCTGCGTCCGGACGCGCAGATGGAGGGCGTCTCGGCTGACGCCGTGCTGACCTCGGTCGTGCAGCAGACCCGGGTGCCGATCTAGGTGTTCGTCACCGGCCGCCTCGCCGTCGCGATCGCCGTGGGCGTCGTTCCGCTGGTCCTCACCGGACTCGCGGGCTATCCGCCGTACCTGATCCTCGGCGCGTGGATCGCCCTGTGCATCGTGCTGACCGCGCTCGACGTGCTGCTGTCGCCGAGCCCGCGCTCTGTCGCCGTGAGTCGCCGTGTCCCCGCCCGCGTGCGCCTCGGGGAGGTCACGCCCATCAGCGTCGCGCTGCACAACCGGGGATCGCGCACCCTGCATGCCCTGATCCGCGATGCCTGGCAGCCGACTGCGGGAGCGAGCAGGGAACGCCATCGCCTCACAGTCCCACCGGGCGAGCGTCGGCGCGCGTCGTTCCCCCTGCAGCCACGCCGTCGGGGCGAGCTCGTGAGCGAGTTCGTGATGATCCGCTCGCGGGGACCGCTCGGGCTGGCGGGGCGTCAGGCACGCCACCGAGTGCGCGACGCGATTCGTGTGCTCCCCGCCTTCGCCTCACGGAAGCATCTGCCCTCACGGCTCGCCCGACTGCGCGAACTCGACGGCAACACGAGCCTCCAGGTACGCGGCCAGGGGACGGAGTTCGACTCGTTGCGCGAGTATGTTCGCGGCGATGACGTGCGCTCCATCGACTGGCGTGCGACCGCCAGGGCCGGTACGACGATGCTCCGCACCTGGCGCCCCGAACGCGACCGCCATGTCGTGATCATGATCGACACAGGGCGCACGGCCGCAGCTCGCGTCGGTGACGGAACGAGGGTGGACGCCTCGCTGGAAGCCTCGCTGCTGCTCGCCGCGCTCGCCGCCAGGGCGGGCGACCACGTGCACCTGCTCATGTTCGACCGGGTGGTGCGCGCCCGAGTGACAGGGGTCGACGGGGCCGCGCTTCTGCCTGCTCTGACGGACGCGATGGCTCCCGTTCACGCGCGGCTCGTCGACACGGACTGGCCGAGCGCATTCGCCGCGGTACGGACCCTCACGACTCGTCCCGCGCTGATCGTGGTGCTCACCGCGCAGGATGCCGCGGAGTCGGCGCGCGGATTCCTCGGTGCGCTCCCCGACGCGTCGCGGGCCACGTCGATACTGGTCGGATCGGTCACCGACGACGGCATCGCGTCTCTCGCCCGACAGCGCGGTTCGCGTGAAGAGGTGTACCTCGCGGCGGCAGCGGAGCGGACGATGCGCGATGCGGAGAACGTGGCCGAAGCGATCCGACGCGCAGGCGGCGAGGCGATCGCCGCAGACCCCGAGGCGCTGCCACCTCGCATCGCCGACCGTTATCTGGAACTCAAGGCCGCAGGACGACTCTGAGGCACTCGTCGCTTGTCAGCCTGCCACGAGCCGCGGTGTACCTGCCTCGTACTCGATCAGGTCGCCCGTCTCGCCCCGCCGATGGGCCCGGCCCCCGACGACGATCATGTAGATCAGGAACACGGCCAGAGCCGCAGCGCCGATCCCGATCTTGATCGGCCACGGGAGCGACCATCCCGTCACGAATCCTTCGACGAGGCCCGCGAGGAACAGCGCGAAGACGAGTCCGATCGCGACGGTGGCGAGCGAACGTCCTTCTGCGGCGAGCGACTCGCCGCGTGACCGGTCGCCCGGGGCGACCCACGACCAGAAGAGGTGCAGTCCTCCTGCCGCCGCGACGAAGATGCAGGTCATCTCGAGCATGCCGTGGGGAAGGATGTACAGGATCATGACGTCCGCCTTGTCATGGGCGGCCATGACGGCGCCGGACGTCCCCAGGCCGATCGCGTTCTGCACCAGGGCGTTGATCGGCCAGATCCCGGTGATGCCGAACAGGACGCACTGGAGGGCGATCCAGGCGTTGTTCGTCCAGACCATCCCCATGAACACCGCTGCAGGGTTCTCGGTGTAGTAGTTGGTGAAGCTCTCGTCGGCGTACTGTGCGAGCGCGTCGGGCGGGCCGAGCGTCGCGACGAGTGCGGGGTCGGACGAGATCCAGACCGCAGTGCCGACCGCCACGGCGATGAACGCCACGGCGATGATCAGCGTGGTCCACCGCAGCCGATACAGAGCCGCAGGCAGCTGCTGTGAGAAGAACCTCGCCGCCTGCGTGAGGATGCTGTCGGACGCGCCGGTGAGGCGCAGGCGTGCTCGCACCAGGATCGTCGAGAGGTAGGCGCCCTGCGGCGACTCGCCCACTGAGGTCTTGATCTCGGCGAGATCTGCCGATGCGGCCCGATATCGCACGATCAGCTCGTCGACGCCCGCACCGTCGAGCCGGGCGCGACTGAGGTGGTCGAGCCGCTCCCACTCGGTGCGGCGCGCATCGGTCAACGCATCGGCATCCACCTGATTTACTGTACTCATGTCTGCGCCGCTCGATACGTCTGACGAGGTGCTTTCCGGCGAGGCCGTCGCCATCGACGTGCAGCCGATCGGCTTCGTGCTTCGAGCGGCGGGCGCGATCATCGATCTGCTCGTCGGACTCGGGGTGTTCCTACTCACGGTGTTCCTCCGCGTCTGGCTGGCCGATATCGGAGCGCTCGACGAGACGACGGACAGGATCGCCCTGGTCGTGTCGATCGTGGTCAGCTTCGTCGTCCTGCCGATCACCATGGAGGTCGCGCTCAAGGGGCGCAGCCTCGGCAAGCTGGCGGTCGGCGGACGCATCGTGCGTGTCGACGGTGGTGCGACGGGCTTCCGCCACGCGTTCATCCGCGCCCTGCTCGGAGTGCTCGAGATCTACATGACGCTCGGCAGCGTGGCCGTGCTCTCCGGCGCTTTCAGCGCGCGATCCCAGCGTCTGGGCGACATGGTCGCCGGCACGTACAGTCAGCGCGTGCGGACCCCGCGCCTCGTCGCCAGCGTGCCCGTCATGCCTCCGCTTCTCGAAGGCTGGGCGCAGATCGCGGACGTGGCGCGGCTCCCGGACCGGCTCGCCCGACGCATCTCCCAGTTCCTTCAGAGCGCTCCCCGCATGGTGCCGGGTGCGCGAGACCGTGTGGCACGTGACCTCCTCTCGGAAGCCGCCCCGTTCGTGTCGCCACTTCCGTCCGCACCTCCCGAGCAGGTGCTCGTCGGGATCACCGTGCTGCGCCGCGAGCGCGAAAGACGGGCTCTGCAGCTTGCTGATCGCCGCGCGGAGAAGCTGACCGGACGCCGGATCGGGGTCTGATCCGGCAGGGACGATACGCGCGGAGCCCCGTCATCCCTCGATCAGGCGCGAAGCGCCTCGTGTCTGACGACCAGCCAGCCCGACGGGACCGAGAGACGTTCCGCGTGCGGTGCGCACAGATCGTGGGCATGCGGATGATGCGCGATCCCCAGTGGACCGAGCGCAGCCATCTGGTCGCCGTAGTCGTACGTGAGCGTGGCCACGGCCTCGCGGGCACAGCCCACTTTCGAGCAGAGTCGTCCGTCCATCTCCGTCAGGCTACGACCCCTCGCTCCTCATGCCTGCACGCCGCGCCGCCGACGCCCGGGGACAACGCCTAGACTTTCGCTATGCCCCGTCGCCCCCGCGCCTCTGCCGCACCCCGCCGCGGAGCGCGCCATGGGCGACACGGTCGCCTCGGACGCAGCGAGGTCGTACGCCCTCCCCTCGCGCCGCTCGACGGTCGCATCGATCGCTTCGATCTCACCGTCGGAACCGCGGTCGAGTTCCTCCGCGGAACCTGGCCCGAACTGCAGGATGTGCGCTTCGAGATCGGAGCCATGCCGTCGTTCGACGCCGGGGACGACGTGCCGCGATGGTATCTCGACCGTGAGCAGCGGCGGATCGTGCTCTTCCGGCTTCCGATCGAACGTCTGCTTCCGCCGGGCCACGACGACGGCGCGCACCGACGCATGGCGATCGAGAGCGCGGTGTTCCGGGCCGCCGCGGAGTACGTCGGTCGCGAGCCCTGGGATTTCGGCGGGCACGACCACTGAGGCGATCGCTGCGCGAGGCCTCCGACTCACAGGTGCAGCGTGCCGCCAGGACTCGTCCGGTCAGGGATAGACCGTGATGCTCTGCTGCGCACCTGCGGTCGGCCACACCGGCCATGCAGCAAGCGCGCCGGGAGCGATCATCGCGACCTCCGCGTGCACCGGGCCCGACGTGTTCACCGAGTAGACGGTGTCGCCGTCGATGTCGACCGACGCTGACGAGCGCGCGGGGACCGTGATCTCGACCGGGTCTCCCCCGCCAGGAGTCTCGAGCTGCACGACCGCATCGGACTCCTCGTCGTTCACGACGATCAGCGTCGCAGCAGGCCCCTCAGGGACGGCGACGAGCAGAGAATCGTCGAACTCGGGCGCCGGCATGACCCACGCGAAGTCCGACTGCGGGCCGGCGCCGTCCTGGATCCGGACTCCGGTGAGCACCGGTTCATCCGCATCCACCGCCACGGTGTACTGACCGGGAGGCAGATCGGACAACGACATCTCGAGGGGCTGCTCCGCGGTCAGAGCGACCGTGAACTCCGTGACCACCGCCGATTCGCCCACAGCGCGCACCGTGACCGTCGCCTGGGCGTCGCGCTCCGGGGAGAGCAGTCGCAGCACCGCCATGCGCGAGTTGTCGCCGTCGCTCTCGAACACCTCGATGCCCGGGAAGACCGGATGCTGCTGCGGAGCTGCGACCGAGTCCTGCAGGTCGACTCCGACCGGATCGAGAGTGCGGGTCTGCGATGACTGGAGAACGGCACGCACGGGTGACCCCGTCGCCGTGACGTGCACGACCGGGAGATCCGACCCGGAGGCGAGGGAAGTCAGCGGCAGCGCGACCTGCGATTCGGCGGGAACGATCACGGAGGTGGCCCCGCGCACGGAGCCGTAGGAGACCAGCGACACCGTCGACGGCACCGCGCCCGGGTTGGTGAGGACGATGAGGTCTTCGGTCCCGGTCTCGACGGTTCCGCCGACGAGCCACGATTCCGTGCTCGCCGGGCGACATGGCGCCGCTGCGAAACCGGACAGGTCCGCCTCGGCGAGGCTCACCGACTCGGTCGCGCCGATGAGCGGCGCTGTGCGCCCCTCGACCGCGCCGGTGAGTCTCTGCACCCCGCCGCTGCCCTCAAGGTCTTCCACGCTCAGCAACGACGACTGCGGCGCCTCGGAGGAGCCTTCCACCGTGAGCCGAGGCGAGGCCGCCGGCACCATCTGGAGGGAGTCGGCCGTGTTCCTGCCGATCGCTCGGAAGTCGCCGTTGCACACCAGCACGGTGTCACCGGGAAGAGGAGTGACGTCGGCCTGGGCGGCCTCATGGGTGACCGTCGGCCACTGGAGCGGGACGGCGACCACGACACCGGCGACGCACGCTGCCGCGACGACGACCCCGGTGAGCACGCGCGCGCTGGTCGCGGCGACCCGGAATGCACGGCTGGGGCTCATCGGGGGTCCTCCTCGGTACGACGGGCCCCTGCTTGGGGAGCGTTCACGGTTTCCTCGGTCGCCTCGGGCACGATGCCCGCCGAACGCTCCTCGGGTACCTCCGCGGTCGGTTCGGGATGCAACACGTCCGAGCTCACCGGTGCCGTGGTCGCTCCGCTGTGCTCATCGTCGAACTCGTCGACGTGACGGGGCAGGACGAGAGGTTCATCGGCGGCTCGGCCGACGATCCGTGACCGGGCACGCGCGGCACGGCGGGATGCCCTCGTGGGCATCGAGAGCAGCAGCGCGGCGAAGACGAGCACCAGCTGCACCGTGATGACGAGCCGCGCCGTGGCCTGCTGGCCCGCGGTCAGCGGAGCGCGTTCAGCAGGATCCGCCTCGAGTCGATACAGGACGCCGCGGTCGGTCGTGCCGGCCTGCACGAATCCCGCGCGCTGGTCGAGCGAGGTCACCGCCGCCGTATGCAGGGTGCGTGCGCGATCGGACACATCCTCGGGGAGCTCGGCCAGGAGCACGTACC
Source organism: Microbacterium sp. (assembly GCF_031988965.1). Lineage (GTDB taxonomy): Bacteria > Actinomycetota > Actinomycetes > Actinomycetales > Microbacteriaceae > Microbacterium. Next base: position 8,441 of record NZ_DALZXX010000007.1, read on the forward strand.
CCACCCCGAGCTCGCCCAGATCGGTGGCGCCGTCGAAATCGCGGGCAGAGAGCAGGTCGACCGCGAGGGTCGTGATGTCCGTGCCGCGGATCTCGGTGGCCGTCGAGAGGATCGTCGTCTGGGCACTCAGGGTCTCGCTCGCCCCCCATGCCACCTCAGCGGAGAGCCCGCCGTCGTTCTGCGGCGTGAGCACGAGAGTTCCGACGGGGCGGTCGTCGACGGCCTGAGCCGCGATGTACGCGGGCAGCGAGGACTCAGGGCCTTCCGTGAGAGCTGAGCGTCCGAGGTGGAAGGCGGCCAGGGCGGGAACGGCGCAGGCGGCGACGGCCACACCGGCGACCGCGGCGCTCAGGAGTCTCGCGCGGGGAAGTGTCAGGGCCGTGTCGAGCGTCACCAGCGCGGCGCCTGTCAGACCGATCCAGGCGAGACTCAGACCCGCTCCCGGCCAGATCGCGACCCCTGCTCCCTGGGCGAAGGACACGGTGATGCCGACTGCGAGGAAGGCGGTGGCGAATCCGCTGAGCGCGACGAGAAGAAGCGTGATGCCCGCCCGCCAGCGCGGGGCGACGGTCGAGAGCAACGCGAGGACGGCGAGGGGCGCGAGCAGGATGCCCGCCCACGGCGCCAGGGTGGGGCCGACGACCGCCAGCCATCCGGCGATGTCGCCGGAGGGGAATCCTGAGGCGAGGGCGAGCCGACCGGCAGCGTCTGCGGTCGCCTGGGGGCCTGCCCAGATGAGGCCGGGATCGGCCAGTACCGCGATCAGGCTCCCGTGGGAGAGCTGCCAGACCACGACAGGTGCGAAGAGGGCCGCTGCGGGCACGGGTACCCACAGAAGCCGCGCCGCGCCTCGGAATCGCGCGCCTCCGAGAGTGATGCCGAGTGCGACGATCCACAGGACCAGAAGCGCGGGGATGAGCGAGGGCGCGCACGCGGCCACCGCGGCGAACAGCAGAGATGCGGCCCCGGCGGCGCCCCAGGAACGGTGGGCGACGACGGCGGTGTGGAACAGCCACGGAAGGAGCACATGCACGAGGACACCGGTCGGGCGGCCGTCGACGAGCGCCGTGAGGAACGTCGGTGCGAGCGCCCACACGATACCGGCGAAGATCCGCAGACCTGCTCGATCGGTCACGCGGGTCGCCGCGAACCACCCACCCAGAACGCCGAGCGGCAGGGCGAGGATCCAGAGCAGGACCAGAGAGAACGACGGGCCTGCCGGCCAGAGCGAGCCGAGAACGGCGAGCACGGCTGCGAAAGGATCGGCCGGGCCGACGACGTCGACACCCAGCCCGCGGAGCCCCCACGCCGCATCGCTCCACAGCGCAGCCACCGTGGTTCGCAACGGGAGCAGCGCCCCGCCGCCCACGACGGGCCACGCCAGAAGGCTGGTGAACGCGGCGACGCTCACCACGAGCGCCCCGAGGACGACCCATGCCCCTCCGCCCGAGAAGAAGTGCAGCTCGCTGGCCGCGCCGCCCTCGCTCCCGTGGCCGTCGTCGAGCCGTCGGTGCAGGTCACGGTTGCTGACGCGCAGCGGAGCGATGCTCGACCAGCTCGACGAGCGGAAGGCGGCGATCGCTCTCCGGGATCGGACGACGCCTCCCACACGGAGCATCGCGGTGAGCGCGGCGGCCCACTCGGGGAACACCGCCTCCGGACGCTTGCCGACGAGGTGCGTGATCGATCGCCACAGCGCGAGTGGCAGAAGGCTGAGCCAGTGCAGGGGAACCGCGACCGCAGGAGCGTAGGCGAGCCGCCGGTGAAGCTGGGCGACACGCGAGACGTACGCGCGGCGCCCCCGACCGGACGGAAGAGATGCGGGTCCGTCCGGTGAGACGGAGACCCTCGCGGAGGGCACGAGCACGACACGACCTCCGCCGAGACGCGCGCGAACGCCCAGGTCGAGCCCCTCGTCCGCTCCGGCGAGCGCGGGATCGGGCCGCAGCCGGTCACGCACCTCGCCACGGATGAGGAGACCGCGGACATCGGCTGCCAGCGCATCGTCGGTGCCGTCGTGCTGCCCCTGGTCGAGCTCGCCCGACGCGAGCTCGACGGAGCGTCCGAGCGCGGTCATACTCACCCCGAGCGACACGATCTCGCGGTCGTTGTCGGTCTGCACGAGTTTGGGGGCGACGATCGCCGCGGACGGCGACCGCTCCAAAGTTCCGACGAGTCTCTCGAGCGCGCGCTGATGCGGAGCGGTGTCGTGAGCGAGGAGCCACACGGCACTCCCCTGAGCCACCCGGGGCATCGCGAGGCCCACGGCATCCGCGAAGGTGGTGCCGCTGCGCGCTTCGATGATTCCCTCGACGCTCGCCGCGACGTTCTCGCTCTCGCGTGCGGTCGTCGCATCGCCGCACATCACGAGGGTGATGTGGGAGGGGGGCGCCGTCTGGGAGCGAAGAGCATCCAGAGTGCGGAGGAGTTGCGCGCGAGCGGAAGAACCGGGGCGCGCCACGATGATGGCGTGAACTCGGGCTGGCATGACCTCGTCAGCCTATGCTCGGTATGCAGGACGCCGGAGCAGTGGATGCGGCGTGGTCGCGAAGCGGTGAGATCGGCCGTCAGCTCGCGCGGCGCTTGAGCTTGCGACGCTCACGCTCGGAGAGGCCGCCCCAGATACCGAAGCGCTCGTCGTTGTTGAGCGCGTACTCGAGGCACTCGCCACGCACATCGCACGAGGTGCAGATCCGCTTGGCGTCTCTGGTCGATCCGCCCTTCTCAGGGAAGAAGGCCTCAGGATCCGTCTGCGAGCACAGCGCGTCACTCTGCCAGGCGAGAGCGTTCTCGTCGTCGGCTTCGACCTTTCGAACCCCGGGAACACCGAGGTTGATGGGATCGACGAACCAGTTCTCCGGTACGTCTGAACGGTAACCCGTCATCTCGATCTCCAACCCTTTGTTCCGCCCCCTCGGCGGGCCGTGCATGACTAATTACACCCGTGTGATTCGCTCCGGTCAAGTCGCGGATCGTAAACCCTCAATAGTGTCTTGAAGGTTCTTGACCCTCGTACGGCGTGTCGCGAAAGCCCTCAGGCGGCGTCCGCGGCACCCGGAGACGCGACGAAGACCTCGCCGGTTCCCGACAGCGTGAGCTCGCGCTCCTCGTCAGTCGCGAACGCCGCGGTTCCGACCGCGATGTCGAGCGGACCGCCCGCGGAGCCGCGCACGGTCACCGAACCGGCTGTGACGAGCACCATGGTGGGCCCCGACACGCGTACGGCGACGTCGGCCCCGGCGAGTTCCACGCGACGCAGGGAGAAATCGGCGACGGGCACCTCGTAGTCGGTGACGGCCCCGGTGTCTGCCGGTCGCAGCACAGGCACTTCCCCGGGTGTCGCATCGAGGACCGACAGCAGCTCGGCCACGTCGATGCGCTTCGGTGTGAGACCGCCACGGAGCACGTTGTCACTCGCCGCCATGATCTCGACACCGAGCCCCGACACGTACGCGTGGAGGAGTCCGGCGCGCAGGAAGATCCCTTCGCCGCGGCGGAGGACGACGTGGTTCATCAGCAGCGCGACGACGACTCCGGGATCCCCCGGGTAGGTGTCCGCGATCGCGGAGACGGCGCGGATCGTGGATGCCCACTCGCCCGATTCCGTCGCCGCGGCGTCGTGCACGGCTCGGATGACGTCATCCACCTCGACCTGAGCCTCGCCGGACAGCAGCCAGCCGAGCGTGTCGCCCAGCGCGTCGTCTCCGCTCGCGAGACGGTCTCTCAGAGCAGAGACACCAGGGCGCTCGCCGAGCACGCCCAGAAGCTCCAGCGTGTCGACCACGGGTCGGAGTCCGCTCAGTGATTCGAAGCGCTCACTCAGAGCCACGATCAGTTCGGGCTTGTGGTTGTCATCGCGATAGTTGCGTGCGGGGTCGTCGGCTGCGAGGCCAGCCTCTCGCGCCCAGCCTGCTCGAGCCTGGTCCACGGTCGGGTGGACCTGGATCGACAACGGCGAGGCCGCTGCGAGGAGCTTGAGGAGATACGGCAGCGAACCGCCCGTCACCGCGTCGAGAGTGCCTCCACCCGCCACGTCGGCGGGATCGCCGGGATGGTCGCCGAACCACACCTCCGCCTCGGGAACGACGGCCGGCGCGCGGCCCTCCAGCTCGGCGAGGAGGGTCTGCGACCCCCAGGCGTAGTCACGGGGCGTGTTGGAGAGGCTCAGAAGCATGCTCCCAGCGTATGGGCACACGGCGGATCGCCGACGCCGTGCCGCCCATCAGGTGCAGCATCGGCCGCGCGCTGTAGCCTGAACGCGATGGCGCAGTACACGAAGCACCCGGTGTCAGCCCCTCCTCGCGCACCCGAACGCGAGTCGACGGGGCATCTCCTGCTGCGCGGATACATCATCCTCGTGCTGTTCACGACGTTCGCGCACTCTGCGATCTACAACCTGGTCGGCGAGGTCGGCGCGGTGATCACGCTCGCCGCCTTCCTGATCGCGACCCTGGCCATCGGGGTGCCGATGATCGCACGAGGCCGACCTCAGCCGTTCGCCTGGCGACGGCTCCCCTGGGCCGCGACCGCATACACGGTGCTCGCTCTCCTCTCCCTCGCATGGTCGCAATGGCGGGGCGCCACACTGCTCACCTGGGCGCTGCTCGCGACCGTCACGGTGAGTGCGCTCTTCATCGTGCACGTGCTCACCTGGCATGAGGTCGTGCGCGCGCTCGCATCCGCCTTCAAGTGGATCCTCGGGCTGTCCCTCGCCCTCGAGCTCTGGGTCGCGCTCGTCGTGCACGGTCCGATCCTCCCCAACTTCTTCGAGAGACCCGAGGGCGGGATCGACCCGCACTGGTACTGGGTGCGAGGCAATCTGTTCGACGGGGAGCGCATCCAGGGCATCGTCGGCAACTCGAACCTGCTCGCGATCATCAGCCTGTTCGCGATGATCACCTTCGGAGTCCTGTTCGCCGCCCGAGCGCGGTGGCGCACCACTCTGGCCCTGTGGACTCTGCTCGCCGCGTTCTTCTTCTTCCGCGCGAGCTCTGCCACCGCGTTCGCGTGCGCGGCGGCCGCTCTCGTGGTGCTCCTCGTCGCCCTGCTGATGCGGCGCACGACGACACCCGGGGCTCGCACCCGGCTCTACGTGATCTTCATCGGGGGCTCGCTCGTGCTGGGCGCCGCGCTCTGGCTCCTGCAGAAGCCCCTGCTCGGACTCCTCGGCCGGAGCAGCGACCTCACGGGTCGCTCGGACGTCATCTGGGAGAAGGTGCTCGAGCGCGCGGCCGAGCATCCGCTGTTCGGCAACGGCTTCTCGAGCCCGTGGGTTCCGTTCGACCCGGCGTTCGCGGGATGGATCGAGGACCACGGCATCACCGTCTTCCACGCGCACAACATGTGGCTGGACGTGCTGATGCAGCTCGGTGTGCTGGGCGTCGTGCTGATGGCGGTCGCCTACCTCAGCCTGCTCTGGCGGTCCTGGTTCTTCGCCGTCGACCGGCCGCGGTGGGATCTGGACTCCGACCGCGACTACTCCCCGCTCACGCTTCTCCCCAGCCTGTTCACGGTCGTCCTGCTCGTGCAGGGGCTCACCGAATCGACGCCGATCATGCTCTGGGGGTGGATGCTCCTGGTCCTGCTCTCGTTCAAGATCAAATCCGTGCCGCTCGTCGGCATCGGCGAGCGGCAGCGAGTGATCGAGCGCGGCGAGCGAGTGCGGCGGGTTCCGTGACGGCGGGACACCGTCTCGGGCGGCTGCTCGGCTCGGCGGAGTTCGCTCGCGCCTTCACGATCACCGTCCTGGCCGCCGTCTTCGGGTCGTACCTCATCGAGAGGATGACCTCGCGGGTCACGCTCGCCACGATCATCGCCGGTCTGTGCGTGCTCGGTCTCGGCACCCTGTGGGTCCGTCGCGAGGAGCTGTCGCTGCTGCGCATCGCCCCCTCCTCGCTGCTCGCCTTCCTCGCCTGGGCGCTGGTCAGCATCGCATGGACGACCGACAAGAGCGATTCGCTGTTCGGCTGGCTCGAGCTCCTCGGCTTCGCGTTCCTCGCGATCACGGTCGGGCACATCCGTGACACGCTGCAGACCGTCCGTGCCCTGGGCGACACGCTGCGCGCCCTCCTCGCTCTCTCGCTCGGGCTGGAGATCCTCTCGGGGATCCTGCTCGATCTGCCGTTCGTCTTCCTCGGCATCCAGGGTGATCTCGCGCTCGGCGGGCCCGTTCAGGGCATCTTCGGCAGCCGCAACATGCTCGGGTTCGTCACGGTCATCGCTCTCATCACCTTCTTCGTCGAGTGGCGCTCGCAGTCTCTGAACGCCCGGATCGCGGTGCCCTCGATGGGGCTGGCGCTCCTGCTCGCGTTCCTCTCGGCGTCTCCGACCGTGCTCGTTCTCGCGGCCGCGGTGACCACCGTCGCCGTCGCGCTGACGATCGTGCGGCATGCCCCGCCGGAACGACGCTCGCTGGTGCAGTGGGTGCTCGGCGTGCTGGTGACTCTGGCCCTCGCGGCGGCCTTCCTGCTGCGTCACTCGATCATCGCCCTGATGAATGCGGGATCCGACTTCTCGATCCGCGCGACGCTGTGGAACAAGATCCTCGACTTCGTCGCGCTGAAGCCGATCGAGGGGTGGGGGTGGTTCGGCTCCTGGGCACGCGGCGAATACCCGTTCACGTTCATCAACTTCCAACTCGCCGATCGACACCAGAGCGCACTCAACGCCTATTTCGACGTCCTGCTGCAGCTCGGGGCCGCCGGTCTCGTGCTGTTCCTGCTCCTGGGCGGTGTCGCCCTGGTGCGGTCCTGGCTGGTCGCGAGCGTACGCCGCTCGGTCGTGTACGCCTGGACCCCGCTGATGCTCGTCACGCTCGCGGTCGAGTCGATGTTCGAGAGCTTCACGATCGTGGGTGCAGGGTGGTTCATGCTCGTGCTGTGCGCGCTCCGGGCGGGACAGTCCCGATCCTGGCGCGAGAACATCGACGCCGCCCACACCGGCGCGATCCCCACGCTTCGCTCCGAGTACTAGATCCGTCCCCGCGCCCTCGGGGGATTCCGAACGAGGCCAGGTAGGCTGGTCTCAGCTCGCGGCGACCCGCGGGGCCCACAGCTTCCGGAGATCCCACCTCGTGACACACGTCCCCTTCGAACCGGCGTCCGCGACGATCGTCATCGTCACCTTCAACCGTTCGCATCTCCTGACCGGACTCCTCGAGAGCATCACGGGCATGGAGCCGAAGCCCGGTCACGTCGTGGTCATCGACAACGCGTCGTCCGATGACACCACCGATGTCGTCGAATCCTTCCGCCCGCGCCTCGGCACCGAGCTCGTCTATCGTCGCCTCGAGACGAACACCGGCGGTTCGGGCGGCTTCAGCGAGGGCATGCGCACCGCGTACGAGCTCGGCTCCGAGTGGATCTGGATGATGGACGACGATGTCGAGGTCGTTCCCGACGGGCTCGCGAAGATGGGCAAGTGGACGCCGCGTTTCAAGAGCATCCAGGGCCGCCGTTACGACTACGACGGCAGCGAGTTCTACTGGCAGTACCGGATCGCCGAACGCATGGGCATCCCGATCCCCTTCGCACCCTCGGGCTTCGACGCCTCCGGGTTCAAGGAGATGAACAGCGGATGCTTCGAGGGCATGTTCATCCACCGCTCCATCGTGACGCAGATCGGGCTGCCAGACCCCCGGTTCTTCATCTATTGGGATGACCAGATGTACGGGTGGCTCGCCTCACGCAAGACGACCGCCGTCATCGTCGACGAGTTCGTCCTCCGTCGCACGCGTGAGATCAAGCAGTGGGACATGGGCATCCGCCACATGAACGCGTCGAGCAACGCGTACCGCTTCTACATCATGCGCAACCGCGCGTACATCAAGAACTACTACCGGGTGCACGGCGTGTACAACCCGGTGCTCTTCGGCCTCGGAACCGCGATGACCTTCGCCAAGGAGCTGATCCGCCTGGTGTTCGTCGAGCGCACGGTGCGAGGAACGAGCAACCTGTTCCGCGGACTCCGGGAAGGCGGGCGGCTCGGCCGCGACCGATCCTGGCAGCCGATGGCTCCCCTGGAGGACTGACGAACATGACGGACGAGCCACAGCCCGAGCTGCGCTGGGCGCCTCTGCCTCCGAAGCCGAGCAACCGCGGTCGTATCTGGTTGATCGTCGGTCTGTCGATCGCCGCGCTCCTGGTGGCTGCCGTGCTGCTCCTGTTCCTCCTGCCGCGAGGGGGCGCGCCCGCGCCGGACGCGAGCGGCACTCCGTCGCCGTCGGCCACTCCGACCGCCACCTCGAGTCCCTCGGCCACTCCCGCACCCACGGAGACAGCGACTGCTGAACCGACGCCCACACCGGAGCCGACCATGACTCCGATCACGACTCCCCCGCCGCCCGCCGATCCCAGTGTCGGCGTGTTCCGCGACACGGTGCAGGGATGGCTGGACGACGCTCTGACCGGCCTCGACATCATCGGAGAGACCAGTGGACAGGATGCTGTGGACGTCGTCGACACGTTGCAGAATGACGCGCAGCGGCTGTCGGAATCACCTCCTCCCGCGTCGATCGAGTCGGACTGGCACGCCAGCGTCGCGGCGTACGCTCAGGCGCTCAGTGACCTGAGGTCCGCGGTGTCCGCGGGCGGCGACTCATCCGGCGCGGTGTCGTCGGCTCTGTCCGCCGCCGACGCGGTGCGGAGTGTCGTCGGTCTCTGACCCAGACGGCTCCGCCGGACTCCGATCAGGAGTTGTAGTCCTCGTTGTAGCGATCGAGCACCTCGGCGATCGGTGCGTCCAGAACGAGTGCTCCCTTGTCGAGGTAGAGCCCGCGCGTGCAGAAGCGGCGGAGATCGCGCTCGTTGTGGCTGACGAAGAACAGCGTGCGTCCCTCGGCGAGCAGCTCGTCGATTCGCCGGTAGCACTTGTCACGGAAGGCCTTGTCACCGACCGCCAGTACCTCGTCGACGAGGAGGATCGGTTCGTCGAGCTGCGAGACCACCGAGAAGGCGAGTCGCACCTTCATCCCGTTCGAGAGGTGCTTGTAGGGCGTGTCCTCGAATCCGGCGAGTTCGGCGAACGCGATGATGCTGTCGTACCGGCGCGAGATCTCGTTCCTGCCCATTCCGTGCAGACCGGCGGTCAGGCGCACGTTCTCACGCACCGTGAGGTCACCGACGAACCCGCCCGTGATCTCGATCAGCGGCGCGACGCCGCCGTTCACGGAGACAGTGCCCTCGTCCGCGAGCAGGACCCCGGCGACGAGGCGCAGCAGAGTCGACTTGCCCTGCCCGTTGCGTCCGACCACTCCGATCGACTCTCCGGGCTCCACCGTGAAGGTCACGTCGCGCAGTGCCCAGAACTCATCGGGACGGGACCGGCGGGACAGCCCGGCGAACAGATCTTTGATGTTGCGGCGGCCACGCCGATTCCGGCGGAACCGGACCCCCAGTCCTGACACTTCGATGGCGGCCGACATCACAGCTCCTTCAGAACGGTGGCCTCGAGTCCGCGGAAGGTCCACATGCCGAGGGCGAGGATGCCGAGACACATCAGAGCGCTGACCAGCACGGGCACGGGATCCCACAGATCCGGGAAGAAGCCGACGCGGTACAGGGTGAAGATGCCTGCTAGCGGGTTGAACGCGCCGATCGTGTGGAACGGCTCCGGAAGGTCTCGGAAACTGTAGATGATCGGGGAGGCGTAGAAGAGCGCACGCAGCACGAGCCCCGTGGTGCGTTCGAGATCGGAGTAGAGCACGCACAACGGAGCGACGAGGAGTCCGAGCCCGACGAGCAGCACCACCTGCATGATGATCGCGACGGGGAACCAGAGCAGACCCCAACTCACCGTCGCTCCACTGAACACCGCGAACAGCACCAGCACGGGCAGAGAGAAGAGGAACTCGATCCCCTTGCTCAGGACGATTCGGTTGATCCAGATCGAACGCGGTATCGCGGTGGACTTCACGAGACGTGCATCCTTGCGGAACGCATGGGTGAAGTCGCCCACCGATGCGTTGAACCACACCCACGGGAGCAGCGCAACGATGAGGAAGACGATGTACGGATCCTCGCCGACGCTGCGCTGGAACACCTGCGTGAACACGAACCAGTAGATCGCGCTCATGACCAGCGGGTCGAGAACCGACCAGATGTACCCGAGGAAGCTCGTCGCGTAGCGGACGCGCAGATCACGCCCCGAGAGCAGCCACAGCGAGTGCGCATAGCGGCGGGGCGTGCCAGGCGACCCGACGGTCGAACTGCTCATGGGGCTCCTGTGCTCAGACCGCATGTGTCGCACGCGGCGGACGACACTCAGCCATTCTGGACGCTCTCGAAGGTCTTGCGCCATTGCTCGGGCGACGTGACCTTCGGGGTGCCGACCGCGTAGTCGGACGCGAGCTTCTTCCATCCGCGGGCAAGGCCGAGGTTCAGGCGGATGCTCCGCCAGAGGAAGCGGTGCATCGTCGCTCGGTCGCGCTGGTACCACGCCACACCGAGACCGTCGGGAGAGGTCACGAGTGCGGAGTCGATGTCAGCGAAACGCCACCAGTTGATGTCCTGAGCAGGGATGATCCGCTCGGGATTGCGTCGGCTGCCCGGCGACTGCTTGATGACGAGCTGTCGCACGCCCACGCGGGCGGCGAGGATCAGCGCCGCGATCGGGTTCGTGGGCTTCCGCACACCACCGAGGATCGCGACGGACGACCGACGGACCGGCGGCAGCGCCGACAGATCCTCGACGACCTCGGAGTCGATGTACGCGGTGCGCATCGCGCGGATCTCCGCCTGCCTGCCGGGGAGCATCGCGGGAAGCGCGCCGGGGCCGCGCATCACGTCTCGCAGAGCCTCGTGCCTCAGCCGGACGGCGGAGTACTGCAGCATGAACAGCAGTTTGATGTCGCCGAGGAACGAGTGCAGCGGGAGGATTCCGCCCTTGGCGACGTGCGAGTGCAGGAGGCCCGTGATCACCCGATTGCGGTGGATGAAGTACTCCTCCCACGTGCGCGTGGGGTCCTTGTCGTGCCAGGCCATGTGCCACACCGCGACGCCGGGCAGACAGACGGTCGGGTAGCCGTGCTCACGAGCGCGGAGCGAGTACTCGATGTCGTCGAACTTGAGGAAGACCGGCAGGGAGAGGCCGATCTCACGGAGGATGGCCGTCGGGATGAGACACATCCACCATCCGTTGAAGTCCGCACCCAGATGCCGGTGCAGCTCCGGGGTCTCGCGCAGCGGCTCCTCCGCGAAGTCGTGGTCGTACTCGCTCGCGCCCGAAGGCCGCATCCAGGACTTGCGCTGATCCCACACCTCACCCTGGGTGTAGAGCACCGAGCGGTCATCGAGGTGGAGCATCCCACCGCCGACGATGGTGGGGGTCACCGCGAAGTCACCGAACCGCACAGCTCGGACGATCGCCTCGGGCTCGGAGATCGCATCGTCATCGAGGAGAAGCACATAACGGCTCTCCTCCGAGGAGAGCGATTCGAGCATCGCACGCGAGAAGCCGCCGGATCCACCGAGATTCGGCTGGCGGAGGATCTCGAGCTTGTCGCCGAGCTGCGCGGCGGCCTCAGCGAAACCGGGCTGGTCCGAGACGAGGTCGGTGCCCTGATCCACCACGATCACGCGGTCGAGGACCTCGTGGACGTGCTCGTTCTGCCCGACTGCGATGATCTGGTTCAGGCAGTACGACGGGCGGTTGAAGGTCGTGATGCCGACCGTGGTCTTCCCCGGTGTCCATCCCTCAGGAACCGCGACCTGCCACTCGGCGCTGACCAGCGTCGCATCCGAGTTTCCGGCGGCGATGTCGAACCAGTACGAACCGCCGTCGATGAACGACGTGATCGGCAGGTCGAACGCGACCGTCTCGTCGGAGAAGGACTTCGACGCCAGCGCCGACGCGCGACCCCGCGCACTCGACTTGTAGACCGAGATCAGACCCTTGCCCTCGACCTCGGCGACGAGCCTCACCGAGCGGACCTTGGTACCGTGCTGCCAGTAGCTCGCCGGGAAGGCATTGAAGTACGTGCTCAGCGAGACACGCCGGTGCGCGTAGACCTTGATGCTGCGCCGGCCCACGATCTCGTAGGCCTCGCCCGGCTGGGAGCCGTCGCCCGAGCCCGTGTCGACGTACAGGGCCGAGACCTCTGCGACGCCCTCGGTGGGGAAGACGGTGTGGTTGACGGCGACGAAGTCCGTGCTCGTGTTGTCTGTCATTGCGCTTCCCGTCAGGCCAGGTCGTTGTTCCACATCGACAGTGCGGAGCCGATGGCCATGTGCATGTCGAGGTACTGATAGGTGCCGAGGCGACCGCCGAAATGCACGTCGTGCTCGCCCTTGGTGAGCTCGCGGTACGCGAGCAGACCGGAGCGGTCGGTCGGGGTGTTGACGGGATAGTATGGCTCGTCTTCACGCGTGGCGAAGCGCGAGAACTCGCGCATGATGACCGTCTTGTCCTTCGGATAGCGGTCCTCGCGCTCCGGGTGGAAGTGCCGGAACTCGTGGATGCGCGTGTACGGCACGTCGGCATCCGCGTAGTTCATGACGGGCGTGCCCTGGAAGTCGCCGGTGTGCAGGACCTCTTCCTCGAAGTCGAGCGTGCGCCACGACAGCTCGCCCTCGGCGTAGTCGAAGTAGCGGTCGACCGGACCGGTGTAGATCACGGGCACCTGGCCGACCGTGGCCTTCTTGTTGAGAGGCTGCGACTCGTCGAAGTAGTCGACGTCGAGCTTGACCTCGATGTTCTCGTGATCGGCCATGCGCTCGATCCACGCGGTGTATCCGTCGGTCGGGAGGCCCTCCCACCGGTCGTTGAAGTACCGATTGTCGTAGGTGTAGCGCACGGGGAGCCGGCTGATGATCTCCGCAGGCAGGTCCTTGGGATCTGTCTGCCACTGCTTGGCCGTGTAGTCGCGGATGAACGCCTCGTACAGCGGGCGTCCGATGAGTCCGATGCCGCGCTCCTCGAGGTTCTGCGCGTCCTTCGGGTCGAACTCGCCGGCGAGCTCCGTGATCAGCGCGCGCGCCTCGTCGGGCGAGTGCGCCGCGTTGAAGAACTGGTTGATCGTGCCGAGGTTGATCGGCAGCGGGAAGACGACGCCGTTGTGGTTCGTGTAGACCCGGTGCACGTAGTTCGTGAACGTCGTGAAGCGGTTGACGTACTCCCACACCGTGGGGTTCGACGTGTGGAACAGGTGCGCTCCGTAGCGGTGCACCTCGATCCCGGTCTCCGGCTCGTTCTCGCTGTACGCGTTGCCTCCGATGTGGTGACGACGATCGATGACCGTCACCTTCCGTCCGGCGGCAGCTGCGCGTTCAGCGATGGTGAGGCCGAAGAAGCCCGACCCGACGACGAGGAGATCCATTGATGCAACTTTCCTGAGGCTGACCGACAAGACGTTCGGCGCACCCTGCAGAGGCACGCGCCTCCACATTTTAGCTGGCGCGAGTTGCGATCACGCTGAGGGCAGGGCCACCTGAGTGGATTCGGCCAGAATTCTGTCGAGGAAAGGGGCGAGCGTACGGGCATAGGTACGCGAGAGATGGTTGTCGTCGATGTACACCGCGATGTTGCCGATCGTCGCCTGGCACATGTCCCATGGGCAGAGCCACGGTGTGAAGTCGACCATGGTGATGACGTCGGAGAACGCGGACGCGGGATTCTCCTCCGCCAGCACTTCTTCCCTTGGAACAGCGCACGTCTGCGAGTCGTCGACGGCGCACTCGTACATGTCGAACGAGAACCTCGGGTTGTCGCGCACGCCGATCACAGGGATGTCCGCCGCCCGCAGGGACTCGACGGCCTCCTCTATCCCGTCGAGCAGGCGCTCCGGCTCGTCGGCGTCAGCGCGGGTCACCACGATGTAGACCGCGTCGGGGCGGATCTCGGCGGCGTAGTCGAGTGATGCACGGACCCACGGCTCGCATGACTCCTGCGATGCGTTCCGCGATTCCTCGAGCAGGCCGACCGTGCATCCGCCACGCAGAAGCGTCAGGACCGCGAGGTCGCGGTCCTCGGAGAGCGCGATCAGCGGAGCCGAGAGCTGCTGGGCGTGGGAATCGCCGATCACGAGGATCCTGGTGCCCGCCTCCTCGACGTCCGGGCTCTGGTTGCATGAGCCGTCGAGAACGGCAGCCGAGGGTTCGAATCGTCCCGCGCACGCAGGCCCGACCGCGGCCCACTCGGAGTCGAGCTCGGTCGGCCCCGGGATCATGGGGGCGTCGCTGCTCGCGATGTCGAGCGAGACCTCGACCTGCGTCGCGCCGGGGTAGTCGGAGTCGACGGCCGACGCGGCGAACTCGGCCGCGCGATTCTGCTCACTCCAGCGCCAGCCGCCCGTCGCGCCTGCGACGAGGATCACGGACGCGGCGACGACCGCGATGCCTCGGAGCGCCGTAGCCCGGTCGGTCCGCGACGGCCCGCGCAGGGGACGCTCCACGCACCGAGACAGCACCCGTGCGGCGATGAGCGACAGCGCGATGACCGCGATTCCCTCGAGCACCCCGATCCGGTCGGTCTCGCTGACGACCATCCACATCACGAGGATCGGCCAGTGCACGAGATACAGGGCATAGGCATCGCTCGACAGCGAGGACAGCGGCTTCGAGGCGAGCAACCCGGCTGGGCCGGCACGCGTCGGCGCGGCGCCCGAGATGATGACGGCGGCCGTGCAGAGCACCGGCCAGAGCGCGAGATACCCGGGGAACCCACCGCGGACGTCGAGGACGATCCCGCACAGGATGATGCCCGCGAGGCCCGCCCAACCGATCACCGCGCGCACGACGGTGTGCAGACGGATGAACGGGAGCAGGAGCGCGAGGAGGGAGCCGGCCGCGAACTCCCACAGACGCGTGCGCGTGTCGAAGTAGGCGAACGCCTGCGCGTCTCGTGTCTCGACGATCGAGAACCAGAGAGACCAGGCGAAGACCGCCAGGAAGACGACGATGAGCGCCGGCCGTATCAGGTGTCGCCGACGGTGGAACAGGAGCGCCACGAGCCCGATCAGGACCGGCCAGAGGAGGAACACCTGTCCCTGGATGGAGAGCGACCAGAAGTGCTGGAGCGGACTCGTCTCGGCGCTGTCCCTGGCGTAGTAATCGACTTCGGAGAACGCGAGCTGCCAGTTCTCGACGTAGAAGAGGCTTGCGAGGGTCTCGGTCCAGATCCGTGGCCACTGCGTCGGCGGCATGAACGCGTAGGCCGCGCCGAGCACTCCGAGCAGCGTGACGGCGGCCGCCGGGACGAGGCGTCGGAACCGGCGGCTCCAGAAGGATCCCAGTGCCAGAGGTGTGCCGTCGACCGCGCGCCGGGCGAGCGATCCGGTCAGCAGGAACGCCGAGACCATCAGGAAGACATCGACACCGCCGGATACTCGGCCGAGCCACACGTGATAGACGACGACGAGGACGATCGCGAGCGTGCGCAAGCCGTCGATGTCCGCGCGATACCGCGCTGACATCGACGCTGATCGTGCGGCGATCCCTGTCGTGGGCACTCCGAGCACCTCGTTCGGACGTCGTCGGGGGTGAGGCCTCCGCAGATTCGGGTCAGCGGAGACGCTTCTTCGACAATATCCCAGGATTCCGATGATCTGCCGGATCGCGACGTCTAGCCGGCGACTCCGCTCAACGCCGCACCCACGACCTCGCGCAGTCGATCGCTGAGGGTCGCGGCGTAGGCACTGCTCAGATGATCGGCGTCGTAGTAGACCGGGACGCCGCCGATCGCGGCGAAGCAGTCGTCTTCATCGCACAGGGATGAGGTCAGATCAGCCGGCCACACGCCTGGGATCGGGGCCTGTCCCGCAATCGCCACAGGATCCGGAGGCAGAGCGGTCTCTCGGGGCACCGCGCATTCCGCAGGATCCGCGGGATTCAGCACCAGGCAGTCCAGATCACGGACGTCGCCGTTCAGCGGCGTATCGGCGATCGTGATCACCGCGCTGCCGGCATCGGCCCAGCGGCTCCAGGTGCTCCGCAGCCCGTCGACGAACTGGTCGTCGTGTGTGCGACCGCTGCCGTCGTCGACCAGCTGCTGCCGAGCCGCCATCGAGGTCACGATGAGATCGGGCCGCTCTGCGATCAACTGGTCGGAGAGCGCCGAGGACCAGTCTCTGCAGCGCTGGTAGTCGACGGGACCCCACGCGGCGTCGAAGCCGATGAACGCCACATCGGCAGGCGGGCAGCCGGGAAAAGAGCTGATGGTGAGGTGCCAGCCCTCTTCTCTCGCGATCGGGAACAGCGCCGCCTGCCACTGCTCGGCGTGCGAGTCACCCACCAGCCAGACACGTGGGCCCGGATCACCCTGAGAGAAGTCGCACTCCCGTGTCGTCTGCCGCCCATCGAACGCGAGGCGGGTCGTGAGGTCGCCGCACTCGGCCGCCAGGCCGAAGTACGCATCGCGATCAGTCACGACGGGATCAGCCACCTCGACGGACGGGTCGCAATCCGCAGCATCCGCGAGCGCAGCGGCTCCGTGGCAGGCCCCACCGCCGGGAGCATCTCCCTCGGGTACTGCGCCGCGAGCAGCAGCGGCGGCGAGCAGCAGCACCGCAGTCAGCGCGACGACCGCCATCATCGCGCCCGCACCGGCGTACGCCCGGCGAAGCGGGCGCCACCATGTCGCCCGTTGCGCAGGGACCTCCACCCACCGGCGACTCCCCCACGCGAGCACGAGCGCGAGCGCGAGCACGCCGACGCTCGACCACCACGACAGCGGAGCGCCGATCGCGAACGGAGTGAGCACGATGAGCGGCCAGTGCCAGAGATACAACGAGTAGGACACGTCTCCGAGCCACTGCACGGGCCGCGCGTCCGTGGCCACGGACACCGCCCACAGCGGCGCTCGTCGTCCGGTTCCGGCGACGATGACAGCGGCGGTCGCGAGCACCGGCAGCAGCGCAGCGACTCCCGGATAGGGCGTCTGCGAGCCGAAGAGGAAGGCGGCCACGGCGATACCCGCGAAACCCGCGACGGCGAGAATCGACGCGGCGAGCGCGTTCAGGCGTCCGAACAGCGCGGCCGGCACCAACGCGATCACCGCACCGACCGCGAACTGCCAGGCGCGGGTGAACGTCACGAAGTACGCCTGAGCGGGCGAATCCGCGGTGTAGACCACGGCAGCCGCGAAGGAGACCACTGCGACCGCCGAGACGATGATGAGCACGATGCGCCGTCTGTCGCCGTCCCTCCCCCACCG
>NZ_DALZXX010000007.1:25595-55426 GCF_031988965.1 Microbacterium sp.
GCGGCAGCTGCCGCGAGCACGATCAGCGGCCAGACCAGGTAGAACTGCTCCTCGACGGACAGCGACCAGTAGTGCTGCACCGCGCTGGCCGCCGCGTTGTGAGCGGAGTAGTTCACCGAGAGAGAGGCGAGAGACCAGTTCTCCACGTAGAACACACTCGCCAGGGCCTGGAGCGCGTTGTCGGTCCACCGCGCGAACGGAAGGAGCGCCCACACCCCGATCATCGTCACGAAGATCACGAGGAGCGCCGCAGGCAGCAGACGCCGGATCCGCCTGGCGTAGAAGGCCGACAGGCGGACGCGGCCGGTGCGGTCCAACTCCGACAGGAGATGCCCGGTGATCAGGAACCCGGAGATGACGAAGAAGACGTCGACTCCCACATACCCACCGGTGATCTGCTCCGGCCACAGGTGGTTGAGCACGACGAGAGCTATCGCAACCGCCCTCAGCGCTTGGATGTCGGTGCGGAACCTGCCGGTGCGCGCCGACGCGCGGGTGACCGCGGCCGCCGGAGCGGGCGCGGTCACGGCGTCAGATACTCCTCGAGCTGCTCACCCGCGTCGCGAGGCACGAAGCCGGTGGCCTCGAGCTTCGACAGGTCGAGCACGCTGTTGAGCGGGCGCGGCGCGACGGGGCCGGTCGCGTTCGCGAAATACTCGGCGGTGCTCACACCCGACACGCGGGATCGATCCGCGCCCGTGATCGCGAAGATGTCGCTCGCGATGTCCTTCCACGTCCGTGCGTCGCCGGATCCGCTCACGTTGTATGTGCCGTACGGAGCGTTCGTGTCGAGAAGGTGGACGACGGCCCGGGCGATCTCGGAGGCGAATGTGAGCCGGCCTCGCTGATCGTCGACCACCTTCGGGTCGATTCCCCGCTCGGCGAGCGATGCCATGGTGCGGACGAAGTTCTTGCCGTCTCCGATCACCCAGGAGGTGCGCAGGATGTAGTGGCGCGGCGCCGTGCTCACAGCGAGGTCGCCGGCTGCTTTCGACTGCCCGTAGACGCCGAGAGGGCTGAGGGCGTCGCCCTCGAGATATGGTCGATCGGCGGTTCCGTCGAAGACATAGTCGCTCGACACGTGCACGAGGGTCACGCCGAACTCCGCGGCGATCGCTGCCAGCCGGGCGGGACCCGAGGCGTTGGCCGCCCAGGCGTCGCGACGCCCCTCGTCGGTCTCCGCGAGGTCGACGGCCGTGTACGCCCCTGCGTTGACGATCGCCTCGTAGTCGCGCCAGCGTCGGGCGGAACGGATCTCGGCGTCGCCGAGGTCGAACTCCGCACGGGTCGTCCACTCGACGTGCGCCGCATCGCCGAGTTCGGCGCGCAGCGCGCGGCCGAGCTGACCGCCGGCGCCGACGACGAGGACCTTCTTCGCCGCGACGGGGGTCACGTCCGCCAGACGCGGGTGAGCGAGGTCCTTCGCCGAGATCTCGACGTCGGACAGCGGGATCGGCCAGGCGATAGCGCTGGTCTCGTCAGCGAGATTGAGGAACGAATACGATGCATCCGCCGACCAGTGGTCGTTCACGAGATAGGTGTACGCGGTGTCGGCTTCGAGTGTCTGGTATGAGTTCCCCACACCCCGAGGGACGAAGATCGCCTTCGAGGCGTCGAGCTCGGTCGTGAAGACCGCACCGAAGGAAGGCCCCTCCCGCAGGTCGACCCACGCGCCGAAGATGCGCCCCGTTGCGACCGAGACCCACTTGTCCCACGGCTCTGCGTGGATTCCCCGGGTCGTACCGACGGCGTCGTTGAACGAGATGTTGTTCTGAACCGGCCCGAAGTCGGGCAGACCCAGCGCGGTCATCTTCTCGCGCTGCCAGTTCTCCTTGAACCAGCCGCGGGAGTCTCCGTGGACCGGGAGGTCGAACACCACGAGACCGGGTATGCCGGTCTCGGTCGCTCCGAGCTGCTTGCCGAAATCGATATCGCCCACGGTCGTTTACTGACCCTTCGACGCGTAGAAGGCCTCAGTGGAGTCCTTCGACGGCGCCCACCACGACTCGTTGTCCCTGTACCACTGGATGGTGGCGGCAAGGCCCGACTCGAAGTCCTCGAACTGCGGCGTCCAGCCGAGCTCCGTGCGGAGCTTGGTCGAGTCGATCGCGTAGCGGAGGTCGTGTCCTGCACGGTCGGTCACGTGATCGTAGGCGTCGCGCGGCTGTCCCATGCCTTCGAGGATGAGCTCGACGACGTCCTTGTTGTTGCGCTCGCCATCGGCGCCGATCAGGTACGTCTCTCCGATGCGGCCCTTCTCGAGGATCGTGAGGACGGCCGAGGAGTGGTCGTTGGCGTGGATCCAGTCGCGCACGTTCTCGCCCGCTCCGTACAGCTTCGGGCGGATGCCGCGGATGACGTTCGTGATCTGACGCGGGATGAACTTCTCGACGTGCTGGTACGGACCGTAGTTGTTCGAGCAGTTCGAGATCGTCGCCTTGACGCCGAACGAACGCACCCAGGCGCGAACGAGAAGGTCGCTTCCCGCCTTGGTCGACGAGTACGGCGAGGACGGGTTGTAGGGCGTCTGCTCGGTGAAGCGTTCGGGATCGTCGAGCTCGAGGTCGCCGTACACCTCGTCCGTCGAGATGTGGTGGAAGCGACGGTCGTGGCGTCGTGCGGCCTCGAGCAGCGTGTACGTGCCGATGATGTTCGTGTCGAGGAACGGCCGTGGGCTGTGCAGCGAGTTGTCGTTGTGCGATTCCGCGGCGTAGTGCACGACGGCATCCGCCTCAGCGGTCAGACGATCGACGAGCTCGGCATCGGTGATGTCGCCGTGCACGAACTGCACGCGGTCCTCCGGGAGACCTGCGAGCGAGTCGCGATTGCCGGCATAGGTGAGCGCGTCGAGCACGGTCACGACGTAGTCGGTGTTCTCGACGACATAGTGCACGAAGTTGGATCCGATGAATCCGGCACCTCCCGTCACGAGCAGGCGGGTCATGCGTTTCCTCTCTTGAGCAGATCCAGCAGGTAGGCGCCGTAGCCGCTCTTCACGAGCTTCTCGGCACGCTCGCGCAATTCGTCGTCCGACAGGAAGCCCTGGCGCCACGCGACCTCTTCGGGCACGCCGATCTTGAGCGAGGTGCGACGCTCCATCGTGCGGACGTACTCCGCGGCATCCGTCATCTGGTCGAACGTCCCGGTGTCGAGCCAGGCCGTGCCGCGAGGCAGCACCTCGACCTGCAGCTTCCCGCGCTCGAGGTACGCACGGTTGATGTCGGTGATCTCGTACTCGCCGCGCGCGGACGGCGCGAGGTTGCGCGCGATCTCGACGACGTCGTTGTCGTAGAAGTAGAGTCCGGGCACCGCGTAGTTGCTCTTCGGCTGAGCGGGCTTCTCTTCGAGCGACACCGCGGTGCCGTCGGCATCGAACTCGACGACGCCGTAGGCCTCGGGCTCGGCGACCCAGTAAGCGAAGATGGCTCCACCGTCGATGTTCCCGAAGCGCTTCAGCTTGTTGCCGAGGCCGGGGCCGTAGAGCAGGTTGTCGCCCAGGACCAGCGCCACACCGTCGTCGCCGATGAAGTCGGCGCCGATGGTGAAAGCCTGTGCGAGTCCGTCGGGAGACTGCTGCTGCGCGAATGTGAGGTTGATCCCGAACTGCGAACCGTCACCGAGCAGTCGCTCGAAGTGAGCGGCGTCGTGAGGCGTGGTGATCACCAGGATGTCCCGGATCCCCGCCAGCATCAGCGTCGACAGCGGGTAGTAGACCATGGGCTTGTCGTAGACGGGGATCAGCTGCTTCGACACGCCCAGGGTGATGGGGTGAAGTCGAGTTCCGGAGCCGCCCGCAAGAATGATGCCTTTCACCCCAACATCGTGCCACATCCCCGCTGCAAGAACCGCCCGCGGCGATCCTTGACTTGCTTCACACGCATCACAGTGGCATCATCTGTTACTTTCCGTCACAATGGCAGAGTGACCCGCCCCACGTCCTCACGCTCACGCCTGCGCGCGCTCATCGCGAGCTCCGCCGCCGTCACCTTCGCTGTCTCGCTCCTCATCGCGAGCCCGGCGAGCGCCTCGGCCCCCGCGGCCGACGCGTCCGTGACGACGGGAGTCTCGACGGCTGCCCCCGCCACCCGTGCCGCGTCCCCTGTCAAGACGCTCATCACCGACGGCTTCCGCGCCGGCAAGATCATCTCCGATGAGGTGTTCTTCGACAGCTCGACGATGACCGCCGCGAGCATCGACTCCTTCTTCCGTTCGAAGGTGGCCTCGTGCCGCACAGGATACGTCTGCCTCAAGGACTATCGCCAGAACACCCCGAACCGCGCTGCAGACCAGTACTGCAACGGCTACCAGGGTGCGGGCAACGAATCCGCGGCGACGATCATCTACAAGGTCGCCCAGTCGTGCGGCATCAACCCGCAGGTCTTCATCGTCATGCTCCAGAAGGAGCAGAGCCTCGTCACCCACACGTGGCCCAGCGACTGGCGTTTCAGCATGGCGCTCGGACAGGGGTGCCCCGACACGGCACCGTGCGACCCCGCCTTCTCGGGATTCTTCTACCAGATCTACGGCGCCGGACGGCAGATGAAGATCTACACCGAGGGCCGCTACTTCACCTACTACGCGCCGGGCAAGACCTGGAACATCATGTACAACCCGAACAGCGCGTGCGGGCGTGGACCGGTTCGTGTCGAGAACGCTGCCACCGCCGCGCTGTACTACTACACGCCGTATCAGCCCAACGCGGCAGCGCTCCGCGCCG
Organism: Microbacterium sp.; assembly: GCF_031988965.1. Lineage (GTDB taxonomy): Bacteria > Actinomycetota > Actinomycetes > Actinomycetales > Microbacteriaceae > Microbacterium. The sequence continues at coordinate 30,313 of NZ_DALZXX010000007.1, forward strand.
GCTACGGCTCGGGCGACAGCTGCTCGGCGTACGGAAACCGCAACTTCCACAACTACTTCACCGACTGGTTCGGAAGCACGCAGAACCCCTCGTCCAATCTGATCCGGACCTCCGACACCGGACAGGTGTTCCTCCTTTCCGGTGGCACCAAGCACTACGTCACCAACCCTGCGGATCTCGCCGTGCTGACGAAGCGGGTCGGGTCGGTGCGCACCGTCTCGCCGTCGTACGCCGCGTCGTTGCCGACCGGAAACCGATTCATCCGGCTGGTTCGCGATGCGCGTGACGGAGCGATCTATCTGCTTCAGCCCGACGGCACGAAACACCACTTCGCCACCGCGGAGCTCATCAGCCGCTACGGGATGCGCGTCGACGACTACACTCCCCTCACTCCGGCACTTCTCGCGGGGTACCCCACGGGCCAGCCGGTCGGGAATTACTTCCGCTCCGAGGATTCCCCGGACTACTACAAATGGGAGAACGGACAGCGGCGCCACATCGCCAACGGACTCGCCTGGCAGCTGGAGCAGGGCAAGGCCAAGAACTACGTGGCAGTCTTCCCCGCGGGAAACGCCGCCTTCCCGGCGCTCGGCCGGGCGCTGCTCGCCCCGGGCACGCTCGTCAAGGAGACATCACGCGACGAGGTGTACATCGTCGGAAATGCCGCATCTCTCACCCATATCCCCAGTTGGGAGATGAGCGCCGACGCAGGCATCACCGCCTATCAGCCCGTGGCGAAAGGGACTTTCGCGGGTTACGACACGTCGACGACCCTCGCTCCGCTCTTCTCATGTGGTTCGCAGACCTTCGTCGTGGACGGCGGGAAGCTGACGGCCGTGACTGATACCGGACGTGCAGGCAAGGGCCCGACTCTTCCGGGGTCCGTCTGCGCCGTGCTGCCGCGCACGGGAAAGACCATCTCCGGCCCCGCTTTCATCAAATCCAGGACGGCGGATCCGATCTACGCCCTCGAGAAGGGAGCGATCCGTCACGTGCAGTCGGCACAGCGACTGCTCGAGATCAACGGCGGCAAGTCGCCGTACACGGCGACATGGTCGAATGCCACGATCGCAGCCTTCAAGAAGGGTGCGCCGTATCTGGCGGAGGGGGCGTTCGTCAGCTTCGCCGGACGGGGAGAGATCTATCGCATGACAGGGAAGACGCTGAAGCACGTTCAGGATTACGCGACATTGGTTCGTCTTGGCGGCGGCGTCGTGCCGCCCATTCAGAACCTGCCGTCGCAGTTCCGTGGTTCGTACACGTTCAGCACCCCGATCCTGCGTGACGGGGACATGGTGCGCTTCACGGATCGCCCCGAGGTCTACGTCTTCTCCTCGGATTCGTTGCACCACGTCGTGTCCGAGGAGGATCTTCGCCTCCTCGGCGGCGAGGAACCGGAGATCGTGGAGATCGCCTCGGACGAGGCATCCGACTATCCGATCGGCGACCCTGCTGACCCCGTCGCGCCCTGACCCGCGGTCGACTTCCGAGGTGATCCGGGCCGAGCGACACCGTGCGCGGCAGGTGCTCTCCTCCCCACGGGGCTGCCTGCCATCCCGACTAGACTGAACTGATTATGACGACACTGGCTGATCGAGTGCTGGTCATCGTGCCCGCGTGGAACGAGGCCCGCAACGTCGGGCATACCGTGACGGAGATTCGGGAGGCGAGCCCGTCGTACGACGTCGTGGTCGTGGACGACGGCTCTGGGGACGACACTCCCGACGTGGCTCGCGACGCCGGAGCGACAGTGATCTCTCTCCCGTTCAATCTCGGCGTGGGTGGGGCGATGCGCACCGGATTCACTTACGCGCACCGACACGGCTACCGACGAGTGATCCAGGTGGATGCCGACGGTCAGCACAACCCTTCGGACATCGCCCGGGTCCTCGAAGGCCTGGAGCATGCCGACATCTCCATCGGGGCCAGGTTCGCCGAGGTCGGCGACTACTCGGTTCGCGGCCCGCGGAAGTGGGCGATGCTGTTCCTCGCCCGAACGGTGTCGCGCGTCGCGAAAGCGCGCCTGACGGACGTGACGAGCGGCTTCCGCGCCGCCAACGAGCGCGCACTCGCGCAATATATCGCCTACTACCCCGCGGAATACCTCGGAGACACCATCGATTCGCTCGTGGCCGCGTGCCACGCGGGTCTCGTCGTCACTCAGGTCCCCGTGGCGATGCGCCCGCGCGTCCACGGGAATCCGAGCCAAGGCCCGGTCGGAGCCTCCGTCTATCTGCTGCGCTCGGTGTTCGCCCTCGCCCTGGCTCTGTTGCGTGGCCCTCGACGCGCGCAGGCCGTCGCCCGATCGGAGCAGTCATGATCGTTGCTGCAGGGATCGCGATGGCGGTCATCATCCTCGTCGTCGTCTTCTGGATGCTGCTGGCTCGACGACTTCGCGAGAAGTACGCGGTGATGTGGATCATCATCGCGGTCTGCGTCCTGATCCTCGGCATCCTTCCCGATCTCCTCATCTGGGCGACCGGCATCCTGGGAGTTCAAGTCCCGGCGAACCTGCTGTTCTCGCTGGCGATCGTGCTACTGCTCGGCGTCTCTCTGCATCTGTCCTGGGAGCTGTCCCATACGGAGGATGAGATGCGGCGTGTGGCAGAGGAGGCCGCGCTGGCGCGCACGGAGCTGGAGAGCCTTCACCTGCGCGTGCAACAGCTTGAGAATTCGCATCGCCGTGGAGATGCGCGCGAGACCGAGCCCTCCTGACGCCGACCCGACACCCGGGACGGCCTCAGCCTCAACGGACGACGAAGGCGACCAGCGAGCGCGCGCGGCGAACGTCTCTGCCGAGCAGAGCGGCGACGGCCTCGGTGGCTGCATGCAGTCGCGAGATGACTCGTCGTCGTCCGGTGCGTGCGGCGCGGCGCCAGCCACGGGAAGCCATCCGCGCCGCGAAGGCGAGAGCGAAATCCCGCTCCTGCGCGAATCGGATCCCCGATGAGGCCGTCGCCGACGACACCGACGAACGATGACGTCGATAGTCGAATACCACGTCGTCGTACACGAGGATCGAACCGCCGTCGAGCGCGATGTCGAGCAGGAGACCGTGATCGAGAGCCACCGCATACTCCTCGCGGAAACCGTGCCGACGCGCCGCGGCCGTGCGCCAGACGAGTGAGGGGAAATATGCCCAGTCGGCCCGGATGAGACTCTCGGCCATCCGCTCTCCGGCGAGCACGACGCCGTCCGATCCGCCCCGGGGTCGCAGCACGCTCTTGATGCGATCCGCGAGCGGCAGCGTCGGTCGCCCTTCACCGTCGATCACGCGCACACCGGGTTGAACGATGTCTACACCCGGATTCGCGGCCAGCCGCGCGACGATGCTCTCGAGATAGGTGGGGTGCATCAGGTCGTCATCACCGAGCATGGTGAAATGTTCGGCGCGGACGAGCTCGAGACACCGGCTGAAGTTCCGCGCGAGACCGATGTTCTCGTCATTGCGCACATACTCGACACGAGGGTCCTCGAGAGCCGCCAGCCGCTCTCTGATTCCCTCTTCCGGATACGCGTCGTCGACCACCACGAGTCTCCAGTGGGCGTACGTCTGCGCGAGGACCGATTCGATCGCCGGCCACGCCCGCTTCGAAGGGCTGTAGTACGGCAGGACGATGTCGATCAGAACCTCACCGCTCATGGCTTGCCCTGGCGTCCGGCCACTCCGTCGACGATCCCGCGGAGCGCCGCGGCAAGAGGGAGCCGTCGATCGCGGCGGAGGGCGACGACGAGCTCTTCGGCCGCCCGTCGACCGACGGCGAAGATCGAGGGCAGCACTGGCAGGTGCGCCTTGCGAATGAACAACACCATGTTCCGGAGGCCAAGCCGCAGCGGATGGGCGCCCGGCTCCTGTCGCGCGGTCTCCGGCACGACGAGCGTGCGCCACCCTGCGCGCGCGAGCGACCAGCCCGTGTCGACGTCTTCGAAGTAGAGGAAGTACCGTTCGTCGACGCCCCCGATCGCGTCGAGAGCGCCGATACGCAGGAGGGCCACCGCTCCGTCGACCCAGTGGACGGCTCGGGGACCCGAGACCTCGTCCGTCCGATGGTACGCGCGGCCACCTCGGGTGAGGACACCGCCGGACGAGAAGATCCGGTCGGGTCGAGAGACCCAGCGCAGCGTCGGCGCTGCGCACCCCGCACGCGGATCGTCGGCGAGAGCGTCCAGCAGGGACCCCGCGAGCGTGCGGTCGAAGACCGCGTCGTGGGTGAGGACCAGAAGGTGCTCGATCCCCGCCTCCCGCGCACGGTCCGCTGCGATGTTGACGGCGGCCGCGTACCCGGGATTGTCCGCGCGGCTGACGAGTATCGGAGCGTCCACTCCCCCGAGGCTCGATTCCGTGATGTCTCCGCCGTTGTCGACGACGACGACCATCGCTGGCTGCCGCGTCTGCACGCGAAGGCGCTCGAGCACGGCCGCCAGTAGATCGGGTCGGTGATATGCGATGATCACGGCTGCGTATCGGGCAACCGGCATCGCGGCGTCATTCATGTCGGACATCGACGCCTAGGCTAGCTGATATGCATTCATCCCCACCTGTGCGCGGAGCCCGCCCCGCCGTCGCCAGCGTGACCAAGTACGTCCCGTACGCCGGGATCGCGCATGCAGGAGGCGAGTACGCTCTCCAGCACTACCGCGCGCTGGAGGCGGAGTTCGCTCTGACCGCGATCGCCCCGGCCAGTGCCCTCAATCGCGAAGCCGTGGCCAGGGGCGCCTCCGGCCCACTGCTCCTGCTCTCGGGATCCGGGCCCACCGCCCAGGATCGACTCAAGCCGATCGCCGACGTCGCCTCCCTGCTCCGCGGCAGCACGGCTCACGGGTGGTTCGCCCGCGCGCTGCGCCGGAGCGTCTCGGCCTCGAGGATCCTCGAGGAAGCCGACGTGATCGAGTTCCAGTGGTCCGAGATGGGAAGCCTGATCCCGATCGCTCTCGCTCGCAATCCCCGCGCCCGCGTCGTCGTCATCGCGCACGACGTGATCACCCAGAGGTGGTCCCGTGCAGCGGAGACGGCACGAGGTCCGCTGCTGCGCGCAGCGTATGCCATCGCTGCCAAGGCGAGCGCACGCAGGGAGCGCCGTACCTTCGAAACCGCCGACCGAGTCGTGGTCTTCAGCGACAAGGACGCACGGCTTGTTCGATCCCTGGCTCCGACGGCGCGCCCCGAGGTCGTTCGCCCGGGGTTCCCGGTACCGCGGCCCGCGGCACCGCGGGCCGCTCATTCCTCTCCCCTCGTGGTGTTCAGCGGTGCGATGGGGCGCCCCGACAACGACGAGGCTGCGCGATGGTTCCTGCAGAGGGTCTGGCCGCAGGTGCGTGCCGCGGTTCCTGCTGCTCGCTTCACCGTGGTCGGCGCGAATCCCAGCGTCGCACTGACCCGCCTCGCAGCCGATGATGAGTCGGTGTCGATCACGGGGTTCGTGGAGTCGATGGATCCCTTCATCGAGCCCGCGGATGTGATCGTCGTCCCCCTGCACAATGGCGCGGGCGTCAAGTTCAAGACCATCGATGCCCTTCTGCGAGGCATCCCGGTGGTGGCAACCCCCGTGGGAGCCGAGGGGATCGAGCGGGAGGACGCGATCCGTCGCATCACCGACGACCCCGATTCCTTCGCATCCGCCGTCGTCGATGTTCTGCAGGACCCGAATCGCGATCACGAGGCGAAGATCCGCGACTGGGCGGTCGACGAGTACGGGCTGACGGCGTTCCGAGACCGTATCGGCACCCTGTACGCCGAGCTGATCGAGGAGGGCCACCGATGAGCCGGACCGACGCAGACCCCATCGTCGTCGCGGTGATCCCCACCTTCCGCGCGCCCGCAGAACTGCGCGATCACGTGCAGGGCCTTCTCACACAGGTCCACTCCGTCATCCTGGTCGATGACGGAACCGCCTCGACGCATGCCCTGGGCATCAGCGATCCACGAGTCACGGTGATCGAGCTCCCGGAGAACGGTGGGATCGCCAGAGCTCTGAACGTCGGCTTCGCAGCCGCGCGGGATTCGGGCGCCACGCACGTCCTGACGCTCGACCAGGATTCCTGGATCCACGAGGACTATGTCGACCGGGCCCTCAGCGCCCTGGAGTCCGCTGTCGCGCGCGGAGAGCGGGCCGTCGGCGCCGCGCCCTCATCGGCGGGAGGGACGGGCATCGTGATGGACCGGGACGGACACCCGTTCGATCCGATCCAAGCCGGCCAAGTGGTGAGACTCGACGTGTTCGACCGGGTGGGCCCGTTCGACGAGTCGCTCTTCATCGATGCGGTGGACAGCGAATACACGCTGCGTGCGTGGAGAGCCGGGTACCGCTATGTGCTGGTGCCGGACTCCGACATCGGACACGAGCTGGGAACGCTCGTCCCCCTCATGATTTTCGGTCGCCACCTCGTTCTGGGCGGACGCCCGCGCCATCTGCTCTACCACGCTCCGTTCCGCACGTACTACATGGTGCGCAACTCGGTCGTGCTGTCCCGTCGTTATGGTCGTGAACGCGCGTCCTGGACATGGCGGCGCACCCGGCTTCTCTCGTCGATGATCATCGGCGGTCTTCTGGTGGCGGGCGACCGCCGAGCACAGCTCGTGGCGCTGTATCGCGGTATCCGGGACGGACGCGCCGGAGTCGGCGGCCGCATACCTGCCGATCTGATGGCACGACTCACCCGCCTCGGCCGGAACGCCCGATGACCAGCGACCCCGCACCCCGGCAGGGCCGCGCGAGGAAGGCGATCGGGCACGAACTGGTCCGCCGCTCCTTCCTGTTCTCACTGTCGATCATCCTCTCGACGCTGGTCGGGGTGGTGTCGATCCCCGTGCTGATCGGGCAGCTGGGCGACACCACGTGGGCACGCCTGGCCGTGTTGCAGTCGATCGCCCAGTTCCTCGCTGTCGTCGTGGGTTTCGGGTGGGGCGCGACAGGACCGAGCACCGTTGCGAGCCTCGCGGCCGCTGACCGGAAGGGATTCTTCGCGACGTCGCTGCTGGCGCGCCTCGTCATCCTGGTTCCGGTGCTCGCGGCGGGAACGTTCATCGCCGCGCTCATCGTCGGGGTCGATCCGCTGGTCGCTGCTCTCGTCTCCCTCACCGCGGTCGCTCCGGCGGCAGCCGCAGGATGGTATTTCATCGGCACCAACCGCCCCGTGGCACTCTTCCTGTTCGACGCTCTGCCTGCGATCCTCGGTCAGGCAGCGGCCCTCGTCGGAGTGCTCATCGCACCCTCTCTTCTCATGTATGCGTCATGCACAGCAGCGTTCGCCGTTCTGGGCCTGTTGGCATCCTGTCTCTTCGTGGCGACGCGATCGGCGGACGGGCCGTGGAGGATCGACAGAACCCAGAGTCTGCGCGGACTGCTCCGCGATCAGTTGCCCGGGTTCACGGCCACCTTCACGACCAGCCTTCTGACGACGCTGCCCGTGGTGATCGTCCAGGTCATCGTCCCGGCCTCCGCGCTGCCGTTGTTCGTGCTGGCGGACAGACTCTCCCGCTACGCGGGCCTCGTGCTCGCCCCGATCCTGCAGGCGATCCAGAGCTGGGTTCCTGAGGCTGGGCGCGAGCACATCGCCTCGCGCGGACGGATCGCGATGCTGGTCGCATGCGGGATCGGCACTGTGGGCGCCATCGGCATGATCACCTGTGCCCCATGGGTGTCGCCGCTGCTCTCGCAGGGCGCTATCGTGATCCCGCTGCTGATCGCCGTGGTCATGGGATTCGGCTTCGCCGGCGAGGCGATCAGCCAGGTGACCGGCCTCGCGGTGCTCGTCACGATCGGTCGCTCCCGCGAGCTCGCCCTCTCAGCCGGCGTCGCAACCGGTTCCGCGCTGCTCGGAGTCCTCGTGGGCACTCTGCTCTTCGGCGTGCCCGGTGCGCTGGTCGCACTCGCGCTCACCTCGATCGGCCTGGCGATCTACCGTTCTCGGGCTGCCCTGCGCGGGCTCGCCGCACAGGGCAGCTGACCGCGCCCGCTCTTCTCTCAGTCGGTCAACCGCATGCGGTGACGCGGTACAGCCGCGCATCGCCCTCGGAGTCGATGAGCTCGACCGAGTCCGACGACGCGAGACGATCGAGACCGCGATAGATGTGACGACCGTCGTTCACCTCGCGTCGACCGAAATCGAGCACGTACTCGATCCGACGGTCGAGCAGAAGATCGCATACCTCTGATCCGGCGTCTGCGGTGTCGAGCCGATCCAGGATCTCCTGCATCTCCGGAGAGACGTACATCAGCGTGTGCGGAAGCAGAACCTCACGGTCCGCCAGCGCATAAGCGAGAGCGGTCCCGGTCCAGGGGCTTCCGATGATCACGGCGTCTGCGGGCACCTCGTCGTCGAGTCGGTCGAGCAGAGTCCATTCGTCGGAACTCAGCAGCGGCGCCTCGTCAGTGACGGCATAGTTCGCCCGTGCATCGCGCACGGCCTGGCGCATGCTCATCGCCTGGGGAACGGGGAACACCGCGAGCAGGAGAACGACGATCGCGACAGTGGCCAACAGCGGCCTGGCGTCGGCACGACGCCGAGCGAGGAGAGCATCCCAGGCCGCGGTGAAGCCGAGGGCCGCCAGCGGCACCCACACGAGAGGCATGAGAGCGGCGAGCCTGGGGATGTTGTTGTACCAGGCACCGACGAGGACGTCGCGGAAGATGAGGTACGGAACGCCTGCGGCGGTGATGTAGAGGGCCGCTGCCAGTGCGAGCAGCCCGAGCGCGAGCCACGCGCGAGTCGTCCTGGACCGGAAGACCGCGATGACTCCGATGACGACGAGCGCCGCCATTCCCAGGTTCACGGGCGCACGGTTCACAGATGCCGTGATGATCTCTCCGAAGGCCTGCCCCACGGTCATCTCAGGCGGCCACGTGCGCGCGTCTGCCGGCGGCCGCAGGAAGTACCAGAGGCATCCGGCGACGACGAGGTAGACCGCCATCCACGCCCACGGCCAGACGCCCCCTCGGATACGCTCCGTCGACTGCCCGGCTCGCCGCGCGAGGGCCGCGATCAGCACCACCGCACCGAAGGCGAGCAGGGCCACGAGCGCGCCGGGATGACTGATCGCGATGGCAGGAAGAAGACCGCTGAGAGCCACCAGCCAAGCGATGCGCTCCCGACCGTCCGAGAATCCGCCGAGCACCGCGCGGATGAGCAGAGCCAGAGTGACGGGCACGAAGCTCAAGCCCATCATGTACGGGAACAGGACTCCGTAATCGGCGAGAAGGAGGGGAAAGGCGGGGAAGCACGTCGAGGCGGCCGCGGCCGCCACGATCGTCACCGTGCGGCTCCCCCACAGCTCCCGGGTGAGTGCGATGATCCCGGTCGTCCACGTGAAGGTGGCGAAGCCGATGACCAGAGCATTCGATGCCACGGGGATCGAGACCCCGCTGACCCCCACGAGCAGAGCCGAGAAGGCGTGCCACCCGGCCGGGTAGAACGTCGGTGGCACGCCGGACTCAGCGCTGGTGAGCGACGACACCCAGAACGGGGAGGCGTTCCCCGTCTCGAGGACATAGCGGACGGCGTTGAGGTGGAAGATGTTGTCGAACGTCTGGGAGATATGGTCGGGCGATCCGATCATGAGGAGCACCTGGATCAGGATCACCAGAGGCGCCGCGACGAGCGCCACGCAGGCCCAGGGATGCAGACTCGCCTCGACACGGTCGAGCGGCAGGGTGCGCCAGAGCAGCATCCGGAGAGCCGCCACGACCACGAGCAGCGCCACCAGGACGACCACCACGGGAAGAACTCCCCAGGCCAACCCCACGAGCGGAGCCACGACGGACGCGATCACCACGACCGTCACCGATGCCGGACCCGACACCGCGACCGCCCACAGACCGCGAAGACCGAGAGTTCGCGCGATCAGGTAGCCCGGCACGAACAGCAGCACGCCGAGTGTGCCGAGCGCGAGCAGGAGTTCGATCCAGATCGTCATGGGTATGTCGTGCTCCTGCTCCGCGGCGGTGACTTGTCAGCGCCACCCTGCACGCGGCAGCGGCTGCGCCCGATCGATCCTATCCCGGACTCATCGAGCTCCTGCTGAGCGTCAGCGCGTCGCCGTCGCAGAGCCCGCGCGGACGGCGAAGGCATGAGCACGGCGTCTTCCGCCCGTCAGAGAGCCTGAGAACCAGCCGATCAGGTACTCCCACGACGAGCGACGCACCATGATCCCCATCGCCTCGGCTTCCCGCTGAAGCCGGCGCAGCGGGCGCAGCCGACGACGACGGCCGAAGGCCGCGAGGACATCGGGGGCGACGCTGCGCCCGCGCATCTGCAGGACCTCCACGATCACCTGACGCCACCCCACCTGCACGAGGAAGAACATCCGCAACACGGCGAGAGGTGAGGCGCTCCCTTCGTATCTCCGTGCTTTCGCGAGCGTCTCGCGGATCGTCTCGATCAGGCCCATCGCCTTCTGCTGAGAGGGGTCGCCGTAGACATTCGCTCCATGTTGGACGTAGTCCTGCACGACATCCTCGACGATGGCCAGGTCGCCGTACGTCGCGGCGACGACCGCCAGCCAATGGTCATGCGTCTCCACTCGAGTCGGCACGCGAGGGAAGGGCAGGGCGGTCGCGAGCAGCGCACCCCGGAAGACGCACAGGGAACCTGTCACCTGATTGGCCAGGACCAGCTGCGCTCCACCGACGAAGGCGCGGTCGGTCACGCCGGTGACGTCCCCCGACGGATGCCGGACCAGACGAGCCTGTCCCGAAGCGAGCGGCGCGTCCTCGAGCCGCCCGACGAGAAGGGCGAGCTTTCCCGGGTACCAGTAGTCGTCCTGGTCGCTCAGCGCGACCCACGCGGCATCTGCCGGCACTTCGAGCAGACCGCGCTCGAAGTTGAGATAGAACCCGCGTCTGGTGCCGTCCGCGATGACTCGGAAGCGTGTGTCATCACCGACCGTGTCCGCGAGCACGCGTCGCACGGTCTCGGCATCTCCGTCGACCGAGATCACGCACGTCCAGTCGCGCAGAGTCTGCTCCTGGATGCTGCGCAGCTGGCGAGCGAACAGCTCGGCGTCAGGTTGATAGGCGGCGAGTACGATCCATCCGCTCTGCGAGGTCATTGCCGCTGTGTTCCCCATCATCGTCCTGTGATCCGTCAGTTAGAGCCTACCTCCGCGACCGGCGCACGCACGGGCGGGGTACTGCTGAGCGACCTTCGACACTCCGCGCGAGTCAGGTAATGAGGGGCGGCACAGCGACGAGAACCTATGATTGGTGAGGCGTTCCACCCGAACCGGACGTCTGACGGAGGTGACGAGAACGCCCGTGTCTCACACATCAGTACCCGATGAGCTGCGATTGACCCAGCCCGGAGGGAGCACCGGACTGCTCGACGTGTTCCGGCGTCGGTACCTTCTCAGCCTGATCGTCCGCAAAGAAGTGGGCATCCGCTACCGGGGTTCCGTGCTCGGATGGCTGTGGTCGTACGTCAAGCCGCTGATCCAGTTCCTCGTCTTCTTCTTCGCCCTCGGAGTCTTCCTCCGACTGAACGACAGCATCGAGTACTACCCGATCTATCTGCTGTCGGGCATCACGGCGGTGACGTTCTTCAACGAGTCCTTCTCGAACGCCACGAGGTCACTCGTCGACAATGCCGCGCTCATCAAGAAGATCTACTTCCCGCGACAGATGTTCCCCGTCGCGAGCACGATGGTCGCGGCCATCAACACCGTGCCGCAGATCATCGTCGTGGTCGTGATCGCGCTCTTCTTCGGCTGGACGCCCACGTTCGTCGGCATCGGCGCTCTTCTTCTCGGACTCGTGATCATCGCGCTGCTCGCCACCGGCCTCGGGCTGCTCTTCGGTGCGATCAACGTCACCTTCCGCGACGCGCAGAGCTTCGTCGAGATCATCGTGATGGTGTCGGTGTGGGCCTCCCCCGTCATGTACCAGTGGCAGATGGTCGCCTCCAAGGTCCCGGAGTGGCTGTTCCAGCTGTACGCGCTGAACCCGATCACCGGAGCCGTGGAGCTCTTCCACTACGGCATCTGGCACGCGCTCGATCCGGCGAACGCCGAACCCCTGCCGTCGCTGTGGGTGCACTCCCTCATCGCTCTCGCAGTGTCCATCGTCATCCTGATCATCGGCGAGATCGTGTTCCGCCGTCTGGAGGGTCGCTTTGCCCAGGATCTCTGACGCGCCTCGCATCCTCGTCGAGGACGTGCACAAGCACTTCAAGCTCCGCCACACCCACTCCATCAAGGAGACGTTCGTGGCGGCCGTGCGGCGGAAGCCGTTGACCACCGACTTCCAGGCACTCGACGGCGTGTCCTTCGAGATCGGCGAGGGCGAGGCCGTGGCCCTGCTCGGTTTCAACGGCTCGGGCAAGTCGACCATGCTCAAGCTGATCTCCGGTGTGCTGCGGCCCGATGAGGGTCAGGTGCGCACCCGAGGTCGCGTCGCGGGACTCATCGAGGTGGGCGCCGGTTTCCACCCGGACCTCTCCGGGCGGGAGAACATCTTCCTCAACGCCGCGATCCTGGGTATGTCCAAGCAGGAGACGAAGGACCAGTTCGACTCGATCGTCGAGTTCAGCGAGATCGAGAAGTTCATCGACACCGAGGTGAAGCACTATTCCTCGGGCATGTTCCTGCGACTGGCGTTCTCCGTCGCGATCCACACGCACGTCGACGTGCTGCTGATCGACGAGATCCTCTCGGTGGGCGACGAGCCGTTCCAGCGCAAGTGTCTCGCCCGCATCCGCGAGCTGCACGCACAGGGCAAGACGCTCGTGGTCGTGAGTCATGACCTGAACATGGTGTCGGACCTGTGCGAGCGTGGCATCCTGCTCCGGGACGGGAAGATCCGCTACGACGGACCCAGCAAGGACGCTGTCGAGCTCATGCGCGTGTGACGGGGCCCGTGGGCCTCACAGGTCCGCGTGCAGACCCCACACCCGCTCAGCCGCTCCCAACCAGGAGAAGGCTCTGGAGCGATCCGCAGCGAGGACGCTGAGCCGACGAGCCCCGCTGCCGAGCGCATCGACGACCGCGTCGGGAACGTCTGCGCCATCGACGATCGCACCGCCGTCCGCGATGACGTCGCGGTGCACCCCGCTCTCGACCGCGATCACGGGCACGCCGAGTGTCATGGCCTCGACGACGCGCCACGGCCACGCCGGCAGGCCGCTGGTCGCGACCAGCGCGGATGCGCCGGCGAAGACGGCTGCACGATCATCGCGCGACAGGACACCACGGATGTGAGCACGCGATTCGGGCAGGCCGGCGGCCGCAGCGATCTCCGCGAAGCGCGGCTCCGACCCTTCAGGTGCGTCGAGCACCACCGCTTCGACCCCGGCCGCGACCGCAGCTCGGAAGCCCGAGTCCAGTGTTCGCTCCGAGCCGGTCATCACGATGTACCCGGCCGGGAGCGACAGAGCCTTGCGGCGAGCCGCCGCGTCGAGCGGCACGACGAAACCCGCGGGCGCGGCGCCGGCGATCACCCGGATCCGATCGCCGAGCTTGGCGATCTCTCCGATGCGCTCTGCCATCGCATGGGAGGGCACCACCACGGCATCCGCATACTTGACGGCACGCTTGAGCATCGCCCGCTGCCAGGAGACGGCTGTCTTCGACAGCGAATCGGGAGCATCCCACGCGAGCAGATCCCACGTGGTCGCCGTCGTCTGATCGTGGTCGTGCACGCGGTCGTGCCGCACGAGTGGGGCCATCAGGGTGGCGGAGTGGATGAGCCCGCCGCCGACTCCCTGCGTGAGTCCGAGCTGCCACGACGCCGCCAGCTCGCGTCTCGCGAGCGGAAGTCGACGGACCTCGGACACCCCATCGATCGAGGGCTCGGATCCGGCGGCGACGATGGCCTCGACCACGCACCCGGAGGGCGCCGTCTTCACGAGCGCCGAGGCGAGATCGAGCGCCGCCGACGCCTGATCCGCATCGACGACATGCGTCAGCTGATCGAGGACAACACGCAGCCGAGCACTCATGCGACAACAGTAGTCGTCGGCGGGCCCGGAACACCGCACCCTCGCGGCGCGGGGCGGATCCGCTCTCGGCATAGGCCGATATCCCGCTTCATGCTTGAATGCTCAGGTGAGTGACGGACGTCTCCCCGTACAGCGCCGATGGTTGCGATGGCCCCTCGGCGTGGTCCTGACCCTGCTCGTTCTGGCGCTCGGGTGGGTGACCGTACGCGGCATCGGCGCGGTCACAGATCTGCAGCAGGTCGCGTCATCATCGTCCGAACTCAAAGCAGCCATAGCCGACGGTGATCTCGATGAGGCGGCCTCGCTCTCGGCGGGCATCGCCCACCACGCCGGATCCGCGCACGATCTCACCTCCGAACCCGTCTGGCATGCCTTCGGATTCATCCCCTGGCTGGGCCCCAACTTCACCGCCGTCAGCGAAGTGGCCGAGATCGTCGACGATGTCGCGACCGATGCACTCGTCCCGGTACTCGGCGCGGCCGAAGAGCTCGACCTCGCGAGCCTCGGCTTCTCGGGCGGCGCGATCGATCTCGCTCCGTTCGCCGCGATCGAGCCGTCGTTGGCCGACGCCAGCGCGACCCTGACCGCGGCGGAGTCACAGGCGCTGCGCATCGATGCGGAGGGAACTCTCCCGCCGCTGGCCGACGCCGTCCGCGAGATGCGGACGACCGTCACTCAGGCCGCGACGGTCGTCGGCTCGTTGCACGGAGCCGCCGCGCTGCTGCCGAGCATGCTGGGCGCGGAGGGGCCGCGCAACTATGTCATCGCCATGCAGAACAATTCCGAGCTGAGATCCTCGGGGGGCATCATCGGGGCGATCGCGCTGCTGCATGCCGAGGGCGGACGGATCAGCCTCGTACAGCAGGCATCGACCATGGATTTCCCTCCGCTGGATGAGGCACTCCCCCTCAGTGAATCGACGACCGCGTTGTTCGAGGATCGCCCGGGCCGCTATCTGCAGAACATCACCAGCATCCCCGACTTCACGGAGGCGGCACCCCTGATCGCCGCTCGGTGGCAGCAGAGATTCGGAACGCAGGTCGACGGCGTGATCGCGGTCGACTCCGTCATGACGAAGCACCTCCTGGCGGTCACCGGTCCGCTCGCCTTCGGACCGTTCACTGCCGACGCGGACAACGTCGTGAGCATCCTTCTCTCCGAGATCTACGCGACGGTTCCCGACCCGGCCGTGCAGGACCAGATCTTCGCCCAGGCCGCCAGTTCGCTGTTCGGCGCCGCCCTCTCCGGTGGCGACCCGAAGAAGCTGGTCGGCGCGCTCGCCACCTCCGCCGAGGAAGGACGCGTCCGTATCTGGAGCGCGTACGAGGATGAGGAGAAGCTGCTCGCCGCGAGCACCCTCGGTGGAGCGCTCCCCGTCGACGACACGAAGACCCACGTCGGCGTGCTCTTCAACGACACGACCGGCGGCAAGATGGACTACTACGCCGACGCGGCCATCTCGACGTCGGTCGGGGTCTGCGACGGAGAGCCCACGACCCGGGTCCGCGTGACGTGGACGAACAGCGTCACCGCCGAGGTGGCGAGCTCGCTCAGTCCGTACGTCACCGCTGGGGGCTTCTACGGCGTCCCTCCGGGATCCCTGCGCACTCTCGTGACGGTCTACGGCCCCGAGGGCGCCATTCCCTCGCACATCGACCGTGACGGCGTCGAGGAGCCGGTGCAGACGGCTCTGCTCGGCGACCGCACGGCGGTGCAGCACGACGTGGTGCTGGCCCCCGGCGAGTCGACGACGATCACGGTCGACTACACCGGACAGGGAGCCGGCGAACGGCTCACCGAGGTGGTCCACACGCCATTGGTCACTGATCCCGACATCTCGCGGGATGAGCTGCGTTGCGCGTCGTGACTTTCCCCTGTCGATGATGTAATGTCGTCCCCACTGGGGAATATATGGGCTCGGTAATCCTGTCGTGGGGACGGGATGAGCCCACACAGTCGGACGCAGGGGTGTGTCCGGATGTGATTCCGCGTGTATTTCTGGGGAGAATCATGCTGAAGAAACTGGCTGCAATCAGCCTTACCGCTGGCGCGCTCGTGCTCATGGCACCCGCCGTCGCCTCTGCCGAATCCGACACGTATGCGGACACGCCTCGCGTCGCAGTCGGTGATCCGATCATCGACACCTGCGAGGTCTCGACCGTCGCCTTCGGCGCCGGGTACTTCCAGCCGTCCGAGAACGTCGGCGTATCGGTATCCGGTCTGGATGCCGGTGCTTCCGCTGTCTCGGGCAACACGGCAGCAGCCGACGGAAGCCTGATGGTCACGTTCCGTCCGCCGGCCGACGGCGAGGGGTCGTACTCCCTCTCCTTCGACGGTTCGCGGTCGTACACCGCGACGGTCACCGTCACCGAGGGGCACGATGCAGCCGTGAGCTGTGATCACGATCCCGCCGTCGCTGCTGCAGGCAGCGAGCTTCCGCTCACGGGCGGAGGACTCGAACTGGCTCTGACCGGCGCAGAGGTGTCGCCATGGGTCCTCGGTGGTGGCGCAGCCGCTGTCGTGGCCGGTGGAGCTCTCGTCGCCGTGGGAGTCGCACGCCGCAAGCGCGCCTAGGTCAGGCTCCCGCCACGTGCGGGGGTCGGCTGGACGACGGTGATCCCTCCCCCTCCGATCACCGTCGTCTGGCGACTCCGGTGCTTCACCGGAGGCCCACGGCCGAGCCCCTCGCTAGCAGAGGGCAGGCCGTGGGCTTAGTCATGCCCGGATGAGCCCGTCTCGGACTCAGGGAGTCGGGACGGGGGTCGGCGTCGGCGGATGCAGGGCCTGTTGGATCATCGAATGGATGACCCCGTAGTCAGGACTCAGCTCGTCCACGCCGTTCTCGGGCGTCAGCTCGATCGTCGTGACCTGCTGCTCCTTTGCCTTCGTCATGAGCTCGAAGAACTCCGGAAGCTTGTCCTGCGGCAGGTCCGTGCTGATGAGCGCAGTGCCGGCTGCAGCGACCTCGTTGAAACGGGTGAGCACGGTCTGCGGCGTGAACTGCGCGAGGATCGCTTCCTGCAGCTCCCTCTGGCGCTTCATGCGGTCCCAGTCGCTGGTGGTGTATCGAGAGCGGGCGTACCACTGCGCGGTATCACCGTCCATGACCTGCTCGCCGGGCTCGATCCAGCCGATCGCCCACGCATCGACGTCGTACGGATCAGTGCCGTCCGGCGGGCCCCCCTTGGGGAGCCGCTCGGTGGCGGTGATCGTGACGCCTCCGAGCGCATCGACGAGAGCGGCGAAACCGTGCATGTCGACGAACACGTAGTAGGGGATCTCGATTCCGAGCACGCCCTCAGCCGCATCCTTGGTCGCCTCGATGCCCGGATCCGATCCGTTCGCGACCGCGTCGGGGTAGAGTTCGGTCCCCTTGTCTTCGCGGCAGATCTCGGCAGCGTTGCGGATGTGGTTCATCCAGCCGTTCCACCCGCACGCACTCGACTGGTGTCCCTCGAAACCGTTCGGGTAGAGCGCCTGCATCGGGCTGCCGTCGCTGAACGGAGCATTCGGCAGCTCACGCGGGATTCCGGTGATGGTGACCGCGCCGGTCGAGGCATTGACCGAGACGACCGAGATGCTGTCGTAGCGCATGGAATCACGGCCTTCGCCGCTGTCCGCACCGAGAAGGAGGATGTTGTAGTAGCCGTCGCTCGGCGGAAGGCTCGGGCCGCTCTGCCCGAAGATGGTGCTGATGGTGTTCCTCGCGGAGCCGACGATCGATGCCGCGTAGGCGGTCCCCGAGCCGACGAGACCGAGGATCAACAGCGCGACCAGCGGGATCGCCAGCCGCGACAGCCCGGGCACTTTCACCAGACGGACGAGCCGAAGTGTGTCGAAGGTGAGAACGAGCCAGAGCACGACATACGCGATCAGCAGTGCCTGGATGAGAGTGAGGATCGCTGCCGAGAAGAACCCTCCTCCGACGGTGAGCCAGAGGAAGAACGGGCGCGCGAACAGCCCGAGCCCCGCGGCCACGACGACGAGCAGCCAGGCGACCAGGGTGGCTCCGAGACCGAATCTTCCCAATCTCCTGTTGCCCGCGAGCACCTGCGCGGACCCCGGCACGAGCACGTTGAGCAGCACCAGCCACCAACCGCGCTTGGCCATCAGCCTACCGTCCGCAGAATCAGGATGCCGCAGCGGTCTCGTCTCGATGAGGGGTCGCGCCGCACCACGCGGCGGCGCGAGGGTCACAGCGAACCCTTCAGCCGTTCGTTCTTCTCCTCGACCTGGGCCTCGAGGTCGAGAGCATAGGTCTCGACGCGATCCGCGAGGTCGGCGTCGGAGGTGCCGAGGATCCGCGCGGCGAGGAGGCCGGCGTTCTTCGCTCCGCCGATCGACACCGTCGCCACCGGGATGCCTGCCGGCATCTGGACGATGGAGAGCAGCGAATCCATCCCGTCGAGGTAGGCGAGCGGGACCGGCACGCCGATCACGGGCAAGGCCGTCATCGACGCGAGCATCCCCGGCAGATGTGCCGCTCCCCCGGCTCCCGCGATGATCACCCGGATGCCGCGCGCACGCGCTTCCCTGGCATACTGCATGAGCTTGTCTGGCGTGCGGTGGGCCGACACGACCTCCACCTCATGAGGGATGGCGAAGTCCGTCAGCGCCTGGGACGCGTCGCTCATCACTCGCCAGTCGGAGTCGGATCCCATGACGACCCCGACGAGGGGCGCAGCGGAGGAGTGCAAAGGCTCAGTCACCCACTCAGGCTACGGTCTGGTGCTGGGAGAACCCCCGAACGGCACGCCTCTCACGCGACCCGATCTCGTCTCAGTCGAAATGGGCAGCGGCGGCCCGTGCGACGTAGACGGCCTCATCGAGGTCGTCGCCCGCGACGTTGACGTGGCCGACCTTGCGGCCCGGACGTGGATCCTTGCCGTATGTGTGGATCTTCGCCGACGGGTGCTCCGCCATCGCGCCGGCGAAACGCTGTCCGAGCGAGCCCTCTTCAGGTCCGCCGAGGATGTTCACCATGACCGACCATCGCGCGCGGGGCGCCGTGTCTCCGAGCGGCAGATCGGCGACGGCGCGCAGATGCTGCTCGAACTGCCCGGTCACGGCACCGTCCTGGCTCCAGTGGCCGCTGTTGTGGGGCCGCATCGCGAGCTCGTTCACGAGGATGCGCTCGTCATCGGTCTCGAACAGCTCGACCGCGAGCATCCCCGTGACGCCCAGGCCTTCCGCGATGGAGCGTCCGATGCCCTCGGCGACCTGCACGAGGCGGTCTCCGGCTGCGGGCGCAGGCGCGATCACCTCGGCGCAGACTCCGTCACGCTGCACGGTCTCGACGACGGGGTATGCGACGATCTGGCCGCTCGGACGGCGGGCCACCTGCTGTGCGAGTTCGCGCACGAACGGCACGAGCTCCTCGACGAGCAGGGCCTCTCCGTCGGCGAGGGCAGTGAACCAGTCCTGGGCGTCGTCTGCCGAGCGCACGACGCGCACGCCCTTGCCGTCGTATCCACCGCGCGGCGTCTTCACCACACCGGCGCCCTCGTGCTCATCGAGGAACGCCTGCAGCTCGGACGCGTCGTGCACGGCCGCCCAGTCGGGCTGAGGAACTCCGAGCTCGGCGAGCTTCGCGCGCATGACGAGCTTGTCCTGGGCGAACTGCAGCGCATCGGGCCCCGGGTGCACTGCCACGCCGTCGGCCACCAGGGCGCGCAGCACGGTCTGGGGGACGTGCTCATGGTCGAACGTGACGACATCGACATCCTTGACGAAGTCGCGGACGACATCGAGGTCGCGGTAGTCTCCGACCGCGGTCGCCGCGAGTCCCGCCGACATCCCTTCGCCCTCGGCCAGCACCCTGAGGTCGAGTCCCAGCTCGACCGCCGGGGCGATCATCATCCTGGCCAACTGGCCGCCACCGATCACGCCAACGCGCAGCGCCATGTGCGCCTCCATTCGTCCCGACCATTCTCCCGTATCCGGGCGCCGGTCGCTCGCACCTCGGGTCGAGCGCGGCTCTCGCCTGTCAGAACCCGCGGGAGGAGTCCTGTCCCGACTGGGCATCGCGGTGAGCGAGGATCTGGCTGACCTCGATCTGATCCGCCAGCGTCTCGTGCACCAACGTCGCGTTCGGCACGTTCGCGAGACGCAGCGGCGCGTCGACACCGTTGGACAGCGTGATCGTGCCGACACCCCACATGCGCTGCACGATGCCACGGCGCACACCGATCGTGTATCCGCGGGCGTGCGACATCTCGCGGCGGTTGCGGGCTCCGAGGCCGTGGTTCACGATCACCCGACGCGTGGTCACGGTCGTCGTCCGCGAGTACCAGATCGCATAGGGAATCACGGCGAGGAACAGCAGCGCCGCTCCCGCCGCGGTGAGCAGCATCCAGTTCTCGAACGGATCAGGGAGATTGTCAAAGAGATAGGCGGTCGCGCCGAACACGGCGATCAGGACGAGAGCAGACCAGAACAACCGTCGTGCATGCCCGCGGAATCGAGCGATGAGCAGCTCTTCAGTGGGCACGCCTGGCGGCGGCATGGTCGGCCGTCCGCCGAGGGTCACGGGCTGGGTCACCCCTCCATTGTGCCCGCCACCGCCGACAACACCCTCTGCGCGCCGGGCGTGTCAGCCTCCGGTCGGCCTCACATGCACCACGTCACCCGCTGAGACGGCATGGTGTTCGCCGTTCGCGCTGACGACCAGACGACCCTCAGGGTCCAGCGAATCCGCGGTCCCCTCGAGAACGCGTTCCCCCGGGAGCAGCACCCGGACGTCCTGCCCGAGCGTTCCACAGCGCGCGGTCACCGCCGCATGGAGTCCGCTGGTCACGGCATCTCCCGTCTCCGCGAGCCCGTCGACGGCGCGCTCGAGAGACCGGAGGTATCGGGCGAGCAGCCGGTCGATCTCCACCTCGACCCCCAGCGAGGCGAACGACGTCGCGGTCGGAATCGGCAGCTGTGCGGCCGTCATCGCCGTGTTTATGCCCGAGCCGACGATGACGGCGTCACCGGTCACCTCCGCAAGGATGCCGGAGATCTTCCGTCCGTCGACGAGCACATCGTTGGGCCACTTGACGGACACCGAATGCTCCGCGACCTGGTCAGCGACCGCGTCCGCCATGGCGAGGCCCGCGGCGAGCGGGATCCATCCGCGGGCCTCTGCGACCTCCGGCAGTCGGCGCAGCAGTACCGAGACAGCGACCGCGGCACCGGGGGGCGCAGTCCATTGACGGTCGAGTCGGCCGCGACCAGCCGTCTGGTTGTCGGTCAGAAGCACCGAGAGGTGAGGCCATCCGTCGGCATCGGCCGCCAGCTCTCGCAGCATCGTGTTGGTCGATGCCGCCTCAGCGACGACCTCGACTCGTGCGGCGATACTTCGCGTCCGCGAAAGCTCGACCATCAGATCTCCTCGTCGGCGACTTCTTCATCGTCGTCGTCCTCATCGCCGCGGACAGCACCGACCTCGTGAGCGTGCCAATGGTCCCACTCGTGCATGAGGTGGCTGATCGCGGCATGGAACTTCTCGGTCGCGACCCCCTGGGTCGTGTCGCCGAAGTAATGCTGGACCCACATCCGCAGCCGTGCCGTCGCAGCCACGTCGGCGCGGACGCGTTCGACCTCGGCGACGATCTCCGAAGCCGCATCCGCCTCGAGCCACTCGCAGTCCGAGAGGTATCCGTTCGTGTCGACCGATGCGCGTTCGTCTGCAGGGCGCGTGATCAACAGCGGCTTCCCGACGGCGAGACGGTCGTAGACCATCGCGGAGATGTCGACCACGGCGACGTCTGCGGCCGCGAGCTGCCAGCCGAGCTCCGCACCGTGATCGTAGATGTGCTGCGCGCGGGGATCGCCGGCGTTCGCCGCGGTGATCGCGGCGATGATGCGCTTGTGTGCGGCGCCGTACTCGTGGTCCACCACGCCGCTGCGAGGGTGGGGGCGATAGATCACCCGGTGGCGCCCCGACGCGAGCAACGCCTGCACGAGGGCTTCGCCGTGGGTCGCGATCGAGCCGTAATGCGCACTGGGGCGATCGCCCTCCCACGTCGGCGCGTACAGGACGACGGTGCGCTCATCGGGCGTGTACGGCAGGCTGCCCGAGTAGTGGTCGGCCTGGGGACGACCGATCTCGAGGGTCCGCCTGTCGATGTCGTAGTCCCACAGCGTGCGCGACAGCCGGTCGCGCGCGGCCTGCCCCGCGACGAAGGCGTAGTCATAGGCCTTGTACTGGTTCGTCGTCATGTACATCTTGTCGGACTCGCCGTGGTTGATGAACACGTGCCAGCGCCGGCCGTAGCGGAACATCTGGAAGTTGCGCGTGTTCTGATTCACGTACAGCACGACGCGGATGTCCTGCGTGGCGATGAACCGCTCGAGGTCTCGCACGGTGGGGACCAACGCCACGGGTGGAGCATCCTCATCGAGGAGCTTGTCCGCTCCCGTCGCAGAACGCGAGAGCACCACGACCGGCCAGTGCTTCGCGAGCTCGGCGAGCGGCCGGTACCACTGACGCATCTGGTACATGTTGACCGCGCCGTCGGCGAAGTACACCGCGACCTGATATCGGCCCGGCTGATGCGGTTCGCTCGCCGCCAGGCGACGACGCACGCGCTGCACGGCGGTGCGCGACGCGAGCGCCCGCTTCAGCAGACGGTAGGCCTTCTTCGCATCCGACACAGCACCCATCCCTCCAGGATACCGAGCGCCCGGCCGCCTCCCGTCGAATCAGCGAACGTCCGACGAGCGCATGCCATGATCGTCATGTGCCCCACGACGATTTCCACGCCCCCGAGACCGGGGTGTCCTTCGTCATGCCCGTGCTGAACGAACGGGCGTACCTGGAGCATGCCGTCGCCTCCGTGCTCGCCCAGGAGCTCGCCATCCCGGCGGAGCTCGTGCTCGCGCTCGGCCCTTCCTCCGACGGCACCACGCAGCTCGCTCAGCGTCTTGCTGCGGCGGACGAGCGGATCCGACTCGTCGACAATCCCGCCGCGCACATCCCGGTGGGTCTCAACGCCGCGATCCGCGCGAGCCGCTACGCCACGATCGTGCGCGTCGACGCGCACTCCGAGCTCTCACCCGGCTATGCCGCGCGGGCACTCGAGACCCTCGAACGCACGGGGTCGGCCAACGTCGGCGGCGTCATGCACGCTGAGGGCCGCACGCCGTTCCAGAAGGCTGTCGCTCGCCTCTACAACTCCCCCGTCGGGCTCGGCGGCGGGGCCTATCACGGTGGCACGCACGAAGGGGAGGCCGAATCGGCGTACCTCGGAGTGATGCGCCGAGAGGTGCTCGACGAGGTCGGACTCTTCGACGAGACGATCCGTCGCGGCGAGGACTGGGAGCTCAACCTCCGCATCCGGCAGGCAGGCTACAAGGTCTGGTTCGACCCGACACTGTCGGTGACCTATTGGCCACGCGAGAGCTGGCTCCGTCTCGCCCGCCAGTTCCGCGCGACCGGCGCGTGGCGCGGTGAACTCGTCCGACGCTTCGGGCGACGCAACGGCATCCGCTACTTCGCTCCCCCCGCCCTCGTCGTGCTCCTCGGACTCGCCGTGGTGACCGGCATCCTGCAGCTGACGGGTCTGGTCAGCGGATGGTTCTCCGTCGCCCTGTCACTGATCGTCCACCTGCCGATCCTGCTCTACGTCGCGCTCGTCGTGGCGGTGGCGAGTCTGCGCGGCGGGGGCGGACCGCGCCAACGCCTCTGGACGCTCGCCGTTCTCCCCACCATGCACCTGTCCTGGGGAGTGGGATTCCTCGGCGGGGTGCTGCGCGGCGCTCGGGACACGGTCGATGCGTCACGACTCGGGACGCAGAACACTCCGCTTCCGTGATCGCTCGGCGCCGAGCGAGATTCCTGACCTCGCTCTGCGTCCGGGCGTCACACGCCGGGGTCACGGCGTGATGTACCCCTGATCGAGGATGCGCGCCACGACTCGGTCTGCCGCGTCGCCGTCGTCACGCCTGTTGAACTGCGCACGCCAGGCCGCATACCGTTCCGCGAAAGTCACCTCATGAGCCTCGTCGGCGAGAGCCGCCACGAGCTCGCCCTGCGTGCGCACGAGGGGCCCGGGCGCGCGGCTCGCCAGATCGAAGTAGAAGCCGCGGAGCTCACCCCGGTAGTGATCGAGGTCGGGGACGAGGAAGTACATGGGTTTGCCCGTGACGCTGAAGTCGAACATCACGGAGGAGTAATCGGTGATCAGGGCGTCGGCCGCCAGAAGCAGCTGAGCCGTCTCGGGGAATCCGGTCACGTCGATGACTCGCGCTCCGCCACGATCGCGGTCCGTCTCGATCGTGCGGGAATGCCCGCGCACCAGGACCACCGAGTCCGTCTGCCGTGCGAGCAGCTCGGCGTCGATGAAGTCCACCATCTCCTTGCGGTCATCCCGCCAGGTCGGAGCGTAGAGCAGGACGCGCTCGCCGTCGGCGATCCCGAGGGCCGCTCGAATCCCGGAGGCGTCGCCCGTGACGAGCGCGTCGTTACGGGGATACCCCTCGACCCAGATCGGTCGACCGAAGAAGGCGTACGCCTTGCGGAGGATTCGCTCCGCGTAGGTGTTCTGCGCCAGGAGCACGTCCCATCGACGCGATTCCTTCACGACAGCCGCCATGCGTCGCGGGTCGAAGCCCGGGCGGTGCAGGGCCAGACGCTTCAGCGGTGTGCCGTGCCAGGTCTGCACGACCTTCTGGCCGGGTTTGCGTGCGAAGCGTCGTCTCAGCCAGTCGTTCACGATCAGCAGCCGAGCGGCTGCTCGTGCCCGCCACCATTCGGGACTGCCCTCGACCACGGCGATCGCGCCTTCCGGCACCTCGACCGAAAGGTCGACGACGCTCCAGTACCGCACCACGTCCGGGGCCGCTGCGGCGAGCGCGCGGTCGATCGCACGGGGATTGCAGCCGACGCTGCGCCCGTAGAAGCTCTCGAAGAAGACCGCGTTCTCGGTGCCGCCCGGGTGCGAGACATAGCGCCCCTCGAGGGTCGCCTGCCCCTCGGCGGTCTCGTACACGGGGTCGATCGGTGCCCCGATGTGCGCGGTCTCGGACTCGACGGCGATGCGCACGCCGTCGAGTACGGTCGGCGCGATCGACAGGCCGTCGAGTTCGGCGCCGGGCACCCGGATCTCATACGGTCCGGCGGGGAGGGGCAGCTCAGGACCGCCCCAGCGTGCCGCCCGCAGGGGGAAGGTCGCCATCCAGGTCTTGCCGCCACCCGTCA
>NZ_DALZXX010000008.1:0-55011 GCF_031988965.1 Microbacterium sp.
GTGATCACGGTCTGCGACGACGCCCACGAGAGTCTGCTGACCCGTGACGACCTGCACTGGTCGGTGCGCGATCCGGCCCGCGTCGGCACCCCCGCCGCGTTCGACGATGCGTTCGACGCGCTCAGCCTGCGGATCCGCGCGCTGTCGTCCCGGCTCATCGCGGCGTAGCCGGCCCGGGGCGACGGGCATCGCTTGTACAGTGATCGCGTGGAGTCCGAGACCCAGAGCAGCGCGACACCGAACCGACCGGCGACACCGAAGCGCCCCGTCGTCGTCAGCATCGTCGTGGTCCTCATCGTGCTGAGCGGCCTGTCGAACGCGGCACTCGGCCTCGCCGTGCTTCTCAGCCGCTATCAGGTGCCCGACGCCGATGTGCTCGTCGTCTCGCTCGTCGGCGCAGCCGTGATCCTCTTCGGTCTGCTGACCATCGCCGTGGCGGCGGCGATCGGCCGCGGCAGCCGGCTCGCCCGCCTGCTCCTGACGGTCTACCTCATCATCCAGCTGGCGCTGCACGTCGTGACCGCTCTCACCACCACCTGGGACTGGGCGGTGCTCGTCCAGTCAGTGCTCGAGCTGCTGGTGCTCCTGGCGATCTGGGTGCCGCCCGCCTCCCGCCGGTTCTTCGCCGACTGAACTCCGGGCGAGGATCCGCCGGTGCACGATCCGCACGACTTCGATCGCGAGGATCGTGACGATCGTGATGCCGGCGATCAGGTACGCGGCCTGCTCACCGGGATCGACGAGCTGGAAGAACTCACCGGCGAGCGGCACAGTGAACAGCACCGACAGGGCCACGAACATGCCGCCGACCACGAGCACCTTGTACCGGTTGAGCGGACGAGCCAGCACCGCGAGAACCCAGATGCCCACGATCGCCAGGATGATCGTCGACCCGGTCCGCAGCTGCGGCTCGGTGACGCCGAGGCTCATGGCCCCGCGCGTGTAGACCGTCAACGCGGTGGCGATCAACAGCCCTGCGGGGATCGCGAACGTCAACGATCGTCGCAGGAACCCCGGCACGTAGCGGCTGGTGTTCGGCATGAGCGCCAGGAAGAACGCGGGGATGCCGATGGTCAGCCCGTCGGTGATCGACAGCTGGCGGGGCAGGAACGGGAACTCGAGCACCATGACGCCGAAGAGCACCGCAAGGGTGGTGGCGTAGACCGTCTTGGTGAGGAAGAGCATCGAGACGCGCTCGATGTTCGCGATCACCTGACGCCCCTCGGCCACGACGTCGGGAAGATGCGAGAACTGCCCGTCGAGCAGCACGAGTCGCGCGACGGCCTTGGTCGCCGGTGACCCCGAGTTCATCGCGATGCCGATGTCGGCGGTCTTGATGGCCAGGGCGTCGTTCACACCGTCGCCCGTCATCGCGACCGTGTGGCCCCGCGCCTGAAGCGCGACGACCATGCGCTTCTTCTGCTCGGGGGTCACCCGCCCGAACACGGTGTGGGATTCGAGCACCGCGCCGAGCTCGACGTCGTCGTCGGGGAGCTGCCGGGCGTCGTAGCCCTCTCCGGCGTCGAGACCGAGCTGCCGCGCGATCGCCGCGACCGTGCGCGGGTTGTCTCCCGAGATCACGCGGACGCCCACTCCCTGGGCACGGAAGTACGACAGCGTCTGGGCCGCATCCGGACGCACCTTCTCACTGAAGGTGATCACGGCGACGGGCACGAGTCCGGTCGGGAGCGATTCCGCGGCCTCGGCGGCGGTCGAGTAGTGATCGGCGCTGACCGCGAGCACGAGCGTGCGCAGCCCCTCGGCCGCCAGGCGCGTGACGGCTTCGCCGACCTCGGTGCCGGCATCCGTCGCCGCATCTCCCAGCACCATCTCGGGCGCGCCGAGCACCCGGGTCTCGTCGCCGGTGTCGGCGAACGAGAGCGCGCTCCACTTGCGGGCCGACGAGAACGAGACGTAGACCGAGGCATCGCGCGGCCCGGAGGCGGGGTAGGGCACCCGCAGGCATCGGGCTGTCGCGTTCGCATCCGGCGCATCGCCGAACCACGACAGCGCGTTCCGCCATTCGCCGGTGGCCGAGTCGAGCAGCACGAGGTCGCGGTAGGCGAGCTCCCCCTCGGTGAGGGTGCCCGTCTTGTCGAGGCAGATGACGTCGACCCGCGCGAGCCCTTCGACGGCGGGCAGCTCGTTCACGAGCACCTGCCGAGAGGCGAGACGGGCAGCGCCCACGGCGAAGGCGATCGACGTCATCAGCACGAGACCGAGCGGGATCATCGCGGTCAGTGCCGAGATCGTGTTCACGATCGCCTGTGTCCACGTGCCGGTCTTCCACGCGGTCACCCATCCCCCGGCGACCATCATCTGGGCGTTGAGCACGAGAAGGCCGATCGGCCCGATGCCCCACCCGACCCACTTCAGCACGCGGTCGATCGAGGTGCGGAGCTCGGATGCCACGAGCGAGAAGCGCTTGGCCTCCGCCGCGAATCGGTTCGCGTACGAGTCCGCGCCCACCCGCTCCGCACGAGCCAGTGCTGCGCCGGCCACGACGATCGACCCCGACAGAGCCTCGTCGCCGTCCTGCTTGTCGACGGCATCCGACTCGCCCGTGAGCATCGACTCGTCGATCTGCAGCGCGCGGTGCTCGAGAACGACCGCATCCGCGGTGACCTGGTCTCCGGCACGGAGGATCAGGATGTCGCCTCGAACGACCTCGCCGGGAGCGATCTCGACGTCCTGCGCATCGCGGCGGACCCGGGCTCGCGGGGCATTCAGCAGGGCGAGGCGGTCGAGCGCCGCCTTCGCCCGGAACTCCTGCCAGCATCCGATGATCGCGTTCCCGAACGCGGCGAGACCGAACAGCGCATCCTGCCAGCGCCCGAGAAGAAGGAGAACCAGGAAGCACGCGCCGACGATGCCGTTGAAGAGCGTGAAGACGTTCGCGCGCACGATGTTCCACGCGCTGCGGCTCGAATCGCCCGCGAACGCGTTCGTCTGCCCGGATGCCGTGAGCTCGGCGACCCGCGCCGCGGTGAGCCCCACGCGGGTGTCGGTGACGACGTCGCTCTCCGCGACGGAGGTGGTGTCGGGCTGTGGATGCTCAACCATGGTGTCTCCGACCGTGACTCACGCGGCGACCGATATATCTCGGCGTCTGCGCACCACGCTAGCGGGAGTTCCGCCGAGGCCCGAACGTTTTCTCTCACGCGGTCGGAGCGGGCTGCTGCCCGATGAATCCGGCTCTCACCGGGTGGGCGCTGCCCCCGCCAGCTCCCCACGAAGAAGAGCGGCGCCCGCACTGAGCGCCTGCAGCTTGCCGCGCGCGACGTCGCGAGGCAGCGGCGCCAGACCGCAGTTCGTGCTCGGGACGAGCTTGTCCGCGTCGACGAAGCGCAGCGCGTTGCGGAGCGTCTCGGCGACCTCTTCCGGCGTCTCGATGGCATGATTCGCGACATCGACGGCACCGAGCATGACCTTCTTGCCCCGGATGAGCTCGATGAGTTCCACCGGCACGTGCGAGTGGTGACTCTCCAGCGAGACGGTGTCGATGCTCGAGGCCTGCAGCAGCGGGAACGACGTCTCGTACTGCCGCCATTCCGCCCCGAGAGTCGCCTTCCAGTCGGTGTTCGCCTTGATCCCGTAGCCGTAACAGATGTGCACCACGGTCTCGGCGCGCAGCCCCTCGGCCGCCATCTCGAGCACCTCCACGCCCCAGTCCTTCACGTCGTCGAAGAAGACGTTGAAGGCCGGCTCGTCGAACTGGATGATGTCGACGCCCGCCGCCTCGAGTTCCCTCGCCTCCTGATTGAGGATCGTCGCGAACTCCCGGGCGAGCTTCTCACGGCTCCCGTAATGGCGGTCGTAGAGGGTGTCGATCATCGTCATCGGGCCGGGCAGCGCCCACTTGATCGGCTGATCGGTCTGCTCGCGCAGGAACCTCGCGTCGTCGACGAAGACGGGCTTCTCACGGCTCACGGCTCCGACGATCGTCGGCACGCTCGCGTCATACCGGTCGCGGATGCGAACGGTCTGCCGCTGGTCGAAGTCGACGCCCGAGAGGTGCTCGATGAACGTGGTGACGAAGTGCTGGCGCGTCTGCTCTCCGTCGCTGATGATGTCGAGCCCGGCAGTGCGCTGCTCCTGGACTGCGATGCGCAGAGCATCCTTCCGGCCCTCGTCGAGTGCCTCACCCTCGAGCTTCCACGGCGACCACAGCGTCTCCGGCTGGGCCAGCCAGGACGGCTTCGGCAGGCTGCCGACGATCGAGGTGGGCAGAAGCGTGTTCATGGCGTGGAGTTCTCCGTCGGTCGGGCGAGAGGGGTGATAGGCGACAGGGTCGTCAGGGGCAGGGTCGTGCACCGACAGGGATGGTCGGCGACAGGGTCGTCAGGCGACGGGCACGAGGTCGTCGGCAGGCACGCGGTCGTCGGCGGTGGCGCCGTACGTGGCGGCCCACTGCTCGAGCAGCTCGCCGTGCGGCTGCATGAGGTGCTCGTCGGTGAACCGGCCCTGTTCGGTCGCGAGCCGGCTGCGCTCTTCGCGGTCGTACGCGATCTTCGTCACCGAGTAGTCCTGCTGCTCGAGGGTCGGCCGATAGACGCTCGCCGCGGTCGAGTTCGCGTTGTAGATCTCGGGTCGGTAGATCTTCTGGAACGTCTCCATCGTGCTGATCGTGCCGATGAGCTGGAGGTTCGTGTAGTCGTTCAGGAGATCGCCGCGGAAGTAGAAGGCCAGCGGCGCGACGCTGCCGCGCGGCATGAAGTACCGGACCGAGAGGCCCATCTTGGCGAAGTACGCGTCGGTCAGCGACGAATCCTTCTGCTCGTACTCGACGCCGAGCACCGGGTGGTGGTTGTCGGTGCGACGGTACGTCTTGCTCGTCGAGACGCTGATGCAGATCACCGGCGACAGCGAGAACCGCTCGCGGTACGCCTCGGAGTCGAGGAAGTGCTGGAAGAGCTTGCCGTGCAGGTCGCCGAAGTCGTCGGGAAGGGCGAATCCGCCCGCCGCCTCGCTGGCGGCCGGCAGCCGCACACTGAAGTCGTAATCGCGCACGTACGACGAGAAGTTGTTGCCGACGATCCCGTGCGTGCGCGTTCCGGTCAGACGGTCGACGATCTGGATGTCGAGCACCTCGAGGAGGGGGAACTCCCTGTCTTCGCCCTCCGCGGCGAACTGCACCGCGACCGAGATGATCTCGAGCTCGAGGGTGTACCGGTCGGCACTCGGGTTGTCCCACCGGGCCAGATCGTTGAACCGGCGGTCGATCATGGTCAGCGCGTTGCGGAGGTTCTGCTGACGGTGCTCACCGCGCGCCAGGTTGGCGAAGTTGGTGGTGATGCGGGAGTCGTGCGAGGGCGAGTAGTCCTCGTCGAACCGGGTCGTCGTGATGCGGAACGTGAACTCGTGCGCCATGGGGTGCCAATCGGTGAGCTGATCGGCCGGGCTCGGCCTCGCGGAAAAGGGGATGACTCCATGGTGCGGCCAGACCGCTCCTATCGAGTAATGCGCGCCAGCTATGCCAGGGCATAGGCTGTGGCTATGGTCAGGCGATCGAGCGGCATCACCCTGCAGCAGCTCACCTATTACATCGAGGTCGCGGCAGAGGGCTCGATCAGCGCCGCCGCCGATCTGCTGTACGTCGCGCAGCCCACGATGTCGGCGGCGATGAAGGACCTCGAGGGCCGAGTGGGCCGCGACCTGCTCGTCCGCTCGGCGCGCGGAGTGACCCTCACCACCGACGGCGTGGAGTTCCTCGGCTACGCCCGGCAGGTCGTCGAGCAGGTCGCGCTTCTCGAACAGCGCTATCTGGGGCGGCCGCCGTCGCGCCGCCTGCTCGGAGTGTCGACGCAGCACTACTCGTTCGCCGTCGACGCGATGGTGCGGATGGTGAAGGCGACCGAGGCCGCAGAGTACGAGTTCTCGCTGCGCGAGACCCGCACGTGGGACATCATCGAAGACGTCCGCACCCTCCGCAGCGAGCTCGGCATCCTGTATCGCAACGACTTCAACCGCAACGTCATCGACAAGCTGCTCCGCGACTCGGGACTCGCGTTCCGCCCGCTCTTCGTCGCCGATCCGCACATCTTCATCTCCCGCAAGAACCCGCTCGCCGCCCGAGAGCGAGTGACCCTCGACGATCTCGCCGAAGTCCCGCGCCTCACCTTCGACCAGGGCGCGAACAACTCCTTCTACTTCGCCGAGGAGATCCTCTCGACCCTGTCGAGTTCGAGGGAGATCAGGGTCTCGGATCGCGCGACCATCTTCAACCTCATGATCGGACTCGACGGGTACACGATCTCGACCGGAATCATCAGCGACGACCTCGACCCCGAGATCGTCGCGATTCCCCTCGACGTCGACGAGCGCATCGAGATCGGCTGGATCGGCCACTCCGCGATCCCGCTGACCGAGCAGGCGCAGCGCTACCTCGCGGAGCTGCGCACCGTCGTGGCGAGCTTCGGCGTGACGCTGCTCGGCTGAGCACACTCCCCCGCCGCCCGCTCTGCCTGCTGCCCGCCGCTAGCACCTGGCCATCATCGCGCGCAAGAGCCATCCGTCGTCACCGCGCGCGTGCCACGATCGACACATGAGCATCCGACGCATCCCTCCCCTGATCGGGGATGCATCGTCGAGCGCCGAGGACGACCTGATGGTCGACATCGCCTCCGGCAGCCAGACGGCGTTCGCACAGTTGTACGACCTCACATGCGCGCGTGTGTTCGGACTCATCCTCAGCGTGATCGAAGCCCGAGCGTCTGCCGAGGAGGTCCTGCAGGAGACCTACGTGCACATCTGGGCGCACGCGCGGGAGTTCGCGGCGTATCGGGGAAGCGCGGAGACCTGGATCGCCGAGACAGCGCATCGCCGCGCACTCGAACTCAGCCGCGCACTCGAACTCAGCCGCGCACTCGAACTCAGCCGCGCGACGGGACAGACTCCCGCACTCGGAACCACAGCGTGAGCTCCATGATCGCGCGGCCGACCATGTCGTGGTCCCCGACGCGGAGGTCGTCGAACGAGTCGCGGTATCCGGATGCCATCGCCGGCTCCGCCGCGACCAGTGACTGGTAGCCCATCGTCCACTCGGCGAATCGCCGCTCGTGCAGCGGCTCTTCGATCAGCACCCGCACATCATGGTGCCGCGGATCACGACCGATCTTCTCCATCAGCTCTTCGACGTCGGACCGGGTTCCCTCCAGGATCTGGACGAACTCGCCTCCTCGATAGAGGAGCATCCCGGTGATGTCGCTCGCACTGTTCCGTGCTCGACTCACGGCCAGCAGTTCGGCGAGCTCCCGCTCGTCGAACGGGCGCGTGGCGCTGCTGCAGTACACGAGCGAGACGAGCGGGTTCACGTCGGTCATCCGGCATCCTCCTGCTTTCCCACGGTGTCGTCGGCATCGGCGCCGGCGGTCACGGCCGCCATCGCCAGATGGTGGTCCGCATGGTCGCCGAGAGGGCGGGACGCGGCGTCGAACGCACGCCAGGCGCCATCGACCTGACGGTCGACGTATCCGAGAAAGGTGCCTTCCCGGCTGCCCACGTAGAACCCGTCGGCCACGCTCGCCCACAGGGGGCGGACGGCCGGCGGCGACTGATCATGCATGTGATCAGCGTACCTTCGGGAATACAGCCGGGCTCGGATCATCCTGCAGAGGGATGCAGATACCTCCCCCGCACGATGCCGCGCCCGCCCTGCGCGGCGAGGCTGGATCCATGAACGCACGCACGACCCTCGCCGCCCCCGCCCTGGTCATCGCAGGACTGCTCTCACTGACCGGATGCTCCGCCTACGACAGTCTCGTCCACAAGCAGTCCACATCGACCTTCGACGATGTCGACGGGTTCGAGAGCGGTGCGGAGGTCGACGCCGACTGGATCCCGACCGACGCGAGCGAGATCACCGTCCGCACCTCGACGATCGAGGATGCCGCGGACGCCGTCATCCTGCTCATCAGCAGCTCCGGCCTCCCCGACGAATGCGCCGAGGTGGAGCGGTACTCGGCCCCCACCTGGGTGCTCGACGATGCGCCCGACCCGTACGCGGCGAAGACGGTCTTCGCGTGCGGCGACTGGAGCGTGATGGCGTCGGACGACGGCTGGTTCGGGTGGACGCCGAACTCCGAGGACGAGCGGAGTGCGGCCGCCTCCGCGGAGTGATCAGGACCCGGATCGCAGAGCCGCGACCGAGTGCCTTCCCGCGAAACCAGCCGCGCCTGCGCAAGACTGTCCGGATGCGCACCCTGCGACTCGCTCCTCTCCTGGCACTGCCTCTCGTTCTCGTCGCGCTGGCCGGATGCTCGGCGAGCGGTCCTACCGACAGCGAGCCGCCGAAGTTCGACCAGAGCATGAACGAGGTGAGAGACACGTCGAATGACGTCGTCGACAAGCTCGTGGCCGCGTTTCCCGGCGGTCAGCGGTATGCGGAGGCCGACGCGAACGCGTACGCCTGTTCCGGAGAAGACGACGGCATCGGGCACTGGCTGTGGGCGCTCGGCATCCCCAGCACCGACATCACGGGGACGATCGCCGAGCTGCAGGACGAGTACGGCGATGCGGTGACATCCACGGGCACGTCCTCACAGGACATCGAGTACTCCGACGGCGAGACCTGGCCGGTGACCGGCGGACACACGCTCATCGAAGACGAGACCGGCTCGTACCTCCTGAGCTACCCGATGACGCAGGGCGGCACTGTCATGCTTCGAGTCACGACGGCCTGCGGCGTCCTCCGCTGACGCCGGGCGCCTCCGACCGAAGTCGGCTCCGCGCTCTGACAAGCTGGACGACATGATCACGGTTCACCTGCGCTACGAGATCGACCCGGACAAGCTCGACGACTTCACCGAGTACGGACGCCGGTGGATCCGGCTGGTCGCGAAGCACGGCGGCACCCACCACGGCTACTTCCTGCCGAGCGAGGGAGACAGCGACGAGGCCTTCGCACTGTTCACGTTCCCCTCCCTCGCCGAGTACGAGATCTACCGCACCGCATCGAAGATCGATCCCGAGTGCGTGGAGGCCTTCGAGCTGGCTCGCAGGACGCAGTGCATCCGCCGGTACGAACGCCGCTTCCTGAGCCCCGTCTTCTCGGGGGACGCGGACTGAGACGGCCGCGGGGCACCGGATCGAGTCCAGCTGATTCTCTGATCGGAGTTGTCTCGAGGCTGACGCCGACTTGTCCCCCGAACGGCCGATACCGGCGGCGGCGGGCATCCACGAGGATGGTCTTTTCTGAGGATTGCGAGCGACAGGTGACGCGCGATGAGGGGCTCTCGATGACGGCACCGGATCAACCGGTGGATGCGCTGTCCGATTTCGCGGACCTCATGACGCACGAGCAGGAGTTCACCGACGGTCAGGCCGATGCCTCGGCGCGCAGGAAGCGCAGGCGCCGGGGGCTCATCATCACTGCCGTCTGCCTCGTCCTCGTGCTCGCCGTGACCGGCGGCTACATCGGGTGGGCGCTCACGGCGCCCACGAATCCGCCGACGGTGACCAACCGCACACCGCAGGTGCCGATCGGCTCCGCTGCCGCCTTCGCGACGCCGACCGCCACGGCGTCAGCGATCAGCATCGCCGGCGCCGATGCCTATCTGGGCGAGGGGGCGAGCGGCATCTGGTCGGCGACGGGCACGGGCGAACCGCTCCCGATCGCGAGCATCACCAAGCTCATCACCGCCCTCGTCATCCTCGATGCGTCGCCGCTCGCCTCGGCGGACGACCCCGGGCCGACCATCACGTTCGACAAGGCCGACCACGATCTCTACGACGCGTACTACGTGCTCGACGCGACCATCGCTCCGATGCCCACCGGCACCACCATGTCGCTGCATGATGCCCTCGCCGTCATGCTCATCCC
This sequence comes from Microbacterium sp., assembly GCF_031988965.1. Taxonomy (GTDB): domain Bacteria; phylum Actinomycetota; class Actinomycetes; order Actinomycetales; family Microbacteriaceae; genus Microbacterium. Next base: position 9,821 of record NZ_DALZXX010000008.1, read on the forward strand.
CTCGGCGAGCAACTACGCCGAGGCGCTCTCCTCGAAGATCTTCGGATCGCAGAACGCGTTCCTCGGCGCGACGCGCGACTGGCTCGCCGCCCACGGGCTCACCGGCACGACGGTCACCGAGCCCACGGGCATCAGTCCACGCAACACGAGCACGCTCACCGACCTGCTGGCCATCGCGAAGCTCGCCGCCGCGAATCCGGCGATCGCCCGGATCGTCGCGACCCCGTCGCTCTCGGTCCCCGGTGCGGGTGCGGTGTACAACACCAACGGCCTCCTCGGCACGGCCGGGATCACGGGGCTGAAGACCGGGAACCTGGGCATGGGCACGCACAACCTGCTGTACACGGCGACCCTCGACGTGGGCGCGGCCGCTCCCCTTGCCGTCACCGGCGTCGTCCTCGGGGCGCCGACGCGCGATTCGGTGAACGCCAGCGTGATCGCCGCACTCGAGAGCATCCGCTCCGGCTTCCACCAGATGCCCGTCGCGACCGACGGCCAGGAGATCGGATCGATCGCGACGCCCTGGGGATCGTCCGCGACGCTGGTCATCGACGAGGACGCGTCGATCTTCACCTGGTCGGACACCCCGATCGAGGTGACGGTCGACATCGACACCCCGCTCACGTACCGCGACGGCACGGTCGTCGGAAGCGTCACCTGGACGGCCGGGCCGAACACCGTCACCGCTCCCGTGACGATCGACGGGAACATCGACCCGCCCACCGAGTGGTGGCGACTCACCCACCCGTCCGAGCTCGGCTTCATGGCGGATGCCGGGGACTGAGCGTTTCTCCGCAGAACGATGCCGCCGAGGTCCGCTCTCGCACGATGGCGGGCGCTTGCCGGTCCACGTCACGACCCCTCGGGCATCTGGGAATCCCGTGGGAGTCGAAGGACGATGCTCCGCCTCGCCGTTAGCGTCGAAGCATGGATATCGACACGAGACGACCCCGGGCTCGCAGTGCACGCATCCTCCCTCCCCTGTGCGGAATGGCCGTCGCCGCGGCTCTTCTGGCCGGGTGCGCCGCGACCGGCGCACCGACCCCGACAGTCACGCAGACGGTGACGGCATCCGCCGAGCCCGCGCCGACCTCGTCGCCCAGTGCGTCCGCCCCCGCGGCGGACGTCAGTCCGTCGGGCATCGGAGACGTCGACCTGGGCACGTCATACGACGAGGCAGTGGCGGCGACGGGTGCGACTCTTGCGGAGGCCTGCCCATGGCTCGCCACCGCCGAGGCTGACGGGTACACGCTCACCCTCCAGCGCCCCGAACTCCCGGAACAGGGCCCAGCGGTGGTCGACCTCGTGCAGGTGTCCGCCTCGCCCGTCGACCTCGAAGGCAAGCCGGCCGTCGGTCCCGTGACAGCGGAGGGGATCGGCATCGGTTCGCGGGTGGACCAGGCTCTGGCCGCGTACCCGGACGCGGTTGAGATCGAAAGCGTCGGCGATCGCCGGTATCTCGCGATCGAATCGGAGGCAGGCACCGGTTCCGTCTTCCTGACCTACACGGCCGGAACCGACACCATCTGGGCCGTGACCGCGACGAGTCTCGACGAGCCGCCGTACGAGTCCTGCGGCTGAGCGCACCTTTCACTGGCGCTCCGTTGCACCTCGAATCGCACGCCCAGGTTCGGTACCGAGTCCCCGCATCGAGGCGGAGTACTGAGCGCTCTTACCCGCTCCACCCCTTCTTACTTCCCTGCCTGGCCGTTTACCGACGATCAGACCACTTATCGCAACTATCCGGCACGGTCCTCTCAATCACGTCCCGGCGCGTTGCCGTGAACCGGATCCTGCGGTCAGGCCAAGACCGGCGCCCCGACCATCCCGTAGAGATCCTTCGGGTCCACGGGCTCCGTGATGAGGTCGATCGGCTCCGAGAAGCGCGAGGCCGCCGTCGCCCTCTGCACGTATCGGAGCGCGGTGAAGTCTTCGATCGCGAAGCCGACGGAGTCGAAGACCGTGACTTCGTCTCTCGACGCGACCCAGCTCCTCTCGAGGATCACCCGCCAGAGCTCGGTCACCGGCGAACCCGACGGAAGGAGCTGTATCTCCCCCTCGATGCGCGTCTGCGGCTCGAGCTCCACGAACACCCTGTGGCGGCGGACGATGTCGAGGTCGAGCTCGGTCTTGCCCGGGCAGTCGCCTCCAATGGCGTTGATGTGCGCGCCAGCTAGGACTCCGAGGCCGCAAGCACCTGGGCGTTGGCCTTATCGGCCGTGCAGGTGCGGTGATGTCGGCGTCTCGGACCGCATCCGCCGCGCTCGACTCGACGGTCACGTCGAACCCGAGGTGGCGAAGATGCGCTGCGGTCGTTCGGGCGGCTGCATCGTCGACGTCGAACAATCGCACTGTTCCGACACCTGGTCGCTGGCTCCTCAAAGACAGAGGTCGGATCCGCCCTCGATGGTCCGGAGACACGACGAAACGCCGCAGCACATCCTGCTCAGGGCTTTCACTCAAGCCGCTCACCCGGCAACACCACTCACCAGTGCCTTGAACAAGGGCTGCATCACGCTCCACGGTTCTGAGGGGGCAGCATGCTGCGGATCTCGCTCTGCGAGGATGGTCGCGTGATTGCTAAGCAGACACGGGCCGAACGGGTCGCCCAGACCAAGGAGACCATCCGCGCCGCGGCGGCGAAGCTCTTCCGGGAGGACGGCTTCCCCGCAACAGGTGTGCGGGACATCGCTCACGCAGCCGAGGTCGACCCCGCGACCGTGATCCGCTATTTCGGCTCGAAGGAAGGTCTCTTCCTCGAGACCATGGAGCTACCCGCCGGCATCGACCACGCGCTCGCCGGCCCCTTGGATTCGCTGGCGGCGGACTACCTGCGCTTCATCCTCGACGAAAGGGCACACGCGGACGGCAGGGCGATCCTGGCCGCTCTTGTCCGAGCCTCCGATCGAGCCGAGGTCGCCAGCGCACTGCGTATTCACACGCAGGCGGTGTTCGAAGAGCGGCTGCTCCCCCGGTTGAGCGGCCCGGACGCTCTACTTCGCGCCCACCTGTTCGCAGCAGGAATGACCGGCCTGCAGGTTGCACTGTGGGTCTCGGAGGACGACGTGCTCGTGACGGCATCGACCGAGGCGCTCATTGCCGCGTATTCTCCGAGCCTTCAGCTGATCCTGACTCCGTGACGAGCGCGCCGCGCCGCTTCAACCGCTCACGAAGTAGAAACTTCAACATTGTTGAAGTTCACAGATTTGCGGCGTACCCTGAGGCCGTCCCGATACGGGATGACCTCAGAAAGGAACGGCAACATGGGAACTCTCGATGACAAAGTCGCGATCATCACGGGCTCAGGAAGCGGCGTCGGACGTGGAATCGCACTGGCACTCGCCAAGGAGGGCGCCGCGATCGGTGTGATCGACATCAACGATGCCGGCGCAGATGAGACGGTCGCTCTCATCGAGGCTGCCGGCGGACGTGCGCTCACGGTGCACTGCGACATCCGCCGCTCCGCAGAGGTGGATGCCGCAGTCTCGTCGGTCGTCGAGGCCTTCGGCAACGTCGACATCCTCGTGAACAACGCCCAGGGCGCCCGCGGCCAGGTGCCCTTCGAGGAGATCACCGATGAGGATCTCGATCTCGTGTTCCAGGCGGGCCCCATCGGCGCCGTCTACTTCATGCGCGCAGCGTTCCCGTACCTGAAGGACGGCTACGGCCGAGTGATCAACGTCCGCTCGGGGGCCGAGCAGATCCCGCTCCCCGGCATGGGTGCCTACATCGCCGCGAAGGGCGCTATCGGCGGTGTCACCCGCATCGCGGCCCGCGAGTGGGGGCAGTACGGCATCACCGTCAACTCGATCGCGCCCGCGGCCATGACCGACGCCGCCAAAGGATACTTCGATGCCAACCCCGACAAGCTCGAGGCTGTGATGGCAGGAATGTCCCTCAAGCGCTTCGGCGACGCCGAAGCCGACGCGGGGCGAGCTGTCGCGTTCCTGGCGGGCCCTGACGCCTCCTACATCACAGGCACCACTGTGTCGGTCGATGGTGGAGGGGCCTTCTACTCCTGACTGCGGCGGGCTGCAGCGCCCATCCCGCTGCAGCCCCATCATCGTCGACGGTCCTCCTGAACCGCGTCGTTCTCGACCGAGAGCCTGATACTGGCTCTGCCGTAGCCATCTGAGACGACCGTCAGCGTCACCTCTCCGGCGTCGGCACCGGACCTGATGACGGCGAGGGCCCGTCCGTTGAAGGTCGAGCTCAACCCGTTGACGAAACCGTGCCTCGCCCTCGCGTCGGCGCTGCCGAAGCCGGCGAGGGTGCCGGCCCCGGTCACCGACGCGGCCACTGCGACTCCGCTGAGCGGAACGACAGTTCCTTCGCCGTCTGCCAACGAGACACGGACGAACGCCAGGTCCTGCTCGCCCGCCGAGAGCACCTCACGATCGACGGACAGGTCCAGCCGCACCCCGTCTGCGGCGCTTCTCAAGCTCGATCGGCCGACCTCGACGCTGCCGGTGTATGAGACGGCGACGAGCTCGCCGGGCTCATAGTGAACGGGGAAGACAGCCGTGCATCCGTGCCCGGGTCCGGCCGGTTTCTGCCCCAGCGAACGCCCGTTCAGGAACAGCTCGACAGCGTCCGCAGCAGAGTAGACGATCACCTCCGTCTTCCTCCCCACATCTTCCGACCAGGACCAGCTCGCGATCGCGTCCGTACCGCGCCAGTTGGTGGGCACCTTCTTGAGTCCCACATACTGCGGGGGACGCGACAGGATGGCTGGCTCCGTCTTACCCCACGCGGCGGCGGCGAGGAGTCCCGCAGCGGTGACCTCGCCGATCAGATCGACGGCGCCGCAGTCAGCGGCCAACCAGGGGAACGGTTTGATGAGGCCGACGCGGTCCTTGCCGTAGGTGTACGAACCGATCCCTGCCTCGCCCAGGTAGTCCCAGGCGGTCCACATGAAGTCACCGATGAGGAACGGATGTTCAGTGACCAGATTCCAGTTCTTGACGATGTCCTTCGGATTCGTCTCGGTTCCGACCATCACCCGGTCTGGGTAACGTCTGGCATGAAGCTCGTACTGGCCAGTGCCGTAGTTATACCCAGCGATGTCCAGCGCAGCGAAGACATCCTTCGTCGATGAGTCGAACCGGGGCAGCCGCGGATAGGTGAGGATGCGTTCGCTGAGGACGTTCATCAGATGGTTGATCAATGTGCTGCTGGCGAGCTTGGGAGCGTCTTCCATCGATCGGGCAGCGCGAGCTGACGGATCCTCGCTCTCGTCGCCACCCATATTCAGCAGTCCGATCCCCGCACTCGCGAGCGCGTTGAGGAACGGGTTCACCCCCGCCGTGACCAAACGCGTCGGATCGAGGTCGTGGCAGGCCGCCACCATCCGGCGAGCGAAATCTACTCCCTCAGCGGTAGCCGTCTCACCGTTCTCGTTTCCGATCGAATAGAGGATCACGCTGGCGTGATTGCGGTCCTTGACGACCATCGACTCCAGATCACGACGCCACCATGCACGAAAATCGCGCCCCGAGTCGAACGTCGACTTTGGCTTGAACCACACGTCGGTGAGCTCGTCCATCACGAACATGCCGATCTCGTCGCACGCGTCGAGAAGATCGCGGCTGAGCGGATTGTGCCCGGCGCGGATCGCGTTGAAACCCAGCTCCTTGAGGATCCGAACTCGACGGTACTCGGCGTCCCGGAAGGTGGCGGCACCGAGCACACCGTTGTCGTGATGCAGACAGCCTCCGCGGAGCAGAGTCGATTCTCCGTTGACCAGCAGGCCCCGACGGGCGTCGGCGCTGACCGTTCGAATCCCCACACGTTCTGTGCGCTCGGCGAGTGTCACACCGTCACGTGACGCGCGCACCGTGAGGGCGTACAGAATGGGAGTGTCCGCACTCCAGAGCTCGGGGGCCTCGACCTCGAGAGGAATGTACGCGTGGCCGTCCGTCGTTCGCACGCCACCCTTTGCGACCGAGATACCGTCGCGCCCGAGCTCCACCTCGACGTCCGTGGGCTGCCCGTCATCGTCGATGACGTCGACCTCGACCTCGACGCTGGCGATGGCTCCGACGGCTCGAGTGCGGAACTGCACTCCATCTGGGGCGAACCGTGTGGGACCCTCGACCAGCAGACATACGCGGCGGTACAAACCGGATCCGCTGTACCAACGTGTGTTCGGTTGGCCGGAGTTGTCCACGAGGACAACGAGCTCGTTCTTCAACCCCGGACGCAGTGCGGAATCGAGATCGACCGTGAACTCCGCGTACCCTGATGGGCGCGTGCCGACGACGACGCCGTTCAGCATGACGGTGCTGTGTCGATACACGCCCTCGAATATCACGGACACATGCTTGTCCGCCCACTCGGCGGGGGCGTCGATATCCGTACGGTAGGTGTAGACGTTGCCCGGATAGTATCCGGATGCCGGACCTGACGGTGCGCGCGGAGTGCGGCGCTCGTAAATCATCGCGTCGTGCGGAAGCGTGACGCCGACAGGCTCTCTCCCGTCACTGGACACCGTCCACCCGCTGTTCAGATCATGCTTCATGCTTCTCCATGGAATTCGGACTGGTGAGTACCCGCCGCCAGTTCCTTCTCCCGGCCCACCAGGCGGATCGTTGCTGTCGTCCCTGGAGGCACCATCACCGTGAGATGGATGACGCCGGAGTCGTCGAGGCGCCAACTGGCCGCGGCCCGACCGAACGGCGTCTCCACAGCACTGGACGCCGAGGTGAGTCCCCCACCGATCACGGGCGCCACCAGGAAGCGGCGGTAACCGGGTTCGAGAGGCCGAAGCCCTGCGACATGCTCATGCAGCCAGCGCGTGACGGATCCGAAGGTGTAGTGGTCGTGGGATACCTTCGCATGCCCGTTGTCCTCGTACCCCTCCCATGTCTCCCACCACGTGGTGGCGCCGCGGTCGAGCTGGCCCAGCCACGATGGCGCCGTCTCCTGCAGCAGCACGCGATAGGCGACATCCGCATGGCCGTTCTCCGACAGGGCCTGTAGCAGCAGCGGCGTGCTCAGAAATCCGGTGCCGAGGTGGTCTCCGGCCTCGACGACCAGCTCCGCGAGCCTCGAGGCTGCGGCCGCACGGTGACCCGGTGGCAGCAGGTCGAATGTGAGCGCTCGCACGTAGTCATCCTGGCGGTCGTCACCGATACGCCTTCCTCCGTCCGTGACGAACGCGGCGCGCCATGCTTCACGCGCCCTCGACGACACCCGCTTCCACCGCACGGCCTCGACCCTGTCGCCCAGGACGTCCGCGATCTGCGCCAACACTCCACTCGACAGCGCATAGTACGCAGTGGCCAGAGCCGCCGGCGGACGAAGCACGTTGTCTCGGAACGTCCCGCTCGCGTTCTCGCCTGGACGTAGCCACTCACCGTAGTGATACCCGGTGTCGACGATGTACTTCTCCAGCGCACCCACACGCGCTCCGAAGCGACGGGACAGTCCGCTCCTCCGGGCTCGACGTTCGAGCTGCTCCACCCATGCCTTCGCGCTGTGCCATTGCCTGCGCAAAACCTCCTCGTCCCCGTAGTACTGGTAGAGAGTCCACGGCACGAGAACCGCGGCATCACCCCACCCGACAGACGAGCGCACGAACTTCAGCGCTCGATCGCGTACACTCCAGCTGAAGTCCGAGGTCTCGCTGGGGATCCAGTTCGGGACCCGACCATCAGGATCCTGTTCCAGAGCGAGGTTGCGCAGGTAGCGGCGCAGGAATGCATCCGAATCGACCATGATCGCGGCGGTCGGCGCGAACACCTGCACGTCGCCGGTCCAGCCGGTGCGCTCCCGCGTGGGACAGTCGGTCGCGGTGTCGGAGAAGTTGGCGCGGAGCGAAGCCATGGTGGTCCGCGCCATCTGCTCGAGCCGTGGATCCGACGCATGGAACTCGCCCGTCACGGCGAGCGGCGTCGAGATCTCGATGCCGACGACATCGTCGTCTGCCAGGTCGACGTCCAGACCCTCGACCGTGACGTAGCGGAATCCTCGGATCGTGAATGACGGCGTGTACTCGAACTCCTCATCTCCGAGGATGATCTCGTCTCGCTGGAACCAGTCCTTCGAGCTCGCGTACTCGAGGTAGTCCATCTCGAGTTCGCCCTCTGGGGTGAGCACTTCGCTGTACCGGACCACGACCGTGCTCCCTGCGGTGCCGGTCAGTCGGATACTGGCGTACCCGTTGAAGTTCTGTCCGAAATCGAGCAGCTGTGCGCCCGAGGGAGTCGTCGAGATGGTGGCGGCGTAGGTGCCGACACGGGTGACCCGCTCGACCTCTTCTGCGACGAGTCGACGCGAATGCCGCGGCAGCGGGTGCGCCGGGCCGAACCCCTGCGGATCATCCGAGGCGTTCCAATCGATCTCGGGAACACCCGCATCTATGCGCTCGCCCCATTTGGGGTCCGCGATCAGGATGCGACCGGTGCCGACCGTCCAGGAGGTGTCACTTCCCACCGTCCGCGTCGTGCCGTCGGCATACTCGATCTCCACCTGAACGATGGTCGCGAGGCGGTCTCCGTAGGTCTCGATCTTGTTGAACGTGCCCAGAGCCCCGCGGTAGCGCCCTTCAGCGACCACGACTCCGAGGACGTTGCTTCCTTCGACGAGGGAATCGGTGACGTCGTAGACCTGGTACTCGACGATGTCGTCGAGCGATGTCCATCGCGGCACGAGGTCGGGACCGGTCTGATCCGTCCCATTGATGTAGAGCCTGTACCAGCCCAGCGCGCTGACGTACGCCCTCGCCCGCCTCACGGGCGCGGCGACCTGGATCTCGCGTCGGAAGTACTGCGTGCGGCGGTCACTGCCCTTGGATCTTGGCGGTTCCGCGATCCACTCGGCACTCCAGTCGGATGCGGACAACAGTCCGGTCTCGAACGTCGCGGCGTCGCTCCACTCCGAGACCGCTCCGTCAGCCCGCAGACGGACACGCCACGAGTAGGAGGTCGCCGAGGTGAGAGGCGGTCCGGAATAGCGGACGCCATAGGGCCGCTCGGAGTCGACCATCCCGGAACTCCAGACGCGGTCGTCCGCCGCGCCGCCACCCGACCGCCTCACCTCGATCTCGTATGCGTCCTGCGGCGCGACGACGGCGTCGCCACCCCAGCGCCAGGAGAACTCGGGGTGCGTCGAGTCGATTCCTCGAGGATCTGTTCGCAGCTCGACCCTGAGGTGGTTGGGCTTGGATGACATGTCCGTCAGCCCCGCGCGATCTTCAGCGCGACCGCAGGGGTGAACCCTGCCCTGGTGCCCCCATCGTTCAGGATGTCGACGCCGGTGAGGTAGCCGGCTCTGTCGCTGGCGCAGAAGGCCAACAGCTCGGCCATCTCCTCCGGAGTCCCGAACCTCTTCAACGCGGCCGCCAGGAGCAGGCGCTCGGATCCGCTCTTCTTCTCAAGTCGTCCCATCGAGGTGTCGAAGCTCCCAGGAGAGACGGAGAGGATCCTTGCACCCTTCGCACCGAATGCCGCCGCCATGGCCTGCGAGTACCAGATCACGAACTGCTTGCTGAGCCCGTAGGCGATTCCGGTCCGCAGTCCCTTGGGCACGAGGCGTACCGCCGAGGTGAGCTTCTCGGTGAACCGCGTCGGGTCGGTCAGCGCAAGACGATTGCGCCGCTTCGAAACGAGCACGCGGGGGGCCGTGTGCCCCGCGATCGACGCGACATTGACGACCGCGAACCCCTCGGACGCGACAGCGAGAGCCGAGTTCACGACATTGACCGTGCCCAGCGCATTGATCCGCACGATGAATCCGGCATCGCCCATCTGCGGACTCACCCCCGCGGTGTGCACGACGGCACGCAACTCACCCGACCGGTTGGCGGTGGCGACCAGCGCGTCCACAGAGGAGCGGTCGGTGATATCGATCACGATCGCCTCTGCAGAGATGTCGAGCGCCTCGAGCTCTGCGACAGCCGCATCGAGTCGCTCTCGGTTGAGGTCTGCGAGCACCACATGGTGATCGCGACCCATGATCTTCGCGGTGGCGAGTCCCATCCCGCCGGTACCGCCGGTGATGATTGCTGTCTGCATCAGATTTCCTCGATCTCGTCCTGGTCGGTCACAGCGCGCGTGCGTTGTCGATCGTCCGGGGGCTGTGGGCGGCCGCGACGATCGCCCAGGCCCCGGGCCTGCGAGCCCAGGTGCGCGACTCCGGGTTCCGCTCGCGCGTCGGCGTGAGGTCGAGATCGACCTCGATGGTCTCCTCACCGCCCGCCTGCAGCTCGACCCTGCGGAATCCGACGAGCTGGGGCACGACGTTCTCTGCGTTCGTATCAACGGCGTAGATCTGGGCAACGGTCGAACCGCTGCGATCACCGGTGTTGCTCACGTGCACCAGTGCTGTGCCCTCGGTTGCGGACGCGTCGTGGTCGACGAGTTCGATGTCGAATGTGGTGTAGCCGAGACCGAAGCCGAAGGGGAACGCTGCGGCATGGCCGTCCCGGTCGAGCTTGCGCTGGCCCCACCAGGCGTCGTACTCGATGGTGCGCGCTTCCGCATCGAAGAACGGCAGATGCGCGGCATCCGTGGGCACGGCGACCGGAAGACGCCCTCCGGGCTCGACCGTGCCGATGAGCACATCGGCGAGAGCACGACCACCCTCCATCCCCGCGTACCAGGCATGCAGGATCGCGGGAACCTTCGCGCGCCAGGCCTCGACGATGATGGCGCTGCCTCCGATGAGGACCACGACGGTGCTCGGGTTGGCTGCGGTCACCGCCGCGATCAGTCGCTCGTCCGCCGGATGGAGGGTGAGCGACTCGCGATCTCCGCCGCGCCCGAACTGGCTGGTGTTCTTGCGCGGCATCTTCTTCATGAGCCACTTCACGGGGGCGAAGTTGAAGGGAAAGCCCAGGATGCTGAGGTCCAGGTCGTCGTTCTCGACCCGCTCTCCCTCGTCGTCATGGTTCATGCCGACCACGAGCACGGCGACGTCCGCCTGCGCTGCCGACGCTGCCGCTGCCGCGACGTCCGTGCCGTCGGAGTGGATGATGTCGACGTCCGGCAGCGCTTCACGAAGCCCGCCGAGCGGCGTCACCGCGCTGGGCGGATGCACCAACGAGGACCCGTGGTCTCCCATGTTGGTGGCGTCCGCGAGAGATCCGATGACGGCGAGGCGCGCGATCGCAGGGCTCAGCGGCAGGATCGAGGTTCCATCGATCGCATCGTTCTTCAGTAGAACCATCGACTTCTCGGCGACACGGCGCGCGAGTTCTCGGTGCGCAGGCGAGGCGATGACGCTGCGCGTCGGCTCCGCGATGTCACGCGAGACGGCATGGCTCAGGATCGTGCCGACGATCCGACGGGCCGATCGCAGGACCGTCTCACGAGCGAGCCGCCCGTCCTTGAGTGCTTTGGGGAGTTCTCGTGCCCGCAGCAGCGTCAGGGGCATCTCGATGTCCATTCCGGCCTCCAGGCTCTCCAGACCGGCATGGGTGCCGAACACCCAGTCGCTGGTCACGAAACCTTCGAATCCCCACTCGTCGCGGAGGATGTCGGTGAGCAGAACACTGTTCACGTCCATGAACTTGCCGTTGACGGAGTTGTACGCGCTCATCACCGATTCCGCTCCGGCGTCGACCACGGCCTTGAAATGCGGGAGATAGACCTCGTGGAGTGCGTGATCATCCACGCGTACGTCGACGCGGAATCGCGCGTTCTCCATGGAGTTGAGGGCGTAGTGCTTCACGCACGCCATCACGTTCGCACGGAGCCCCCGCGTCAGACCGACCCCCATCCGGCCCGTCAGCACGGGATCCTCTCCGTAGGACTCCTGAGCGCGCCCCCACGCGGGGTGGCGCAGGAGATTGATGCACACGGCTCCCGAGTAGTTCGCGCCGTGGGCCCTGGCCTCGAGTCCCATGGCCTCGCCGACCTCCTGCTCGAGGTCCGGATCCCAGGTCGCGGCACGGGCCATGCTCACCGGAAACGCGGTGGATCCCTCCACGACTACTCCCCGCGGGCCGTCAACGAACTGGACGCCGGGGAATCCTATACGGGGGACCTGCGCTGCGCCGATCGCTCCCGCCCTGATCATCCCCGGCAGCTTGATCATCGAGCGCACGGGGACGTCGCCGTCGAGCAGGCCGAGAAGCTCTTCATCCTCGAGAAGCGCGAGGAGCTGCTCGGTCGCTTCGTCGACTGTGATCGCGTCAGTTCGCACCGCCTCGACGGCCTCGTCGAATGTGCGGATCATCGTCGTCTGAGTCATCTCAGCGTCCTTCCGAAGGGGTCAGGGCGACACGCACGGCCGCGCCGCGTGTGATGCCGTTCTCGTTGAATGAATCGACCGCGACCCAGTAGTCCTGGCCGGTGTTGAGCGCGCCGAGGTCGTGCGAGGTGCGAGCGTCGAGCTGCCAGCTGGAGTAGAGCTTGTCGGCCGCGGTTCCGTAGCGCAGGTTGTATCCCCGGGCTCCGGGCACGCGCGCCCAGGTGACCGTCGCGTTCATCGGTCCCGTCCGTCTGGCCGTCGGAACCGCGGCGGCCGGAGCCGACCCGCTTCCGTGGCCGAACACGCGCAGCCCGCTCACAGCGAAAAGGCCGTCGTATGGCTGGGAGTATCCGGTCACGCGCACGTATCGATACTCCGCAGGCTCTTCGAGCTCGACGAACACGTGAGATCGACTCGCGCCCGTCATCCGCGAGTCGTGGAGGGTCGTCCACTCCGAGCGATCCTTCGACACCTGGACGGTGAACTCGGTCGCAGGCTCGGTCTGGTTGATGTGACGCTGCCAGAGCGCAGTGAGGGTGGTCTCGCGGCGCGAGCGCTTGACCGTGGGCTTCAGCTCGTGCTCTGCGAGGTTGACCTGGATCGAGCTCACGGTCGATCCTTCGGGAAGCTCGACCTGAACCCACTGGCCAGGGTTCTTGTCACCCGCGACCCACCAGGTGGTCGCGTCCTCGTCGATCGCGAGCTCCGGGCCGTGCGCCGGTGCCGAAGAGGATGCGAGCGGGCGAGAGCCGGCGGTGAGCAGCATCGCTTTCGCGGACAGCGACCACGGATCCGCCGGTCCGTCGGGGATCGTCAACGGGTAGTCAGCGAATTCCTGGTTGCAGAACAGCACGCCGTCCTTGTCGAAGCCCGCCGGGAAGAACCCGATCCGGCGCTCGAACATGAAGGCCTTCGAGATGCGCATGGTCGCGATGTGCCACCAGTTGCCGTGCTCATCCTGAAAAGTCGACCCATGCCCCGCACCGGGCATGAATCCACCGGGCTTCGATGAGAACGGCGAGCTCTGTGCGTAGGTGAACGGCCCCAGCGGAGAATCTGCGGTGTAATAGCCGTCGCCGTACGTGTGCAGTTCGGTGCCTGGCGCGGAGTACTGCAGGTAGTAGCGACCGTCGTGCTTCGTCATCCAGGCGCCCTCGATGAACGGACGTGCACTGATGAACGGTTTCAGGAAGATCGAGCGCTTGTCGTTTTCGGGGTTGTAGTCCCGACCTCTCCTCTCCCACCCATGCGTCTCATTGTCGCCGTGGATGAAGTCGACGGGGCGCCGATCGGACGGAAGGTAGTGCGGTCGAGCTCGACGCCGCGAATCGGGGTCTTGTCAGAGCATCCCCAGTAGAGGTAAACGCGGCCGTCGTCGTCCTGGAACAGGTTCGGGTCCCAGAACGTGAAGGTACCGAGGATCTCCTCCCACTGCCCGCCGAGGGGATCCTTGGTGCGGAAGAAGTTGCCGTTCTTCGTGGGGTGCGACGCGCAGACCACCATGTGCCCATCGATGATGCGCACATCGGGCGCGTAGTCATAGTTGGGAAGGGTCGGAGTGCCGACGAAGTCCCAGTTCTTGAGGTCGACGGAGTGCCAGAACCCGCCCGACATGGATACGAACAGGTAGAAGCGACCTTCGTAACGGATCAGGGAAGGATCAGCCCCCTCGCGCACGACGCGGCGATAGAACGGGCCCACCGTGAGCTCTTGGAAACGGTAGGGCAGATCGAGCGGATTGCAGATGGTCTCGGTCATACGTGACGGCCTTTCAAAGGGGCTCCTGCACGGGCGCCGATCGTCTCTCCCGACGATTCGACGCTCAGCTGAGCGGAGCCGTGAGTGCGGGTGCTCACATCGAGGACGACGGTTCCCGACGCTCCGGTGCCACGGAGCGCGAGAAGTGCCCGCCCGCGGTAGGTCGAGTGCACGAGGTCGGTGAAGGACTCGGTGGTCGCAGGCGCGCCGCTGCCAAGACCCGCGACAGTCGCCGGTCCCTCGACCCGGACGACGACGATGTCGGTAGCAGAAGAGTCGACCACACCCGCATCGTCAGCGAGCTCGATCCGGACGTAGGTCACGTCATCCACCGAGACATCGGATGCGCGGTCCAGGGTCACGCGCAGCCCGCTCGGTCCTGCGGAACGCAATTCCGAGCGCGCGACGGGGAGGCCCGCGCGGTATGCGATCGCTTCGAGTGTGCCGGGTTCGTAGCGGACAGGGAACCGTGCGATGAAACCGGTCCCCGCACCCGACTTCTTCCTGCCCAGGGTGCGCCCGTTGACCAGTAGCTCGACCTCGTCGTCGGCGCTGTACACCTCGATCTCGGAGCGCTCTCCCTCATGCCCGGTCCACGACCAGCTCTCGATCGCGTCCGACGACCGCCAGGCTGACCGAGCCGCCGGGCCGGAGCGCACATCGAGAGGTCGCACGGCGATCGCCGGTGCGGCGAGCATGCCCCACGCGGCCTTCCCGAGGTTGATCGCCGCCCCCGGCTCTCCCGTGATGTCGAAGATGCCCATCTGCGAGGTCAGCTGCGGGTACTCCTTGAGGAAGGGAGCGCTGCGCACGCCATAGCTCCACGCACCTCCCCCGGCTTCACCCATGTAATCCCAGCCCGCCCACACGAAATCGCCGATGAGCCCGGGCAGCTTCTCGGCGAGCGCATGGTTGCGTGCGAGATCCCCGGGCATGGACTCGGTGCCGACGATAAGGCGAGCGGGGTGCACCACGGCGTCGATCTCATACCTGCTCGTGCCGTAGTTGTAACCGGCGACGTCGACGTGGCTGAAGAGCTCGCGGGTCGAACGATCGGCGCCTTTGAGCCGCGGGAAGCGGGTCATCAAGAATCCGAAGCGGTTCGAGATCACGTTGAGAGCCGTGCTCGTCATATCTGGCGCTCCTGCCGATGCCGCGCTCGAATCCTTCTCGTACCCATCCGCGACTCCGGCGAAAGAGGCTGCCACGAGATTGACGCCGATCGTCGACAGTCGTGTCGGATCGAGTCGACGCAGCTCCGACGCCATCGCCGCTGCGGTGCATCGGCCGCGTGGCGAGAACGCTTCGCCGTTCTCGTTGCCGATCGAGTACATGACCACTGAGGCATGGGTGCGATCCTTGGCGACCAGAGATGCGAGTTCCTCGCGCCAGATGCCATCGAACGCCTCAGCGTCGTCATGCTCGGTCTTGTGGTCGTACCAGCCGTCGAACGCTTCGTCCATCACATACATGCCGAACTCGTCGCAGGCGTCGAGCATCGCGCGTGAGGCGGGATTGTGCGCACTTCTGATGGCGTTAAACCCTGCCTCCCTCAGGATCCGGATGCGCCTGCGCTCAGCCTCAGGGAAGACGGCGGCGCCGAGGATGCCGTTGTCAGAGTGCACATTGGCACCGCGCAGGATCTCCGCACGCCCGTTGATCCGCAGTCCAACGCCCGGCACGACCTCTACCGTGCGCAGGCCGATCCGCCGGTGCACCTCGTCCCGCCGGACGCCGTCTGATGACAGATCGACCCGGAGGTCGTGCAGCGAGGGAGAGTCGGCCGACCAGAGTTCGGGATCGGGCACGTGCAGGTCGACGGAGGCGGCAATGCCACTCGTACGCGCGCTGCGGGATGCGACGACGTCGCCGTTCCTGGAGAGAATGACGTCGAGCTTGACGTCTGCGACGCCAGGGTTGGCGATCGTAACGTCGACCTCGACGACCGCTGCTGAGCCGACGCTGCGCGTCCGCACCGCGATGCCCCCCGGGAGGACGTGGACGCGGTCCCGCGATTCCAGCCACACGGGTCGGTAGATCCCCGACCCGGTGTACCACCGAGAGTTCGGAGTGGCGACGTTGTCGACCTCGACCTCGATGACATGCTCGGAGGCGATGACGAGGTGCGGGTCCAGCCGCACCTCGAACTCGCGATACCCGCTCGGTGATCCACCGACCACCCGCCCGTCGAGCAGGATGCGGGAATGCCGGTAGACCCCCTCGAATCGCAGCGAGACCTCTCGTCCCGTGAACTCCTCCGTCGGCGTCCAGACCTTGCGATAGCGGTACTCCCCGCCGGGGAAGTACGCGCCATGCGCCCAGGACCGCGCATCAGCCGTGCGGACCTCACCGATCATCGCGTCGTGCGGGAGATCGACGGGTACGTAAGCGGATTCCCGCTCCCGTCGGAACTCCCAGCCGCGGCTGAACGGTGTCGTTGTCATGGTCTCAGCGCACCGACTTGATCTTGAAGATGCTGAAGGCGCCGACGACGATCACGACCAGCGAGATCACGAACACGGGCTGATAGCCGAAGCCGAGCCCGACGATTCCCGCCGTCGCGAGGGGCGCGATGATTCCGGGTACCGTGTTGGCGGTGTTGAGGATGCCGAGATCCTTGCCGCGACTCTCCTCGCTGGGCAGCACCTCCGTCATGAGTGCGGTGTCGACCGCGAGGAATGCCCCCAGGCCGAGCCCAGACACACCCGAGAAGATGATCATCGATGTGGACGTCGGCCAGACGAGCGGGAGCAGCACGGCCACGCCGAACAGCATCGAGGCCACGAAGATCGGCATCCGTCGGCGCTTGATCCGGTCGGAGATCGGGCCAGCGAGGCTGATACCGAGGACGATCGTGATCAGGCTCGCGAAGCCCGCAAGAGCGATCACCGGCGCTGATTCGTCGTTCGACAGCCCGATGTAGTCCGTGAGGATGTACAGCGTGAAATTCTGCACCATGTAGAGGCCCAAGAGCAGGAGGAAGCGGCCTGCGAACGCCCAATAGAAGTCGGAGGCGTTGGCCGGGAACCGGAACGACTCGGCGAGACCTTTCATGTCGAGCTTCACGCGCGGCTCGTCCTTGCTGGAATAGTCCGGAGCGATTGCGACGAATGCCAGACCGCCGACGAGCACGACCGCCGAGGCGATGTAGAACATCCCCGTCGGTGCCGAGAGGAACTGCGACGCGACGATGTTCGCCACCGCGCCGCCCAGCACCTGAGCCCCGCCGTAGATCGCCGATGCGGTGCCGCGCTTGTCGCGCGGGATGCGGTCGGGGAAGACCGCGAGGACGGCTGCGGGTAGTGCGCTGAACAGCAGCTGGTAGCCGATGAAGGCCGAAATCAGTCCGCCGACGCTGTCGGAGATCGCGATCAACGAGAGCCCGATCGACCCGCTGACTGCGCCGACGACGATCCAGGGGGTGCGCTTGCCGAAGCGGCTGCGCGTCAGATCCGAGACCGCACCCCAGAAGAACAGAGCGAGCGTCGTGAGGACACCGCCGAGCGCGGTGAAGATGGCGAGGACGAAGACCTTGTCCTCTGGCGCGAGGATCGCGATCTTCGCTTGGAGCGGCAGCGCGGTGGCGACGCTGTTGGCGAAAACCCAAGCCAGCCCCACGACCATGAAGCCCCATCCGAGGCGCGCGGTTCCTGTGCGAGAGCGGACGACCCCGATCGTGCTCGTCGGCTCGTCGAGGACTCCGGGGTGAGCCGCGGGCTCAGGCAGTTCGATGGACATCGTTATCCAGCTTTCTCGGTGGGATGACCGATGGGTTATTCGACCGATCGGTTGATTAGAAGATAGCAACCCTGGCGAATAATGTCTACCGATCGGTAGAATGTTCGCATGACGACACCTGCGACTCGCCAGCCGATCCCTCGCATGAAACCCCAGGAGCGACGCGCGCAGATCTTGCAGCACGCATTCGAACTCATCGCGGTGGGAGGCTTCAACTCGGTATCTCTGTCGGACATCGCCAAGGCCAGCGGAATCCAGAAGTCCTCCGTCCTGCACCACTTCCCCTCGATGAACGACCTCCTCTTTGCCGTGCTGCAGATGCGTGAGGAGCAGGATCTGCTCTTCTACCTCGACTCCCCCGTCGACCCTGATCCGAATGACCCGAGCGCGGCCCGCGCGCGATTCACCCGTGTCTTCCGACACAATCTCGAGCGCCAAGAATTCACGCGGCTCTATTCGATCCTCTCCGCCGAGGCTCTGGACCCGAGCCACCCGGCTCACGACTACTTCGGACAGCGCTCACACCAGGCGCGAGCGGAGATCGCCAAGTCGCTCCCCTGGAAGGCTGATCCTGCGCTCGCCGCGGCGGAACTGTACGCCTTCTGGGATGGACTCGAGTTGGCCTGGCGCCACGATCCGCAACTCGACCCTCTCGCGGTGTGGGAGCACTTCTGCGACCGCTTCTTCGCCTAGGCGGGCCAGCCCGACTCCTCACCGCCGCGCTCCACATCCTGCGCACGTCGTGTAATCTACCGATCGGTAGAGAATTGCTCGACGAGGAGGACCGATGTCGGAGGAACGTGATCCGCAGCGCACGCTGCGCAGCGACGCCTGGTACGACGGCGGCGACCGCAACGCCTACATCCATCGGGCGTGGATGCGCCGCGGCGCGCCGAGCAGCGCATTCGAAGGCCGCCCGCAGATCGCGATCGCGAACACCGCGTCCGACCTGACCCCCTGCAACTCGCACCTCGACGAGGTCGCCCAGTCGGTCAAGAACGGCGTCTACGAGGCCGGCGGGATCCCCCTCGAACTCCCCGTCGTGTCGCTGGGAGAGACCCAGGTGCGTCCCACCGCGATGCTCTGGCGCAATATGGCAGCGATGGCGACCGAGGAGATGCTGCGCGCCAACCCGATCGACGGCGTCGTGCTGCTCGGTGGGTGCGACAAGACGATCCCCTCCCTGCTGATGGCTGCGGCATCCGTCGATCTCCCCGCCGTCGTCGTCCCTGGAGGGCCGATGCTGACCGGCCACTTCCGCAACGAGGCACTCGGCTGCGGCACTGACGTCTGGCGCCTGTCGGAGGAGGTGCGTGCCGGCACCCTCAGCCAGGACCAGTTCGTGAAGTCCGAATCATCGATGATCCGCAGTCGCGGGCACTGCAACACCATGGGCACGGCATCGACCATGGCGCTCGTGGCCGAGGCGCTCGGAACGGTCATCCCCGGACTCGCCGGCACACCTGCCGCCGACAGCCGCCTTCTCGAAGCGGCGCACGACACCGGCAGATTCGTCGTGGAGCTCGTCGCCGCCGGTCGCACGCCCTCGTCCTTCCTGACGAAGGGGAACTTCCACAACGCGATCGTCGCGCTCGCGGCGATCGGCGGATCGACCAATGCGGTCGTCCATCTCCTCGCGATCGCCGGGCGCCTGGGAATCGACCTGACCATCGATGACTTCGATCGCATCGGAGCCGAGGTGCCGCTCCTTGTGAACCTGCAGCCTGCGGGCCAGTACCTGATGGACGACCTCTACCGCGCCGGCGGGTTCCTCGCCGTCCTGCGCGAAGTCAAAGATCTTCTCGACCCCACCGCGCTCACGGTCACCGGCAAGCCCCTCGTCGACTACCTCGCTGACGCCCGGATCTGGGATCGCGACGTCATCACCCCGCGCGACGCGCCGCTCATCCCTGCTGCCGGCATCTCGGTGTTGAGGGGCTCACTCGCCCCCGGCGGGGCGATCATCAAGCCGGCGGCGGCCTCCCCTCGTCTGCTGAAGCACCGCGGCCGCGCCCTCGTGTTCGACTCGATCGAGGACTTCCACCGTCGCATCGACGACCCGGATCTCGACGTCGATGCAGATTCGGTCCTTGTGCTGCGAGGCTGCGGCCCGAAGGGCTATCCCGGAATGCCGGAGGTGTCGAACATGCCCCTGCCGACGAAGCTCCTCGCACAGGGTGTGCGCGACATGGTGCGCATCTGCGACGGGCGCATGTCTGGCACGGCCTACGGCACCGTCATCCTGCATGTCACCCCGGAAGCCGCCGCCGGCGGCCCCCTCGCCCTCGTGCAGACAGGCGACTGGATCTCCCTCGACGTGCGCAACAGACGTCTCGATCTCGACGTCCCCCCGGAGGAACTCGCGGGTCGTAGGCCGAACGACGCCACAGTGAAGGGGTACGCGAACCCCCGCCGCGGATGGGAGCGACTGTACGTCGACCACGTGTTGCAGGCCGACACAGGAGCCGACCTCGACTTCCTCATCGGCTCCTCCGGATCGGAGGTGTCTCGTGAGTCACACTGAAACCCGCGTCCGCGCCGCAACGGAGAGCACCCACTTCCTGGCAGAGGGACCCGTGTGGGATGCCTCACGGTCCCGCCTCCTCTGGGTCGACATCTACGCCGGCCTCGTGCTGATCGGCGAGCTCCAGGAAGACGGGACCATCGCGGAGTCCGGCTGTCTTCGACTCCCCGGCGACGTCACCGCCGTGGCGTCCGCCGAGTCCGGCGAACTGCTCGTGGCATTGAACGGGCGCGTCGTCACGGTGTCGGACGACGGTGACGTCTCACATGTCGCACAGGTCCTCTCCCCCGGCCGCAGCGGGCGGCTGAACGATGGGAAGGTCGATCCCCAGGGCCGCTTCGTGGTGGGCAGCCTCTCCGGCGAGACGGACTCCACGTCGGAGGTCCTCGCCCTCATCGACGGCACGGACGTCTCGATCATCGACGACGACCTCACGCTCTCCAACGGCCTGGGATGGTCCACGGATGGATCGATCTTCTACTCGATCGACACGTTCTCGCGGGCGATCCATCGACGTCCGTGGTCCGTTGCAGGTCCGGGCGGGCCTCGTGAGGTCTTCGCCACCGTTCCCGACGGGTACCCCGACGGCATGACGGTCGACTCCGATGATCACCTCTGGGTCGCCATCTGGGGCGGTGCGCGCGTCGACCGGTTCTCGCCGGACGGCCGACGGGTCGCATCGATACCGGTGCCGGCGCCGCATGTCTCGAGCGTGACCTTCGGAGGACCCGAACTCAGGACCCTCGTCATCACCACCGCACTCGAAGGCCTCGCCGAGGAGCAGCGCGCTGCTTTCCCGGACGCAGGTCGTCTCTTCACCATCGACCTCGACATCGCCGGGGTCCCACAACGGCCGTGGGCAGGGCTCACCGCACAGGAAAGGAAGTCATGAAGCTTCTCCGAATCGGCGCGACAGGCGTCGAGAAGCCCGCTGCCCTCGTCGACGAGGATCACTACATCGATCTCTCCGACATCGTCGACGATTTCGATGAGCGCTTCTTCGGCTCCGGAGGACTCGACCGCATCCGCCCAGTCGTCGCCCAACGCCTCGCCGACCGTTCACTCGCCCTTCCGATCGGCACGCTGCGCGTCGGCGCTCCGATCGCGCGCCCCCATCAGATCCTCTGCATCGGACTGAACTACAGCGACCACGCGGCCGAGACGGGCCAGGCGGTTCCGTCCGAGCCCATCCTGTTCACGAAGTCGCCGAACACCCTCGTCGGCCCCAACGACGACGTACGGATCCCCCGGGGATCCACGAAGCCGGACTGGGAGGTCGAGCTCGGCATCGTGATCGGCAAGCGCACCAGTTACCTCGGCTCCGTCGAGGAGGCCCGTGATGCGATCGCCGGCTGG
Organism: Microbacterium sp.; assembly: GCF_031988965.1. Lineage (GTDB taxonomy): Bacteria > Actinomycetota > Actinomycetes > Actinomycetales > Microbacteriaceae > Microbacterium. The sequence goes on from NZ_DALZXX010000008.1 coordinate 31,392, forward strand.
GTGGTGGTGAATGACGTCAGCGAGAGGGCGTTCCAGATGGAGCGCGGGGGCCAGTGGTCCAAGGGCAAGTCGGCGGAGACGTTCAACCCCGCGGGCCCGTGGCTCGTCACCACGGATGAGATCGACGACGTCACGTCGCTCGGGATGTGGCTGGATTTGAGCGGCGTCCGACGCCAGACGGGCTCGACGTCGACGATGATCTTCGACCCCTATGTGATCGTGCATCACCTCAGTCAGTTCATGGTCCTCGAGCCCGGGGACCTGATCAACACGGGAACGCCTCCCGGAGTCGGCATGGGCTTCTCGCCTCAGGTCTGGCTCGCCGCCGGCGACGTGATGGAGCTGGGCATCGACGGGCTCGGCAGCCAGCGGCAGACGGTCGTCGGTCCGCGATGAAGGCCTTCGTCATCACCGCGCCGCGTGAGACCGCGGTGCTCGACGTCGATGCTCCGGTGGCGCGCCCCGGCGAGGTCATCGTCGATGTCGCTCGCGCCGGCGTCTGCGGCACCGACGTCGAGTTCTACACCGGCGAGATGCAGTATCTGCACGACGGCCACGCGGGATTCCCGATGCGCATCGGGCACGAGTGGATGGGGCGTGTCAGCGCCGTCGGAGAAGGAGTGGATCCTTCCTGGGTCGGCCGACGCGTCACCGGGGACACGATGCTCGGCTGTCAGCGTTGTGATCGCTGCCGCGACGGACGACAGCACGTGTGCGAGTTCCGCACCGAGATCGGCATCCGCGATGGTCGTCCCGGCGCTCTCGCCGAGCATCTTCCCGTCCCGGAATTCGCGCTTCTCCCCCTCCCCGACTCGGTCGACGACGCCATGGGAGCGTTGGTCGAGCCTGGGGGCAACGCGCTGCGATCCGTGAGGGGTGCGCAGCTTCGCCCCGGCGATCGCGTGCTGGTGCTCGGCGCCGGCACGATCGGGCTTCTCGTGGCGATGTTCGCGAGAGCCGAGGGCGCAGAGGTGCATGTGCTCGGGCGCAGCGCCCGCTCGCTGGACTTCGCCCGGTCGCTCGGCTTCGAGAACGCCTGGAACGACGACTCGCTTCCGGAGCGGCCGTGGGATGCTGTCATCGATGCGTCCAATGCCGCGCCGCTCCCCGCCCGCGCGGTCGATCTCGTCGAGCCGGGTAAGCGCGTCGTGTACGTCGGACTCGCCGGCACACCGAGCCTCGTCGATTCGCGGATGATCGCCCTCAAGGACGTGACCGCGGTCGGCGTCCTGAGCGCATCGGGAGGACTCGAAGGCGCGATCGACGCGTACGCCTCCGGACTCGTGGACCCCCGTCCTCTCGTTGCCGCGACAGTGCCGCTCGACCAGGCTGCCGGCGTCCTCGCGGGCGAGCGCCCCGCCGGCTCGGGCGACGGTCCCAAGTTCCATATCGCCATCCGCTGATCGAAGGAGACCACATGTCCGATTTCACCGGCCTGGTGGCCGTGGTGACAGGAGGCGCCAGCGGACTCGGCGCCGCGACAGCACGCGAGCTGCTGTCACGCGGTGCCCGCGTCGCGGTCCTCGATCGCGACCTCACGAATGCTCCCGACGGGGCTCTCGCCGTACCGGCCGACATCACCGACACCGGGGCGGTCGATGCGGCCATCGCTCTCATCGCCGGTGAGCTCGGCGGGATCGACGTGCTCGTCAACAATGCCGGAATCGGCGCCGCTGGCGACATCGCCGCGAATACGGCTGAGGAGTGGCTGCGCGTCCTGGACGTGAATGTCGTGGGCATTGCGCGTGTGACGAGCGCCGCGCTCCCCTGGCTCCGGCGCTCCGATCACGCGGCCGTCGTCAACACGTGCTCGGCCGTCGCCTTCATCGGTGTGCCCAACCGCGCCCTGTACAGCGCGACCAAGGGAGCCGTCGCTGCACTCACTCTCGCGATGGCCGCCGACCATGTCGCAGACGGCATCCGTGTGAACGCTGTCTCCCCCGGCACAGCAGACACGCCGTGGGTGGGCCGGATCCTCGACTCGGCTCCTGAGCGCGATGTCGCGGCGGAGGCGCTCCGCGTCCGCCAACCCATGGGCAGGCTCGTCTCCGCAGAGGAGGTGGCCTTCGCGGTCGCGTCGCTCGCATCCCCTCGCGCCGCATCCACGACGGCCGCCGTCCTTCGCGTCGACGGCGGGATGACCTCGATCAAGGTGTGAGCCGCCTTCCGGGCCCGACGGGTCGGGGATGACACTCGGTGCCGGCTCCGCCCCGCCTACCACCCGGCTGAAGTCGATCCTCCTCAGGCGAGCGTCGGGTAGTCGGTGTAGCCCTGGTGGTCTCCGCCGTAGAACGACGCACGCTGAGGAGCATTGAGCTCCGTGCCCGTCTCGAGTCGCGCGGGCAGATCGGGATTCGCCAGGAACATCGCCCCGTACGCGATGACGTCCGCGAGGCCGTCGTCGACCAGCGAGAGGGCACCGGGACCGGTCGGCTCCCCACCCGTGAAGGGGTTGAGGATCAGCGTACCGGGTGCTCGACCTCACCGATCTCGACATGATCGTGACGGATGCCGGCCTCAGCGATGCCACGGCGGCGGGCATCGAAGAGCTCGGCGTGTCAGTCGTCCGAACCAGTGGCAACGACGCGGCGTGACCGCGGCGGCCCGCGGGTCATCACCGGTGAACGATGACCCCCGGGTCGCGGCAGGGTCGTACTATCTTGCGGGAGGGGTTCCGCCGTCACCCGGCCCACTCCCCATTCCGCCGGTCGCCGCTTGCTGAGTGACGCTGTTGGCGTAGTCGTCGGTAGGGTCCCGGTAGATGGTGTGGACGTGCCCCCAGCCGGAGGTGGTGACGCCGTCGACGTCGGCTCCAGCGGATCCCTGCTGGGCCTGGAAGGCGATGTACACGTTCGGGCCGGAGATGGAGAAGTTGATGCCATCTCCCGTGCTCATGTCGTATGTCGCCTCACCGGACCAGGCGATCACGGTGGTGTCGAGCGTTGCTTCGATCTCTGCGAGGGCTGCTGCGGTGGTCTCCTCGTCGGCCATGCCCACCCAGTTCGCCATCAGATCGAGCAGGAGCTCTTTCTGCTCGTCGGTGAGGTCGGCTCCCGTGAGGCCCGCTCCGGTCTCGAAGTCGCAGGTGTCGCCGGGTGCGCACATGCTGACGTCGCCGGAGGTGAGGGTGGCCTGCTGTTCTTCGGTGAGGCTGTCGAAGAACGCGAACGCGTCGGTGTAGATGCCGTCGAAGGGCTGGACTTCGTTGCCGTTCTCGTCGGTGTAGACCGCGGGCTGCACGCCGAGGTGGGTGGGGGCGAAGGTGATCGCGTCGGTGGAGCCGTCGATGGTGGCGTTGATGCCGAGGTGGTGTCCGCCGAATTGCACTTCGTAGGCGCTGGTGTCGGACGGGTCGCCGAAGAAGGCGATGTAGTACTGGCCGAGTGACTCTGTGGTGGTGCTGTTGTCGAGGAGGTACTGGTCGCCGTTCATGATGCCGACGACGGTGGCGTAAGCCTCGTCGCTCAGGAGCGCTTCGAGTACGGCCAGTGCGGCGGTCTTCTGCTCGTCGGTGAGGTCGGTGAGGTTCAGGCCGGCACGCTCGACGAAGGTGACAGGAAAGTTGGACCAAGAGGTGGTCTTGGTCTCGTCGTCGTAGGCGTAGAGCACGGCTTCCCGCTGCTCCTCGGAGAGGGTGGCGAGGAAGGCGTCGATGGCTGCGGTGGTGTCGGTGATCGTTTCCGCGGTCGTGGCCGCCGAGGTGCTGCTCGTCGTCGACGTCGTTTCTTGCGCCGTGGAGGTGCTGGTGGTCGTTTCCGTGGAGGTCGCGACGCCGGTCGCGCAGCCGGTGAGGGCGATCGACATGAGGGCGATGCCTGCGCCGAACTTGACGACCGGGTTCGCCCGGCGCTGGGGAGTGGCAGTGTTCGCCTTGCGGCGGAGGAAGGTGATGGGGTTCTTGTGCATACCCACGATTGTGGAGAGTGACCCCAAGCGCCCCCTGAGGCGAACCTTGCATGTTCCTATGAGACGTCATCCGTCTGGTCGCTGAGCAGCTGGGGCGCGTGCAGTGGCAGTCGCACGGTGAACACGGTCCGGCCTGGGATGCTGTCGACAGCGATGGATCCACCGTGCGCGATGATGATCGCGTGGGCGATCGACAGGCCGAGACCCGTGCTGCCGGCGTCGCGGTTGCGGGCATGATCCCCCCGCGCGAAGCGGTCGAAGAGGCGGTCCCGCACATCCGCGGCGATGCCGGGGCCGTCGTCTTCGACTGTGAGGATGGCATCAGCGTCGTTCTGGGTGAGCGAGGTCGTGACGACCGTGCCGGCGGGTGTGTGTGTGAGCGCGTTGCGGAGGAGGTTCGCGAGGACTTGCCGGATGCGGTTGCCATCGCCGGGAACCGAGATGAGTTCCTCGGAGACGTCGAGGCGCCATTCGTGCGTGGAATCCGCGGCGTGGGCATCGCTGACGGCATCCACAGCGACGAGGGTCAGTTCCACGTCCTCTTTCCTAAGCGTCTGACCGGCGTCGAGGCGTGCGAGGAGAAGGAGATCGTCGACGAGAGAGCCCATCCGCTCCGCCTCGGACTGGATCCTGTCGAACGACCGCTCCTGCGTCGGAGTCATCGCTGCGTCCTCACTCAACGAGAGCTGCGCATAGCCGCGGATGCTTGCAAGCGGGGTTCGCAATTCGTGACTGGCATCGGCGATGAATCGCCTGAGCTGCTCTTCGCTGTGCTGCCGTGCGGTGAGGGCTGCTTCGATGTGGCCGAGGAGGTCGTTGAGCGAGGTCCCGACGCGCCCGACTTCGGTGTGCGGGTCGGTGTCTGACGGGTCGACGCGCTCGGGGATGGCGACGGCGCCCTCGGCGAGTCGCCGAGCAGAGACGCGTTGCGCGACTGCGGCAACCCGGTCAAGCGGTCGCAGGTTGCGGCGAACGAGCATGGAGAGTCCTACAACTGCGACGAGCAGGGTGCATCCGGCGACGCTGAACAGGATCACCGTGAGGGCGGTGGTGGTGGCGGTGGCATCGTCCAGAGGGATCCCGGCGACGATGGTCTCACCGTCAAGGGACGACGCTGCGATCCGGAACGCTCCGAGCTCGGATCCCAGGTCGACGGACTGCGGCGCGTTTCCCTTGTCGAGGGCATCCGAGAGCGCCGCGATCTGCTGACCGTCCAGGGTGATCTCGGTGCCATCGGCGCGGGTGTAGCTAGAGCTGATCGCCGAACCGTCTTCGTCCAGGACAGCCTGCAGCGATCCCACCCGGGGTGCTGGACCATCGGCGTCATCAGGCAGGTCCGGGCCGTCAGGATCACCCGGCAGGTCCCATCGTTGGCCGTCGAGTCCGATGGCGAGGTCAAGTGCTTCCGTGACCTGCACGTCAAGGCGTTCGAACACGAAGGATCGCAGCGCGACGATCGTAGTGAGGCTTGTGATGAGGAAACCCGCCGCGACGAGTGCGCTGATTCCGACGACGAGCTTGCGCCGCAGAGTCCACCGGCGGGTCATGCCGGCGACTTGATGGTGTACCCGACGCCGCGCACGGTGTGGATGAGCGGGGCACCGAGAGTGTCGATCTTCTTCCGAAGGTAGGAGATGTAGATCTCCACGACGCTCGCGTTGCCGCCGAAATCGTAGCTCCACACCTGGTCGAGAATCTGAGCCTTGCTGAGAACGCGACGGGGATTCAGCATCAGATACCTCAGCAACTCGAACTCCTTGGCGGTGAGTTTCACCATCGTGCCTGCGCGCTCCACCTCGTACGTCTCTTCATCGAGCGTCAAGTCCGCGACTCGAAGCCGGGAGTCAGCGTCTGTGGGCGCGGCCACGTGGCGACGTGCCATACCGCGCAGGCGCGCGATGACTTCTTCAAGATTGAACGGCTTGGTGACGTAATCGTCGCCGCCGGCAGAGATGCCCGCGATACGGTCTTCGACGGCATCCTTCGCCGTGAGAAAGAGAACCGGCACGTCGTTCCCCGTCGCGCGCACCCGCTTGAGCACTTCCATGCCATCCATCCCCGGCATCATGATGTCGAGCACGAGGAGGTCTGGGGCGAACTCGCGAATGACGTTCAGAGCCTCCTGCCCGTTGGTGGCGGCGCGAGCATCCCACCCCTCGTTCCCCATCGCCATACGCAACAGCTCACTGAGATTCGCTTCATCATCCACCACCAGCGCACGGATGCGGGACCCGTCAGGGCGAGTGAGGGGCGCGGGCCGAGAGGCGGGGGTCGTCATATGTCTAGCTTTCCGGTTTCAAGAGCAAGCTTCTAGTGCCGCGGTGATGTTGGTGGGCGGTGAGGGATGAGCGCTCTTCGGGTGAGCGCCCATCCCGGCTCGTGCTACGCGTCCACACCGGTGAAGGTTGGAGTGGCCTCCCCGTCATCTCCCGCGACGCGGAGCTGGAACACCGCGCTCCGAGGGGCCGCCGGTGGGTATCGAACAATCAGCATGGGGGCGTTCCCTTCACCGTTGCTAAGAGCATCCTGTGGATGTGAAGAGGACGCGTATGTCGACGGCGTCACCACCTCGGGGTGGGGTTGTTCGCGCGGTTCATCCGGACTCACCTTTGGGGTCGTTCGGCGCTGATCGCGAAAGCACTGCGGAGACGAGGAGCGCGGCTCCCATCACCACGAAGACGCCAGCTGCGCCTGCGCCGGTGGATATCCCTGCAACAGCGAGCGGGATCACCGTCTGACCCACTCGATTGCCGACCAGCCGCAAGGAGGCTGCCATGCCCCTTTGGCCTGGAGTGGTCACGAGCGTCATCCACGACATCGTGAGCGGCTGAACGGTCCCCGCGGCCAAGCCGTAAAGGGCTCCACCCACGACGAGCAAGAGAGGAGGGACATCGAGCGCGAGCACGGCCAAGGCCGCTCCGGCCATCGCACCGCCGGCGATCAGGACGGCGCGGCGCCCCACACCACGAGTGAGCACCCCGAGACAGAGGCGCGACAGCATCGTGGCTGCTCCCCTGGCCACAAGGAACGAGCTCACCCACGCGGCACCGAAGTCGCGCTCCGAGGCAAGCAACGGCAGGTACGCGATCACGATGTCGAGCGATGTCAGCACGACGCTGCTGGTGATCAGAGCCGAAGGCACACCGGGCCGGCGAAGCAACGCGACGATGCCTGCGCCTTCGACGCGGTCAGCATCCACTCCCCCATCGATAGTCGCGGAGCGAATGCCGAAAGCGAGCCCCACTGCGAGCAACGACAGCGCGCTGGTGGCTGTAGCCACGAGACTCAGGGCTGGGGAAGCCGACGAAGACGGCAGGAGAAGCAGGAACGGGCCGAGCATCTGGCCCGCGGACGTGGCGAAGGTGTACAGGCCGAATGCGGAATCCAGGCGACCGGAGGGCGCCGCGCGCATCACCCAGCTCTGCTCCCCGACCACGGAGAACAGCACTCCGAGGCCGAGCAGAGCTGTAGCGACGATGAGCCCCCCAGCCGATTCCGCGAAACACAACGCCACGACCGCTGCGGCGAAGAGCACGGCGCCGCCCGCGACGAGCATGCCGCGCTCACCGAGTCGGTCGACGATGCGCCCCGACGGGAGGGCGAGGATGAGCGGGGGGAGCGCGAACGTGGTGGCCGCGATGCCGAGCCACGAACCGTCCAGGCCGAGCTCCAGGATCTCGTATGAGATAGCCGGGCGGAGTCCATAGCTAACCAGTTGCACGCAGACAGCGTGCATGAGGAGCAGAACCAGACCACGCGGACGTCCCGTGGAGCGCGCGCCGATCACTCCCGCGTCACGGCCGTCGACGCTCGGTGCCGACGTCGCGCATCGCTTCGATCACGCTGTCGAGGTGCTCGGACATCGCCGCTTCCGCCGCCGCCGGGTCGCGAGCGCACAGGGCGTCGATGATGCGTTGATGCTCGTGGACCGATACCGCTGGCCGACCTGGTTTCATCGCCAGCCGGAATTGCTCGCGAACGCTCTGTGCGCGCAGGCGTTCGATGAGTGACTGAGCGACGGTCTGCGCGCTGATCATCCGGACGAGTGCATGCAACTCGCGGTTCTTGGCCGAGTAGGTGAGGACGTCGCCCGCGGCCACACCATCCTGCATCGACGTCCCCAAGCCCTTCAGCCCGATGATCTCGTCATCCGTCACCCGCTCCGCGGCCTTGCCGGCGCAGAGCGACTCCAGCGCGCGACGCACCTCTGCGATCTCGATCGCCTCGGAGAGTGTGAACGCTCGCACCCGTGCCCCGCGATTCTGCACCCGCTCGATGAGCCCCTCGCCCGTCAGCACACCCAGTGCCTCCCGGATCGCCGCGCGCGATGCGCCGAGCTGCTCGGCGACGTCGGCTTCGACAAGTCGCTGATTCGGCGCGAAATCTCCTGCCAGAATGAACTCGCGGATCTCGCTCGTCACATCCATCGCCTACTCCCTTCCCCTACCGACGGGGCACCCGCTGGTTTGTCGGAGACGGGAGAAGCGACGCCCCGAGACGAGGCGTCGCTTCTCCCGTCCGCTCAGCCGGTGTAATCGAAGATCTGCATCCAGGTCGCGGCATCAGGCTGCAGGTTCTCGAGCGACTCCTCGAGCGTCGCACGGTAGAGGAAGCCAGAGTCCGCGTCGGGGAGCTCGATGTCGCCGATGGTCGGGGTCGGGGCGTTCGAGTTCACGGGGTAGTCGCCGATTGACGCCGCCAGCGTCTGCCCGTCGGTCGACAGCAACCAGTTCACGAACACTGTCGCCGCGCTGGACCGCTCAGTCGAGGCGGTCTGCCCGAGATAGAACGGGTATGCGGCGGCGCCTTCCTCCGGCATGGCGATGGTGATGGGGGCGCCTTCGAGGATTGCCGCATACGCTGTGCCGATCGGTACCGCGCCGATCGCGATCTCGCCCCGGGCCATCTGCGATGCCCTCGAGTCGGGCGACCTCTTGCAATACAGCTCACTCAATCGCGAGCTCGATGCCACGGTGCAGCGGATCAGTGGCCATCGGACCGCGACAGAGATCCTCGAGCGCCTTCATGCACAGTCGGCCCGCCATCAGTTCCGACTCGGTTTCACCCCCGGCAGGGCGAAGGTCTCCGGCCCCGAGCACCTCGCCATCATCGATGCCGTGCTGGCCCGCGACCCGGCACGCGCAGAGTCGACGACGCGACGTCACCTCGAAGGAGTTCTTGCGATATTGCGCGATCTGCGCTGATAAGCCCGATTCTCAGTGGCCCGGTCGGTCTGACAGCACGGCGATCAGGTCCACATGAATCAGGGCACCTCCGTCGAGATCCGCCTTCATCACCTGACGGGCCGGGCGGGAGCCGGCATTGGGAAAGAGCGCGAGCCATTCCCGGTTGAGCGCGCCCCTCTCGCGGTAGTCGACGAGGTGGACCGTGACTTTGAGAATGTCGTCGGGCGACGAGCCTGCGGCCGCCATGAGCTCTCGCACGTGCACGAACGCGTTGACGCACTGCTCGTCGAGGGACGGTGGCATCTCGCCGCTGACCGGATCCCGACCTGTGAGGGCGCCCGAGGCGAGAAACGGGCCGATCCGACTGGCAGCCGGAACCGGATTCGCGTGCGTGAATCCCTGCAGGTCCACGGCTCTCCGTCGCGTCACACCACGACTCGGTTCTCGATCGCGCCCAGGCCTTCGATCTCCGCACGCACGACGTCCCCGACCCGGAGGAAGTTCCCCGTGGGAGCGCCGATGCCCGACGGCGTGCCGGTGGCGAGGATGTCGCCGGGCATCAGCGTCATCACCGAACTGAGATAGGCGATCTGCTCGTAGATGTTGTAGATCATGTCGCTCGTGTCGGCTTCCTGCCTCACTTCGCCGTTCACGGTCAGCGTCATCCGCAGGGCGAGTGGGTCGTGGATCTCGTCATCGGTGGTGAGCCACGGCCCGATCGGCCCGTGCGTGTCGAAAGACTTGCCGAGGGTGAACGTCGGCGAGAGCTTCTGCAGCCAATCGCGCACGGACACGTCGTTCGCGACGAGATAACCGGCGATCACCGATCGCGCATCCTCGATCGAGACGTCCTTCGCAGGCACCCCGATCACGACCCCGAGCTCGATCTCGTAGTCCAATTCGTCCGACACCGTCGGCTTCACGACGTCGCCGTAGGGGTCGTTCAGGCACGAGACCTGCTTGTTGAACCACAGCTGACTGGTGGGGGTCGGGATGCCGGCGAGGCGCGCCTCCTCGGCGTGCTTGGCGTAGTTCATGCCGATCCCGAGGTACTTCTGCGGATCGTCGACCGGCGCGAGCAGAGTCACACTCGAGAGCGGATGCCGCGGGCCATGCGCTGCCCGGAGCTCTGCCCCTCGCTCTGCCAGTGAGGGCAGCAGAGCCCTGAGGGACGATCCGAACTCCTGGGTGAGGTCGACGACCTCGTCGCCCTCGACACGGCCCAGTCTCGGCTCGAGGACGTCGGTGCGGAAGCGCGCGAGCCTCATGCTTCTGCCTCCGCGGCAGCGGTCTCGCTGGGCAGGGAGCCCCACACCTGCTCGCCGGTCGGCGTCATCTGAAAGCTCACGAACCGCCAGGCCCCGTCGCCTCCGCGGCGGAGCACCTGTGTCGCGACGCCACTCAGTGTGCGTTCCGAGCCATCGGGGTTCCGGAGCCGATTGGTGATCGGTCCCGTCATGATGACGACACCGCCGACGATTCGGATCGACAGCTCACCTCGCGACATCTCGAGGTATGCGCGACGGGTCCCGACATGCTCGAGCAGCTGCGCCTTGGTGTGCGTCAGCCCGGGCGCGTGGATGTGCACGAGATCCTCATCGAAGAGAGCATCCAGAGTCTCGAGGTCACCGTCGATCAGAGCACGCTGCCGACGCTCCTCGACGGCGAGGATCTCCGCGCGCACCGTCACGTCGACATCTTCGGTCGTACTCATGAGACGACCTCTTCTCCCGCAGCCAGCCACGTGCGGAACCCTGTCGCCTCGCCCGCCTCGAATCCCGGCCGTGGAGCCCCGACGAGCGCGTGATACCGGCTGAAGATCCCGTCGGCCTCGGCGAGCGGCAGCACGTCTTCGATGTCGTCGAACGGCTTGCCTTCAGTACGCTCGGCGACCATGCGCCGGATCACCTCGTACCCTTCGCCGCGCATGTTGTCGGCGATGCGGTTGACGAGCTCCCGCCGCACCGAGTCATAGGCGGTGAACGCCTCGCGGGGGTCTTCGTGCGCGGCGAGCTTCTCGGTGAGGACCCGGGCGTCGAGCATCGCCTGCGTGATTCCGTTTCCGCCTCGCGGATACATCGCGTGGGCTGCATCTCCGAGCAGCACCACGCGGCCGTCGACCCAGGTGTCGAGAGGGAAGTGCCGGATCAGCGGGAAGAGATACACCTCACGGGCGTCGCGGATCAGCTGCTGCACGTCGAGGAAGGGCAGTTCGAGCGTGTCGAAGGCGGGGATGATCTGCTCGGGATCGGCGACCTGGTTCCAGTCCTCGATCGTCGCCTCACCGTTCGTCTCGACCACCCAGTTGATGAGGTCGAGCCCAGAGCCTTCGAAGTTCTCCGCGATCGGGTAGACGACCATCGTCGAGATCCGCGGATCGCCGAGATGGAGGATCGTGTGGCCGCCGCGGAACGGTTCGCGCAGCGTCGTGCCTCGCCACATGGTGATCCCCGAGAACTCGGGCTCGGCGAGGTTCGGGTGCATCTGACGACGCACTGCGGACTTGATCCCGTCGGCCGCGATCACGGCCGTGTGGCGCACCTGCTCGGTTCGGCCTTCGCGGTGGGCGACATCGAGCGTGACCCCTTCGTCATCCTGGGCGTATGCGGTGACCCGAGCGCCGAGAACGACAGCGTCGTCACCGAGGCGCTCGAGCACCGTCCGGAACAGGAGCATCTGCAGGATGCCGCGGTGCACGAAGCGCTGCTCGTGGAGGTAGCCCATGTGCGCGCCGCACTTCTCGGCGTAGATCTCCTGACCGAAGTGGTTGTAGAAGATCGAGTCCTCGGCGTCGACCGAGATCGCTCGGAACTCCTCGAGCAGCCCGAGCTCGTCGAGCTCCTTCGTGCCCACCGTCTTGATGTCGACGCCGACACCGAGGGGCTTGAGCTCGGGCACGCTCTCATAGATCGTGGGGCGAATTCCCTGCTGGTGCAGGCGAAGCGCGGTCACGAGCCCTCCCGGGCCGGCGCCGATGATCGCGATGTCGGACATGATTCCTCTTATCTCTGGGGTTGCTGCTCGCCGAACACGGCGGCGAGGGTACGACGAAGGGCCGCGGCACGATGCGATGCCGCGGGGTGCAGGGTGGTGGCGCGCGATGAGCGCGCCAATGGTTCGGTCAGTCGACGCGCGTGCGACGGAACCAGTCGCTCATGAAGTCGAGGAAGACCTTGACGCGCTCGGGTGTCTGCCCGCCGGGGCCGTGCACAGCGTAGAGCGAGCGTGACTGCACCGGAAACTCCGGCAGCACCTCGACGACGGCGCCCGATTCGAGAGCTCGGCGGGCTGAGCGCCGCGGGATGATCCCGATGCCACGCCCCGACTCGATCAACTGCTCCAGGGTGAGGTAGGCGTTGGTCGCGACGATCGGATCCTGCACCTTGAAGTGCACTAGATCCGCGCCCTCGCCCAACCGCCAGGCGGGGTCGCTCGTGTGGCTGAGTAGATCGTGGTCGTTGAGATCTGCGATCGCGTGCGGTGTGCCGCGCCGGTCGAGGTAGTCCGCCGATGCCGCGAGGACGAACGGCAGTTCCGAGATGCGTCTGACCCGCACTCGCGAGTCCCGTGGGTCGCGCGCATGGAAGGCCACGTCGAACCCGCGGTCGAGGAAGTCGTAGAGCCGATCGGAGATCCCGCCCAGTTCCAGTCTCACGCGCATCTTCGGGTGCGCCTCGACGAAGGCTCCGACGGCGGTTCCGAGGTCCATCAGCCCGATCCATTTCGGGCTGATGATCGAGAGGTGCCCCTCGGCGGAGTCCTGGGTGTCGGACATCTGCGCGTCGGTATCGTCGATCTCCTGCAGGATCCGCTCCGCGAACTCCGCATACTTCACCCCGGCGGCCGTCACGGACACCGAGCGAGGTGTGCGGTTCACCAGGCGCACGCCGACCTGCTCCTCGAGGTCCGCGACGTGGCGCGACACCATCGAGGGCGATATCCCGAGGTCGGCGGCCGCGCCACTGAATGTCGCGGCGCGCGCCACTGCGGCGAATGTCCTCATCACGACCAGACGATCCACGGCGGTCCTCCCGTGCGGCTTCCGCGGGCTCGGGGACGCCGCGCGATGTCACGAGTGTATCGATCGCTCTGATGGTGATCACGACGGACTCCCCGCGAGTGCTGCACGGTCGGCCTGGCGTCGTGCCCGGCGTTCGTCGCGTCCGTCCGGGTGCGACGACGGCGTCGCCTCGAGCAGGCGCCGTGTGTACGGATCGCGCGGGTCGTCGAAAAGCTGCTCGGTGTCGGCCAGCTCGACCAGCTCGCCGCGGTTCATCACCCCGACGCGGTGGGCGATGTGCCGCACCAGCGCGAGATCGTGCGCGATGAAGAGGTAGCTGACGCCGGTCTGCTGCTGCAGATCTGCGAGCAGGTTGATGATCTGCCCCTGGGTCGACAGGTCGAGCGCGCTCACCGCTTCGTCGCACACCACGAGACGCGGTTCGAGCACGAGCGCTCGGGCGATCGCCGCACGCTGCTGCTGTCCGCCCGAGAGCTCTGCGGGAAAACGGTCGAGGTGCGCCGTGGTGAGGCCGACCATCTCGATCGCCTCGGACATGCGCTTGCGTCGCGCCACGCGGTCGCCCATGCCGTGCCGGGCGAGCGCGATGTCGAGCGCGTGGGACACCAGCTGACGCGGGTTCAGAGAGGCACTCGGATCCTGGAACACGGCCTGCACGTCTCGCCGATACGAGAGCGGTGTGCGAGAACCCCACGCCGCGAGATCCTGTCCGGCGAACCGGATGCTGCCGGCGAGCGTCGGCACCAGCCGGAGGATTGCGCGACCCGTCGTACTCTTGCCGGAGCCCGACTCCCCGACGAATGCGAGCGTCTCCCCGGGGTGGATGTCGAAACTCACCCCCTCGATCGCCGGCACGACCGAGCGGCGCCCGAAGCCCCCGTGGGAAACGTCGTATCCGACGGACAGATCGCGCACCTCGAGCAGCGCGCTCATCTCACGACCTCCTTGGCGAGGGCATCCTGGCGATCCAATGCGTCGATGTCGGCATCGATCTCGGCCCGAAGCGAGCCCTCGATCACCGAAAGTCGCCCACTGCCACCCGATGCCATCGGATTCGCCTCGAGCAGTGCCCGGGTGTACCGGTGCCTCGGGGCATCGAACAGCTCGGCGACGGGGGCGTCCTCGACGATTCGTCCGCGATACATCACCGCAGCCCTGTCGCACGTCTCGGCGACGACTCCGAGGCTGTGCGTGATCATGAGCACTCCCATGCCGTACTCGTCCCGCAGATCGAGGATCAGGTCGAGCACCTGACTCTGCGTGGTCACATCGAGTGCGCTGGTCGCCTCGTCGGCGATGAGCAGTTGCGGGTCTGCGGCGAGCGCCATCGCGATCGCGACACGCTGCGCCATGCCCCCGGAGAACTGGTGCGGGTAGTCGTCCAGGCGAGATGCGGCGCGCTGAACTCCCACGCGCTCGAGGAGTTCGACAGCGCGGTCGCGAGCCTGCACCCTGCTCATGCCTTTGTGGATGCGCAGCGGTTCGATGAGCTGTGCGCCAACGGTGTGAACGGAAGAGAGGGCGCTCGCCGGGTCTTGGAAGACGGCGCCGACCACCGAGCCGCGGAAGCTGCGCAGTTCGCGCTCCGGGCGATGGGCGACCTCTGCGCCGGCGATGCGGATGGAGCCCCCGGACAGCCAGGTTCCGGCGGGGAGCATCCCGAGCACGGCACGGGCATAGGTGGATTTGCCCGAGCCGGATTCGCCGAGCAGGCCGACGATCTCACCCCTGGCGACCTCGAGACCCACTCGCTTGACGATTTCGACCTGCTCGCCGTCGGGGCGTGCGAGCGATACAGTCACCCCGCTCGTGTGCAGGATCGCATCTGATGCGGCGTCTCGGGGCGAGACGGATGCCGCCGCGGAGCGCGTGGACTTCATCGGTACCGCGTCCGTCGGCACGACGGGCCTCTCCTCGATCTGACGGGAGCGGAGTCCGATCCGGGGAAGCCGACGGCGCTCGCCGATCAGAGCATCATTCAGACCGTCGCCGAACACGCTGAACGCGAGCACGGTCACGATGATCGCGATCCCTGGCGGCCAGGTGAGGAACGGCGCGACGTTCTGCTTCTCGACGGCGAGGCTCAGCATCGATCCCCATGTGGGGGTGCTCTTGTCGAGTCCGATGCCGAGGAAGCTCATCGCCGACTCGATCATGATCGCCGACCCCAGGAACACGGCGGCCTGCGTGATGATGCCGCCGGTGAGGTTGGGGAGGACCTGTCCGAAGATGATCTGGTCGCGCCGCAGCCCCACGACCTCCCCGGCCTCGACGTAGAGCTTGCGGCGCTCGGTGAGCACGGTCGCTCTGGTCATGCGGGCGAACGCCATCGAGAAGATCAGACCGATCGCCAGCATGAGGACGAACATGTTGCGGCCGAGGATCGTGATCACGGTGATGCCGATGAGCATCCCGGGCAGGGACTGCGCCATGTCGACGAAGCGCATGCCGATCCTGTCCCACCAGCCGCCGTTGAACCCGAAGACGAGGCCGAGCGGCACCCCGATGACGATCGCGATCAGTACGGCTCCGAGTGCCACGAGCAGAACGATGCGGGCGCCGTAGATGAGGCGGCTGAGCTGGTCTTGGCCGAGGTCGTCGGTGCCGAGCAGGAACTGCGCGTCGGGTGCCTGCAGCACGTTGTCGAAGTGCGCCTGGTTCGGGTCGTAGGGCGCGATCCAGGGGGCGGTGAGAGCCACGACGACGAGCAGCACGATGAAGGCGGCCGCGACGATCGTGCCCGGTTGCCGACGCAGACGGGAGAGCACCCGACCGAGATTCGTGGCGTGCTTCTGCTCGCGGGGCGCAGCCTGGACTGTGGTGGTGAAGGTGTCGATCATTGGGGCCGCGATTTCGGGTCGATCAGCCCGTAGCTGATGTCGAGGATCAGGTTGACGATGATCACCATCGTGGCGACCAGGAGCACTCCGCCCTGGATGACCGCGAAGTCCTTGGCTGTGACGCTGCGGATGATGAGCGAGCCGATGCCGGGGAACGCGAAGACCTTCTCGATCGCGAAACTGGCGCCGAGCATGATGCTCACCGTGATGCCGGTGGAGGCGAGGATGGGCACGAGGGCGTTCTTGAAGCCGTAGTGGAAGATCATCCTCGGGCGGGAGACGCCGGCGGCGACGAGAGTGTTCACATAGCGTGCCGACAGGGTCTCGGCCATCGCCGTCCTGGTCTGCCTGGCGATCAGTGCCGCGCCTGCGATGCCCAGCGCGATCGAGGGGAGGATGAGTCCTCGTGCCCAGGCGGCGGGGTCGGCGCCGATCGGCACATAGGCGATCACCGGTACGAGTCGGAGCTGTACGGCGAAGACGAGCATGAGCACGATGCCGATCCAGAACTCCGGCACCGACATCGTGACGCTCGTGACCGCGGTGGCGATGCGGTCACGGATCGAACCCGGCTTCGTGCCGCCCACGAGGCCGAGCACGAGGCCGAGCACGACGGCCACGATGAGTCCGCCGATCATGAGCGACATCGTCGCAGGGATCCGCTCGGCGAACAGCTCGGCCACAGGGCGCCCGGAGCTGAACGAGTTGCCGAAGTCGCCCTGGAAGAGGCCGGCGTAGTATTCGCCGAGTCGCTCGAAGAAGGGCCGATCCAGCCCCAGCTGAGCCTCGAGCCGCGCGATGCTCTCGGGTGTCGCCGAGGCGCCGAGCACCGCGGCCGCAGGGCTGCCGGGTACCAGGTACGTCAGCAGGAACACGAACAGCGACAGCAGGATCAGCTGGGGCACCGCCAGGACGAGCCGGGAGAGGATGAGCTTGACCATCAGCGGGTTCCCCTCTCAGCTCGTCCGGGCGGGTGGATCGACATCGTCACGTGCGTCTCTGCCTCAGGAGGCCGGGGTCAGATCGCGGTAGTTGACCGACTTCGGCTCCCACGGCTCGGCCGGGGCATCGACCCCCGACACCGTGGTGGTGTTCCAGGCGAGCGTCTCGACTCCCCGCAGATGGGCGCAGGTCAGCGCCTCGTCGGCGATGATCTTCGTCACCTGGGCCCAGAGATCGGCCGCCTCTTCGGATCCGCCCGCCGCGATCGCAGCATCCGCCGCTGCCTTGAGCTCGTCACTCTCGATCCCTGACGGGTTGCCGGGCGCATCAGCCGCGAACCACGCGCTGTACCACTCGAACGCGGTCAGCTCGTCGTTGCTGGAGAGCCCGAGCGGGTACTTGCCGCTGTTCCACTCGCCGTTGTACTGGGGCGGCGGCAGAGTGGTCACGGTGACACGGAAGTCGCCGATCTCGGCCGCTTGAGTCATGTAGACCTCGATCTGCGTGTTGTTGTAGGGAGCGGCGGCCATCTCGACGGCGACCGAGGGGCTTCCGGCCTCGGCATACAGCTCCTGCGCCCTCTCGAGGTCGGTGGGGTACCCCTCGATGGCGGGGTTGTAGCCGATCTCGCCTTCGGCGAAGTGCTGAGTCGCGGCCTCGCCCTCCCCCTCGACCTTGATCATCTGGTCGATATCGATTGCGTAGCAGACGGCCTGGCGCAGAGCGACGTCTTCGAAGACGCCTCCGGGGCCACGATCGAAGAAGAAGAGGTTGTTGCGGATCGCCGGATACTGCAGCGAATCGACGTCCGAGCCGTCGAAGCGCGGCAGCGAGGTGACCTCGGTATCGGTGAGGTCGAGATCGCCGGCGAGGAGAGCGGCCGCGGACGATTCCGCTTCGTCGATCGCGTAGAGCTCGACGTTCGCGAAACCGGGCTTGTCTCCCCAGTACTCGTCGAACGCCGCGAAGAACATCTTGGTGCCGACGATCGACTTCGCGTCGTCGTAAGCCCACGGCGATGTGCCGACCGGGGTCTGAGCGATCGAGCCGTCGGCGATCGCCGTGGGGCTCGCGATCGGCAGGGCGCGGGTGGTCAGGGTGGTCGGCAGCGAGGGGTTGGGGCTGGAGAGGTTGAGTCGCACCGTGTACTCGTCGACGACGTCGACCGAGTCGACCGTCTGGAACGAGCCCGCATAGGCGGTCGCTCCCGACTTCACGTACTCGACGTTCGCCTTGACGGCCTCAGCGTCGAACGGGGTCCCGTCGTGGAACGTCACTCCCTCTCGCAGCGTCAGGGTGAGGGCATCATCGGTGAGCTCGTAGTCGGTGGCGAGAAACCCCGTCGGGATCCCGTCGTCACCCGGAGCCAGCAGTGTCTCGTAAGGGATCCGGAGCACACCGCCCTCGAGCTCCTGACCCGGCGCCCAGCTCTCGGGGAACTGGCCGAAGTTGACACGGAGCGTGGCATCCGCGGTCGTTCCGGTCGAACTGTCGGAGTCGTCCGGCGCCTCTGCCGAACAACCGGCCAACATCAGGCCGGCGACCGCGAACACCGCGGCCGTCTTCAGTACTGCACTCTTGCGTGGCACCTTTGCCTCCTCAGATGAATGCGGGTCCGGCCGATCGGGAGTCGGCGACCCGGAACCCGTTCACCATAACCACGGGGGCATCCGCCGGTATATGCCAGCGCGTGCAACATAACTGTGCACGATCGGGGGGATCTCCCGACGCCCGCTTCTGCCTATCGTGAGAAGTGACGCGGAGAGTCCGAGACCGCGCAGGAAAGCAGGAGCCGACAATGACCGTCGTCGACATCAACATCCATCACCTCCCCGAGGATCTCTTCACGAACGAGAAGATCCTGCGTGGGTTCCTCGACTCGGCGCCGCGCGGCTTCGGCGAGATCGCACGCGTAATCACGATGGACAGCGGCAAGAAGCAGCTCATCCTCGAGAAGCCGGCCGGATTCCAGAACCTCAACTACGTCGAGGGCGACTACTCGGCCGACGCCAAGCTCGCGGCGATGGACGAGGCGGGTGTCGACTACGGCATCATGCGCGTGCCCGTCTGGCAGGAGTGGCTCGGGCTCGAGACCTGCAAGGCCGTGAACGACAACGCCGCCGACATCGTCAGTCGCTCCGGCGGACGCCTGTTCGCTACCGCGTGCGTGCCGCCGTGGGGCGGCAGGGAGAACATCTACGAACTCGAGCGCAGCGTGAAGGAGCTCGGGGCCGTCGGTGTGCAGCTCGCCTGCCACTACGGTCAGCTCTACCTCGATGACGAGGTCTTCGAGCCGTACCTCAAGGTCATCGAGAAGCTCGACATCCCCGTCATCGTCCACCACACTCCGCTCCCCGTCGAATACAAGTCGGTCATCGACTACACCAACCTGCGGCGCGAGTACGGGCGCATCATCGACCAGGGCATCGCCGTCGGCCGCGAGCTCTTCAGCGGCATGTTCGACCGGATGCCCGGACTGCGCTTCATCCACACCATGATGGGCGGCAACTGGTTCGCGAACACCGCCCTGCTCACCCCGCACGCCACGAACAAGCCCGAGGCCATGCAGCGCCTCGACCCGACCGGCGGCGCGAAGATCACCCAGTACCTCGACGAGAACATCTTCTTCGACATGACCCACCCCCACTCGTGGGGCAAGGACCAGGTCGAGGCGGCGCTGAAGATCAACGGCGCCGACCACTACCTGTTCGGCTCGTCGTTTCCCGTGTTCTACAGCTGGATGGGCCAGGGCGTCGAGTTCGTCAAGAACGAGCTCGAGATCAGCGACGCCGACCGCGAGCTCGTGCTCTCGGGCAACGCCAAGCGACTGTTCAATCTGCCCATCTGACATGACCTCGCACGCCCAGCAGAACGACATCGACGGTTTCTTCTCGAGCGACCGGGTCGCCGGGCGGGAGGAGGCCGTCGAGCTCGACGCCTCGTCGTTCCGGGAGTATCTGATCCCCCTCGACGACCCGACTCTGGCCGACGTGCGAGGCATGGACTACGAGGAGTTCACCGCTGACCGGTATCAGGCGCCGTTCCTGCGCGAGCTGCTGAACCACTGGAAGGGACTGTACGAGGAGCCTTTCGTCGGCGTCACCAGCGATGGCACGGTGCAGGACGTGTGGCATCTGGACGACGGACCGGCGGCGGGCTCCGCCGCGGCAGAGTCGGCATCCGCTCTGCTGGCCTCCCTCTCCCCCGCGGAGCGTGCGGCCGTGCGGTATCCGATCGACGCACCCGAGTGGCGTAGCTGGAGCAATCCCGAATTCGTCTTCTTCCGCACCGGGCTCCGCCTGGACCACCAGAAGGATGAGGTCGTCGAGGCCGCGCTCGCGGTGGTCGAGGCGTCGCTCAGCGTCGAGGGCTATGCCCGAGTGCGGGAGACGATGGGGCTCAACGGATACCTCGGCGAACTGGTCGACCTGCCCCGGATCATGAACGACCGCAGCTACTGGTTCGCGCTCTACGGCGAGCCGGGGGCAGGGCCGTGGGGGTGGCAGCTGTTCGGCCACCACGTCGCGGTGCACTCGGTGTTCGCGGGAGCGAGACAGGTCATCGCCCCGGTCTTCCTGGGCGGCGAACCGGCACTCAGCGATGACGACCGCCGTCCCCTGTTCGATGCACGCGAGCGGGATGCTCTCGACCTCGCCGCATCGCTGTCACAGGAGCAGCGCGACGCAGCGATCGTATACGCCTCGGTGCTCGACCCTGCCATGCCGGAGGGTCGGCTTCATCCGGCCGACGAACGGCACGTCGCCGGCGCGTTCCGCGACAACCGCATCGTCCCATACGAGGGCATCCAGGCATCCGACCTGACGGATGCCCAGTGGAACCTGCTGCGATCGATCGTCGAAGACTTCCACCGGCTGCTCCCCGAAGAGCAACTCGCCCTGACGCTCGCGGAGATCGACGCGCACCGAGACGTCACCCGGTTCAGTTGGTACGGCGCCACCGACGGCACTCAGCCCTTCTACTTCCGCATCCAGAGCCCGGTGGTGCTCGCCGAGCTCGATCATCATGCCGGCGTCTGGCTCAGCAATCGCCTGCCGGCTCGATTCCACGTACACACCACGCTGCGTCTGCCGAACGGCAACGACTACGGCACCGCGTTCCGCGCCGCGATGCGCTGACGCTCGGCTCCTGCAGCATCCGATCAAGGAGGATCCATGCTCCCCACCACCAACGACACTCCGCCGTTCGTCCTCACCAGGGCGAGCCACGTGTCGCTCGCAGTGACCGACCTCGAAGTCAGCCGCGACTTCTATCGCGACGTGATCGGCCTCGTCGTCACTGAAGAGGCCGACGATGCGATCTACCTACGCGGCCTCGAAGAGGCGGCGCACCACAGTCTGGTGCTCGTCCGGGCCGAGCAGCCCGAAGCGCTGCACGTCGGATTGCGGGTGCGCACCGACGACGACATCGCCGCCGCCGAGCGGCACTTCGCGGCCGCCGGGGTAGAGCACGAACGCGTCGAGGTGCCCCACCAGGGGCCAACGCTGCGGTTCCGTGACGGCGTCGGCACGCACATCGAGCTCACCAGCTCGATGGACGTGGTGGAGCGCAAGATGCAGAAGTTCGACGAGTTCCGCGCGGCATCCCCGCAACGTCTGGATCACTTCCAGGTGGTGACCCACGATGTGCAGGCCGCGACCGACTTCTGGGCCGGCCTCGGCATGAGGATGGCCGAGTACACGGCAGCCGACGGAACGGACGAGCTCTGGGGCACGTGGCTCGAGGTCAAGGGCAACACCCACGACCTCGTGTTCACGAACGGTCGTGGCCCCCGCCTGCACCACTTCGCCTACACGGTGCCGGATGCCTCGGCGCTGCTGCATGCGGCCGACGTCTGCGGTGCGGTCGGTCTGGGCCGCGAGATCGACCGTGGGCCGGGTCGACATGGCCTGAGTAACGCGCTCTTCCTCTACGTGCGCGATCCCGACCAGCACCGCATCGAGCTCTTCACCACGCACTACCAGTTCATCGACCTCGAGACGCCACCGATCCGCTGGGACGTCAGCAACCCGCAGCGCGCACAGCTGTGGGGCATGCCCGCATCGAGGCGCTGGTTCTTCGAGGCCAGCGAGTTCCCCGGAGAGGCTGTGCACCCGCCGTTGCTCACCGCGAATCCGGAGACGCTCGAGGAGTACCTGAGCCTGCACTGAGACGATGGGCAGAGTCTACTTTCCCGCTGCGACCAGGATCGAGAGGGCGTATTGCGAAGACAGGACCTCGAGCGCAGCCAAACTCGCGTTACCGCCGCGTTACTGCGGTGACCGCTCCCCATCGGGGGCCCGCAGTGTTCCAATGGAGTCACGGCCCTGCTGCTGGCGGTGACGGGGGATCTGAACTCAGAGCGCACTATCGCGTTGAGAACGCACGCAGAGAGTGCAATTACCAGCCCGCCGGAATCTGCACCGCGAATGCACCACACCCCACCCCGGATACGGAAAAACCCCCGATTTCTCGGGGGTTTCCATGGCGGTGACGGTGGGATTTGAACCCACGGTAGGGGGTTACCCTACACAACTTTTCGAGAGTTGCACCTTCGGCCGCTCGGACACGTCACCGCGGACTAGCTTACGACACCGAGGCCCGCGGCGCGAATCGAGCAGACGCGCGCATCTTCCCGCGGGCGAGCACACTTTTCTCCGGTGGCCGATCGGGGCGCGACGAAGCGTCCTGGTTAGGATGGCCTAAGGCATCCTACGCGGATGAGCCGCGGAGTCGAGGCACGGAGGGGACGCAATGGGCTTCATCACATCGGAGGCGCTGGCCGAGACCGGATACGTCGTCCTCGACGATCACGATCAGGCATCCGACCCCGCCGAGTGGCTCGATCTCGAGTACATCGGCTGGCGCTCGTCCGGCGTCACGCGCTTCGCTCCCCTCGCGAGCTATGCCGGTCAGATCGAGTGCAACGGCTTCTGGAACCACACCCCGCCCCGCACCGACAAGGACGGCGTGTGGGTCGACTCGCAGGTCGCGATCGCTCCGACTCTGCAGCGCCGGGCCCTCGAACCGGGTGTCGGCGTCGGTCGTTGCCGCGTGATCGAACTGCAGCCGAACGAGTACGCGGATGCCGTCTACAACCTGCACCAGGACGACAACAACCGCCTCAACGACGACGGCACCGGTTGGGTCGTGCGCGGGTACTACAACCTGTCCGACGACTCCGACTCGCTGCTGCTCCTGCGCTCGGACCGGTTCGACCCGGCGACCGAGATCCGCCTGCCGCTGCGCGAGGGGTCGCGCATCATCGTCGACACCCAGCGCTTCTGGCATGCGGTCTGGCACCGGGGCGTAGCCCCGCGCTACGCGCTGATCACGTCGTGGACCTCAGGCCCCGAGCTCGACGCTTACATCGCGGCCAATCACGGCGACCCGCACCCCGCGACGGTCGATCTCGATCCTCAGCTGGTCGATGACGCACAGGTCGAACTGCACCGCCGCATCGAAGAGCGCCGCCGGGTGTTCGAGGCCCAGGGCATCGTCATGGAGCCCCGCGCCGACCTCAGCGTCTGACGTCGCCCGTCTACTCCGAGACCGTCCGCCCGGCCTCGAGCCGCACGACCCGGTCGACGGTCCCCGCCGGCGGGGCGACGTGCGAGATGAGCAGCACCGACTGCTCCCCCGCCGCCTGCAGCAGATCGCTCAGCAGAGCATCGGATGCCTCGGGGTCGACGCCCGCCGTCGGCTCATCGAGCACGAGCACCGGGAAG
>NZ_DALZXX010000009.1:0-50180 GCF_031988965.1 Microbacterium sp.
AGGAGGCCTGGGCCCGGTGATCCGGATCGGCCGCAGCCGGCACCCAGCCGGACGCCACCGCGTGCGCCCCGAAGAAGCCCCCGGTGAAGAGCAGGAGGCCGGCGAGCACCACGAGGGTCACGGGAGCGAGCATCGCCATCGCGCCCGCCGACATCACGGCGATCGATCCCAGCAGCACCGGGAATCGCCCCAGCCGAGAGGCCAGCACTCCCGCCCAGGGCGATGACACGGTCCCGGCGAGGTAGGCCAGGAACAGCAGCGTCACGAGCCAGACGGGAAGCGCGAAGGGCGGCTCGACGAGATGGAAGCCGAGATAGTTGTACACCGCCACGAACGCGCCCATGAGAAGGAAGCCCTGAGCGTAGAGCGCGAGCTGCGTGGCCGAGCGCAGCGGCGTCAGCAATCGGGTCAGCATTCCGGTTGCGGCGTGTTCGCGGTGTCTACCCGGGACGAAGCCTCGAGCCCGGGGCGCGAGCCACACGAACAGCACGGCCGCGAGGGCGCACACGGCCGCCACCGTCCACATCCCGGCACGCCAGCCGATCTGCTCACCGACGATTCCCGACACGATACGTCCGAGGAGTCCCCCCACCGTCGTGCCCGCGATGTAGCTGCCCGCCGCGGTCGCCTCGTTGCGAGCACGTATCTCCTCGCTCAGGTAGGCGAGTGCCACTGCCGGGACCGCGCCGAGGGCCATCCCCTCGAGAAGCCGCAGCGCGAGCAGCATCTCCAGGCCCGTGCTCAGCGGCGCGATGAGACCGAGCGCCGTCGCGGTGAGGATGCCGATCGCCATGGCCTGCACGCGTCCGAGGCGATCCGCGACCATAGACCACGGGATCACGGCTGCAGCGAGTCCGAGCGTCGCCGCAGACACGGCGAGTGCCGCCGACGCCGGCGCGATGCCGAGGTCGATCGACAACGCCGGCAGGACGGCCTGCGGCGAGTAGAGCTGCGCGAAGGTCGCGATGCCTGCGAAGAAGAGTCCGGCGATCAGCCGTCGGTACTCAGGAGAGCCGGGCGCGTGACCGGAGAACGTCACCGCGACGTGATCCGCTCCCACAGAGCATCCGTCTGCTCGAGCGTCTCCTCGATCGAACCGGACGTGTCGATGACCTCGTCCGCGATGGCGAGCCGCTTCTCGTCCGACACCTGGGCGTCGATCCGTCCCGCGGCTTCCGCGTCGGTCATCCCGCGCAGGTCGACGAGTCGCCGCCTCCTGATGTCGGCCGGCGCATGCGCGACGACGATCAGGTCCCAGGGGTCGTCGACCCTGGCCTCGACGAGCAGCGGCACGTCGTACACGACCACGGACTGCGGATCACGGTGCCCCGCGTCGTCGAAGCGTCGCTGCGATTCGGCGCGGACCGCCGGATGCACGATCGCGTTCAGTTGACCGAGCTTGTCCTTATCGGCGAACACGACGGCGCCGAGGGCCGCCCGATCGAGTGAGCCGTCAGGCGCGATGACCTCGGCGCCGAACGTCGAGGCGATCGCTGCGAGCACGGGCGATCCCGGAGCCTGGACATCGCGGACGATCTGATCGGCATCCACGATGGTGGCCCCGTGCTCGGCGAGTCGTCGTGCGATGGTCGACTTCCCCGACGCGATGCCGCCGGTGAGCGCGATGAGTGGCATCCCGCCAGTCTAGGCTTCCGCGATGCGGAGGCTCAGCGGCCGAGCAGCTGCCGACGCGAGCTGATCACTCCGGTGTCGAATCCGGCGAGGTGCAGTCCACCGTGGAACCGCGCATGCTCGATCTTGATGCATCGATCCATGACGACGGAGAGCCCCGCGGCCTCGGCGACGGCAGCGGCATCCTCGTTCCACGATCCGAGCTGCAGCCACAGTGCACGAGCGCCGACGTCGACGGCCTCCTGCGCGACGCCCGGCAGGTCATCGTGCCTGCGGAAGACGTCGACGATGTCGGGGACCACGGGAAGGTCCGCGAGCGACGCGTAGACCGGCTGCCCGAGGATCTCGGTCTCGCGCGGATTGACGAAGTAGACGTCGTACGACGAACTCGACAGCAGGTAGGTGCCGACGAAGTACGACGCTCGGGCCGGGTTGTTCGATGCTCCCACGATGGCGACGGAGGTGGAGCGCCGAAGCAACGCGAACCGCGACTGCTGGCCGGGGCCGATCCACGTCCGCCCCGGAACCGCCGGAGCAGCACCGGGCAGCTCGCAGGCCGCGGCCTCGGTGGGCGCAGGAATGGCGCAGGATGCCGTGGATCCCGTATCCGTCGAGCTCATCGGTTCGCTCCCGTCGCGGTCGTCAGGGCCTGGTCGAGGTCCCAGATGATGTCATCGGCGTCTTCGAGGCCGACCGAGATGCGGATCAGGTCGGGGCGAACACCGGCCGCCGCGAGCTGAGCCTCGGTGAGCTGGCGGTGGGTCGTGGATGCCGGATGGATGACGAGCGTCCTCGCGTCCCCGATGTTCGCCAGATGCGAAGCGAGCTGCAGGTTCTCGATGAGCTTCTCCCCCGCCGCGCGCCCGTCATCGGCCTTGACGCCGAAGGCGAATACTGACCCCGGACCGAGCGGCAGATACTTCGCGGCTCGCTCATGGTGAGGATGGCCTGCGAGTCCCGCCCAGGTCACGTAGTCGACGCGAGGATCGGAGTCCAACCAGTCCGCGACGATGCGGGCGTTCGCGAGATGCGCGTCGATGCGCTGCGGCAGCGTCTCGATGCCCTGCAGCAGATTGAACGCCGACTGAGGGCTCAGCGCCGGTCCGATGTCGCGCAGCTGCTCGGTACGGAGCTTGGTGAGGAACCCGTACTCGCCGAAGTTGTCCCACCACTTGATGCCGCCGTAGGACTCGACCGGCTCGGTCATCTGCGGGAACCGTCCGCTGCCCCAGTCGAACGTGCCCTTCTCGATCACGACGCCACCGAGCGTGGTGCCGTGGCCGCCGAGGAACTTCGTCACCGAGTGGATGACGATGTCGGCACCGTGTTCGAGGGGACGCGCGAGATACGGCGTGGCCAGGGTCGCGTCGACCACGAGAGGAACCCCTGCCGCGTGCGCGACCTCGGCCAGCCCCTCGATATCGGCGATCTCGCCCGACGGGTTGCCGATCATCTCGACGTAGACGACCTTGGTCTCGGGGCGGATCGCGGCTGCGTAGTCGGCAGGGTCGGTGGAGGCGACGAACGTCGTCTCGACGCCGAAGCGGCGCAGCGTCACATCGAGCTGCGTCACCGTGCCGCCGTACAGCTGGGCGGAGGCCACCACATGGTCACCCGCTCCGACGAGCGCCGCGAACGTGATGAACTCCGCGCTCATGCCCGACGCGGTGGCGACGGCACCGATCCCGCCCTCGAGCGAGGCGAGGCGCTCCTCGAGTGCGGCGACGGTGGGGTTGCCGATGCGGGAGTAGATGTTGCCGTACTTCTGCAGAGCGAAGAGGTTGCCCGCATCCGCCGCATCCTCGAAGACGAACGAGGTCGTCTGGTAGATCGGCACCGCGCGGGCGCCCGTGGCGGCATCGGGGGTACCGCCGGCGTGCAGCGCCCTCGTCCGGAATCCGAAGCGATGTTCTTCCGTCATGGTGTCCTCAGTTCAGCGTTCTCGAGCACGGCGGCGATGTCGTCGACGGCCCACGGGTTCTGCAGCGATGTCGTGTCTCCGAGCGGCGCGGGTGCGCGTCCAGCTCGTCGGTCCTGCTCAGCTTCCCAGAGCTGTGCCAGCAGCCGCCGCATGATCTTGCCCGAACGGGTCTTCGGCAGATCGGGCACCACGACGATGTGCTTCGGCTTGGCGACAGGGCCGATGGCGGTGGCGACCTGACCTCGGAGCTCGCTGGTCGAGACCTCAGAGCGTCCGGATGCGGTGACGAATGCGACCACGGCCTGCCCGGTGACCGCATCGGCCACGCCGGCGGTGCCCGCCTCGCCGACCGTGTCATGCGCCACGAGGGCGGATTCGATCTCGATCGTCGAGAGGCGGTGTCCCGACACGTTCACGACATCGTCGAGTCGACCGAGGATCCAGATGTACCCGTCGGCGTCTCGGGTCGCCCCGTCACCGGCGACGTAGTATCCGCCGTGCTCACCGCGTCCGGCATACGCCGACCAATACGCGTCGCGGTAGCGCTGCGGGTTGCCCCACACGGTCCGCGCCATCCCCGGCCACGGACGGCGCACGACGAGCGTGCCGGATCTTCCCGGCGCCACCTCATCGCCGTTCGCGTCGACGACCGTCGCGTCGATGCCCGGCAGGGGCACGGACGCCGATCCGGGCTTGAGCGTCGTGACGCCGGGAAGCGGTGCGATCATCGCCGCCCCGGTCTCGGACTGCCACCAGGTGTCGATCACCGGGAGCTCGTCGCGCCCGAAGTTCCGGCGGAACCAGATCCACGCCTCGGGGTTGATCGCCTCACCGACCGTGCCCAGCAGGCGAAGCGACGACAGGTCGTGCCCCTCCGGCAGATCGGCGCCGAACCAGGTCATGAAGGTGCGGATGAGCGTGGGCGCGGTGTAGTAGACGGTGACTCCGTAGCGCTCGATGATCTCGAGATGTCGCTCGCGGCTCGGCGTGTCCGGCGTGCCCTCGTAGATGACCTGCGTCAGCCCGTTCGAGAGCGGACCGTAGATCTCGTACGTATGGGCGGTCACCCAGGCGAGATCCGCCGTGCACCAGTGCACGTCATCGGGCTTCGCGTCGAAGTGGGCCCAGTGCGCCCAACTCGCGTGCGTGAGGTACCCGCCGGACGTGTGGACGAGCCCCTTCGGCTTCCCCGTCGTGCCCGACGTGTAGATGATGAAGAGCGGATGCTCGGCATCGAACGCCTGAGGCTCATGCTCTGAGGAGGCGGTGTCGACGACGTCGTGCCACCACACGTCGCGTCCCTCGGTCCAGGGCACGTCCTGCCCGGTGCGGCGGAGCACGAGGACGTGCTCGAGGTCGGGGAGGTCGGCGGCCGCGACATCGGCGGTGGACTTGACCTCGGTCGCGGTGCCGCGGCGGAACTGGCCGTCACTCGTGACGAGCAGCTTGGCACCGGTGTCGGCGAGCCGGAATCGCACCGCCTCGGCGGAGAACCCGCCGAACACGAGCGAGTGCACGGCGCCGATGCGCGCACAGGCGAGCGTGATGACGACCGTCTCGACCAGCACGGGGAGATAGACCACGACGCGGTCGCCCGGCCGGATGCCGAGTGCGATCAGCGCATTCGCCGCGCGCGACACCCTGTTCTGGAGGTCGGAGTAGGTCACGGCGATGCGGTCGCCCGGCTCGCCCTCGAAGTGCAGCGCGACCTTGTCACCGCGGCCGGCCTCGACGTGGCGGTCGACGCAGTTGTACGCGACATTGAGCCGTCCGCCGACGAACCATCGCGCGGCCGGAACGGCATCCCCCACGGGCGGATCCCATTCGTGAGCCGTATGCCAGGGCTCGGCCCAGTCGAGCCGCGCGGCCGCCTTCTCCCAGAAGAGGGTCGGATCGGCGGCGGCTCGCGCATAGGCCTCGGCGGTCACGTTCGCCGTCGAGGCGAACCCTGCGGGCGCCGGGTATGTGCGGGTCTCGTGCAGTCGTGCTTCACTCACCGTCACACCCACCGTCGGAGCAGATACTTCTCGACCAGCACGAGAAGGGCGTTGGTGATCGTCCCGAGGAGCGCGAGCAGGACGATCGACAGGATGATCCTGTCCACTCGTCCGCTGTTCTGCGAGTCCGTGAGCAGGAACCCGAGTCCCATCGACGAGGCGATCAGCTCAGCGGCGACGAGGAACAGCCACGCCTGCGCGAGTGCGAGTCGAAGGCCTGCGACGACCGAGGGCACGACCGCGGGCAGCTGCACGGTGCGGAACAGTGACCAGCCTCGGAGGCTGAACGAGCGTCCGGCCTCGACGAGCTGAGGATCGACGTGTCGGAGCGCCGAGGCGACCGTCGTGTAGACCGGGAAGAACGCGCCGATGGCGATCAGGGTCACCTTGGACTCCTCGCCGATCTGCATCCACAGGATCAGCAGCGGCACCCAGGCCAGCGACGGCACAGCTCGGACCGCCGAAAGCGTGGGACTGAGCAGCACGTCGCCGATCCGCGAGAGCCCGACGACACCGGCGATCGCGAGTCCGATCACGGATCCGATCGCGAAACCGAGCAGCACGCGCTGCACCGAGATCGCGATGTGCGTCCAGAGCTGCCCGCGCTCGGCCAGCTCGACACCGGCGGCGATGACGGACTCCGGAGACGGGAGGAGGTAGGGCGCGACGATTCCGGTGGTCGTCACGATCTGCCAGGCGATGACGATGAGGACGGGCAGCAGGAACCCGCCGATGACGCGCACGACCGGGCGGTCCCACGCGTGCCGAGCGCCCACCTCAGGGTGCCGACGGACGCCGCGGGCGGCGTCGAGCGCGTCCCTCGTGTCCGCGGGCACCACCACGCGCTGGTCGGGAAGGATCACTCGCCCCCGACCGCCTTCTCGGCGAACGTCGCGTTCACGATCGAGTCGAGCGCCTTGTCGACCGAATCCTTGCCGCCCTGGACATCACCGGAGTCGACGAGCACGGGCGCGATCTTCTCGAGCACGGCGATCTGATCGTCGCCCGGGATTCCGCTCACGTCGAGGTTCGAGCGCTCGGTGATCACGGTCTCCGCGACCGCGATGTCGATGCCTGCGACCTCGGCGAGCAGCGCAGCCGTCTCATCGGGGTTCTCGAGGGCCCACTCGCGCGCCTGCTCGTAGGCGTCGACGACGGCCTGAGCGAGATCGGCGTGGTTCTCGATGAAGTCCTCGGTGGCGTTCAGGAACCCGTACGTGTTGAAGTCGACGTTGCGGTAGATCAGCTGGTCGCCCGACTCCACCTCGGCCGCGGCCATGATCGGGTCGAGTCCGGCCCAGGCATCGACCGATCCGCCGTCGAGCGCAGCGCGCCCGTCGGCGTGCTGGAGGTTCTGCACCTCGACGTCGTCGACCGAGAGGCCCGCCTCCTCGAGCGACTGCAGCAGGAAGAAGTAGGGGTCCGTGCCCTTGGTCGCGGCGACCGACTTGCCCGCGAGATCCTCGACCGACGTGATGTCGCTGTCAGGACCGACGACGATCGCCGACCATTCGGGCTGCGAGAAGATGTCGATGACCTGGATCGGCGAGCCGTTCGAGCGCGCGAGAAGCGCGGCCGAACCGGCGGTCGACCCCACGTCGATCGATCCGGAGCGCAGCAGCTCGTTCGCCTTGTTGGAGCCGGCGGACTGCACCCACTCGACGTCGACGTCGTCGCCCAGGATGTCCTCGAGGATTCCCTGGTCGCGGATCACGAGGCTGAGCGGGTTGTACGTGGCGAAGTCGATCGACAGCGTGTCCGAAGACCACTCGCCGGTCGCCGCCGTGTCGTCGTTCGAGTCGGAGGCCGTGGCGTTCTCACCGGCGACGCAGCCGGTCGCGACGAGCATCATCGTCCCGGCGATGGCGATCGCAGGGACGATTCGGCGGGTGATGGTGCTCATCGGGTCTCCTCGGTGGCGGTGCTGTGATGGGTGTCGACGCCGAGTCCTTCGAGGAGCTCGGCACGGAGGTTCGCGAGACCGCGATCGGCGCGGTCACGGGGGCGGATGCCGGGCACGGTGATCGTTCGCGCGATGGATGGCGCATCCGACTCGGCGTCGCCGACCAGCGTGCGCAGCAGCAGCACGCGATCGGCCAGGTAGAGGGCCTCTTCGACGTCGTGGGTGACGAGGAGGACGGTGGTGGGCTCTGCGGCGTGGATCTTCAGGAGGAGATCGTGCATTCGCAGTCGCGTGAGGGCGTCGAGCGCGCCGAAGGGCTCGTCGAGCAGAAGGACGCCGGGGTTGCGGGCGAGCGCGCGGGCCAGGGAGGCGCGCTGCGCCATTCCCCCCGACACCTCGCGCGGGCGCTGGTCGGCCGCCTGCTCGAGTCCGACGAGAGCGAGCAGCTCGCGCACACGTTCGCGGCCCTCACGGCGCGCGGTGCCGCGGGGAAGTCCGAGCTCGACATTCTGCGCGATGGTTCGCCACGGCAGGAGCCGCGGCTCCTGGAAGGCGATCGCGGTGCGCTCGTCGACGTCGGCGACACCGGAGTCATCGATCAGGATGCGTCCGCCCGTCGGCGCATCCAGCCCGCCGACGAGGCGCAGGAGCGTCGACTTCCCGCATCCGGACGGCCCCACGATCGCCACGATCTCGCCGGCGGCGACGTCGACGTCGACACTTCGGAGGACATCGCGGCGGCTGCGCACGATCGGGAAGCTGCGTTCCACACCCTGCAGACGCACGGGCTGCGCAGTGCCGGCGACGGCCGGACCGCGCGCCGTCGAGGGCGCGGAGAGCAGAGAGGTCATGTCCCTATGCTGTCCAACCGGGCGAAATGTGACGAATGCGAACGTAATGTTCGGTCACGTACCCTTGCGCGCTCCACCGAGACGGGCGGATACGCAGAACGGGCCGCCATCCCGAAGGATGACGGCCCGTTCCAGAAAGCGTGATGCTTACGCGTTGCCGCCCGAGAGCTTCTCGCGCAGAGCCGCGAGTGCCTCGTCGTCAGCGAGCGTGCCCGCACCGGCGGATTCGCTCGAGAACGCCTGGCCGCCGAAGTCCTCGCCGGCAGCAGCCTCGGCCTCGGCCGCCTTGGTGACCTGAGCCTTGTGAGCCTCCCAGCGAGCCTGGGCTGCAGCGTACTCCTGCTCCCATGCCTCGCGCTGAGCGTCGAAGCCGTCCTTCCACGCACCGGTCTCGGCGTCGAAGCCCTCCGGGTACTTGTACTCGCCGTTCTCGTCGTACTCAGCGAGCATGCCGTAGAGAGCCGGGTCGAACTCGGTGCCGTTGGGGTCGACCGACTCGTTGGCCTGCTTCAGCGACAGCGAGATGCGGCGACGCTCGAGGTCGATGTCGATGACCTTGACGAACACCTCTTCGCCGACGGAGACGACCTGCTCGGCCAGCTCGACGTGCTTGCTGGAGAGCTCGGAGATGTGGACGAGGCCCTCGATGCCGTCTGCGACGCGCACGAACGCACCGAACGGAACGAGCTTGGTGACCTTACCCGGCGTGACCTGACCGATCGCGTGGGTACGGGCGAAGACCTGCCACGGGTCCTCCTGCGTCGCCTTCAGCGACAGGGAGACGCGCTCGCGGTCGAGGTCGACCTCGAGGATCTCGACGGTGACCTCCTGGCCCACCTCGACGACCTCGGAGGCGTGCTCGATGTGCTTCCAGGACAGCTCGGAGACGTGCACGAGGCCGTCCACGCCACCCAGGTCGACGAACGCACCGAAGTTGACGATCGACGAGACGACACCCTTGCGGACCTGACCCTTGTGCAGGTTGTTGAGGAACGTCGTGCGCGACTCGGACTGCGTCTGCTCGAGCAGAGCGCGGCGCGACAGGACCACGTTGTTGCGGTTCTTGTCGAGCTCGAGGATCTTCGCCTCGATCTCCTGGCCGAGGTACGGCGTGAGGTCGCGGACGCGGCGCAGCTCGATGAGCGAGGCCGGGAGGAAGCCACGGAGGCCGATGTCGACGATGAGGCCACCCTTGACGACCTCGATGACGGTGCCGGTGACGACGCCGTCGTTCTCCTTGATCTTCTCGACGTCTCCCCAGGCACGCTCGTACTGAGCACGCTTCTTGGAGAGGATCAGACGGCCTTCCTTGTCCTCCTTCTGGAGAACCAGGGCCTCGACCTCGTCGCCGACCTTGACGACCTCGTTGGGGTCGACGTCGTGCTTGATCGAGAGCTCGCGCGAGGGGATGACACCCTCGGTCTTGTATCCGACATCGAGCAGGACCTCGTCGCGGTCGATCTTGACGATCGTGCCTTCGATGATGTCGCCGTCGTTGAAGAACTTCAGGGTCTTCTCGACCGCGGCCAGGAAGTCCTCAGCAGATCCGATGTCGTTGATGGCGACCTGCTTGGTGGCCGGGGCGGTCGTTGCGGTAGTCATGTAGTGGGTTGTCCTTGTTGAATGGAGTCTCGGGCTGCGGGGCAACGGACGCGCACGTCCGACAGCATGCTCCACAGCGGTTGATGGGGTGTTCGATGCCACGAGGGCATGCACAGGCACGCCACGAGTGACACTTCAGGCTATCAGATGTCGGGCGCCGACGGAGGATGACGATGACGGAATCCGGCGGGCACTGCAAGACTGTGCTCATGCCTCGCGCCGACAAGCTCCTCCTGCTCGACACCGCAAGCCTCTACTTCCGCGCCTTCTACGGCGTGCCCGACAAGGTGACGGCTCCCGACGGCTCGCCGATCAACGCGGTGCGGGGCCTGCTCGACATCGTCGCGAAGCTCGTGACACTGTACGAACCGACCCACGTCGTGGCCTGCTGGGACGACGACTGGCGTCCGCAGTGGAGGGTCGATCTGATCCCGAGCTACAAGTCGCATCGCGTGCTGGAGGCCGTCCCGGCCGGACCCGACGTCGAGGAGGTGCCGGATCCGCTCGAGGCGCAGATCCCTCTGATCCGCGAGACCCTCGGGCTGCTCGGGATTCCGATCATCGGCGTCGCCGAGCACGAGGCCGACGATGTGATCGGCACCCTGGCGACGCACGCCACCATGCCGGTCGACATCGTCACGGGGGATCGCGACCTCTTCCAACTCGTCGATGATGCGCGGGACGTACGCGTCGTCTATACGGCGCGCGGCATGAGCAACCTCGAGATCATCACGGATTCGGTCGTCGTCGCCAAGTACGGAGTGCTGCCGAGCCAGTACGCCGACTTCGCCACGATGCGCGGCGACGCATCCGACGGCCTGCCCGGCGTCGCCGGGGTCGGCGAGAAGACGGCGGCCACCCTGCTGCAGGCGCACGGAGACCTCACGGGAATCCGCGCCGCCGCCGAAGCCGGTGAAGGCATGAGCGCCGGCGTGCGGGCCAAGGTGCTCGCCGCATCGGACTACCTCGATGTCGCGCCGACGGTCGTCGCCGTCGCGACCGCTCTCGAGATCACCGCCCCCGATGCCGCGCTCCGTCCGCTGGATCCGTCGGAGGTCGATGCGGCGACCGCTGTCGCGGAGAAGTGGAACCTCGGCACCTCGATGACCCGCGCGATCGCCGCCGTGGCGACGACGGGAGACTGAGCGACCTCGCCCACGCCCTCGGGCCCCGTGGTCAACCGGCCCAGGCGAGAAGACGCTCGAGCCCCCAGGTCGTGATGATGCGCGATGCGGGCACGCCGGCACGTTCCGCTCGGACGGCCCCGTGGTCGAGCAGCGACAGCTGCCCCGGAGCGTGGGCGTCGGAGTCTATGGAGAAGAGGCATCCCGCCTCGAGCGCGATCTCGATGAGCTCGTCCGGCGGATCCTGCCGCTCCGGTCGGGAGTTGATCTCGACGGCGACGCCGTTGTCCGCGCACGCGGCGAAGACCGCTTCGGCATCGAAGGCGGAAGCCGGTCGAGTTCCGCGCTCACCCTGCACGAGGCGCCCCGTGCAGTGCCCGAGAACGTTGACTCGGGGATTCGACACCGCCGCGATCATGCGCGCGGTCATCGGCCTCGCGTCCATCCGCAGCTTCGAGTGGACGGACGCCACGACGATGTCGAGCTCGCCGAGCAGCGTGTCCTCCTGGTCGAGCCCACCGTCGTCGAGGATGTCGACCTCGATGCCGGCGAGAAGAGTGAAACCCTCCCCCGACTCGGCTCGGACGAGCGGCATCTGCTCCCGCAGCCGCTCTGCAGACAGACCACGCGCCACCCTGAGCCGCGGCGAGTGATCCGTCACTGCCTGATACTGGTGCCCCAGCGCTCGCGCTGCGGCCGCCATCACGGGGATCGACGTCGTGCCGTCGGACCAGTCCGTATGCGCGTGCAGATCGCCGCGCAGCTTTCCCCTGAGCTCCGACACGATCTCCGGTTCGACCTCGCCGCGCAGCTCCACCAGATAGTCGGGGACCTCTCCCCCCTGCGCCTGCCGGATGACCGCGAACGTCGACTCGCCGATGCCCTTGGCTGCGCGGAGCCTCGTCGGGTCTGAGCGGACGTCATCCGGCAGCTGCTGCAGAGTGGCCGCCGCCTGACGGAACGCCTTAGCCCGATACCGAGACGCCCGCTCGCGCTCGAGCAGCGATGCGATCTCGAGCAGCGCGGCGACCGGGTCCATGTCCGACCTACGCCGTGGCGAGTTCCCGGCTCACGCCGATCCACTCATCGAGCTTCGCAGCGGCGCGACCGTCGTCGACGGCCGCCGCCGCACGGGCGTACCCCTCGCGCAGCCGCTCGAGAATCGGGCGCTGCACCTGATTCGCGTCCTGGGAGAGCTCGTAGGCGACGATGCCCGCGGCCGCGTTCAGCAGCACGATGTCGCGGACCGGGCCGATCTCACCCGAGAGCGTCCGGCGGAGCACCTCGGCATTGTGCTCCGGCGATCCCCCGATGAGATCGGACAGGTCTGCGAGTGGGATGCCGAGGTCACGCGGGTCGAGATCGTGCTCGTGGATGTCGCCTCGGGTGACCTCCCAGATGCGGCTGTGACCTGTCGTCGTCAGCTCGTCGAGACCGTCGTCGCCGCGGAACACCAGCGCGGTCGCGCCGCGCGTGCGGAACACGCCCGTGATCAGCGGCACCCGCTCGAGCTGTGCGACTCCGACCGCGTTCGCCTCGGCGCGCGCCGGGTTGCAGAGCGGGCCGAGCATGTTGAAGACCGTCGGCACCCCGAGCTCGGCGCGCACGGCACCGGCGTGCTTGAAGCCGGGGTGGAAGGCACCCGCCCAGGCGAACGTGATGCCGGTCCTGTCGAGGATCGATGCGACCGACGCGGGATCGAGCGTCAACTCGAGACCGAGCGCGCTGAGCACGTCGGACGACCCCGACGACGAACTCGCCGCTCGGTTGCCGTGCTTCACCACGGGCACTCCGGTCGCGCCGATGATCACCGCCGCGGTGGTCGACACGTTCACTGTTCCGACACGGTCGCCTCCGGTGCCGACGATGTCGAGCACATCGGGCGAGACGGGAAGAGGAACGGCGGCTTCGAGGATCGCGTCGCGGAAGCCGACGATCTCGTCGATGGTCTCGCCCTTGGCGCGCAGCGCCACGAGGAAGCCCGCGAGCTGTGCCTCGGTGACATCCCCGCGCATGATCTTCCGCATCGCCCACGTCGACTCCCAGACGCTGAGGTCGCGACGCTCCAGAAGAGTGGTGAGCACGTCGGACCAGGTCAGGGAATCAGCCATGTGTGCGATCCTATCGGCGCGGGGAAAACGTGCAGACTCTTCCACACGAGTGGTCCCGCTCGCGGCATCCCCCGTTTCCCGCGGATTCACCGAGGATTCGCAGTGTTTTCTTAGGGTCGCCTAAGTCGAATCCGGTCCATTTGAGGGTCGTCGGTGCGAGAATCACGCCCGGGGATCGGCCATAATGGAAGGGTGACGACCTCAGCGACGTATGCCCCGGCGGCAAGAACGATCAAGCGCCCCAACCCGGTAGCTGTCGGCACCATTGTGTGGCTCGGCAGCGAGGTGATGTTCTTCGCGGGACTCTTCGCGATCTACTTCACGCTCCGCAGCACCTCCCCCGAGCTCTGGGCCGACCGCACAGAACTGCTGAACGTTCCGTTCGCGTTCGTCAACACGGCCATCCTGGTGCTCTCCTCGTTCACGTGCCAGATGGGCGTGTTCGCAGCCGAGGATCTGCAGCCCTACCGGATCGCCAAGGGCCAGAAGAACGGCGCGGGACGCCGTCGCCTCTTCGGCTGGGGCATGGTCGAGTGGTTCTTCCTCACCTTCGCTCTCGGCTCGATCTTCGTCGCCGGTCAGGTCTGGGAGTACGCGACGCTCGTCGCTGAAGGCATGCCGATCAGCGCCGACTCGTACGCCTCGGCGTTCTACCTGACGACCGGCTTCCACGCACTGCACGTCACCGGCGGCCTCATCGCGTTCCTGCTCGTCATCGGACGTGCGTACGCCGTCAAGAATTTCCGGCACAAGGAGGCGACCTCCTCGATCGTGGTGTCCTACTACTGGCACTTCGTCGACGTCGTCTGGATCGTGCTGTTCGTCGTTATCTACTTCCTGAAATAAGAGCGGAGCTGATCCCCGAGATGGCACGAGAGAAGAAGCGCCGTTCGAACGGTCGTCGCAGCCCCCTGGCTGCGGTGGCCCTCATCGGAGCAGGACTCATGATCACCGGCGCCGTGTACGCCGGCGCATCGGCCGCGTTCGCCGCGACCGACACCACGACCGCTGCGGAGAGCACGCTCACCGTCGAGGACGGCGAGAAGCTGTTCCAGGCGAACTGCGCGACCTGTCACGGACTCGACCTGCAGGGCACCGCCAACGGCCCCAGCCTCTACGGCGTGGGTGAGCTCGCGACGGAGTTCCAGCTCTCCACGGGTCGTATGCCCCTGCAGATGCAGGGACCGCAGGCGCCGCAGAAGCAGCCGCAGTTCACCGAGGACCAGATCCTCGCGATCTCGTCGTTCGTGCAGGAGTCCGCTCCCGGCCCGACGTTCCCCGACAAGCACATCCTCGACGGGGAGGGCGATGTCGCGAACGGGGCAGAGCTGTTCCGCGTCAACTGCGCGATGTGCCACAACGTGGCCGCCGCGGGTGGCGCACTCACCGAGGGCAAGTACGCCCCGGCACTCACCGAGACCAGCGCGCTGCACATGTACGCCGCGATGGTCACCGGCCCCCAGAACATGCCCGTCTTCGGCGACATGAACCTGTCCGACGAGGACAAGCGCGACATCATCTCGGCTCTGCTCTACCAGCAGCAGTCGGTGCAGATCGGCGGCTTCTCGCTCGGTTCGCTGGGTCCCGTGTCCGAGGGCCTGTTCGTCTGGATCTTCGGAATCGGCGCGC
This sequence comes from Microbacterium sp., assembly GCF_031988965.1. GTDB lineage: Bacteria > Actinomycetota > Actinomycetes > Actinomycetales > Microbacteriaceae > Microbacterium. The sequence goes on from NZ_DALZXX010000009.1 coordinate 14,771, forward strand.
TCGTCGCCATCACCGTGTGGATCACGGCGAAGTCCAACTGACGCTTATTCATCGAAGAGGAACGTACGAGGAGCACCATGGCACACGACGACGACTCGCAGGCTCTTGACAGGGCCTACCAGCCCTCTCCGGGGCTGGGTGTCGCAGTCAGCGATCCCGTGCAGAACCCCGGGCTGCCGCCGCACCGCGCGCGGATGACCGACAAGGACCCGCGCGCCGAGAAGGCTGCGGAGCGCACGGTCTACACCCTGTTCTATCTCTCGCTGGCAGGAAGCATCTGGGCGGTCGCCGCCTACATGCTCTTCCCCATCGAGAGCGGCGCGCTCATCGACATCCGTCAGAACAACCTCTTCATCGGTCTCGGCATCTCGCTCGCGCTGCTCGCGATCGGAATCGGTGCGATCCACTGGTCCAAGGCTCTGATGAGCGACAAGGAGCACATCGAGCACCGCCACCCGACGCGGGGCAAGGACTCGACCCGTGAGGCCGTCGTCGAGGCATTCGCCACCGCCAACGAGGAATCCGGCTTCGGACGTCGCACGATGATCCGCAACTCGCTGTTCGCAGCGATCGTGGCCTCGATCATCCCCGGCGTGACGCTGTTCCGCGGGCTCGCCCCGCACAGCACCCCCGACGACCCGACGGCCGGCGACCCGGTCGCGCTGCTCAAGCACACCATGTGGGAGAAGGGCGCGCGCCTGGTGCGCGACCCCGACGGCACGCCGATCCGCGCAGCGGACGTCACCCTCGGCTCCGCGTTCCATGTGATCCCGGAAGACCTCGCAGACCTCAGCCACCACGATGGCTACCTCGAGGAGAAGGCCAAGGCCATCGTGCTGATGATGCGCCTGCGCCCCGAGCAGCTGACCGAGGCGGAAGACCGCAAGGACTGGTCGTACGACGGCATCGTCGCGTACTCGAAGGTCTGCACCCACGTCGGCTGCCCCGTGGCGCTGTACGAGCAGCAGACCCACCACCTCCTCTGCCCCTGCCACCAGTCGCAGTTCGACGTCACGGATCACGCCAAGGTCATCTTCGGACCTGCCGCACGTCCGCTGCCGCAGCTGCCCATCACCGTCGACGACGAGGGCTACCTCATCGCACGCAGTGACTTCACCGAGCCCGTCGGCCCGAGCTTCTGGGAGCGCCATTGAGCACCGCAACGCTGTCCAAAGAGGACAAGGACAACAAGGCGCCTCTCGGCGGCCGATTCGTCGGCGCCGCGTCGAACTACATCGATGAGCGCACCAGCATCTCCGGCTTCGTCAAGGAGCTCGGACGCAAGATCTTCCCCGACCACTGGTCGTTCATGCTCGGCGAGATCGCGCTGTGGAGCTTCGTGGTCGTGTTCCTGTCCGGAACCTTCCTGACGTTCTTCTTCCAGGCATCCATGGTCGAGACGCACTACACCGGTGCCTACGCCCCGATGCGTGGCATCGAGATGTCGGCTGCCCTCGAATCGTCACTGCACATCTCGTTCGACCTCCGCGGTGGTCTCCTGGTCCGCCAGATCCACCACTGGGCCGCTCTGGTGTTCGTCGCCGGTATCGGCGTGCACATGCTGCGCGTCTTCTTCACCGGGGCGTTCCGCAAGCCGCGCGAGCTCAACTGGGTCATCGGCTTCGTGCTGTTCATCCTGGCCATGGCCGAGGGCTTCACCGGCTACTCGCTCCCCGACGACCTGCTCTCGGGCAACGGCCTCCGCATCATCGACGGCATGATCAAGGGCTTCCCGGTCGTGGGAACCTGGATCTCGTTCCTCCTCTTCGGCGGCGAGTTCCCGGGCACCGACATCGTCGGCCGCCTCTACACGCTGCACATCCTGCTGCTGCCGTTGCTGGTCATCGGCCTGATCGTCGTGCACCTGATGCTGATGATCGTCAACAAGCACACGCAGTTCGCCGGTCCCGGCCGCACGAACGACAACGTCGTGGGCTACCCGATGATGCCGGTCTACATGTCGAAGATGGGCGGCTACCTGTTCATCGTCTTCGGCACGATCGTGCTGATCGCGACGTTCTTCCAGATCAACCCGATCTGGAACTACGGCCCCTACGACCCGTCTCCCGTGTCCGCCGGTACCCAGCCCGACTGGTACATCGGCTTCGCGGACGGTGCGCTCCGACTCGCTCCGTCGAACCTCGACGTGGTGTTCCTCGACCGCACCTGGTCGTTCGGCATCCTGCTCCCGGTCGCGGTGCTCGGTCTGTTCATCGTGCTCGTCGCGATCTACCCCTTCCTCGAGGCGTGGGTCACGGGCGACAAGCGCGAGCACCACATCGCACAGCGTCCCCGCAACGCCGCGACCCGCACCGCCATCGGCGTGGCCGGCGTCATCTTCTACGCAGTGCTCTGGGCTGCGGCATCCTCCGACCTCATCGCGACGCATTTCATGCTCACGATGGAAGGTGTGATCCACACCCTGCAGGCACTGCTGTTCGTCGGCCCGATCCTCGGATACTTCGTCACGAAGCGCATCGCGATCGCTCTGCAGAAGAAGGACCGCGAGATCGTGCTGCACGGCTACGAGTCCGGCCGCATCGTGCGTCTCCCCGGCGGCGAGTTCATCGAGGTGCACCAGCCGGTCGACAAGTACGACCGTTGGAAGCTCATCGATGTCGACGGCTACGAGCCGCTCGTCGTCCGTCCGAACGCCAAGGGCCGCATCTCGTGGACTGAGAACCTGCGCTCCTCCGTGTCGCGCTGGTTCTTCGAGGACCGTCTCGCCCCGCTCACGCAGGCCGAGATCGAGGCCGCAGATGCTCACCAGCACCACGTCACGGCTCACACCGAGGAGACCGAGGCCGCCGAGATCCAGGGCGCGCACGAACGCGCCGGGTTCCCGGACGCCCCGCTCACGGTGAGCGAGACGCACGTCGACGAGACGCCCAACACACCGAGCACGGTCATCTCCACGGAGCCGGTGAAGAAGCCTCGCAAGAAGAAGACGGAGGAGGGCGAGTAAGTCCGCCCCTCCCCCGTGAAAGGCCCTGTCCGCTTCGGACGGGGCCTTTCTTCTGTCCGGGCACCTCCCATCTCGGCATGCAAGGATCGTGGCATGAGCTCCGCAGTCCAACTCATCCGTTCGACCGACCTCGCCGCCGCTCCCTACGCGTATGCCGCCACCGCTCCCGCCACTTCTCGGCTGATCCTCGCCGGGGCCTGCCCGCTCGAGGACGACGGCACGACCACTGCTCCTGGCGACTACGCCGCGCAGGCCGCGCGCTGCATCGAGACGCTGCAGGCCGCGCTACGCGCCAGCGGTGCCGCATTGACAGACGTGATCAGCACACGAGTCCTGGTCGCATCGACGCGGCAGGCAGATCTCGTCACTGCCTGGGACGTCATCCACACGGCGTTCGGCTCACACGACGCGCCGAGCACGCTTCTCGGAGTGACTGTCCTCGGCTACGAGCACCAACTCGTCGAGATCGAAGCCGTCGCCGCCGTCGCGGACGTCGCGGACGTCGCACCCGTCGAGGAAGGCATCCGATGAGCGCCGTGATCCGTCCGGCGCTCGCGGATGACGCTCAGATCATCGGGATGATCGAAGCGCACGCCGACGCCCTGCTCACCGACAGCCTCGGCGCACCCGAGTGGCCCCCTGCCGGGGATGCCCTCGAGCGACTGGGCGGTCCCGGATTCGTGCTGCTTCTCGAGGATCCGGTCGACTCCTCCCCCGTCGGCTTCGTTCACGTTCTCGATGCAGACGGACACGCCCATCTCGAACAGCTGTCGGTGCTCCCGGCGTCGGGACGACAGGGTTTCGGGCGTCTCCTCGTCGACGCTGCGCTCGCTGAGGCGCGAGAGCGCGGGTATACCCGGATCACCCTGCGCACATATGCGGAGGTTCCCTGGAATGCCCCGTTCTACGCGTCCTGCGGCTTCCTCGAGAGCCTCCCAGAGACGGCGTTCCAGCGGGGGCTCGTCGACACGGAAGCCGAACTGGGCCTCGATCGCTATGGTCGACGCCTGCAGATGACCGCAGAGCTCTGAGGTTCACAGCTCGCGGATCTACGCGCCCCGCGCAGGTTGGCAGGAAGGCATGCGCCCGCGTCCGAAAGACGGCGGCGGGCCGGACATCGCGCCTTCTAGGCTGGCGTCATGATCGATCGTGCCGACTATTACGCCGCCAGACTCGCCTACGAGACCGACGCCAGCGACGCCTACGCCGCGCTCTCGTCCGATGACAGGCCCGTCATCATCGACGTGCGTTCGGAGGCGGCATGGGCGCAGGGGCGCGTCGCCGGGGCCGTGCACATGCACTACAGCGAGATCGCAGCCCGTGCGCCTCGCGAGATACCCGCCGACACCTCGGTCGTCGTCTACTGTTGGAGCCCCGGTTGCAACGCCGGCGTCAAGGGCGCGCTCGAGTTCGCGAAGCTGGGTTACGAGGTCCGAGAGATGATCGGCGGGTTCGAGTACTGGGTCCGTGAGGGGTATCCGGTCGAGGATGCCGACGGGGTCCACCGACGCCCCGTCGACCCTCTCACCGGCATCCCGAGAGTCCGAACCCACGCCTGAGACGCAGGGAAACAGAAAGGCCCCGGAATGAATCCCGGGGCCTTTCTGATGACGTGTCTCAGCGAGCGAAGTTGCCGCGGTAGTACTCGTACACCCAGCCGACGATCGCGATGACGAAGATCGCGAGTCCGATCGGGAGCAGGAAGTGCCCCACAGCCAGGCCGACCACGAACACCGCAGCGGAACCGGCGAGAACCAGCGGCCACCACGACCACGGGCTGAACTCACCCAGTTCGGGGTCTCCGTCATCGATGTCGCTGGTGAGGATGTCTTCCGGCAGCTCACCGTTCTGAGCCTTGTGCGTGCGGTCCAGGTAGAACGCGATCATCGCGCCCATGAACGCCGCGAAGAACAGCGCCACGGTGCCGACCCACTCGATGCGCGCGGCGAAGTTGTCCGCGGGCGTGGCGAGGATGTGCCAGCCGGTGTACACGACGCCGACCAGGGCGAAGAAGGCGGTGAGGACCCACCAGAGGATGACGTTGTCGCGCATGGCTCAGTGGCCCTCTCGCTCGCCGGGGACGGTGGTCGTGAACTCGGCCGCCTCCGGGTGGTTCAGGTCGAATGCCGGACGCTCACTGCGGATGCGCGGGATCGACGTGAAGTTGTGTCGCGGCGGCGGGCACGACGTGGCCCACTCGAGCGATGCGCCGTAACCCCACGGGTCGTTGACCGTGACCTTCGGCGCCTTGCGCGACGTGATCCACACGTTCAGGAAGAACGGCAGCATCGACGCGCCGAGGATGATCGCACCGATCGTCGACACCTGGTTGCCCCAGGTCCAGCCGTCTGCCGCGGAGTAGTCCGCGTAGCGACGGACCATGCCGTCGACACCCAGCCAGTGCTGGATGAGGAAGGTCATGTGGAAGCCGATGAACAGCATCCAGAAGTGCACGTAGCCGAGGCGCTCGTTGAGCATGCGTCCGGTCCACTTCGGCCACCAGAAGTAGAAGCCCGCGAACATCGCGAACACGACGGTGCCGAAGACGACGTAGTGGAAGTGCGCGACCACGAAGTACGAGTCGGACAGCGCGAAGTCGAGCGGCGGGGCCGCGAGGATGACACCCGTGAGACCACCGAAGACGAAGGAGACGAGGAAGCCGAGGGCGAAGACCATCGGGGTCTCGAACGTCACAGAGCCTCGCCAGAGCGTTCCGATCCAGTTGAAGATCTTCACACCGGTGGGCACCGCGATGAGCATGGTCATGAGGGCGAAGAACGGCAGCAGGACGGACCCGGTGACGTACATGTGGTGCGCCCAGACGGCGACGGACAGAGCGGCGATCGCGATCGTCGCGTAGACCAGGGTCTTGTACCCGAAGATCGGCTTGCGGCTGAAGACCGGGAAGATCTCCGAGACGATTCCGAAGAACGGCAGGGCGATGATGTAGACCTCAGGGTGCCCGAAGAACCAGAACAGGTGCTGCCAGAGAAGGACTCCACCGTTCGCCGGGTCGTAGATGTGCGCACCGAGCACGCGGTCGGCGCCGGCGGCGAAGATCGCGGCGGCGAGCACCGGGAACGCCATGAGGATCAGGAGGCTCGTGATGAGCGTGTTCCACGTGAAGATCGGCATGCGCCACATCGTCATACCCGGAGCGCGCATCGTGATGATCGTCGTGATGAAGTTCACGGCACCGAGGATGGTTCCGAAGCCCGAGATGCCGAGACCGAGCATCCAGAGGTTTCCACCGGCACCCGGTGAGAAGGATGCGCTCGCCAGCGGCTGATAGGCGAACCAGCCGAACGATGCGGCACCCTGCGGCGTGAGGAAACCGGCGACGGCGATCGTCGAGCCGAAGAGGAAGAGCCAGAACGCGAAGGCGTTCAGACGCGGGAATGCGACGTCCGGTGCACCGATCTGCAGCGGCAGGATCGCATTCGCGAAGCCTGCGAACAGCGGCGTCGCGAACATCAGCAGCATGATCGTGCCGTGCATCGTGAACAGCTGGTTGTACTGCTCCTTCGTCGGGATGATCTGCATCCCGGGAGCGAACAGCTCTGCACGGATGACGAGCGCCATGACGCCGCCGAGGAGGAAGAACAGCACCGACGCGATCAGGTACATGTACCCGATCGTCTTGTGGTCGGTGGAGGTGATCCACTTGACGACGATGTTGCCCTTCTGCTCGACGCGCGAGGAGCTCATGAGAGCGGCCTGGCGCGCGGGCAGTGCGGACGGACGGGAGCGAGGGGCCTCGTCGGTGCGGGGTGCTTCTGTGGTCGACATGGCTTACTCCTCTCCTTCTTCGGAGTCGTTCTGCGCGGTGGTGCCGGGATAGTTCGCCAGACGGTCGTACGCGTCGGTGATGTCACCCGTGTTGCCGGCCTGCTCGAGCGACTCGAGGTAGGCGTCGTATTCGTCCTGCTCGACGACCTTCACGTTGAAGAGCATCATCGAGTGGTACTCGCCGCAGAGCTCGGCGCACTTTCCGGCGTATTCGCCGACTCGTGTCGGGATGAACGACCAGGAGTTGTCCTTCCCGATGTACATGTCCTTCTTGTACAGGAAGTCGATGATCCAGAAGGAGTGGATCACGTCACGAGACTGGAGGTCGATCGTGACCTTCTTGTCGACCGGCAGCACCAGTGTCGGCAGCTGCTCCTGGTCGATGTTGCCGTCGGCGTCGGGCTGGGCCTGGATGCCCATGGTCCACACGGCGTCGGCGTTGTCGTCCTCTTCGCCGTCGTACTGGAAGTCCCAGGCCCACTGCTTGGCGATGGCCGTGATCTCGACGTCGGGGTCATCCCACTTCGTCTCGATCGCGGTCTGATCGCGAGCCGTGAAGAAGAACATCCCGAGGACCAGGATCAGCGGCACGATCGTGTAGAAGATCTCGATCGGCATGTTGTACCGCATCTGCACCGGCAGGCCGGTCTGGCCCTTGCGGCGGCGGTACGCGATCGCGGCCCAGGCCATCAGACCCCAGGTGATGACGCCCACCGCGAGGAGGACGATCCAGGAGTTCACCCAGAGCGACGCGACACGGTCGGTCTGGTTTGTGGCGGCGGTACCGTCCTCTACGAACCCCGGGAGGTAGCCATGGAGCTCGGTGGGAGTACATCCCGCCAGGGCCACGGCTGCCGCTACTCCCACAGGGAGGGCGGCCCAACGAAGGCGGCGTTTCGAGGGCACGATGCACCTTTCAGATTGCGGACAGGGCACACCCAAGTCTAGGGCAACCTCACACCTGATTCATGCCAACCACGCAGGTTGGCGAGGTCGAACGGATCAGTGGAAGCTGTCTCCACAGGCGCAGCTGCCCGCGGCGTTCGGGTTGTCGATCGTGAAGCCCTGCTCCGAGATCGTGTCCTTGAAGTCGATCGATGCGCCGTCGAGATACGGGACGCTCATGTTGTCGATGATGACCTCGACGCCGTCGAAGTCGACGGTCTCGTCGCCCTCGAGGAAACGCTCGTCGAAGTAGAGCTGGTAGATCAGGCCGGAGCACCCACCGGGCTGGACGGCGACGCGCAGACGGAGGTCGTCGCGGCCTTCCTGCTCGAGGAGGTTCTTGACCTTGACGGCCGCGGCGTCGGTCAGCTTCACGCCGTGTGCCTGAGTGGTCTCTGCAGAAGTCAGTGTGGTGTCGCTCATATCGCTCCTTGTGACGGGCCGCGCTCGCACGGCAGGTGTATCGATTTTACCCCGCGTCGTCGATCACGGGGCGGGTGTGATCGACGACGCGGCAGATCGGATCGGTTCAGATGACGATGTCGTTCATGCGAGACAGCAGCAGCGCTTCGGTCGCCACGGCGTGTCGGAAGGTGTCGAGGTGCAGCGACTCGTTCGGGCTGTGCGCCCGCGAGTGCGGGTCCTCGACACCCGTGACCAGGATCTGCGCGTCGGGGAACTCGCGCACGAGGTCGGCGATGAACGGGATGGATCCACCGACGCCCAGGTCGATCGGCGCCACTCCGTACCCGTCGTGCATCGCCTCGCGGGTGAGCGCCACCGCCCATCCGCTGGTGTCGACGAGGAAGCCGTTGCCGAGGTCGACGTCCGAGAAGGTCAGCTCGGCGCCGAACGGGGCGTTCGCGCGCAGATGCGCCTCCAGCGCCGCGTAGGCGTCCTCGCCCGACTGTCCCGGTGCGACGCGCGCGCTGATGACGACGCTCACCTCGGGAAGCAGCGTGTTCGAGGCCGCCGCGACGCTCGTGGCGTCGATGCCGATCACGGTGACCGAGGGCTTGTTCCAGATCCGGCTCAGGATCGTGCCGTCGCCGATCGGCGAGACCCCGGCGAGGAGGCCCGCCTCGTCGCGCAGTGTCTCCTCCGTGTACTCGGGAGTCTCCGCCTCCCGCTCCGCCAGTCCCTCGACCGCCACCGAGCCGTCCTCGTTCCAGAGCGTCGACAGCATCCGCACCGTGGCCATCATCGCGTCGGGCACGGCACCACCGAACATCCCCGAGTGCGAAGCGTGGTCGAGTGTGCGCACGCGCACCGTGAAGCGGGCGTTGCCGCGCAGCGAGACGGTGAGCCCGGGCGTCACGGAATCCCAGTTGCCCGAGTCGGCGACGACGATGGCATCCGCACGCAGCGCGTCCTTGTTGTCGGCGAGGAACTGCGCGAAGGAGCGGGAACCGTACTCCTCCTCCCCCTCGATGAACATCGCGATCCCGAGTTCGAGGTCGTCGCCGATCACCTCGGCGACCGCCCGGATCGAGGCGATGTGCGCCATGATCCCGGCCTTGTCGTCTGCCGCGCCGCGACCGTACAGGCGACCGTCGCGCACGGTCGGCTCGAACGGCGGGGTCTCCCAGAGGGCGTCGTCTCCGGGAGGCTGCACGTCGTGGTGCGCGTAGAGGAGGATCGTGGGCTTGCCGTTGCGCGCTGCACGCGTCGCGAGAACGGCCGGCTGCCCGACCTCATCGGTTCCGGGGATCGCGGCCCGCAGCACGCGCACCTCGTCGAAGACGCCCGTCGCCTCGGCGAGAGCCGCGACAGCCGCGGAACTGCGCTCGAGTTGCGTCTGATCGAAAGCGGGCCATGCCATCCCGGGAATGCGCACGAGCTGACCCAGATCGCTCAGGGCCGCCGGGTACCCGGTCGACACCGCCTCGAGGACTGCGGGCTCACGCTCGCTGGAGAGATTCTGGGCGCCGGGCTGAGCAGGAGAAGTCATGCGAGTAATCTTAAGGTGATCCGCCTTCACCCGAACCGAGGAATCTCGTGGCCACTTCCCCCTCCACTCCTTCGACGAACGACGACGCCCCCGAGACGCCCACCGCGGGCAAGGGACGCGCGACGCCGACCCGCGCGGAGCAGGAGGCGGCTCGCCGCCGTCCCCTCGTGGCCAACACCAAAGAGGCCAAGGCCGCCGCGCGCGCCGAGCTCAACGAGCGTCGCAATCGCGCTCAGGCAGGTCTCGCGGCGGGCGAGGAGAAGTACCTGCCGGCACGAGACAAGGGACCGCAGCGCCGCTGGGTTCGCGACTACGTGGATGCGTCGTGGCAGCCCGCGGAGTTCGTGATGGGGGTCATGGTCCTCGTCATCCTGATCTCGCTGCTGCCCCCGAGCCTGGCCATCGCCGGATTCGCGGTGGCCGGTTGGGCCTACCTCGTGATGATGGCCTACCTGATCCTCGCGATCGGTGGCATGATCCTGCTCGGCATGCGGGTCAAGCGCAAGGTCGCGGCGAAGTTCGGCACCGATCGCGTGGAGCGCGGTCTCGGCTGGTACGCGGCGATGCGTTCACTGCAGATGCGCTTCATGCGACTGCCCAAGCCTCAGGTCAAGCGCGGCCAGTACCCGGGCTGACCTCCGCAGAACGTCGAAAGGCGTCCGATGCTCCGCGGAGCATCGGACGCCTTTCGACGTTCTGCGGAGGTCAGCCCGGGTACTGGCCGCGCTTGACCTGAGGCTTGGGCAGTCGCATGAAGCGCATCTGCAGTGAACGCATCGCCGCGTACCAGCCGAGACCGCGCTCCACGCGATCGGTGCCGAACTTCGCCGCGACCTTGCGCTTGACCCGCATGCCGAGCAGGATCATGCCACCGATCGCGAGGATCAGGTAGGCCATCATCACGAGGTAGGCCCAACCGGCCACCGCGAATCCGGCGATGGCCAGGCTCGGGGGCAGCAGCGAGATCAGGATGACGAGGACCATGACCCCCATCACGAACTCCGCGGGCTGCCACGACGCATCCACGTAGTCGCGAACCCAGCGGCGCTGCGGTCCCTTGTCTCGTGCCGGCAGGTACTTCTCCTCGCCCGCCGCGAGACCTGCCTGAGCGCGATTGCGACGCTCGTTGAGCTCGGCGCGCGCGGCGGCCTTGGCCTCTTTGGTGTTGGCCACGAGGGGACGGCGGCGAGCCGCCTCCTGCTCCGCGCGGGTCGGCGTCGCGCGTCCCTTGCCCGCGGTGGGCGTCTCGGGGGCGTCGTCGTTCGTCGAAGGAGTGGAGGGGGAAGTGGCCACGAGATTCCTCGGTTCGGGTGAAGGCGGATCACCTTAAGATTACTCGCATGACTTCTCCTGCTCAGCCCGGCGCCCAGAATCTCTCCAGCGAGCGTGAGCCCGCAGTCCTCGAGGCGGTGTCGACCGGGTACCCGGCGGCCCTGAGCGATCTGGGTCAGCTCGTGCGCATTCCCGGGATGGCATGGCCCGCTTTCGATCAGACGCAACTCGAGCGCAGTTCCGCGGCTGTCGCGGCTCTCGCCGAGGCGACGGGCGTCTTCGACGAGGTGCGCGTGCTGCGGGCCGCGATCCCCGGAACCGATGAGGTCGGGCAGCCGGCCGTTCTCGCGACGCGTGCAGCGCGCAACGGCAAGCCCACGATCCTCCTCTACGCGCACCACGACGTGCAGCCTCCCGGAGACGACGCCCTCTGGGAGACCCCGCCGTTCGAGCCGACCGTGCGCGACGGTCGCCTGTACGGTCGCGGCGCGGCAGACGACAAGGCCGGGATCATGGCGCACATCGCCTCGATCCGGGCGGTCGCCGAGGTGATCGGCGACGACCTCGAACTCGGGATCGCGATGTTCATCGAGGGGGAGGAGGAGTACGGTTCCCGCTCCTTCGCGCAGTTCCTCGCCGACAACAAGGACGCGCTGCGTGCGGATGCCATCGTCGTCGCCGACTCGGGCAACTGGGATTCCGTGACGCCCGGGCTCACCGTCTCGCTGCGCGGCAACGCCCGCTTCACGGTGCGCGTGCGCACACTCGACCACGCTTCGCACTCGGGGATGTTCGGTGGTGCCGTGCCCGACGCGATGATGGCCACGGTGCGGATGCTGTCGACGCTCTGGAACGAGGACGGCTCGGTGGCGGTCGAGGGACTGGCGGAGCGGGAGGCGGAGACTCCCGAGTACACGGAGGAGACACTGCGCGACGAGGCGGGCCTCCTCGCCGGGGTCTCGCCGATCGGCGACGGCACGATCCTGAGCCGGATCTGGAACAAGCCCTCGGTCACCGTGATCGGCATCGACGCCACGAGCGTCGCGGCGGCCTCGAACACGCTGCTTCCCGAGGTGAGCGTCGTCATCAGCGCGCGCGTCGCACCGGGACAGTCGGGCGAGGACGCCTACGCGGCGCTGGAGGCGCATCTGCGCGCGAACGCCCCGTTCGGCGCCGAGCTGACCTTCTCGGACGTCGACCTCGGCAACGGCTTCCTCGTCGACACCAGCGGATGGGCGGTGGCGCTCACCCGCGAGGCGATGCACGACGGGTACGGAGTGGCGCCGATCGACCTGGGCGTCGGTGGATCCATCCCGTTCATCGCCGACCTCGTGCGCGAGTTCCCCGACGCGCAGATCCTGGTCACGGGTGTCGAGGACCCGCACTCGCGGGCGCACAGCCCGAACGAGTCGCTGCACCTCGACACCTTCCGACACGCCGTGGCGACCGAAGCGCTGCTGCTGTCTCGCATGAACGACATCGTCATCTGAACCGATCCGATCTGCCGCGTCGTCGATCACACCCGCCCCGTGATCGACGACGCGGGGTAAAATCGATACACCTGCCGTGCGAGCGCGGCCCGTCACAAGGAGCGATATGAGCGACACCACACTGACTTCTGCAGAGACCACTCAGGCACACGGCGTGAAGCTGACCGACGCCGCGGCCGTCAAGGTCAAGAACCTCCTCGAGCAGGAAGGCCGCGACGACCTCCGTCTGCGCGTCGCCGTCCAGCCCGGTGGGTGCTCCGGCCTGATCTACCAGCTCTACTTCGACGAGCGTTTCCTCGAGGGCGACGAGACCGTCGACTTCGACGGCGTCGAGGTCATCATCGACAACATGAGCGTCCCGTATCTCGACGGCGCATCGATCGACTTCAAGGACACGATCTCGGAGCAGGGCTTCACGATCGACAACCCGAACGCCGCGGGCAGCTGCGCCTGTGGAGACAGCTTCCACTGATCCGTTCGACCTCGCCAACCTGCGTGGTTGGCATGAATCAGGTGTGAGGTTGCCCTAGACTTGGGTGTGCCCTGTCCGCAATCTGAAAGGTGCATCGTGCCCTCGAAACGCCGCCTTCGTTGGGCCGCCCTCCCTGTGGGAGTAGCGGCAGCCGTGGCCCTGGCGGGATGTACTCCCACCGAGCTCCATGGCTACCTCCCGGGGTTCGTAGAGGACGGTACCGCCGCCACAAACCAGACCGACCGTGTCGCGTCGCTCTGGGTGAACTCCTGGATCGTCCTCCTCGCGGTGGGCGTCATCACCTGGGGTCTGATGGCCTGGGCCGCGATCGCGTACCGCCGCCGCAAGGGCCAGACCGGCCTGCCGGTGCAGATGCGGTACAACATGCCGATCGAGATCTTCTACACGATCGTGCCGCTGATCCTGGTCCTCGGGATGTTCTTCTTCACGGCTCGCGATCAGACCGCGATCGAGACGAAGTGGGATGACCCCGACGTCGAGATCACGGCCATCGCCAAGCAGTGGGCCTGGGACTTCCAGTACGACGGCGAAGAGGACGACAACGCCGACGCCGTGTGGACCATGGGCATCCAGGCCCAGCCCGACGCCGACGGCAACATCGACCAGGAGCAGCTGCCGACACTGGTGCTGCCGGTCGACAAGAAGGTCACGATCGACCTCCAGTCTCGTGACGTGATCCACTCCTTCTGGATCATCGACTTCCTGTACAAGAAGGACATGTACATCGGGAAGGACAACTCCTGGTCGTTCATCCCGACACGAGTCGGCGAATACGCCGGAAAGTGCGCCGAGCTCTGCGGCGAGTACCACTCGATGATGCTCTTCAACGTGAAGGTCGTCGAGCAGGACGAATACGACGCCTACCTCGAGTCGCTCGAGCAGGCCGGCAACACGGGTGACATCACCGACGCGTACGACCGTCTGGCGAACTATCCCGGCACCACCGCGCAGAACGACTCCGAAGAAGGAGAGGAGTAAGCCATGTCGACCACAGAAGCACCCCGCACCGACGAGGCCCCTCGCTCCCGTCCGTCCGCACTGCCCGCGCGCCAGGCCGCTCTCATGAGCTCCTCGCGCGTCGAGCAGAAGGGCAACATCGTCGTCAAGTGGATCACCTCCACCGACCACAAGACGATCGGGTACATGTACCTGATCGCGTCGGTGCTGTTCTTCCTCCTCGGCGGCGTCATGGCGCTCGTCATCCGTGCAGAGCTGTTCGCTCCCGGGATGCAGATCATCCCGACGAAGGAGCAGTACAACCAGCTGTTCACGATGCACGGCACGATCATGCTGCTGATGTTCGCGACGCCGCTGTTCGCAGGCTTCGCGAATGCGATCCTGCCGCTGCAGATCGGTGCACCGGACGTCGCATTCCCGCGTCTGAACGCCTTCGCGTTCTGGCTCTTCCTCTTCGGCTCGACGATCGCCGTCGCCGGTTTCCTCACGCCGCAGGGTGCCGCATCGTTCGGCTGGTTCGCCTATCAGCCGCTGGCGAGCGCATCCTTCTCACCGGGTGCCGGTGGAAACCTCTGGATGCTCGGTCTCGGCATCTCGGGCTTCGGAACCATCCTCGGTGCCGTGAACTTCATCACGACGATCATCACGATGCGCGCTCCGGGTATGACGATGTGGCGCATGCCGATCTTCACGTGGAACACGCTCATCACGAGCCTCCTGATCCTCATGGCGTTCCCGGTGCTCGCCGCCGCGATCTTCGCCGCCGGCGCCGACCGCGTGCTCGGTGCGCACATCTACGACCCGGCGAACGGTGGAGTCCTTCTCTGGCAGCACCTGTTCTGGTTCTTCGGGCACCCTGAGGTCTACATCATCGCCCTGCCGTTCTTCGGAATCGTCTCGGAGATCTTCCCGGTCTTCAGCCGCAAGCCGATCTTCGGGTACAAGACCCTGGTCTACGCGACGATCGCGATCGCCGCTCTGTCCGTCGCCGTCTGGGCGCACCACATGTACGTCACCGGGTCCGTCCTGCTGCCGTTCTTCGCCCTCATGACCATGCTCATCGCGGTGCCCACCGGTGTGAAGATCTTCAACTGGATCGGAACGCTCTGGCGAGGCTCTGTGACGTTCGAGACCCCGATGGTCTTCGCCCTCGGCTTCCTCGTCTCCTTCGTCTTCGGTGGTCTCACGGGTGTCATCCTCGCGGCCCCGCCGCTCGACTTCGCGCTGTCCGACTCGTACTTCGTGGTCGCGCACTTCCACTACGTCGTCTTCGGCACCGTCGTGTTCGCGATGTTCGCGGGCTTCTACTTCTGGTGGCCGAAGTGGACCGGACGCATGCTCAACGAGCGCCTCGGCTACGTGCACTTCTGGATGCTGTTCATCGGCTTCCACATGACCTTCCTCATCCAGCACTGGCTGGGTGTCGACGGCATGGTCCGTCGCTACGCGGACTACTCCGCGGCAGACGGCTGGACCTGGGGCAACCAGGTGTCGACGATCGGTGCGATCATCCTCGGCGCGTCGATGCTGCCGTTCTTCCTGAACGTGTGGATCACGTCGCGCAAGGCGCCGAAGGTCACGGTCAACGACCCGTGGGGTTACGGCGCATCGCTCGAGTGGGCCACGTCGTGCCCGCCGCCGCGACACAACTTCACGTCGATCCCGCGCATCCGCAGTGAGCGTCCGGCATTCGACCTGAACCACCCGGAGGCGGCCGAGTTCACGACCACCGTCCCCGGCGAGCGAGAGGGCCACTGAGCCATGCGCGACAACGTCATCCTCTGGTGGGTCCTCACCGCCTTCTTCGCCCTGGTCGGCGTCGTGTACACCGGCTGGCACATCCTCGCCACGCCCGCGGACAACTTCGCCGCGCGCATCGAGTGGGTCGGCACCGTGGCGCTGTTCTTCGCGGCGTTCATGGGCGCGATGATCGCGTTCTACCTGGACCGCACGCACAAGGCTCAGAACGGTGAGCTGCCGGAAGACATCCTCACCAGCGACATCGATGACGGAGACCCCGAACTGGGTGAGTTCAGCCCGTGGTCGTGGTGGCCGCTGGTTCTCGCCGGTTCCGCTGCGGTGTTCGTGGTCGGCCTGGCTGTGGGGCACTTCCTGCTCCCGATCGGACTCGCGATCTTCGTCATCGCGATCGTCGGCTGGGTGTACGAGTACTACCGCGGCAACTTCGCTCGCTGAGACACGTCATCAGAAAGGCCCCGGGATTCATTCCGGGGCCTTTCTGTTTCCCTGCGTCTCAGGCGTGGGTTCGGACTCTCGGGATGCCGGTGAGAGGGTCGACGGGGCGTCGGTGGACCCCGTCGGCATCCTCGACCGGATACCCCTCACGGACCCAGTACTCGAACCCGCCGATCATCTCTCGGACCTCGTAACCCAGCTTCGCGAACTCGAGCGCGCCCTTGACGCCGGCGTTGCAACCGGGGCTCCAACAGTAGACGACGACCGAGGTGTCGGCGGGTATCTCGCGAGGCGCACGGGCTGCGATCTCGCTGTAGTGCATGTGCACGGCCCCGGCGACGCGCCCCTGCGCCCATGCCGCCTCCGAACGCACGTCGATGATGACGGGCCTGTCATCGGACGAGAGCGCGGCGTAGGCGTCGCTGGCGTCGGTCTCGTAGGCGAGTCTGGCGGCGTAATAGTCGGCACGATCGATCATGACGCCAGCCTAGAAGGCGCGATGTCCGGCCCGCCGCCGTCTTTCGGACGCGGGCGCATGCCTTCCTGCCAACCTGCGCGGGGCGCGTAGATCCGCGAGCTGTGAACCTCAGAGCTCTGCGGTCATCTGCAGGCGTCGACCATAGCGATCGAGGCCCAGTTCGGCTTCCGTGTCGACGAGCCCCCGCTGGAACGCCGTCTCTGGGAGGCTCTCGAGGAAGCCGCAGGACGCGTAGAACGGGGCATTCCAGGGAACCTCCGCATATGTGCGCAGGGTGATCCGGGTATACCCGCGCTCTCGCGCCTCAGCGAGCGCAGCGTCGACGAGGAGACGCCCGAAACCCTGTCGTCCCGACGCCGGGAGCACCGACAGCTGTTCGAGATGGGCGTGTCCGTCTGCATCGAGAACGTGAACGAAGCCGACGGGGGAGGAGTCGACCGGATCCTCGAGAAGCAGCACGAATCCGGGACCGCCCAGTCGCTCGAGGGCATCCCCGGCAGGGGGCCACTCGGGTGCGCCGAGGCTGTCGGTGAGCAGGGCGTCGGCGTGCGCTTCGATCATCCCGATGATCTGAGCGTCATCCGCGAGCGCCGGACGGATCACGGCGCTCATCGGATGCCTTCCTCGACGGGTGCGACGTCCGCGACGTCCGCGACGGCGGCGACGGCTTCGATCTCGACGAGTTGGTGCTCGTAGCCGAGGACAGTCACTCCGAGAAGCGTGCTCGGCGCGTCGTGTGAGCCGAACGCCGTGTGGATGACGTCCCAGGCAGTGACGAGATCTGCCTGCCGCGTCGATGCGACCAGGACTCGTGTGCTGATCACGTCTGTCAATGCGGCACCGCTGGCGCGTAGCGCGGCCTGCAGCGTCTCGATGCAGCGCGCGGCCTGCGCGGCGTAGTCGCCAGGAGCAGTGGTCGTGCCGTCGTCCTCGAGCGGGCAGGCCCCGGCGAGGATCAGCCGAGAAGTGGCGGGAGCGGTGGCGGCATACGCGTAGGGAGCGGCGGCGAGGTCGGTCGAACGGATGAGTTGGACTGCGGAGCTCATGCCACGATCCTTGCATGCCGAGATGGGAGGTGCCCGGACAGAAGAAAGGCCCCGTCCGAAGCGGACAGGGCCTTTCACGGGGGAGGGGCGGACTTACTCGCCCTCCTCCGTCTTCTTCTTGCGAGGCTTCTTCACCGGCTCCGTGGAGATGACCGTGCTCGGTGTGTTGGGCGTCTCGTCGACGTGCGTCTCGCTCACCGTGAGCGGGGCGTCCGGGAACCCGGCGCGTTCGTGCGCGCCCTGGATCTCGGCGGCCTCGGTCTCCTCGGTGTGAGCCGTGACGTGGTGCTGGTGAGCATCTGCGGCCTCGATCTCGGCCTGCGTGAGCGGGGCGAGACGGTCCTCGAAGAACCAGCGCGACACGGAGGAGCGCAGGTTCTCAGTCCACGAGATGCGGCCCTTGGCGTTCGGACGGACGACGAGCGGCTCGTAGCCGTCGACATCGATGAGCTTCCAACGGTCGTACTTGTCGACCGGCTGGTGCACCTCGATGAACTCGCCGCCGGGGAGACGCACGATGCGGCCGGACTCGTAGCCGTGCAGCACGATCTCGCGGTCCTTCTTCTGCAGAGCGATCGCGATGCGCTTCGTGACGAAGTATCCGAGGATCGGGCCGACGAACAGCAGTGCCTGCAGGGTGTGGATCACACCTTCCATCGTGAGCATGAAATGCGTCGCGATGAGGTCGGAGGATGCCGCAGCCCAGAGCACTGCGTAGAAGATGACGCCGGCCACGCCGATGGCGGTGCGGGTCGCGGCGTTGCGGGGACGCTGTGCGATGTGGTGCTCGCGCTTGTCGCCCGTGACCCACGCCTCGAGGAAGGGGTAGATCGCGACGAGCACGATGAACAGACCGAGCACCGCGACCGGGAGCAGGATGCCGAACGACCAGGTGCGGTCGAGGAACACCACGTCGAGGTTCGACGGAGCGAGTCGGAGCGCACCGTCCGCGAAGCCGATGTACCAGTCGGGCTGGGTACCGGCGGACACGGGAGACGGGTCGTAGGGGCCGTAGTTCCAGATCGGGTTGATCTGGAAGAACGTCGCGATCAGCACGATCGTGCCGAAGACGATGAACAGGTAGCCGCCCATCTTCGACATGTAGACCGGCATCATCGGGTAGCCCACGACGTTGTCGTTCGTGCGGCCGGGACCGGCGAACTGCGTGTGCTTGTTGACGATCATCAGCATCAGGTGCACGACGATCAGGCCGATGACCAGCAACGGCAGCAGCAGGATGTGCAGCGTGTAGAGGCGGCCGACGATGTCGGTGCCCGGGAACTCGCCGCCGAAGAGGAGGAACGAGATCCAGGTTCCCACGACCGGGAAGCCCTTGATCATGCCGTCGATGATGCGGAGGCCGTTGCCCGAGAGCAGGTCGTCGGGGAGCGAGTAGCCGGTGAAGCCCTCGGCCATGGCCAGGATGAACAGCACGAAGCCGATGACCCAGTTGAGCTCGCGCGGCTTGCGGAACGCCCCGGTGAAGAAGACGCGCAGCATGTGCACGCCGATACCGGCGACGAACACCAGAGCGGCCCAGTGGTGGATCTGGCGGACCAGGAGACCACCGCGGAGGTCGAACGAGATGTGCAGTGACGATTCGAGGGCAGCCGACATCTCGATGCCACGCATCGGGGCGTAGGCACCGGTGTAGTGCGTCTCGACCATGGATGCCTGGAAGAAGAACGTCAGGAAGGTTCCGGACAGGAACACGACCACGAAGCTCCACAGCGCGATCTCGCCGAGCATGAACGACCAGTGGTCGGGGAAGATCTTGCGTCCGAGCTCCTTGACGAAGCCGGAGATGCTGGTGCGCTCATCGATGTAGTTCGACGCGGCGCCGACGAATCGGCCGCCGAGAGGCGCCTTGTTGTCCTTGTCCTCTTTGGACAGCGTTGCGGTGCTCAATGGCGCTCCCAGAAGCTCGGGCCGACGGGCTCGGTGAAGTCACTGCGTGCGATGAGGTAGCCCTCGTCGTCGACGGTGATGGGCAGCTGCGGCAGCGGACGTGCGGCAGGTCCGAAGATGACCTTGGCGTGATCCGTGACGTCGAACTGCGACTGGTGGCAGGGGCAGAGGAGGTGGTGGGTCTGCTGCTCGTACAGCGCCACGGGGCAGCCGACGTGGGTGCAGACCTTCGAGTACGCGACGATGCCGTCGTACGACCAGTCCTTGCGGTCTTCCGCCTCGGTCAGCTGCTCGGGGCGCAGGCGCATCATCAGCACGATGGCCTTGGCCTTCTCCTCGAGGTAGCCATCGTGGTGGCTGAGGTCTGCGAGGTCTTCCGGGATCACATGGAACGCGGAGCCGAGGGTGACGTCCGCTGCGCGGATCGGCGTGCCGTCGGGGTCGCGCACCAGGCGCGCGCCCTTCTCCCACATGGTGTGCTTGAGCAGCGCGACCGGGTCGCCGGCCGTCGGGTCGTCGGGGGTGCTGTGCGGGGCGAGCCCGCGGAACAGCGTCACGCCGGGGATGATCGAGGCCACGATCGCTGCGAACAGCGAGTTGCGGATCATCGTGCGACGTCCGAAGCCGGATTCCTCGTTGGCGGTGGCGAATGCCTCGACGACGGCCTCACGGGTCGAGTCCTTGCCCCGCGTCGGGTGGCGGTGCTCGATGTGCTCCTTGTCGCTCATCAGAGCCTTGGACCAGTGGATCGCACCGATTCCGATCGCGAGCAGCGCGAGCGAGATGCCGAGACCGATGAAGAGGTTGTTCTGACGGATGTCGATGAGCGCGCCGCTCTCGATGGGGAAGAGCATGTAGGCGGCGACCGCCCAGATGCTTCCTGCCAGCGAGAGATAGAACAGGGTGTAGACCGTGCGCTCCGCAGCCTTCTCGGCGCGCGGGTCCTTGTCGGTCATCCGCGCGCGGTGCGGCGGCAGCCCGGGGTTCTGCACGGGATCGCTGACTGCGACACCCAGCCCCGGAGAGGGCTGGTAGGCCCTGTCAAGAGCCTGCGAGTCGTCGTCGTGTGCCATGGTGCTCCTCGTACGTTCCTCTTCGATGAATAAGCGTCAGTTGGACTTCGCCGTGATCCACACGGTGATGGCGACGAGCGCGCCGATTCCGAAGATCCAGACGAACAGGCCCTCGGACACGGGACCCAGCGAACCGAGCGAGAAGCCGCCGATCTGCACCGACTGCTGCTGGTAGAGCAGAGCCGAGATGATGTCGCGCTTGTCCTCGTCGGACAGGTTCATGTCGCCGAAGACGGGCATGTTCTGGGGGCCGGTGACCATCGCGGCGTACATGTGCAGCGCGCTGGTCTCGGTGAGTGCCGGGGCGTACTTGCCCTCGGTGAGTGCGCCACCCGCGGCGGCCACGTTGTGGCACATCGCGCAGTTGACGCGGAACAGCTCTGCCCCGTTCGCGACATCGCCCTCCCCGTCGAGGATGTGCTTGTCGGGGAACGTCGGGCCGGGAGCGGACTCCTGCACGAACGACGAGATCGCGAGGATCTGGTCCTCGGTGAACTGCGGCTGCTTCTGCGGCGCCTGCGGTCCCTGCATCTGCAGGGGCATACGACCCGTGGAGAGCTGGAACTCCGTCGCGAGCTCACCCACGCCGTAGAGGCTGGGGCCGTTGGCGGTGCCCTGCAGGTCGAGTCCGTGACAGGTCGCGCAGTTCGCCTGGAACAGCTTCTCGCCGTCCTCGACGGTGAGCGTGCTCTCCGCAGCGGTCGTGGTGTCGGTCGCGGCGAACGCGGCCGATGCGCCGGCGTACACGGCGCCGGTGATCATGAGTCCTGCTCCGATGAGGGCCACCGCAGCCAGGGGGCTGCGACGACCGTTCGAACGGCGCTTCTTCTCTCGTGCCATCTCGGGGATCAGCTCCGCTCTTATTTCAGGAAGTAGATAACGACGAACAGCACGATCCAGACGACGTCGACGAAGTGCCAGTAGTAGGACACCACGATCGAGGAGGTCGCCTCCTTGTGCCGGAAATTCTTGACGGCGTACGCACGTCCGATGACGAGCAGGAACGCGATGAGGCCGCCGGTGACGTGCAGTGCGTGGAAGCCGGTCGTCAGGTAGAACGCCGAGGCGTACGAGTCGGCGCTGATCGGCATGCCTTCAGCGACGAGCGTCGCGTACTCCCAGACCTGACCGGCGACGAAGATCGAGCCGAGAGCGAAGGTGAGGAAGAACCACTCGACCATGCCCCAGCCGAAGAGGCGACGGCGTCCCGCGCCGTTCTTCTGGCCCTTGGCGATCCGGTAGGGCTGCAGATCCTCGGCTGCGAACACGCCCATCTGGCACGTGAACGAGGAGAGCACCAGGATGGCCGTGTTGACGAACGCGAACGGAACGTTCAGCAGTTCTGTGCGGTCGGCCCAGAGCTCGGGGGAGGTGCTGCGGAGCGTGAAGTAGATCGCGAAGAGTCCCGCGAAGAACATCACCTCGCTGCCGAGCCACACAATGGTGCCGACAGCTACCGGGTTGGGGCGCTTGATCGTTCTTGCCGCCGGGGCATACGTCGCTGAGGTCGTCACCCTTCCATTATGGCCGATCCCCGGGCGTGATTCTCGCACCGACGACCCTCAAATGGACCGGATTCGACTTAGGCGACCCTAAGAAAACACTGCGAATCCTCGGTGAATCCGCGGGAAACGGGGGATGCCGCGAGCGGGACCACTCGTGTGGAAGAGTCTGCACGTTTTCCCCGCGCCGATAGGATCGCACACATGGCTGATTCCCTGACCTGGTCCGACGTGCTCACCACTCTTCTGGAGCGTCGCGACCTCAGCGTCTGGGAGTCGACGTGGGCGATGCGGAAGATCATGCGCGGGGATGTCACCGAGGCACAGCTCGCGGGCTTCCTCGTGGCGCTGCGCGCCAAGGGCGAGACCATCGACGAGATCGTCGGCTTCCGCGACGCGATCCTCGAAGCCGCCGTTCCTCTTCCCGTCTCGCCCGATGTGCTCGACATCGTCGGCACCGGAGGCGACCGTGTCGGAACAGTGAACGTGTCGACCACCGCGGCGGTGATCATCGGCGCGACCGGAGTGCCCGTGGTGAAGCACGGCAACCGAGCGGCGAGTTCGTCGTCGGGGTCGTCCGACGTGCTCAGCGCGCTCGGTCTCGAGTTGACGCTCGATCCCGCGTCGGTCGCATCGATCCTCGACAGGACCGGCATCACGTTCGCCTGGGCGGGTGCCTTCCACCCCGGCTTCAAGCACGCCGGTGCCGTGCGCGCCGAGCTCGGGGTGCCGACGGTCTTCAACATGCTCGGCCCGCTCTGCAACCCGGCGCGCGCCGAGGCGAACGCGGTCGGAGTCGCACAGCTCGAGCGGGTGCCGCTGATCACGGGCGTGTTCCGCACGCGCGGCGCGACCGCGCTGGTGTTCCGCGGCGACGACGGTCTCGACGAGCTGACGACGACAGGTCACAGCCGCATCTGGGAGGTCACCCGAGGCGACATCCACGAGCACGATCTCGACCCGCGTGACCTCGGCATCCCACTCGCAGACCTGTCCGATCTCATCGGGGGATCGCCGGAGCACAATGCCGAGGTGCTCCGCCGGACGCTCTCGGGTGAGATCGGCCCGGTCCGCGACATCGTGCTGCTGAACGCGGCCGCGGGCATCGTCGCCTACGAGCTCTCCCAGGACGCGAATCAGGTGCAGCGCCCGATTCTCGAGCGGCTGCGCGAGGGGTACGCCCGTGCGGCGGCGGCCGTCGACGACGGTCGCGCCGCTGCGAAGCTCGATGAGTGGATCGGCGTGAGCCGGGAACTCGCCACGGCGTAGGTCGGACATGGACCCGGTCGCCGCGCTGCTCGAGATCGCATCGCTGCTCGAGCGCGAGCGGGCGTCTCGGTATCGGGCTAAGGCGTTCCGTCAGGCGGCGGCCACTCTGCAGCAGCTGCCGGATGACGTCCGCTCAGACCCGACGAGGCTCCGCGCAGCCAAGGGCATCGGCGAGTCGACGTTCGCGGTCATCCGGCAGGCGCAGGGGGGAGAGGTCCCCGACTATCTGGTGGAGCTGCGCGGCGAGGTCGAACCGGAGATCGTGTCGGAGCTCAGGGGAAAGCTGCGCGGCGATCTGCACGCGCATACGGACTGGTCCGACGGCACGACGTCGATCCCCGTGATGGCGGCCGCAGCGCGAGCGCTGGGGCACCAGTATCAGGCAGTGACGGATCACTCGCCGCGGCTCAGGGTGGCGCGTGGTCTGTCTGCAGAGCGGCTGCGGGAGCAGATGCCGCTCGTCCGAGCCGAGTCGGGGGAGGGTTTCACTCTTCTCGCCGGCATCGAGGTCGACATCCTCGACGACGGTGGGCTCGACCAGGAGGACACGCTGCTCGGCGAGCTCGACATCGTCGTGGCGTCCGTCCACTCGAAGCTGCGGATGGACGCGAGGCCGATGACCGCGCGCATGATCGCGGCGGTGTCGAATCCCCGAGTCAACGTTCTCGGGCACTGCACGGGGCGCCTCGTGCAGGGTGAGCGCGGAACTCGACCGGCTTCCGCCTTCGATGCCGAAGCGGTCTTCGCCGCGTGCGCGGACAACGGCGTCGCCGTCGAGATCAACTCCCGACCGGAGCGGCAGGATCCGCCGGACGAGCTCATCGAGATCGCGCTCGAGGCGGGATGCCTCTTCTCCATAGACTCCGACGCCCACGCTCCGGGGCAGCTGTCGCTGCTCGACCACGGGGCCGTCCGAGCGGAACGTGCCGGCGTGCCCGCATCGCGCATCATCACGACCTGGGGGCTCGAGCGTCTTCTCGCCTGGGCCGGTTGACCACGGGGCCCGAGGGCGTGGGCGAGGTCGCTCAGTCTCCCGTCGTCGCCACGGCGGCGATCGCGCGGGTCATCGAGGTGCCGAGGTTCCACTTCTCCGCGACAGCGGTCGCCGCATCGACCTCCGACGGATCCAGCGGACGGAGCGCGGCATCGGGGGCGGTGATCTCGAGAGCGGTCGCGACGGCGACGACCGTCGGCGCGACATCGAGGTAGTCCGATGCGGCGAGCACCTTGGCCCGCACGCCGGCGCTCATGCCTTCACCGGCTTCGGCGGCGGCGCGGATTCCCGTGAGGTCTCCGTGCGCCTGCAGCAGGGTGGCCGCCGTCTTCTCGCCGACCCCGGCGACGCCGGGCAGGCCGTCGGATGCGTCGCCGCGCATCGTGGCGAAGTCGGCGTACTGGCTCGGCAGCACTCCGTACTTGGCGACGACGACCGAATCCGTGATGATCTCGAGGTTGCTCATGCCGCGCGCCGTATAGACGACGCGTACGTCCCGCGCATCATCGACGAGTTGGAAGAGGTCGCGATCCCCCGTGACGATGTCGACCGGCATGGTGGCGTGCGTCGCCAGGGTGCCGATCACATCGTCGGCCTCGTGCTCGGCGACGCCGATGATCGGAATCCCGAGCAGCCCGAGGGTCTCGCGGATCAGAGGGATCTGCGCCTCGAGCGGATCCGGCACCTCCTCGACGTCGGGTCCGGCCGGGACGGCCTCCAGCACGCGATGCGACTTGTAGCTCGGGATCAGATCGACCCTCCACTGCGGACGCCAGTCGTCGTCCCAGCAGGCCACGACGTGGGTCGGTTCGTACAGTGTCACGAGCTTCGCGACGATGTCGAGCAGGCCCCGCACCGCGTTGATCGGCGAGCCGTCGGGAGCCGTCACCTTGTCGGGCACGCCGTAGAAGGCGCGGAAGTAGAGGCTTGCGGTGTCGAGCAGGAGGAGCTTGTCGGCGCGAGGCATGAGCACAGTCTTGCAGTGCCCGCCGGATTCCGTCATCGTCATCCTCCGTCGGCGCCCGACATCTGATAGCCTGAAGTGTCACTCGTGGCGTGCCTGTGCATGCCCTCGTGGCATCGAACACCCCATCAACCGCTGTGGAGCATGCTGTCGGACGTGCGCGTCCGTTGCCCCGCAGCCCGAGACTCCATTCAACAAGGACAACCCACTACATGACTACCGCAACGACCGCCCCGGCCACCAAGCAGGTCGCCATCAACGACATCGGATCTGCTGAGGACTTCCTGGCCGCGGTCGAGAAGACCCTGAAGTTCTTCAACGACGGCGACATCATCGAAGGCACGATCGTCAAGATCGACCGCGACGAGGTCCTGCTCGATGTCGGATACAAGACCGAGGGTGTCATCCCCTCGCGCGAGCTCTCGATCAAGCACGACGTCGACCCCAACGAGGTCGTCAAGGTCGGCGACGAGGTCGAGGCCCTGGTTCTCCAGAAGGAGGACAAGGAAGGCCGTCTGATCCTCTCCAAGAAGCGTGCTCAGTACGAGCGTGCCTGGGGAGACGTCGAGAAGATCAAGGAGAACGACGGCGTCGTCACCGGCACCGTCATCGAGGTCGTCAAGGGTGGCCTCATCGTCGACATCGGCCTCCGTGGCTTCCTCCCGGCCTCGCTCATCGAGCTGCGCCGCGTCCGCGACCTCACGCCGTACCTCGGCCAGGAGATCGAGGCGAAGATCCTCGAGCTCGACAAGAACCGCAACAACGTGGTCCTGTCGCGCCGCGCTCTGCTCGAGCAGACGCAGTCCGAGTCGCGCACGACGTTCCTCAACAACCTGCACAAGGGTCAGGTCCGCAAGGGTGTCGTCTCGTCGATCGTCAACTTCGGTGCGTTCGTCGACCTGGGTGGCGTGGACGGCCTCGTGCACGTCTCCGAGCTGTCCTGGAAGCACATCGAGCACGCCTCCGAGGTCGTCGAGGTGGGCCAGGAGGTCACCGTCGAGATCCTCGAGGTCGACCTCGACCGCGAGCGCGTCTCCCTGTCGCTGAAGGCGACGCAGGAGGACCCGTGGCAGGTCTTCGCCCGTACCCACGCGATCGGTCAGGTCACGCCGGGTAAGGTCACCAAGCTCGTTCCGTTCGGTGCGTTCGTGCGCGTCGCAGACGGCATCGAGGGCCTCGTCCACATCTCCGAGCTCTCCAGCAAGCACGTCGAGCTGGCCGAGCAGGTCGTCTCCGTCGGCGAAGAGGTGTTCGTCAAGGTCATCGACATCGACCTCGAGCGTCGCCGCATCTCGCTGTCGCTGAAGCAGGCCAACGAGTCGGTCGACCCCAACGGCACCGAGTTCGACCCGGCTCTCTACGGCATGCTCGCTGAGTACGACGAGAACGGCGAGTACAAGTACCCGGAGGGCTTCGACGCCGAGACCGGTGCGTGGAAGGACGGCTTCGACGCTCAGCGCGAGGCATGGGAGCAGGAGTACGCTGCAGCCCAGGCTCGCTGGGAGGCTCACAAGGCTCAGGTCACCAAGGCGGCCGAGGCCGAGGCTGCTGCCGGCGAGGACTTCGGCGGCCAGGCGTTCTCGAGCGAATCCGCCGGTGCGGGCACGCTCGCTGACGACGAGGCACTCGCGGCTCTGCGCGAGAAGCTCTCGGGCGGCAACGCGTAAGCATCACGCTTTCTGGAACGGGCCGTCATCCTTCGGGATGGCGGCCCGTTCTGCGTATCCGCCCGTCTCGGTGGAGCGCGCAAGGGTACGTGACCGAACATTACGTTCGCATTCGTCACATTTCGCCCGGTTGGACAGCATAGGGACATGACCTCTCTGCTCTCCGCGCCCTCGACGGCGCGCGGTCCGGCCGTCGCCGGCACTGCGCAGCCCGTGCGTCTGCAGGGTGTGGAACGCAGCTTCCCGATCGTGCGCAGCCGCCGCGATGTCCTCCGAAGTGTCGACGTCGACGTCGCCGCCGGCGAGATCGTGGCGATCGTGGGGCCGTCCGGATGCGGGAAGTCGACGCTCCTGCGCCTCGTCGGCGGGCTGGATGCGCCGACGGGCGGACGCATCCTGATCGATGACTCCGGTGTCGCCGACGTCGACGAGCGCACCGCGATCGCCTTCCAGGAGCCGCGGCTCCTGCCGTGGCGAACCATCGCGCAGAATGTCGAGCTCGGACTTCCCCGCGGCACCGCGCGCCGTGAGGGCCGCGAACGTGTGCGCGAGCTGCTCGCTCTCGTCGGACTCGAGCAGGCGGCCGACCAGCGCCCGCGCGAGGTGTCGGGGGGAATGGCGCAGCGCGCCTCCCTGGCCCGCGCGCTCGCCCGCAACCCCGGCGTCCTTCTGCTCGACGAGCCCTTCGGCGCGCTCGACGCCCTCACGCGACTGCGAATGCACGATCTCCTCCTGAAGATCCACGCCGCAGAGCCCACCACCGTCCTCCTCGTCACCCACGACGTCGAAGAGGCCCTCTACCTGGCCGATCGCGTGCTGCTGCTGCGCACGCTGGTCGGCGACGCCGAGTCGGATGCGCCATCCATCGCGCGAACGATCACCGTGCCCGGCATCCGCCCCCGTGACCGCGCCGATCGCGGTCTCGCGAACCTCCGTGCCGAGCTCCTCGAAGGACTCGGCGTCGACACCCATCACAGCACCGCCACCGAGGAGACCCGATGAGCACCATCACCCGCCGAATCGTCCCTGCGATCGCCATCGCCGGGACGATGATGCTCGTCGCGACCGGCTGCGTCGCCGGTGAGAACGCCACGGCCTCCGACTCGAACGACGACACGGCGGCGACCGGCGAGTGGTCTTCGGACACGCTGTCGATCGACTTCGCCACGTACAACCCGCTCAGCCTCGTGATCCGCGACCAGGGAATCCTCGAGGACATCCTGGGCGACGACGTCGACGTCGAGTGGGTGCAGTCCGCCGGCTCCAACAAGGCGAACGAGCTGCTGCGCTCCGGATCGATCGACGTGGGGTCGACCGCCGGTTCGGCCGCGCTTCTCGCGCGCTCGAACGGCTCGCCGATCCAGGTCATCGACATCTTCTCGCAGCCCGAATGGTCGGCGATCGTCGTCGGTCCTGACAGCGACATCACGTCGGTCGAGGATCTCGCGGGCAAGTCGGTCGCCGCGACCAAGGGCACGGACCCCTACTTCTTCCTGCTGCAGTCGCTCGAGGAGGCGGGCCTCTCGGTCGACGACGTCGAGGTGCAGAACCTCCAGCACGCCGACGGGCGCGCTGCGCTCGACGGCGGATCGGTCGATGCCTGGGCCGGACTCGACCCGATCATGGCCGCGGCCGAGGTGGAGTCGGGCGACCAGCTGATCTACCGCAACGTCGACTTCAACACGTACGGGTTCCTGAACGCCACCGAGGACTTCATCGAGAACCACGCCGATCTCGCTCAGGCCGTCGTCGACGCCTACGAGCAGGCGCGCGAGTGGGCCCTCGAGAACCCCGATGAGACGGCTGCGCTGCTCGCCGAGGTCGCAGGCATCGACATCGCGGTCGCGGAGACCGTGATCACCGAGCGCTCGAACCTCGACGTGAGCGGAATCCCGGGCGACGATCAGATCGCCGTGCTCGAGAAGATCGCGCCCGTGCTCGTCGACTCCGGTGATGTCCAGGGCGGCAAGGATTCGGTCGACAAGGCGCTCGACTCGATCGTGAACGCGACGTTCGCCGAGAAGGCGGTCGGGGGCGAGTGATCCTTCCCGACCAGCGCGTGGTGGTGCCCGCGGACACGAGGGACGCGCTCGACGCCGCCCGCGGCGTCCGTCGGCACCCTGAGGTGGGCGCTCGGCACGCGTGGGACCGCCCGGTCGTGCGCGTCATCGGCGGGTTCCTGCTGCCCGTCCTCATCGTCATCGCCTGGCAGATCGTGACGACCACCGGAATCGTCGCGCCCTACCTCCTCCCGTCTCCGGAGTCCGTCATCGCCGCCGGTGTCGAGCTGGCCGAGCGCGGGCAGCTCTGGACGCACATCGCGATCTCGGTGCAGCGCGTGCTGCTCGGTTTCGCGATCGGATCCGTGATCGGACTCGCGATCGCCGGTGTCGTCGGGCTCTCGCGGATCGGCGACGTGCTGCTCAGTCCCACGCTTTCGGCGGTCCGAGCTGTGCCGTCGCTGGCCTGGGTGCCGCTGCTGATCCTGTGGATGCAGATCGGCGAGGAGTCCAAGGTGACCCTGATCGCCATCGGCGCGTTCTTCCCGGTCTACACGACGGTCGCCTCGGCGCTCCGACACGTCGATCCTCAGCTCGTCGAGGCCGGACGCTCGTTCAGCCTCCGAGGCTGGTCACTGTTCCGCACCGTGCAGCTGCCCGCGGTCGTGCCCTCGGTCGTCGCAGGCCTTCGACTCGCACTCGCGCAGGCGTGGCTGTTCCTCGTCGCCGCTGAGCTGATCGCCTCGTCGATGGGACTCGGGTTCCTGCTCACGGACTCGCAGAACAGCGGACGAGTGGACAGGATCATCCTGTCGATCGTCCTGCTCGCGCTCCTCGGGACGATCACCAACGCCCTTCTCGTGCTGGTCGAGAAGTATCTGCTCCGACGGTGGGTGTGACGGTGAGTGAAGCACGACTGCACGAGACCCGCACATACCCGGCGCCCGCAGGGTTCGCCTCGACGGCGAACGTGACCGCCGAGGCCTATGCGCGAGCCGCCGCCGATCCGACCCTCTTCTGGGAGAAGGCGGCCGCGCGGCTCGACTGGGCCGAGCCCTGGCATACGGCTCACGAATGGGATCCGCCCGTGGGGGATGCCGTTCCGGCCGCGCGATGGTTCGTCGGCGGACGGCTCAATGTCGCGTACAACTGCGTCGACCGCCACGTCGAGGCCGGCCGCGGTGACAAGGTCGCGCTGCACTTCGAGGGCGAGCCGGGCGACCGCATCGCCGTGACCTACTCCGACCTCCAGAACAGGGTGTCGCGCGCGGCGAATGCGCTGATCGCACTCGGCATCCGGCCGGGCGACCGCGTCGTGGTCTATCTCCCCGTGCTGGTCGAGACGGTCGTCATCACGCTCGCCTGTGCGCGCATCGGCGCCGTGCACTCGCTCGTGTTCGGCGGGTTCTCCGCCGAGGCGGTGCGATTCCGGCTCGCCGACACCGGTGCCAAGCTGCTCGTCACGAGTGACGGCCAGTTCCGCCGCGGCACCGCGACCGAGGTCAAGTCCACCGCCGATGTCGCGGCCGCCGACCTCCCCGACCTCGAGCACGTCCTCGTGCTCCGCCGCACCGGGCAGGACGTGCCCTGGACCGAGGGACGCGACGTGTGGTGGCACGACGTCGTCGACACCGCCTCCTCAGAGCATGAGCCTCAGGCGTTCGATGCCGAGCATCCGCTCTTCATCATCTACACGTCGGGCACGACGGGGAAGCCGAAGGGGCTCGTCCACACGTCCGGCGGGTACCTCACGCACGCGAGTTGGGCGCACTGGGCCCACTTCGACGCGAAGCCCGATGACGTGCACTGGTGCACGGCGGATCTCGCCTGGGTGACCGCCCATACGTACGAGATCTACGGTCCGCTCTCGAACGGGCTGACGCAGGTCATCTACGAGGGCACGCCGGACACGCCGAGCCGCGAGCGACATCTCGAGATCATCGAGCGCTACGGAGTCACCGTCTACTACACCGCGCCCACGCTCATCCGCACCTTCATGACCTGGTTCGGCGCCGATCTGCCGGAGGGGCACGACCTGTCGTCGCTTCGCCTGCTGGGCACGGTCGGTGAGGCGATCAACCCCGAGGCGTGGATCTGGTTCCGCCGGAACTTCGGGCGCGACGAGCTCCCGGTGATCGACACCTGGTGGCAGTCCGAGACCGGGGCGGCGATGATCGCACCGCTTCCCGGCGTCACGACGCTCAAGCCCGGATCGGCGTCCGTGCCCCTGCCGGGCATCGACGCGACGGTCGTCGACGCGAACGGCGATGAGGTGGCGCCGGGAAGATCCGGCACGCTCGTCGTGCGCCGTCCGTGGCCGGGGATGGCGCGGACCGTGTGGGGCAACCCGCAGCGCTACCGCGACGCGTATTGGTCGGCGTATGCCGGACGCGGTGAGCACGGCGGATACTACGTCGCCGGTGACGGGGCGACCCGAGACGCCGACGGGTACATCTGGATCCTCGGTCGACTCGACGATGTCGTGAACGTGTCGGGACACCGCCTCTCGACGATCGAGATCGAATCCGCCCTCGTGGCGCATGACACGGTCGGCGAGGCGGGCACCGCCGGCGTGGCCGATGCGGTCACCGGGCAGGCCGTGGTCGCATTCGTCACCGCATCCGGACGCTCTGAGGTCTCGACCAGCGAGCTCCGAGGTCAGGTCGCCACCGCCATCGGCCCTGTCGCCAAGCCGAAGCACATCGTCGTGGTGCCCGATCTGCCGAAGACCCGTTCGGGCAAGATCATGCGGCGGCTGCTGGCACAGCTCTGGGAAGCTGAGCAGGACCGACGAGCTGGACGCGCACCCGCGCCGCTCGGAGACACGACATCGCTGCAGAACCCGTGGGCCGTCGACGACATCGCCGCCGTGCTCGAGAACGCTGAACTGAGGACACCATGACGGAAGAACATCGCTTCGGATTCCGGACGAGGGCGCTGCACGCCGGCGGTACCCCCGATGCCGCCACGGGCGCCCGCGCGGTGCCGATCTACCAGACGACCTCGTTCGTCTTCGAGGATGCGGCGGATGCGGGCAACCTCTTCGCTCTGCAGAAGTACGGCAACATCTACTCCCGCATCGGCAACCCCACCGTCGCCGCACTCGAGGAGCGCCTCGCCTCGCTCGAGGGCGGGATCGGTGCCGTCGCCACCGCGTCGGGCATGAGCGCGGAGTTCATCACGTTCGCGGCGCTCGTCGGAGCGGGTGACCATGTGGTGGCCTCCGCCCAGCTGTACGGCGGCACGGTGACGCAGCTCGATGTGACGCTGCGCCGCTTCGGCGTCGAGACGACGTTCGTCGCCTCCACCGACCCTGCCGACTACGCAGCCGCGATCCGCCCCGAGACCAAGGTCGTCTACGTCGAGATGATCGGCAACCCGTCGGGCGAGATCGCCGATATCGAGGGGCTGGCCGAGGTCGCGCACGCGGCAGGGGTTCCTCTCGTGGTCGACGCGACCCTGGCCACGCCGTATCTCGCGCGTCCCCTCGAACACGGTGCCGACATCGTCATCCACTCGGTGACGAAGTTCCTCGGCGGCCACGGCACCACGCTCGGTGGCGTCGTGATCGAGAAGGGCACGTTCGACTGGGGCAGCGGACGGTTCCCGCAGATGACCGAGCCGGTCGAGTCCTACGGCGGCATCAAGTGGTGGGACAACTTCGGCGAGTACGGGTTCCTCACCAAGCTCCGTACCGAGCAGCTGCGCGACATCGGACCGGCGCTGAGCCCTCAGTCGGCGTTCAATCTGCTGCAGGGCATCGAGACGCTGCCGCAGCGCATCGACGCGCATCTCGCGAACGCCCGCATCGTCGCGGACTGGTTGGACTCCGATCCTCGCGTCGACTACGTGACCTGGGCGGGACTCGCAGGCCATCCTCACCATGAGCGAGCCGCGAAGTATCTGCCGCTCGGTCCGGGGTCAGTATTCGCCTTCGGCGTCAAGGCCGATGACGGGCGCGCGGCGGGGGAGAAGCTCATCGAGAACCTGCAGCTCGCTTCGCATCTGGCGAACATCGGGGACGCGAGGACGCTCGTCATCCATCCGGCATCCACGACCCACCGCCAGCTCACCGAGGCTCAGCTCGCGGCGGCCGGTGTTCGCCCCGACCTGATCCGCATCTCGGTCGGCCTCGAAGACGCCGATGACATCATCTGGGACCTCGACCAGGCCCTGACGACCGCGACGGGAGCGAACCGATGAGCTCGACGGATACGGGATCCACGGCATCCTGCGCCATTCCTGCGCCCACCGAGGCCGCGGCCTGCGAGCTGCCCGGTGCTGCTCCGGCGGTTCCGGGGCGGACGTGGATCGGCCCCGGCCAGCAGTCGCGGTTCGCGTTGCTTCGGCGCTCCACCTCCGTCGCCATCGTGGGAGCATCGAACAACCCGGCCCGAGCGTCGTACTTCGTCGGCACCTACCTGCTGTCGAGTTCGTCGTACGACGTCTACTTCGTCAATCCGCGCGAGACCGAGATCCTCGGGCAGCCGGTCTACGCGTCGCTCGCGGACCTTCCCGTGGTCCCCGACATCGTCGACGTCTTCCGCAGGCACGATGACCTGCCGGGCGTCGCGCAGGAGGCCGTCGACGTCGGCGCTCGTGCACTGTGGCTGCAGCTCGGATCGTGGAACGAGGATGCCGCTGCCGTCGCCGAGGCCGCGGGGCTCTCCGTCGTCATGGATCGATGCATCAAGATCGAGCATGCGCGGTTCCACGGTGGACTGCACCTCGCCGGATTCGACACCGGAGTGATCAGCTCGCGTCGGCAGCTGCTCGGCCGCTGAGCCTCCGCATCGCGGAAGCCTAGACTGGCGGGATGCCACTCATCGCGCTCACCGGCGGCATCGCGTCGGGGAAGTCGACCATCGCACGACGACTCGCCGAGCACGGGGCCACCATCGTGGATGCCGATCAGATCGTCCGCGATGTCCAGGCTCCGGGATCGCCCGTGCTCGCAGCGATCGCCTCGACGTTCGGCGCCGAGGTCATCGCGCCTGACGGCTCACTCGATCGGGCGGCCCTCGGCGCCGTCGTGTTCGCCGATAAGGACAAGCTCGGTCAACTGAACGCGATCGTGCATCCGGCGGTCCGCGCCGAATCGCAGCGACGCTTCGACGACGCGGGGCACCGTGATCCGCAGTCCGTGGTCGTGTACGACGTGCCGCTGCTCGTCGAGGCCAGGGTCGACGACCCCTGGGACCTGATCGTCGTCGCGCATGCGCCGGCCGACATCAGGAGGCGGCGACTCGTCGACCTGCGCGGGATGACCGACGCGGAAGCCGCGGGACGGATCGACGCCCAGGTGTCGGACGAGAAGCGGCTCGCCATCGCGGACGAGGTCATCGACACGTCCGGTTCGATCGAGGAGACGCTCGAGCAGACGGATGCTCTGTGGGAGCGGATCACGTCGCGGTGACGTTCTCCGGTCACGCGCCCGGCTCTCCTGAGTACCGACGGCTGATCGCCGGACTCTTCTTCGCAGGCATCGCGACCTTCGCGCAGCTCTACTCGCCGCAGGCCGTCCTGCCGGCGTTGTCGATCGACCTCGGCATCGCGCCGGCGTCGGCGGCACTCGCCGTGTCTGCGGCGACGCTCGGACTCGCTGCAGCCGTGATCCCGTGGTCTATGGTCGCGGATCGCCTCGGACGCGTGCAGGCCATGGCGATCGGCATCCTCACCGCGACGGCGCTCGGTCTCATCGCGCCGCTGAGCACGGGCCTGGAGATGCTGCTCGCGCTGCGGCTTCTCGAGGGGATGGCCCTCGGCGCGGTCCCGGCAGTGGCACTCGCCTACCTGAGCGAGGAGATACGTGCTCGCAACGAGGCGACCGCGGCGGGCAGCTACATCGCGGGCACGACGGTGGGGGGACTCCTCGGACGTATCGTGTCGGGAATCGTCGGTGAGCAGATCGGCTGGCGTGCCGGGATGTGGACGGTGGCGGCCGTGTGCGCCCTCGCGGCCGTGCTGTTCGTGTGGCTCGCGCCCCGGGCTCGAGGCTTCGTCCCGGGTAGACACCGCGAACACGCCGCAACCGGAATGCTGACCCGATTGCTGACGCCGCTGCGCTCGGCCACGCAGCTCGCGCTCTACGCTCAGGGCTTCCTTCTCATGGGCGCGTTCGTGGCGGTGTACAACTATCTCGGCTTCCATCTCGTCGAGCCGCCCTTCGCGCTTCCCGTCTGGCTCGTGACGCTGCTGTTCCTGGCCTACCTCGCCGGGACCGTGTCATCGCCCTGGGCGGGAGTGCTGGCCTCTCGGCTGGGGCGATTCCCGGTGCTGCTGGGATCGATCGCCGTGATGTCGGCGGGCGCGATGGCGATGCTCGCTCCCGTGACCCTCGTGGTGCTCGCCGGCCTCCTGCTCTTCACCGGGGGCTTCTTCGGGGCGCACGCGGTGGCGTCCGGCTGGGTGCCGGCTGCGGCCGATCCGGATCACCGGGCCCAGGCCTCCT
>NZ_DALZXX010000010.1:0-6392 GCF_031988965.1 Microbacterium sp.
CGCGGTCGCACGGGCCGGCACTCGGTGTCGGCAAGCCTTGTCACCGGGCCGTCGAAGAGAACTGAGCTCTCAGAAGGATCAGTGCATCAGGGGTTCACGTGCGGGTCTTGCAGAGTTGCAATGGGGCCAGATTCACGCAGTTACGTGGAGCCCTCCGCTCGGTTCCCCACTGTACCACCACGCACGTCGACTGCGAGCAGCAGCGCCTCCCACGGGGTGTCGGTGGTCGTCTCGGCCAGTTCCACGGCTTCCTGACGACTCCCCGGGCCGTCGGCCAGCACGAGCACGCTGGGCCCTGCACCCGAGACGACGGCGGCGAATCCGGCGCTCCGCAGCGTCTGCACGAGACGCTGTGTCTCGGGCATGGCCTCGGCGCGGTAGTCCTGGTGCAGTCGGTCGGCGGTGGCGTCGAGCAGCAGCTCCGGGCTCTGCATCAGAGCTGCGATCAGCAGAGCCGATCGCGAGACGTTGAACACCGCATCCTCCGTCGAGACGTGCGGCGGCTGCAGCGACCGCGCCTTCGACGTCGACATCGTGTACGACGGCACGAGCACCAGCGGCGAGACGCCGCGGTGCACGAGGAGCTTCTTGTGCTGCGGACCGCGCTCCCCCACCCATGCGATCGTCAGTCCGCCGAACAGCGCCGGTGCGACGTTGTCGGGGTGCCCCTCGATCTCGGTGGCGAGTCGCAGCATGTCGGCATCGCTGATCTCGACATCGCCCTCGAGCAGCCCCTTGGCCGCGAGGATCCCGGCGGTCACGGCGGCTCCCGAGGATCCGAGACCCCGACCGTGCGGTACGCCGTTCTCCGCGACGATCCGGAGACCCGGAACAGGGCGCTCCACATCCGCGTAGACATGCGCGATCGTCCGCACGATCAGGTTCGACTCATCGCGCGGGATCTCGCTCGCGCCCGAGCCGGTGACCTCGATCTCCAGTTCCCCCGCGGGGAGCTCGGTCACGAGCAGTGTGTCGTAGACGCTGAGCGCGAGCCCGAGGGTGTCGAACCCCGGGCCGAGGTTGGCGCTGGTGGCCGGTACGGTCACCTCGACCGTGCGCCCTGTCGCCACCGTCACTCGCCTTCCACGCGCAGCACGGAGACCACGCGCTCGACGACCGAGCTCTCGGCCAGTGCGGCCACGGTCTCGCTCAGGGCCTGATCGGTGGCTCGGTGGGTGCCGATGACGAGGCGCGCGGTGGTCTCGTCCTCCCCCTCGACGGTCTGCACCACGGTCGCGACCGAGACGCCGCCGTCGCTGAGGATTCCGGCGACCGTCGCGAGCACGCCGGGCGCATCCGACACCTCGAGGGTGACCTGGTAGCGGGTCGTGACGTGTCCGATCGGGACCACGGGCAGATTGGCCCGCGTCGACTCTCCGACGCCGACCCCGCCGGCGATGTGACGACGAGCGGCCGACACGACGTCGCCGAGCACGGCGGATGCGGTCTGCACTCCGCCGGCACCTGCGCCGTAGAACATCAGGGATCCGGCGGCCTCGGCCTCGACGAACACCGCGTTGTTGGCGCCGTGCACGGCGGCGAGCGGGTGGCTCTGCGGGATGAGCGCCGGGTACACGCGCACCGAGATCGACTCGGTGCCGTTCGCCTCGATGCGCTCGCACACGGCGAGCAGCTTGATCACGAAGCCCGCCGCACGAGCCTCTTCGATCATCGATGCGGTGACCGAGGTGATACCCTCGCGATACACGGCGTCGAGCGGGACCGCGGTGTGGAAGGCGAGGCTGGCGAGGATCGCGGCCTTCTGCGCCGCGTCGAAGCCCTCGACATCGGCGGTCGGGTCGGCTTCGGCGTATCCCAGACGCTGCGCGTCGGCGAGCACGTCGCCGAAGTCGGCGCCCTCGGTCTCCATGCGGTCGAGGATGTAGTTGGTCGTGCCGTTCACGATGCCCATGATGCGCACGACGCGGTCGCCCGCGAGCGAGTCGCGCAGCGGTCGGATGATCGGGATCGCTCCGGCGGCCGCGGCCTCGTAGTAGACGGATGCGCCGACACGGTCTGCCGCTTCGAAGAGCTCGGGGCCGTGTGTGGCGAGGAGCGCCTTGTTCGCCGTGACGACATCGGCGCCGGATCCGATCGCCTGCAGGATGCTCGTGCGGGCGGGCTCGATGCCGCCGATGAGCTCGATCACGATGTCCGATCCGAGGATCAGCGACTCGGCGTCGGTCGTGAACAGCTCCTTCGGCAGATCGGTGTCGCGAGGGGCGTCGA
The DNA here is from genome assembly GCF_031988965.1 of Microbacterium sp. Taxonomy (GTDB): domain Bacteria; phylum Actinomycetota; class Actinomycetes; order Actinomycetales; family Microbacteriaceae; genus Microbacterium. The sequence goes on from NZ_DALZXX010000010.1 coordinate 2,230, forward strand.
GGTTGCGCACCGCGATGCCTGCCAGCTCGAGCGATGCGCCCGCGCGGTCCGCGAGCTCGTCGCCGTGGCGCAGCAGGAGTGCGGCGACCTGGGAGCCGACCGCTCCGGCGCCCAGCAGCGCCACGCGAAGTCGTCGGTACTCAGTCGTCATTGCTTCTCCTTCGGAGGGTGGTTCGGTGATGCATCACCGGATCGCGCGGGTCGCGGATCCGACTCAGCGGTGTCGTGTCTCTGCCGCGGCCCGGTCGACCCCGACATCCCGCGACAGCACATCGGCGATGGTCTCGCCGCGCACGATGACTGTGGATCGTCCGTCGCGCACCGCCACGACGGGCGGGCGGGGAACGTGGTTGTAGTTGCTCGCGAGCGGTGCGCAGTAGGCGCCCGTCGCGGGAACCGCCAGCAGGTCTCCGGGCGTCACGTCGCCGGGGAGGTACTCATGATCGACGACGATGTCGCCCGACTCGCAGTGCTTGCCGACGACGCGGCTGAGCTGCGCCGCCCCGACTCCGGTCCGTGAGGCGAGCCGTGCCGAGAACTGGGCTCCGTAGAGCGCCGTGCGAGCGTTGTCGCTCATGCCGCCGTCGACGCTGATGTAACGCCGCGTGCCGGCCGATCCGAGATCGACGTCCTTGATGGTGCCGACCTCGTAGAGGGTCACCCCTGCGGTCCCGACGATGGCACGCCCGGGCTCGAACGACAGCGCGGGAACGGCGATTCCGCGCGCCGCGCAGCCCTCTGACACGGCCGCCACGATCTCACCGGCGAGCGTCTCGATGGGCGTGGGGTCGTCGACGCTCGTGTACGCGATGCCGAATCCGCCGCCGAGATTGAGCTGCGGCACGGGGCCGCTGTCGAGCAGAGCGGCGTGGAGCTCGAGGACGCGCTCCGCGGATTCACGGAATCCTGCGACTCCGAAGATCTGCGAGCCGATGTGGCAGTGCAGGCCGGCGAACTCCAGGCCGTCGATCTCGCGGATCCGCGCAACTGCCGCCTCCGCATCCGGGAGAGGGAAGCCGAACTTCTGGTCTTCGTGAGCGGTGGCGAGGAAGTCGTGTGTCTCGGCGTGCACGCCGCTGATCACGCGCACGAGTACGCGCTGCGTCGCGCCTGTCCGCGCGGTGATCGCCGCGAGCCGCTCGATCTCGATGGCGCTGTCGACGATGATCGTGCCGACACCGACCTCGACCGCGCGGGCGAGCTCTGCCACGGACTTGTTGTTGCCGTGGAACCCCAGAGACGCCGGTGCGACGCCGGCGGCCAGAGCCACCTCGAGCTCACCACCCGTGCACACGTCGACGCGCAGTCCCTCATCGACGACCCAGCGCGCGACCGTCGTGCTGAGGAACGCCTTGCCCGCGTAGTAGACCTGCGCGGTGGTGTCGTGGTCGACGGCAGCCGCATCGAACGCGGTGCGGAAGGCACGCGCCCGTGCACGCACCTCATCCTCGTCGAGCACCAGCAGCGGAGTCCCGTAGGTCTCGGCGAGGCTGGCCGCGGAGATGCCGGACAGGGTGAGCGCGCCGTCGGCGGTCCGCCCGGCGGATGCCGGCCACACCGCTGCGGGGAGGTCGTTCACGTCGTCGGGCACGACGAGCCATTCCGGGGCGAGCGAATCGGCAGGGGAAAGCAAGGGACACCAATCGTGGGACGGTCTCGGCGCGAGGGCGCAGCGCGAGGTTGACCCGATTCTAGGGCACCGGGTATGCCGCATCCGTCATGGTGACCCTCCGCGTCAACCCCCTTCGGACGCCTGTCCTCGCCTCGTAGGGTAGGTGACGATGAGTACCGACAGCGCGCCCCAGAAAGCCCAGAGTCCTGGTCCGATCGCGCGCGTGAGCGCGAAGGCGATCCGCTGGGCGCTCGAGCGCCGGCCGGTGCGCGCCTTCCTTCTCTACAGTGAACGCCGCGGCGCCATGCTCGCCGACAGCGTCACCTACCGTGCGTTGTTCAGCGTGTTCGCCGGAGTACTGCTCGGGTTCTCGATCCTGGCGCTCTGGCTGGCAGGCAACCCTGACGCGTGGAGGGCGATCATCGACGCCGTGCAGTCTGTCGTTCCCGGCCTGATCGGCGACGACGGAGTGATCGACCCCGACGATCTGCGCGTTCCGCTGTCGCTGTCGATCGCCGGAATCGTCTCGGCGGTGGCGCTCACGGGCTCGGCGCTCAGCGCGGTCGGCTCGCTCCGCACCGCGGTGCGCGTGATCGCAGGAACCGCTCAGGACGACATCCTCTTCATCTGGGTCCTGCTGCGCAACCTCCTGCTCGCCGTCGGCGTGGCGGTGCTCTTCATCGCGTCAGCGGCCGTGACCTTCGTGGGCCGGCTCGGCATCACCTGGATCACCGGGCTGCTCGGACTCGACGAGGACTCGGCGGTCGCCACATGGAGCGTTCGCATCGTGTCGCTGCTCGTGGTGCTGGCGCTCAACACCGTGCTGGTCGCCGGTGTCTTCCGCCTGCTCTCCGGAGCCAGCGCGTCCGCGAAGTCGCTCTGGACGGGGGCACTCATCGGCGGGATCGGCCTGCTCGTGCTGCAGGAGCTCTCGAGTCTCTTCATCGGCGGCGCGACGAGCAATCCGCTGCTGGCGTCGTTCGCCTCGCTGCTGGCGCTGCTCATCTGGCTCAATCTGTCGACCCAGGTCATGCTCATCGCCTGCGCGTACATCGTGACGTCTGAGGACGAGCGGCACGACAGGGTGCACGCCCGATTCGGCGCGAAGACCTTCGAGCAGCGGCGCGTGCAGCGCGCCGAAGCCGAGGTCGCGCTCGCCACCGCGACGCTCAGGACCGCTCAGGAAGCGGAGCGCGCAGCGCGCGGGGTCGAGCCGAAGGCCGACTGACCGTCAGCTCTGCGGGCAGACGCCGGCCTGCTGCAGGCTCTCGTCGGTGACGATCGCGCCGTCGACGTCGACGTCGATCACGGCGACGCTCCCGTCGATCTGCAGGTCGGTCAGCGTGAGACCGGCCGGGAGCCGGTCGGCGATGCAGACCCGCTGCGTCTGAGTGAGGTCGGCGCCGAGCGCACCGAGCGAGGATCCGACCTGTTCGGCGTCGATCTCCAGCCCGCCGACCGAGAGCCCGACCGGGGTGAGCTCGAGGTCGCCCTCCGCGACGCCGGGCGTCACCGTGAGCGAGATCGGGATCGCGACTCCGAGCACGCTGACGGACCCCGACACCGTGGCGTCAGGCGCCTCGAAGGCGACGGTGTCGACCGGAAGCTCGGTTCCGGAAAGGAGTTCCGTGAACTGGGACTCGTCGATCCGGATCGTACCTGCAGCACCGTCGAGGTCGCCTCCGCGCAGCGGCACTCCCTGTGCAGTGACATCGACTGCGCCGGTGATGCCCTCGAGCGTGACCGAGTCCGTCGAGAGGTGCAGGTCGTCGAGGCGACCGCCGATGAGCTGCGGCAGCAGGATGCCGTCGGCCTGCACGTCGAGCTGCTGGTCGGCAGGAAGGTCGAGCTGCTCGATCACGATCGACCGTACGACGCCGGGGAGCACCGCTCGCGCGATGAACTCCGCGGCGACGACGAGCACCGCCAGAACGACGAGCACCATCGCGATCACCCACGGCCAGCGCTTGCGACGGCGCGGCGTGGGCGCATCCTGTCCCTCACCGGGGATCACGAGCGTCGGATGCTCGGAATCGGCGGCAGGGTAAGGCAGCGTGTGGTTGTCGTCGCTCATGGTGCCATCCTGCCGTACCGGCGAACGGCCGATCGACTACATCCGCTCGGGTGCCGACACTCCGAGAAGGTCGAGGCCGTTGCGGAACACCTGTCCGGCCGCGTCGTTGAGCCAGAGGCGCGTGCGGTGAACGGTCTCGATCGGGTCGTCGCCCTGCGGGATCACGCGGCAGTTGTCGTACCAGCGGTGGTACAGACCCGCGAGCTCCTCGAGGTAGCGCGCCACGCGATGCGGCTCACGCACCTCTGCCGCGAACGCGACGATGCGCGGGAACTCCTGCAGCGCCCCGAGCAGGGCGGCCTCGGTCTCGTGCGTGAGGGTCTCCGGGGCGAACTCCGAGCGGTCGACACCCGAGTCACCCGCATTGCGCGCGACGTTGTGGGTGCGGGCGTGCGCGTACTGCACGTAGAAGACGGGGTTGTCGTTCGTGCGCTTCTGCAGCAGCTCCGGGTCGAGAGCGAGCGGAGAATCGGCAGG
>NZ_DALZXX010000010.1:6402-39377 GCF_031988965.1 Microbacterium sp.
GCGAGTAGCGCAGCGCGTCGGTGCCGAGCCACTCACGAAGGTCGTCCATCTCGATGATGTTGCCGGCGCGCTTGCTCAGACGAGCACCGCCGACCGAGACGAGCTGACCGATCAGCACCTCGACGTTCTTCTCGGGGTCCTCGCCCGCAGCGCCGGCGATCGCCTTGAGGCGGTGCACGTAGCCGTGATGATCGGCGCCGAGGAGGTACAGCTTGTACTCGAAGCCGCGGTCGCCCTTGTTGAGGTAGTACGCGGCGTCGGCCGCGAAGTACGTGTACTCGCCGTTGGAGCGGCGGATCACGCGGTCCTTGTCGTCGCCGAAGTCGGTCGTGCGCACCCAGACGGCACCCTCGTCATCGAAGACGTGGCCCTGCTCGCGCAGACGGTCGACGGCCTCATCGACGAGGCTCACGCCGGCCTCGTTCTTGTCGTGCAGAACGCGCTCCGAGAACCACACGTCGAAATGGACGTTGAACTTCGCGAGCGACTGCTTCTGCTCCTCGAGCTGGTACTCGTACGCCAGTTCGCGTGCGACGAGCGCCTGGTCTGCCGCGGGCAGCTCCGACAGGTCCGGACGCGCCGCGAGCACGCGCGCGGCGAGGTCGCCGATGTAGCTTCCGGCGTAGCCGCCCTCGGGGGTCGGCTCGCCCTTCGCCGCAGCGAGCACGGAGTTCGCGAAGCGCTCCATCTGCACACCGGCGTCGTTGATGTAGTACTCCCTGGCGACGGTCGCACCCGACGCGGAGAGCACCCGGGCGATCGCGTCGCCCAGCGCCGCCCACCGGGTGTGGCCGATGTGCAGGGGTCCGGTCGGGTTCGCGCTCACGAACTCGATGTTGATGCTCTGGCCGGCCTGGGTCTCGTTGTGGCCGTACTTCGTGCCCGCCTCGACGATGACCTTGGCCAGCGCACCGGACGCGGCGGCATCCAGGCGGATGTTGATGAATCCGGGGCCTGCGACCTCGGCGCTCTGCACGCCGTCGACCTGCGCGAGGCCGTCGGCGATCTGCTGCGCCAGCTCGCGGGGGTTCGTGCCGAACGGCTTCGCCAGGCGCATCGCGATGTTCGAGGCCCAGTCACCGTGGTCACGGTTACGAGGGCGCTCGAACACGATGTCGGATGCGGTGACGGCGAGCGGCTCGCCGGGACGTCGTTCCTCGGCGATCGGTGCGAGGACGGCGAGGAGGGCTTCGGCGAGCGTTTCAGGGTTCATAGGCATCCCAGTTTACGGCTCGTCACGCGCCGGAATTTGCGTCGGGAGATTCGTGATCTACAGTCATGCCATGCGCCCCGTCACCGCCCGTCGTCACCTGCCCGTCGCAGGGGTCGCGATCGCGGTGTTCCTGGCCCTCGCGGCCGTGGTCCTCGGGGTGTGGAGACCGTGGGTACCGTCGCCGACGACGGCACCCATCGGGGCGGCATCCACCGATGAGAACGCGGTCGCGATCGCCCCCGCTCCCCTGCTGCTGCCTGACGCCCCGACCGTGCTCGTCTTCGGCGATTCGTGGACCTACGGCTCGGCCGCCACGGTTCCCACCGAGGGGTACGCGTACGTGCTCGCCGATCTTCTCGGCGGCGAGACGATCGTCAACGGCGTGCGCGGCAGCGGCTACCTCAAGCCCGGCATCGACGGCCCGGCTTTCGGCGAGCGTATCGCTGCCCTCGACCCGGCTCTCACCCCCGACCTGATCATCATGCAGGGCTCGATCAACGACCGCGAGCAGGGAGAAGCCGGCTACCGCGAGGCTGTGACGGCCGCCTGGGATGCGATGTCGGCGAAGTACCCCGACGCCACGATCGTCGTGCTCGGTCCCGCCCCGCACGAACTGCCGGTCGGTGAGGGCACCGCAAGAATCGACACGGATCTCGGCGAGCTGGCCGCCGCGCGCGGATGGTGGTACATCTCCCCCATCGCACAGAACTGGATCACGGAGCAGAACTACCTCTCGGTGATCGACGCGGATCTCGGCCGCAAGCACCCCTCCACCGACGGACATCGCTATCTCGCGGAGAAGGTCGCCGCGGCACTCGCCGAACTCGGCGACGCGCCCGTGACCGAGGCCGGGTCGGAGACCACCGCCGAGCAGTGATATTGTCGACCGGTACGCCTCCGTAGCTCAGTGGATAGAGCGCCGGTTTCCGGTACCGTAGGTCGCAGGTTCGACTCCTGTCGGGGGCACATCGGGTTGTACGCGGATCGCGTGTGAATACGTACGCGTTACCGCCGACTACGGAAAAGGCCGCCTGACTCCAGGCGGCCTTCTCCGTACCTGCGGAACGGCCCGCATCGAGAGCGGAGCTAGCTGCTGCCGGAGTCGCTCATGGAGCGCCCCGCCCGTGAGCGTGCGACCACTCCCCGGATAACATCGACCACCAGGAATCCCACGAGAGTCCACCCGACCGCGGGAAGCCAGAACCCGACCCCCACAGCCGCGGCGGCGACCGCAGCGACTCCCCACCATGGAGCATCGCGCAGGACAGGGCGAGGCGCACCTCCGGCAGGACGACCATCGCCTCCGGCAGGGCGCCGTCTCCACCACATCAGGTATCCGAGGACGACCATCGCCGCGAGCGCCGCGGCGGTGACGAACAGGACGATCTGATTGACGAGCCCGAACATCACGCCCATGTGGAGATTCACACCCCAACTGGCCAGTTTCGCGGGAAGCGGGAAGTCAGCGAAGTCGACCCGGTCCACGACCTGCATCGTGGTGCCGTCGATGGCGAGGGAGTCCGCCTCCGTGGGGAAGCTCGTCTTGATCTCGCGGACCGTCCACGCTGTGCCGGGCTCCGCCGGCGGTCTGATCTCCACCTGACCGGTGTTGATGTTCGCCCGGTGCGCGATGGCGAGGACCGCGTCGAACGTGGCGGGGTTCGCGGCACCGGTGGGAGCGCCCTGCGCACCGTGATGGTGCGTGTGCTCGTCGGCATCCGTCACCGGTCCGTCAAGGGCGGTGTCGACGGATGGCGTCCCCCAGTCGAGCGCAGCCCGCACGGAGCTGATGTTCGCACCGGCATGCTGCGACCAGGTGATGCCGGTCGCCGAGAGGAAGAGCGCGCCGAGCAGTACCCAGATGCCGACAGAGGCGTGCCAGCCGAAGAGACGGCGGTATCCCCTGTGTGCACGGTTCGGGCGAAGGAGATCCTTCTTCGCCCGTGCTCGCCGGATCCGGATGATCCAGAGGGCGAGGCCGGCCACGGCGACGATTCCGAGCCACGAGGCCGCGAGCTCGCTGTACGCCCGTCCCGGTTCACCGAGCTGGAGATTGCGGTGCAGGTTGCTGATCCATGTCCGCACGGGCGTGGATCCACTGGTGCCGTAGACGACGAGGTCGCCGCGTACCTCTCCGGTCGCGGGGTCGACGAACACGGCGCGGGACTCACTCGGACCGAGGCCGGCTTCGGCGTACATCACGCGCGTGGTGTCGCCGTTCTCCGGCGCCGGTCGGACGGCGAGCAGCGCGGCATCCTCCCCCAGGTGGTCGTCGGCGGCGCCGATCTGGGACGCGAGAGGGAGCATGGTGTCACTCTTCGGCGCATGCAGCTCGTGGGCGTAGACCACCTGCTCGAGTTGCGGCGCCACCGCGTAGAGCGCGCCGCTGAGCGCGGCGATGAGGATGAACGGGCCGACGAGAATGCCGGCGTAGAAGTGCAGCCGCAGAAGAAGCGCGCCGAACCACCCGGCTCGACGGCGTGGGCGTTCCAGCGCACGTGGCGCTGTGTGGGTATCGCTGAGAGGCATGATCGGTCTTTCAGGAGAGAAGGGTGTCGCCGATGAATCCGTCTGCGCGGCATCCAGGCGGAATCGCGAAGACGGCGGAACCGATGGGCGTCGTCCACTCGTTGAGCAGATCGAGCTCGTCCAGCCGGCGCTGCATCGGGGTGAACTGACGATCGATGTCGGCCTGGAAGGAGACGAAGACCAGGCCCGACTCGGAGACCTCCGCGCCGACGGGGCGTTCGTCGTAGTTGTAGGCCCGGCGGAAGATGCGTTCGCTCCCGTCACCACGTGCCCGGCGGATGTGAGCGAACTGCGGGATGACGGGGAACCCGATGGCGGTCTTCGCGTCGAAGTCGGGTTCGTCGAACTCCTCAGCACCGGTGAGGGGCGCCCCGTTCGCGAGGGTGCGTCCCACGGACGCATCTCTCCCGCTGCGATCGAGACGATCCCATTTGTCGAGATCCATCCGGATGCGCCGGACGACCATCCCGGTACCCCCGTCGAGCCAGCCGCCGGCTGTCCAGACGACCTCGTCGAAGTCCGTCGTCCCCGGTTGCGGATTGGTGGTGCCGTCGACCTGGCCGAAGAGATTGCGCATGGTCGTCCCAGGCCGCTCCGTCCCGTATGCGCGGCGGAAACCCTGCTGTGTCCATCGGATGACGCCGAATCCCCGCGCATCCTTCAGCAGCATCCTCGTCGCATGCGCGACGGTGAGCGGATCGTCACCGGCGATCTGCAGCAGCAGGTCGCCGTCGCAGAACTCCGGACGCAGCTGATCCACGCGGAACGCCGGCAGCGGCGCCAGCCAGTCGGGCGCGGCGCCACCGGCTCGCTCGACGAGCCCCGGGCCGAAGCCGAACGTCACCGTGAGGCGCGCAGGTGAGAGCGCGAGCTCGGGTTCGGAATCGGCGAGGGCCGGGTTTCCCTGGGTCAGACGGGCCGCGTCATCGGTGAGGATGCGCATGAGCCGGGTGAGTGCGCCGCGGTCGACGGCGTCATGCAGATCAAGCGCGACGAAGACGCCGTGCGCCTGCGCGGACGTGTCGATGCCCGCCTGGTGGACTCCGAAGAAGGGGACCGTCTCCTCGCCGTTCATCGGCGTCGCGGGCTCGGGGGCCGGTCTGCGGGTGTTCAGGGCGATGTCCGCTCCGACAGCCGCGACCGCGCCGACGCCGGCGACAGCCCCTCCGAGGAGGAACTGTCGCCGAGTCGACCCGGTGCGACGGGAACGGACGCCCTCAGCGGGCGCGGGCATCAGTGGCCCATGCCCTCGTGGTCGTCGCCCGACTCGTAGTTCTCGTTCGCGCCCGAGTAGTCCTTCACCGGCGCGGTGAAGTCAGACGTCGACTCGTCAGAGAACGTGAGCATGAAGGTGACCTCGTCCCCCGCCCGCAGCGGAGCGGCGAGATCCATGAGCATGATGTGGTCGGCGCCGGGTTCGAGGGCGAGCTCGCCACCGGCGGGGATCACGAAGCCCCCCTCGATCTCGCGCATCACCATCTCGCCGGACTCGTTCTCGACGGTCTCGTGCAGCTCGAGCATGCTCGACGCAGCAGACGTCACCGCGATGACGGTGACGTCGGCGTCGCCGGTGTTGACGAGCGTGCCGAACGCGGCCGACATCCCCTCGTCGGCCGACTTCACCCAGGCATCGTCGATCGTGACGGCGTCAGCCGCGGGGGCGCCTGCGGTGTCAGCGGGGGCGCTCTGTGGCGCGCATCCGCTCAGGGCGCACAGCGAGAGCGCTGCGACGGCGAGGATGCCGGCGAGGGGCATCATGCGGGTGTTGCGGGTCGTGTGGCAGGTGGTTGTGGTGTTCACGGTGGAACCTCTCAGAGATCGTCTGCCGCGGAATCGCCGGTCTCCGGCGTCACGGCTGTCGTACGAGGACGACGAAGGAATCGGAAGACGGCGAGGAGCGCGACGGCGACAGCCGCCCCGATCCCGCCGACGAGCAGCACGCGCACGGCACCGCTCGACTCATCTGCGATCTGATCTGACACGGACGTCGATGCATCGGGCGACGACGGCTCACGAGTATCCGAACTCGATCCGGTCACCATCGGCTCAGCGTCTCCGACGGCGAACGGGATCACGCCGGAGATCGGGTGCCCGTCTTCCGAGACGACCTGCCACCGCACCTGATAGCCGGCGACCGGCATGCCTGGCCTCACCTCGGCGGTGACCTCGTTCCTCGACACGACCACCGCACCGGTGGTCCACTCGGTGCCGGCCTCGTCGACGACGAGCACCACGGCGCCCGTCGTCGACTCATCGAGCACGAGGAGCTCTCCGGAGAAGGTCATCGAGATGCTCGATGGGGCCGCAGCGAGCTGCTCCCCTTCGGCAGGGGTGCTCGAGACCAGTTGATCGTGAGCGGATGCCGGCACCGCGGTCACGACGACCGCGATCGCCGCCAGCATCAACCCCGCCGCACAGGCGCGGAAAGTGGACATGGATGAAAGACCTCTCGACGGGCGCCGCCAGGGGCGCCGTTGCTGCGTTCAGATGCCGCGCACGACATGCACGGCGACGACGCGCCGGCGCCCGGACAGGGCAGCGGCGCGACTCGGTCGGATCAGATCGCGAGAGAGGCCGGCGGCGCGCGACCGCGCAACGATGCCAGGTGAGGAGCGCCTCGGCCGGGCGGGGCGAGGACGAATGCGGCGTGCAGCCGACGTCGAGCGCGCGGCGCGAGGTCGACGACCGTGACAGAGGCGCGCTGACGCAGCCACCGAACGGCCTGGACGGCGAGTGCACGGGTCGCGTGCACCAGCCGCTCGCCCCAGTGCAGCGCCGCGATGGTGATCAGCGCCGCGCACAGGTGCCCGATCCACATGGGGCCGTGTGCGGCGACGGGATCCGGTAGCGCGACACCGACACCGGACGGCAGGACGAGTGGAGCCCCGTGCACGTGCTCCGGCAGCGACCCACCCGAGGGTGTGACCGTGCCGAGCACGAAGAGCGTGTGGAAGAGGACCTGGCTCACGCCGACCGAGAGCGTGAGCCTCACGGGTGAGAGCCTTCTGCCTGCGAGGAGGGTGCAGAGCATCAGCGACAGGATCCACGGCACGACGATTCCCAGCGGTCCGGGCATCTGCCCGCCGCCGGAGACGTGGCCGGAGAGTGCCACGAAGGTCGCGAGAGTCGACGACGCGAAGCCGCGCACGACGGCCGGCTTGCGGGACTCCTTCACGTCTTCAGTCTGCCACGCTCTCGCGCCTCCACATCCGCGGCGACCTCACGCATGTCCGGACGTAAGCGCCAATGGTACGTCGTCGCGCACGCCCCGTCGAGGGGTGCGGTCGTCGGGGGTCGCGGGCGCACCCTGAGCGAACACCCATCCCCTACCCGGAGGCGCACCATGTACTTTCACGTCCAGGAATTCATCACCGAGATCGCGACAGACGAGCCCGATCCCGCCGCGGCGAACGCTCTGCAGGAAGGACTCGGAGGGCAGTTCGGTGAGATGCGGACCATGATGCAGTACCTCTTCCAGAGCATCAACTTCCGCGGACCCGACGCCAAGCCCTACAAGGATCTGATCCAGGGCATCGGCACCGAGGAGATCAGTCACGTCGAGCTCATCGGCACGACCATCTCGCGGCTGCTCGACGGATCGCCGCAGTACCGGGGCAAGCCGACCGACCCCGTCGACCAGCCCGGCGCGGGAGGCGCCACACCGCTGAGCATCGCCGTCGACACGAGCAACATCCATCACTATCTCGTGGGCGCACAGGGCGCTCTCCCGGTCGACGCCGTCGGCAACCCGTGGTCGGGAAGCTACGTGTACAACTCCGGAAACCTGGTGCTCGACCTGCTCTACAACCTGATGCTCGAGTCGACCGGCCGCCTGCAGAAGTGTCGCCTCTACGAGATGACCGACAACCGGATGGCGCGCGGCACGATCGCGTACCTGATCGTCCGCGACCAGGCGCACGAGAACGCCTATGCCAAGGCGCTCGAGACGCTCGGCGTGAACTGGCGCACATCGCTGCCGATCCCGAAGACCAACGCCGAGCAGTTCCCCGAGGTCAAGGAGCTTCTCGATCTGGGCCTGCAGAGCAAGAGCTATTCGTTCGATCTGACCGCGCAGTCCGAAGCGGGGAGGATCTTCCAGGGCGCGTCTCCGTCGAACGACGGCACCACCCTCGACGCCAGCGAGCAGGCGCCGACCGGGGCACCGATGACGATCTCTCCCGAACGTCCGGAGGAGTTCTCGCCCGGGGCCGATGACGACCTCCGCGCCCTGATCGAAGCCACCGCGGAGATGGAGATGGCCGACATCGATGCCACCTTCGGTCGAATGTCGTGACCGGCTGCGTGGGGGTTCGCTCAGCTCTCAGTGTCCCGCGGCAGCACGGTGAGCACTCGTTCGATGTGGTCGCGGAACTCCGACATGTAGTCCCGCAGGAACGTCGCGGTGCCCTGGTTCGTCACCGTGCCGTCGTCGGCGTAATCGTCGGGGACGAACTGGATGTAGGCCTCGGGAGACGTCATCTGACGGGCGTTGCAGAAGCTCAGCACACCCCGCAGACTCTGCTGGGCGACTGCCGTGCCGATCGCGCCGACCGACGCCCCGATCACTGCTGCGGGAATGTGATCGAAGGAGTTCTGCCCCCACGGCCGTGACGCCCAGTCGATCGCATTCTTGAGGCCGCCCGGGATCGAGCGGTTGTACTCCGGCGTGACGAACAGCACCGCATCCGCCGAATCGATCGCTTCCTTCAGCTCGACAGCGACAGCCGGATAGTCGTCGTCATAGTCCTGGCTGTACAGCGGGAGGTCTCTGATCGGGATCTCGAAGAATTCGAGATCCTCGGGAGCCGACCCGATCAGCGCCGTCGCGAGGATGCGGTTGATCGATGTCGACGAGAGACTTCCGACGAAGTATCCGACTCGGTAGGTCATGACGATTCCCCTTGTCCCGACGTCATCGGCGACGCCGGTCTCAGTCTCGCTCGGAAGGGCGGTGGCGTCCAGCCTCGGAGGGTAGGCGGCGAGCGCAGATGAGTCGACGGTCTGATCGAGCATCCCCACTTCACCGATTTCGGATGACGTGAGCGAGTGGGTGCGTGCACCAGAATGGCAGCATCCACGACCTCGAAAGGCCGGATGATGACCGACAGCACAACGACCGACACCTCACCCACCGTGACGTTCGCGAACTTCGCGCACATCGAGACCCTGCGGATGTTCGCCGCCATCGCCGCGAGCGCCGGAGGCGCGAACCGCTGGAACCACTTCCGCGTCCCCACCCCGATCGATGAGCAGACCGTGATCCGCATGAACCGCGACACGCTCTACAGCGCCGCGATCATCGATGTGTCGCAGGGCGCGACTCTCTCGATCCCCGAGGCGGGCGATCGGTACGTGTCGGTGATGCTCGTGAACGAGGGGCACTACATCAACCGGGTCCTGCACGAGGCGGGCGAGCATGCACTGTCCACCGAGGAGCTCGGCTCGGACTTCGTTCTCGCGGCAGCACGCATCCTGGTCGACCCCGAAGACCCGGGAGACGTCGCCGCCGTCAACGCTCTGCAGGACCAGCTCACGCTCACGTCGGCCGGAGGCCGCGAACTACCGCCGCTCGACTACGACGCGACATCGTTCGCGGAGACGCGGGACGCCGTGCTCACCCTCGCGAAGGGACTGCCCGACTTCGAGCACGCGTTCGGCCGTGCGGATGCGGTCGACCCGATCCGCCATCTGCTCGGCACAGCCGCCGGGTGGGGCGGGCTCCCCGAGAACGAGGCGTACTACCTCAACGTCGAACCCGGCCTGCCGCCCGGCGAGTACACGCTGCAGGTGGGCGATGTGCCCGTCGACGGGTTCTGGTCGATCTCGCTGTACAACGCAGACGGCTACTTCGAGCCCAACGACGCGGGCCGTTACAGCGTCAACAGCGTCACCGGTGCGCGCGATGCCGACGGGACGATCACGGTGCGATTCGGGGGCGATCCTGCCGCACCCAACGCGCTTCCCCTCACGCAGGGCTGGAACTACCTCGTGCGTCTGTACCGACCGCGACCCGAGGTGCTCGACGGCTCGTGGCGGTTCCCGACCATCACCGGTTGACTTCGCGGGCGGGACAGCCCGCCTGGGCACGGATGAGCCCCACCGACACGATGTCGGTGGGGCTCATCCGTCTGCTCTCAGACGTGGGCGAGCGCGCGGGCCTTGATCCGTTCGTACTCCTCGGGCGTGATGGTGCCGTCGTTGAGCAGGCTCTTCGCCTTGGCGATCTCGTCGCTCGGGCTCGAGCCCGCGACCGTCCTGATGTAGTGGTCGGTCGCGTCGGCCGTCGCCTGCACCTGCGCGGCGCTGCGTTCGGCCATGCCCTGCCCCCTGGCGATGAGGTAGACGAGCGACGTGAGGAAGGGCACGAAGATCAGGAAGACGACCCAGACCGCCTTCCACCAGCCGTTGAGCTTTCGGTCTCTGAACAGGTCTCCGATGATCGCGAACAGCGCGAACAGATACGAGATGAAGACGAACGCCCAGAAGAACCACCAGATGATGTCCCAGAATCCCTGCCAGAAACTCATGATCGGCCTTTCCGTTGATGCGATGGATGGTGCGGATGCGGTGGGCTGCGGGTCGCAGGCCTACTGCTTGAGCATGGCGACGGCGAGACGGTGCTCGTCGTCGATGAGGTGCGAGTGGTCGTCGTCGCCCAGGTCGATGCGCACCCAGTGGAGCGTGCCGGTGAACGCGTTGCCTGTCGCCCCGTAGTCGGGAGACACCGGCGACGCGAGGTCTGCCCCGACATCCACGGTCTCGTCGAAGCTGAACTGAAAGGGGATCGTCTTCTCGATGCGCCCCTCACCCAGCAGCTGGTCACCCGCGTAGAGCGTGACGGTGCCTCCCTTGCCGAGGCCTCCGCCGTCATAGGCGAAGTGCGCGCGGAGCTCCTGCTCGCCCTCGGGGACGTCGAGATCCGAGTGGATCACGGCGGTCTCGATGCCGAGCAGGTTGTAGGCGAACGCGAGCTTGCCGGCGTGACCGTAGAACGACCACCCTCCGTACGCGCCGCCCTGCGCGATGATCACGCCTTCTGCCCCCGACTCCCCCGGCACGATGCTGGCCGTGACCGTCCACGACTTGTTCTTGATGTTGATCGTGGTGTTCTCACTGAGGCGCTTCATCCCGGGATAGAACTTCTGGGTGTCGGCCACGACCAGCTGCGGTCGGCCGGCGAGATCGGGATTGAACCTCTCGGCCGTGCGGATGTCGAGCGGCAGCACGTTGTACCGCGCCGCCTGGATGAGGAACAGCTCCTTCAGATGCGCGAGGCGCTCGGGCTCCTGGGCCGCGAGATCGTTCGACTGGGTCCAGTCCTCCTCGACGTTGTAGAGCTCCCAGACGTCCTCGTCGAGTCCGTGCGACGAGCCGAGCCACGGGTCTTTGTGCTTCGCGACCGCGGTCCACCCCTTGTGATAGATCGCGCGATTGCCGACCATCTCGAAGTACTGCGTGGTGTGCCGCTCCTCGGCCTTCTCACCGTCGGACCCGAACGTGTAGTTCATCGGGGTTCCCTCGTAGGGCCGCTGCGTCACCCCGTTCACGGTCGAGGGCTCCGGGATGCCGGCTGCCTCGAGGACCGTCGGTGCGACGTCGATGACGTGGCTGAAGTGATTGCGGATCCCGCCCTTCTCGACGCCGCCGTTCGGCCAGCTGACGATCGTGCCGTTCCGGGTGCCGCCCCAGTGGCTCGCCACCTGCTTGGTCCACTGATAGGGCGTGTCCATCGCGTGCGCCCAGCCCACCGCATAGTGGTTGTACGACCGGGGCGTGCCGATGTCGTCGATGTGGTCGGCGACGTACTGCTCGGTCTCCAGATCGTTCATGTGGTTGATCGTGAAGCCCTCGTTGGTCGTGCCGTGCATCGAGCCCTCGGCACTGGCTCCGTTGTCGCCGATGATGACGTACACGAGCGTGTCGTCGAGGATGCCGAGCTCGTCGTAGGCGTCGAGCAGCAGACCGACGTGGTGGTCGGCGTAGGCGAGGAAACCGGCATAGACCTCCATCTGCCGCGCCAGCGCGGGCTTGATGAGGTCGCTCATCTCATCCCACGCCGGGATACCGGGGCTGCGCTCGGTCAGCACCGAATCCGGCGCGATCACCCCGAGCTCGAGCTGGCGGGCGAAGGTCTCCTTGCGGACCTCGTCCCACCCCTGGTCGAATTTTCCCTTGTACTCGTCCGCCCACTCGGTCGGCACGTGGTGCGGCGCGTGCGTCGCTCCGGGAGCGAAGTAGGTGAAGAACGGCACGTCGGGAGCCAGCGACTTCTGCGCGCGCGTCCACGCGATCGCCTTGTCGGTCATGTCGCCCATGAAGTGGTAACCGTCTTCCGGGGTTCCCCACGGCTCGACCGGAACCGTGTTCTCGTACAGCGCCGGATACCACTGGTTGGTCTCGCCGCCGATGAACCCGTAGAAGTACTCGAAGCCGTTGCCGGGACTCGGCCAGCCGTCGAAGGGTCCGATCTCGCTCGCCTGCCAGACCGGCACCTCGTGGCACTTCCCGAACTGCGACGTGTTGTAGCCGTTCAGCTTGAGGGTCTCGGCCAGCGGAGCACAGCTGTTCGGACGGAGCGAGCTGTACCCGGGCGCGGACGTGGCGATCTCGGTGATGCCGCCCATCCCCACCGTGTGGTGGTTGCGCCCGCTCAGCAGTGCGGCGCGCGTCGGAGAGCAGAGCGCAGTGGTGTGGAAGCGCGTGTACTTGAGTCCGGCCGCTGCCACGCGCTCGAAGTTCGGTGTCTGCACCGGCCCGCCGAACGCGCTCGATGCTCCGAAGCCGGTGTCGTCGATCAGGACGACGAGGACGTTGGGCGCCCCCTGCGGCGGTCGCACCGGACTGATCGCCGGAAAGTGGGTGTCGGGGTCGGTCGCGTCAGCGGTGACCATCCCGGTGTGGACCAGGTCGGGTATCGGCAGGATGGATCGCTGACGGTCGGGCATGGTCACTCCTCTTCATCGGGCGAGCTGGGTGTCGCCAGTGATTCGTTGACATGAGTCTGTGGACGAGCTCCACGGGCGTCCTCACCCGCACCGGGTGAGATGTGGCAGCGCTCTCACGGAGAGCCGGCCGAGGACCCCGAGCTCGACAGCCATCGCAGCCACCGCTGGTCCGGATCGCCGTCGAGGATCAGCGCCCGGGCGAGCAACGTCAGTGGCACCGCGAGGATCGCGCCGAGAGGACCGATGATGAACGTCCAGAAGATGACCGAGAAGAACGTGAGAGTGAGACTGAGGTCCACGGCGTCGCTGACGAACTTCGGCTGCACGAGAACCTGCAGCGTCACGTTGATCACGATGTACAGCGCGATGACGACGAGCGCCAGTTGCCAGCCGCCGACGGCGAGGGCGAGCACAGCCGGCGGGATGAGTCCGAGCACGAACCCGATGTTCGGCACGAAGTTCGTCACGAAGGCGAGGATCGCCCAGACGAGCGGGGCGGGCACCCCGAGCGCCCAGAGCGCGAGTCCGTCGATCACGGCCACCACAGCCCCGAAGGTGGCGTTCACCACGTAATAGCGACGGATGCCGGAGTTGAACCGCGTGATGCGCTGCACGCGTGCTCGATGGTCCGCGACAGGGGCCACGGAGGCGCCGGCATACCGCGCGCCGTCTGCCGCCATGAAGATCACGTAGGCGAGCACGAAGAACAGCGCCGTCAGCACGCCGATCACCGAGCTCCCGACAGACCCGGCAGCGGCCAGGAGCGACGTGGGATCGATCACCGACGCGGCGCCCTCGCCCACGCTGGCGTCGAGACCGAGCGACGAGATCCACGCCTGCACATCGCTGACGAGTCGGCGCAGCTCGGGCGTCGACTCGGCCACGAGCTGGCCGAATCTGCCCGCCGCGAGGGCGAGCAGCGCGAACATGCCGGCGATCACGGCGTAGGCGAGCAGGATCACGACCGTCGTCGCCGCCCAGGAGGGCCACCCCGCCCTCTCGAGCGGGTGGCGCACAGGGTGGCAGATGATCACGATCACCGCGGCGAGCGCCAACGGCCCGACGAGCTCACGTCCGAGTGAGACACCTGCCAACACAACGACTGCCGCCGCCAGCGCGAGCAGGATGCGCAGTGATGACGGAAGCCCGTGCGAGACCTCGACAGCGTGCCTGTCGACGGCGTCCGGGGCCCGTCGAAACCTCATGTGCTCGCCTCGGCCACCCGGCTCGGCACGATGACGGTCAGATCGCCGTGCTCGACCCAGGCATGGAGCGCGAGCGCCTGCCCGATGACGTCGCCGTCGATCTCGAGGCGGTGCGGGGTATCGCTCCGCAGCCGGATGTCACGGGTGGTGCGGTAGCTCATCGCCCGCACCTCGTGAGCGAGGCCGAGAACCCGAGGGCCGAGGCTCGCGCGGCGAAGGACGCCGTTCTCCCAGAAGATCTTGACCACGATCTGCAGCCAGCCGAGGATCGACGTCGGCCGGAGGACCAAGACCTCGAAGTTCCCGTCATCCACCGACGCATCCGGCATGAGCAGGATGTCGCCCTGCAGGGTCCCGCAGTTGCCCACCATGATCGTGTGGCAGCGCACGCGGTGGGCGCGTGCTCCGTCGAGGCTCATCGTCATGCTCAGCGTCTTGCGCACGCGCATCACCCGCAGGGTCGCCGACACGTAGGCGAGCCAGCCGACGCGCTTCTTGAGCACGGGGTCGGTGGCGTCGATCATCCGCGCGTCGATCCCGATGCCCGCCATCACGAGGAAGCATCGCCGGTCGACGCTCTCGTCGTCACGCAGCACGTCGACACGACCGACGTCGATCGCCCGGGGCGATCCGGTGAGGGCGACCATGAGCGCAGCATGGGAGTCGCCGGTGTTCATCGCGAGATTGCGCGCCAGCAGGTTACCGGTCCCCGCGGGGACGATTCCGAGCGGGACGCCGGTGCCGACGAGCGCCTCTGCCACGGCTCGCACGGTTCCGTCTCCGCCCGCGGCGATGACGAGGTCACATCCGTCCGCGACGGCGTCGCGAACCATGCCGGTGCCGGGGTCCTCAGCCGTGGTCTCATACCACCGCGTCGTCACGGCCTCGGATATCTCCCCGCTCACCGTCTCGATCGCTCGGCGCAGCGCGGCGGCAGCGATCTTCGTGGGGTTGACGACGACCCCGATGATTCGAGCCTCACCGGAGCTCGTGCCGTCGATCTCGGAGCTCACGTCGTGGCCCCGCTGAGGAGCCCCGTTTCGAGACATGCTCCAGCGCCCGCTGCCGCGGCATCGATCGGGAAGACCATGAGATCGACCATGAATGGTGCCCTTCCGTGCGGTGCGTTCACTCGAGCGATGCCTCCGAAGCGTCGGAGAGCGCGCTCCTGACCTGTCGACAGTCTCGAAGCCCCGGAGACCCCGCGGCTCACCCGATCGGGGTGAGCTTCGAGTCCACTGCCGACGGAGATCTCGTGTCGAGACGGTCGCATCGCGAAAGACCTCTGGCGGCGCGATAAATCACCCTGCTAGCCTGGCCGCACTCGGGGGAGATCAGGCACACGCGATTCTGTAAGGGGTATGCGGTGAAGACGATCGACCGGAGAACGAGGGCGGAACACGCAGAGGTTCTTCCTCACAAGCGCGGCACCCGTCACCTGCACCGAGCGCGCCTCGATGAGCCCCTGACTCAGCTGCTCGACGGTGACGCTCGGATCCTGACCGTGTGGAGCGCTGCAGGCTCCGGCAAGACTGCCCTTCTGACCGAATGGGCCCACCGACTCAGCGGGCATCACCCGGTGCGATGGTTCGACGGATCCGCGTCTCTCGGCGACGAGACCTCTGCTGCCGCCGATGAGTGGGTTTTCATCGACGATGCCCATCTCATGGACCCCGGCACGCTCACCCACCTCTTCGACAGCGCGGTCGGATCGACGAGGCGTGTGCTGGCCACCGGGCGGTTCCAGCCGGTGGCCAGCCTGGCCCACCTCGCGGCCTCGGGCGCCCTCGTCGAGGTACGAGGCGACGATCTCGCCTTCACCCCCGAGGAAGCCTCCGAGCTCGCGGCATTGCACGGCGTGCATCTCGGCGGGGCGACAGCGACGGCACTGGTGACACGCACCGCCGGATGGGCGACGGGTATCGCCTTGGCGGTGCCGAAGCTGCTCCACGGCGACGTCGACGACGTGATCGATCGGTTCGTCGCCGATTCCCGTGCGGTGGGCGATTTCCTGTCGACCGAAGTCCTCGACCACAGCAGTTACGACGAGGTGGAGGTCCTGCTCGCGGGGGCGGTGGCTGCATCCATACCCGCCGAGCTCCTCGTCGAGCTCACCGGAAGAGCGGATGCCCGGCTCGTCGCCGAGCGCATCGCATCGGAGAATCCGCTGCTCACCGTCCGCGACGGACAGGTGTCGTTCCATCCGGTGCTGTTCGCGTTCCTCCAGGCGGAGGGGCGGCGACGCGATCCCGGACTGCTGTGCGAGAGCCACGGGTGGGCAGCGCTCTGGTACGCGGCACGAGATCACCCGGTCGAGGCGCTCGAGCACGCGCTGCGCAGCGAGAACACGTCGCTGAGCCGCAAGCTGGTCGAGCGGTTCGGTCTGGAGCTGGTTCTCGGCGGACACGGCGCCCTCGTGGAGGAGGCACTCCGGGCACTGCCTGCGTCGGCCGACACCCTCGGCGTGCTCGTCAGCCGATTGCTCCTGCAGATCCCGTTCTCGACCGATCCGCTGCTCTGGGCCCGACTGATCCACGATGCTCGCCAGCACGATCACCCGCGATATCGAGGCACTCTGTGGCCGACAGCCCTCGAGGCGGTCGAGTGCTTTCCCCCGGACGACGACTGCGCCAGCCGCGAGCTTCCCGACCTTCGCGCTCCGCGTCACCTCGCCGCCCGTGGGAGGTCTCTGCCGCTGGACCTGCTCTGCACCCTCGCCGAAGCGCAGATGCTGCGGTGCTCCGGCGAGGTCCGCGACGCGATGGCCACCGCGGGTCGAGTCGTGGAGACCGCCGGCACCGCGGGATACCAGTGGCTGCAGCTGCACGGTGCCGAGCTCTACTCGAACTGCGCGATCGAGCTCGAGGAGTGGGAGAAGAGCTCCACGATGGAAGAGCGCGTGGCCGAGCGCGGCATCACTCTCGCTCCGGGCATGAGCGATCCGGTGCGCGCCGCGGCCGTCATCGTCCGTGCCAGCCGCGACTACCAGCAGGGCGAGCCGCTCCCCCGCGAGCTCGACGACGTCGTCTCCGCGCGCGGCGGAACAGACGACGCCATCGCCGTGCCCGCCCGGGTGCTCCAACTCCTCGTGAGCCTCGATGCCGACCACGATTCGCTGGACTCCGCCGA
This sequence comes from Microbacterium sp., assembly GCF_031988965.1. Taxonomy (GTDB): domain Bacteria; phylum Actinomycetota; class Actinomycetes; order Actinomycetales; family Microbacteriaceae; genus Microbacterium. Next base: position 23,424 of record NZ_DALZXX010000010.1, read on the forward strand.
TGAGCTCGAGAGGATCCTGCGCGCGTCGGGCGCGCGCTTCCCCCGTCTGGTCGCTGCGTCCTCGCTGCAGCTCGTGGCACTGCGCTCCACGCAGGATGAACTGCCTGTGGCCGTGGCGTTCGCGAACTTCGCCGAGGGGATGCTGGGCGGCGACTCCCTCGAACTCGCCAACGTGCGCTTCATCCTGGACTCCCCCTCCCGCTCCGAGCGCGACACCGCGCTCACCCATGCGATCGCCCGCGGGGCGCGCAGCTGGCATCCGAACGCCGTGGTGGGCGCTTCGCTGCTTCTGGCCGAGTCCGCTCACACGGCCGGACGCGAGCCGGTCTGCATCTCGCACCTCACGACCGCTCTCACGCACGCCAAACGTTTTCGCACGGTGCGCCCGTTCCTCATGCGCGGCGCGTCCGGCGCTCGTCTGACGGCACTGTACGACGGACGCTTCGGCCATCTGAACGCGCTCTCGTCCACCGTGGCGCGTCTGGCGAGAGTGGCGCCGGCCGCGCCGGGGCTCGCCGTGGCGCTCACCCCGAAAGAGCACGACATCCTCGTCGAGCTGCCCGTCCACCAGAGCGTCGCCGACATCGCTGCCGGGCAGTACCTCAGCGTCAACACCGTGAAGACGCATCTCCGCAACATCTATCTGAAGCTCGATGCCACCGGTCGCAGCGAGGCGGTCAGACGGGCGACGGAGCTCGGACTGCTCTGAGTCGGTCTCCCGCTCGCGCACAATCACCTCAGACGGGTGAAGTGCCCTGGCGTCCACTCGATGAGCATGTATCCATGGGGGCCGCAGACTCACGCTTCATCAAGCACTACGAGATACGCCTGCCCTACGCGCGCTCCGACACCCTCGCCGCCGCCTTTCCCGAACTCGTGGCCGTGCAGATCGATCCGAGCACGACTCTGCTCTCGGGCCCGATCCGCGACCAGGCGGAACTCCATGGTCTTCTCATGCGCATCGCGGGCATGGGCCTGGAGATCACCGAGGTGCGCCAGAAGCCCTGAAGATCCCCACAACCGACCGAAGGAAAGCGATACCCATGAGCGAAAACCTGCCCGGCTCGATCCTGCCGCTGCCCGACCGCGAGTATCAGGGAGCGGTGGCCTTCGATGCGAAGAAGTCCGAGACCGACTTTCCGCCCCTGACGGCGAAACGACCGCCGAAGAGCGCGCCGAACGTGCTGATCATCCTGCTGGACGATGTCGGTTTCGGCGCCTCGAGCGCCTTCGGCGGCCCGGTGCACATGCCGACGGCGGAGCGGCTCGCGGATGCCGGACTGAAGTACTCCCGTTTTCACACGACGGCGCTGTGCTCTCCGACGCGGGCAGCCCTGCTCTCCGGACGCAACCACCACGCCGTCGGCATGGGGCACATCACCGAGACCGCGACCCCGTCTCCCGGATACCGCTCCACCCGGCCCAACTCCGCCGTGCCCCTCCCCGAGATCCTGCGACAGAACGGCTACAACACCGCCCAGTTCGGCAAATGCCACGAGGTCCCCGTGTGGGAGACGGGACCCACCGGACCCTTCGACCACTGGCCGGCGTTCTCGGGCTTCGAGCGGTTCTACGGATTCATCGGCGGCGAGACGAACCAGTGGACTCCCGCCCTCGTCGACGGTGTCACCGCCGTCGAGCCGTCGACCGCAGACGGCTACCACCTGATGCCGGACCTCGCCGACAAGGCGATCGAGTACGTCCGCCAGCAGAAGAGCCTGACGCCCGACAAGCCGTTCTTCATCTACTTCGCTCCCGGGGCCACACACGCGCCGCATCATGTGCCGCAGGACTGGATCGCGAAGTACAAGGGCGCGTTCGACGAGGGATGGGACGCCCATCGCGACAAGACGTTCGCGCGGCAGATCGCACTCGGGGTCATCGCGCCGGATTCGGAGCTCACCGCACGCCCCGAGGGCCTGCCCGCCTGGGCCGACGTCCCCGCCGAGCGCAAGCCCATCCTCGCCCACCAGATGGAGGTGTACGCGGCGTTCCTCGAGTACGCGGACTTCCACACCGGTCGGGTGATCGACGCACTCGACGAGCAGGGCATCCTCGACGAGACCCTCGTGTACTACATCATCGGCGACAACGGTGCGAGCGCTGAGGGCGGCATCAACGGCGCGTACATGCTGACCACGGCCTCGAACGGCGGCGGCGAGCTCGAGACGGTGGAGTTCTGGAACGAGCATCTCGACAAGGTCGGTGGCCCCGAGGCGTACAACCACTACTCGGTGGCGTGGGCACACGCGATGTGCACCCCGTACCAGTGGACGAAGCAGGTCGCGTCGCACTACGGCGGAACACGCAACGGAACGATCGTGCACTGGCCCGCGGCCATCGAGGGTGCCGGCGAGGTCCGCGACCAGTGGCATCACGTCATCGACATCGCACCGACGATCCTCGACGTCGCGCGGCTCGCCGAGCCGCACACCGTCAACGGGGTCACGCAGATCCCCATGCACGGGGTCTCGATGGCCTACTCGTTCAACGAGGCGGATGCCGACGAGCGGCACGTGACCCAGTACTTCGAGCTCATGGGCAATCGTGGCATCTACCACCAGGGGTGGACCGCGCAGACCAAGCACCGGACTCCGTGGGATGTGGTGTCGAAGGCCCCGGACTTCTCCGCCGACGTCTGGGAGCTCTACGACACCTCCGTGGATTGGACGCAGTCGAACGATCTCGCGTCGACCCATCCCGAGAAACTGGCCGAGCTGCAGCAGCTCTTCCTGATCGAGGCCGCCAGGCACAATGTGTTCCCGCTCGACGACCGAGCGGCCGAGCGCATGAACCCGGCCATCGCGGGACGGCCGACGCTCGTGACCGGTACGTCACTGCGGCTGTACCCCGGCATGATCCGTCTCGGCGAGAACGTCGCTCTGAACGTGAAGAACCGCTCGTACAGCGTCACCGCCCAGGTGACCGTACCCGACGACTCGACTCTCGACGGCGCGATAGTCGCGCAGGGCGGACGCACAGGCGGATGGTCGTTCTTCGCCGAGGACGGCAAGCTCGGATACCACTACAACTACTGCGGACTGTTGCGCTCGACGGTGATCTCCGACCGCGCGATCGGCAGCGGCGAGCATCTCGTCCGGGTCGAGTTCGCCTACGACGGCGGCGGAATCGGCAAGGGCGGCGATGTCGCCCTGTTCATCGACGGCGAGGCGGTGGGGACGGGTCGAGTCGAGCACACGCATCCGCTCTACTACTCCTTCGATGAGGGCATGGATGCCGGCGAGGACACCGGCATGCCCGCGTACGAGGGATACCGCGAATGGGGTGGCAAGTTCAGCGGGACGCTCGAGTGGGCCGAGGTCGCACTCGGCACGGACGACCACTCGCATCTCATCGACCCCGAGGAGCACCTGAACGCCGCGCTGCGGCACCAGTGACCTGTCGACGAAGAACGGGTGCCCTCCGCGTCAAAGCGGAGGGCACCCGTTCCCTTCTCTCCCTCAGAGCAGTCCGCTGATGCCTTTCTGCAGTTGCAGGACGGCGATCACCAGGAGCAGTGCCGCGTTGAGGACGTTGGTGTGCGTCGCCACCCAGTCACGGAGCCGATCGAGACTCGGCTGCGCTGCCGGCCCGCGCAGCAGGACGTAGACGACCGGGATCGTGATCGGCAGGATCGACACGATCCAGAACACCACCACCACCGCGACGAGCGGCCCCGCATCGAGGCCGGCCAGCGTGATGTCGAGGGCCGCGAGCAGGGCGCAGGACGCATCGACCGGATTGAGGACGAAGATGCCCACCCCGAGAGCCGCCGAGCGCCCGGGACGGAAGGTCGAGACGGTCTGCAACCATCCCGGAAGCTGCGGTGCCGCCGCAACGACCGCCTGCGGGGTGGTCGCCTCGGCCATCGCCTTCACATGCGCATGTCCGCGGCGGTAGACCCAGAGCGCGGCCGCGAGGAGGAACAGCGCCAGGAGGATACGCAGGAGGTCCGCCCAGAGCGGCGGCTCCTTCACCTGGTGCACCTCGAGCACCGCGAAGAGCCACAGTCCCAGAAGCAGCACGCCGATCGTGCCGACAGCCCACCCGATCAGGAACGCGACTCCGTTCCTGCGCGCGTTCTTCGACACGAGGATCGCCACGAGGGCCATGATCGCAAGAGGGCTCAACACGATCCCGATCGCGACGGGGATCAGTTGCAGGATGAGTTCGCCCATGGTGGCGTCGTCTCAGATCCGGGTGGTCGCAGGCTCGGGGCTACCCGAGGAGGCGCGCCTTCGCCGTGTCGAACTCTTCGGGAGTGAGCGCACCCGACTCGCGCAGGGCCGCGAGCTTCTGCAGTTCGCCGACGAGGTCGACGCTCCCTCCCGCGCTCGGCGGCGCGCTCTGGGCGGCGACGGCCGACTGGGCGGAGACATCGATCTGCGCCTGCCGCTGAGCGGCCTCGTACTGCTCCTGCTCGTACTCGGCTTCCGCCTTCCTCTGCTGGTGCGCTCGCATCCCTCCCGTCACCGCTCCCGCTGTGCCGGCGACCACGGCCGTCCTCGCCGCGAGTCCGAGGAGTCCCGGGCGACCGAATCTTCTGATGAAAGGCATCGTGCTACTCCTGTTCCGCGCGTGCGACGGCGTCGATGATGGCGTTGACGGTGGGGGCCGGAATCCGCTCGGTACGCAGCACGACGCCACCTGCGGCGTCGAGACTGCTCGCGAGGGACCGCGCCCACGTGAGCTCGAGAGCGACGAGCGCCGCAGATCCACCCGGCGGGATCTGCTCGGCGAACTCCACGATGTCGTCGTCGGCGACGAGCCCGGATGCCCCGAACTCGACTCCGCCGAAGCCGTAGGCCTCGCTCTCGTCCTCGATCTCGGTCACGGTGATGTCGCCCTCCTCCGAGCGCGAGACGATCAGCAGATCGAGCAACCGGATCAGATCGCCGTCGATGAGGTCCCGGAGGGACGACATCACGGCGGGGTCGGGGTGGTCACCCTCGAAGCCGACGAGGTAGAGCTCGACCGGTCCATAGGCGAGATGGGTCATGTGTGGATCCTTTCTAGAAGCTTGCGAACGACTTGCCGATCATGGAGACGCCGATGACGAGCAGCAGAACCGCCATGATCACGGCGTTCTCCTTCTGCAGCCAGTCACGGAGGGCGTCGAGGGGGCCGCGCAGCTTCTCCGCGGCGACGAGGTAGGCGATGACGGGGACGGCGACGGTGGATGCCGCGATGACGACGAACACGATGATCACCACGACGAGGGATCCGACGTCGAGCGCCGCTCCCCCGATCGCCACCCCGGCGCCGGCGCCCATGAGCAGGTTCTTCGGGTTGAGTGCGGAGAGCAGGAACCCGAGCCCGAGGGCGACGGGGAAGGTGACCTTGTCGATGGCCTGCATCCACTTGGGCAGCACCGGCGCCGCGCCGTCTCGTGGCCGGCCGCGCCACTGCCGCAGCGCCACCAGAAGGAGTAGCAGCCCCAGGACGAGTTGGATGATGCCCTTCACGGGCGCCGAGGCGTCGGAGTCCTCCTCCGGCAGCACCGAGGAGATCAGCGTGAAGACCACCACGGCCACGGTGATCCCGATCACCCAGCCCAGGAGGAACCCGACGCTGGTCACTCGCGCTTTCGGCGAGAGCAGCATGAGGATGGCCGCGATGATCGGGATCGGACTGATCGCGATGCCCAGTGCGAGCGGCAGCGTCTCACCGATGACTGAGAGCATGGTCTACCTCTTCCTCTTCTCGGAGGGCGCGTCTGCGGTCGGTGCGAGAGCCGCCAGCGCCTCCCTGTTCGTCGAATACACCCGTTGATCCGTGAGCAACCCCAGATGCCGCAGGCGTGCCATCGTGTCGCCACGCACTCGGCTGAACGACAGCGAGACCTTCTTCTCGGTGAGCGACTCCTGCAGGGCCGCGAAGGACTCGGCCCCGGTGACGTCGACATCGGTCACGGCCTCCATGTCGATCACGACGTGCTCGACCGTTTCGGCGCCCGCGCTCTCGACCGCGCCTTTCACCGCCTGCGAGAACACATCGCCGTTGGCGAAGAACAGCGGAGCGGCGAGACGGATGACGATGACGCCGGGGGCCGTGGTCGTCCCCTGCGGAGCATCGGTGAGAAGGGACTCACTCGGGTCACCCGTGGCCTCGAGCACGTCGATCGCCGGATTGGCCGCGCGCTTCGCTAGGTTGATGAGCGCGAGGACGAACGCCACCACGATTCCCGCGATCGAGCCGATGAACAGCGTGACGAGGAAGCAGACCACGCCGATCGCGAATTCGAAACGATCCTGACGCCAGAGGTCGATGAAGTCACGGATGCCGAGAAGCGGGATGATCGCGACGGCCACGATGGCGCCGATCGCCGGTGAGGGGATGTCGGCGAGCAGGGCGGTGCCGAACATGACCAGCAGAAGGGTACCGACCGCGAGCACGAGCGACGGCAGTTGCGTGCGCGAGCCCGCCTGATCCATCGCGGCTGTTCGTGACGTGGAGGAGCCGACGGTGAAGCTCGCGGACGCTCCGGCCATGATGTTGCTGACACCGAACGCGAACAGGTCTCGATTCGGCCTGGTCGGGTAGTGCCGCTTCTCGCCGTACGACCGCGACACGAGGAGCCCTTCGGCCGTCGTGATCATGGTCAGTGCGATGGCCGAGGGCACGAGAGCCAGCCACATCGACCAGTCGATGACCGGCCAGCTCAGCTGCGGCGGCCCTGCGGGCACCTCACCCAGCACGGCGACGCCTGCGTTCTCGGCACTCGTGACCACCACGACGACCGTCGCGACGATCAGCACGACCAGCGCCCACGGCACCACCGGCAGCAGCCTGCGTCCGCCGATCAGCACCGCGACCGCCGCAGCGGCGATGAGTACGGACCACCCGTTGGCCGTGCCGATCCCGCCGAAGAGCTGCCCGACCTTCTCGACGAACTCGCCGCCCGAGTCGATCTTGACGCCCAGCATCTTGGCGATCTGGCTGACCATGATGTCGAGCGCCAGGCCACCGACGAAGCCGATGAGGATCGGCTTCGACAGGAAGTTCGCCAGGAAACCGAGTCGGAAGAACGACAGCGCGAGGAACATCACTCCGACGATGATCGCCTGCGCCAACGCCAGCGTCGCGTAGTCGGCGCTGCCGGCGACGGCGAGGCCGCCGATCGACGACGCCACGAGCGCGGCGGCCGCGGCGTCGGGCGACGCGACAAGCTGGCGGGACGAGACAGTCAGCGCGTACACGATGGTCGGGAGGATCAGCGCGTAGAGCCCCGCGGTCGGGGGCAGACCGGCGATCTGCGCGTAGCCGATGTTCAGCGGAACGGCGATCGCGAGCAGCGTGACGCCCGCGAGGAGCTCCCGGGTGACGTTTCGCGCGGTCACTCCCGCCAATGGTCTCTGCACGGCTCTCCGGTCGGTCACGGCGTCAACCTCGCAGACGGGGCGATGGCGCCGCGATACCGATATTTCGCAGTACGGTAGGCCGCATGGACGACATGGTGCGGATCCCTGCCGGCACATTCTCGATGGGCTCCGACGAGTTCTACCCCGACGAACGCCCCGTGCACGAGCGCGAGATGGACACCTTCCTCATCGACCGGTTCGCGGTGACGAACGCCGACTTCGCGCGGTTCGTGGACGACACGGGCTACGTGACGGTCGCCGAACGCCCGCTCGATCCGGCAGGCTTCCCCGGAGCCGACCCGGCCGATCTCGTGCCCGGCGCCATGGTGTTCACCCCGACCGCAGGACCGGTCGACCTCGCTGACTGGCGCGGCTGGTGGCGATGGCAGCCCGGTGCGCACTGGCGGCAGCCCTTCGGACCCGACTCCTCGATCGACGAACGTCTGACGCACCCGGTCGTGCACGTCGCCTTCGAGGATGCCGAGGCGTACGCGACCTGGGCCGGCAAGAGGCTGCCCACCGAGGCCGAGCACGAGTACGCCGCCCGCGGCGGGCTCGAGCAGGCGCGATACTCCTGGGGCGATGAGACGTATCCCGACGGCATCCCGCGCGCGAACTCCTGGATCGGGCACTTCCCTTACGAGAATCGCGGATGGGGCGGCACCGCGCCCGTCGGCTCGTTCCCGCCGAACGGCTACGGCCTGCATGACATGACCGGCAACGTCTGGGAGTGGACCACCGATTACTACACGCCGAGACACCTGCGGTCGGGCGATGCCGGCGTCGACCCCGGCACGCGGACCAACCTCCTCGCCCTCGCCAGCGCGGAAGAGGGATTCCCCACGATCCCCCGTCGAGTGCTCAAGGGCGGATCGCACCTGTGCTCTCCCGAGTACTGTCTGCGCTTCCGGCCCGCAGCCCGGTCGCCGCAGGCAGAGGACACGGGAATGTCTCACATCGGGTTCCGGTGCGTGACGTCGGCCTGACGGATTCGCTCCTTGCTCCTCGTGCGCCGACACTGTCAGCTTGTACCGTGATGTCATGGATCTGAGATCGCTTCTGCCGGATGACGTGAAGTGGTGGGACCTGCTGATCGCTCTGGCGATCGTGATCGCGGGATGGCTGCTCTCGCGATACGCGCGCAAGGGCGTCCTCGCGCTGCTGCTCCGCACGCCGGGCATCACCGAGACGGTCGCCCACGTCGCCTCACGCATCTGCGGGTACCTCCTCGTGCTGCTCGGCGTCGGCATCGGGTTCGCCGTGCTCGGTGCGAATGTGCAGCCCCTGCTGGCGATCGTCCTTCTCGTCGCGGTCGTACTCGCGCTGGTGCTGCGCGGAGTCGCCGACAACTTCGCGGCGGGCGTGCTGATCCAGGCCAGGCAGCCGGTCAAGCTGGGTGACGAGATCCGCGTCGAGGGGCCGGACGGTCTGCTCGTCGGCACCGTGACCGAGTTGAACTCCCGCTCGGTGGTGCTCGTGACGCAGGACGGCCGCACCGCACACGTGCCGAACGCCAAGATCCTCGGCGACTCGATCATCAACGATTCGACGCACGGCGCCAGGCGCAGCGAGGTGCAGGTGCGGGTGGATCGCCGGTCGGCAGCCGTCGATGCGCTTCTCGATGAGATCACCGCAGCGACGACCGAGGTCGAGGGCGTCCATGCCCGCGAGCACGTGCGCGCCCTGCCTGTGGCGGTCTCGCCGGAGCGTCTGACCGTGCGTGTGCTGTTCTGGCACCATCCCGCCCATGCCGTGACCGTCACAGCCGACGTCGTCCGCGCGCTCGCGACCTCTCTCGAGGCATCCGGCATCAGGGCCGCGGTCACGAGCGAGTCGGCATCCGCCCCGCTGACTCCGCCGGACTCGATCTGACGAGCCCCCATCGGCTCTGGCTCACACCGTCGCATCGGCGATCCCCTCCCCGACCGTGGCATGCACGCGCCCCTGCTCGGCGAGTCCGCGATACCACGACGTCTTCGCGGCGACGGCGCCGGCACGCGTCGGCAGAGCGGCGACATGCAGCACGATGCCGGCCGCGCTCAACTCCCTGTCGAGATCATGCAGCGCATCGAGGACCGTGATCGTGATCGCATCCATCCGCTCGAGGTCCAGCACGACGGCCGAGACCTGCGGCTGCTGCGTCGTCGCGAGATCGACGATCGCCCGCTCGTTCGCGAGCGCGTTCGCGGTGTAGAGGCCCCGTCCCAGATGCACCGCGATGACGTCGCCCGACCTGGCTGTGATCGACAGCCGGGGCGTATTGAGCTCCCGGAGCACCAGCACCAGGGTCACGATCACGCCCACGGCCACCGCGACGAGCAGTCCGGCCGAGAGCCCGACGAGCGCGACGACCAGAGCGATCCAGAAGTCGACCGGGCTGATCCGCGACCAGCGGATCAGCTGCGGGACGTCGATCAGTCCGACGACCGCGACGAACACCATGGCGGCGAGCGTCGCCTGCGGCAGCAGCGAGAGCACGGGACCGAGGAACAGCGCGACGAGCACAGCGAGCCCGACCGTGACGAGTGTCGAGACCTGGGTGCGCGCACCCGCGTTCTGATTCACGGCGCTCTGCGAGAATCCACCGGCCGCGGGCATCGACGAGAAGAAGGACCCGACGACGTTCGCCGCGCCGGTCGCGAGCAGCTCCTGGTCGCTGTCGATGGGCGGCTCAGCCGGCCTGCGGATGCCGCGAGCGACGGCGGTGGATTCGAGGAACGCCATCACCGCGATCGCCAGCGCACCGGGCACGATCGCTCCGATGCTCGAGAAGTCCGGGAGGACCGGCGTCGGGAAGCCGGAGGGCACGGGCTGGATCAGGTCGACCCCGAGGCGGTCGATTCCGGCGATGGCGACGAGCAGGATCCCCCCGACCACCACGATGAGCGTTCCGGGGATGGCGGGCGCCAAGCGCTTGAGCACCACGAGGAGAGTGATCGAGGCGACCGAGAGCACGACGGTGGGGATGTTCGCGCCGTCGAGTGCCTGCGCGACCGCCACCAGCGAACGGACGAACCCATGCCCCGAGAAGTTCTCGGATTCACCGAGCAGCTTCGGGAGCTGACCGACCGCGACCGTCGCACCGACACCGATCTTGAGCCCGAGGACGGTGGCGCCGGAGATGTTCTCGACCAGCCCGCCGAGTCGCGCGAGCCGCGCGAGCACCAGGAAGACCCCGACCAGCAGCGTCAGCACCATCAGCGTGCCGAGCGGGTCGTCGGCGCCTGCGGCCACCCCGGCCGAGACGAGAGTCGTCGCCGTCAGGGTCGCGATGGTCGAGGTCGTCGACACGCTCATCGCTCGCGACCCGCCGAGCAGGGCGTAGACGACCATCGGAACGATGCACGTGTACAGCCCGACCTGCACGGGAAGGTCGGCGATCGTGGCATAGGCCATCGCCTGCGGCACGACCACCGCTCCGGCGGCGAGGCCCGCGACGATGTCCTTCGACAGCCAGGCGCGGTCGTAGTCGACGAGAGTGGGTGCGAACCATCTCCGTCGAGCGCGGATGCTCGGAGCCGAGGTCATCCGGAGGTTCCCTCGGGCAGTCGCTCGCCGGAGAAGACCGTCGACCAGTCGCGCTCGACGCTGATGAGGGTGTACCCACGATCCGCAGCTGCGGCGAGGGCCTTCTCGGCACCGGCGTCGTAGGGCGGGTCGTCTCTCGTGTCGTCGTCGTGGTGCACCAGGAGCGCGAGAGCGTCGCGGTCGCCCGCGAGGGCGAAGTCCAGCATCGGCATGTCGCCGTTCGAATTTCCCACGGCCAACAGCGGCCGTCGTCCGATCCTGCTCCAGATCCGCACGGGCTTCTCGGGTCCGTCGTCGAGGAACGAGAAGGAGTTCCCGTAGCGCACCCGCGCGGACTCACTGTCGTAGGTGAGCCCGATCGCCGATCCGATCACCCGCTCGGGCGGGATCCCGTATGCCCGCTCCGACATGGGCCGCATGAAGTCGCGGTCACCGCCCGAGACGATGTAGCAGGTGAAGCCTCGGCGCTCGAGATACGCGAGCAGCTCGCGCATGGGTTGATACGTGGTGTCGAAGTACGACGTGCGCCGCACGGGATGGCGAGCATCCGCGAAGAACGCGGCGACCGACGATGCGTACTCTTCGACGTCCATACCGTCGGTGAGAGCGACGATCGCGGCGATGATGGCGCGGAGGTCCTCATCGTCGCCCGCGTAGTGCCGGTCGATCGCCCGGCCGAGCCAGGCGAGGTCATCGCGCACCACCGCCAAGTAGGGCTGCCTCTCCGCGAGGGTCGGATCCTTCCTCGCCGCAGCGGCCCAGCGCTCGACGATGTAGTGCAGCTGAGCCGGCATCGGCTTCTCCGACCACAGCGTCCCGTCGTTGTCGAAGACCGCGATGCGCTCGTCAGGTGGCACCGCGTTCACTCCTGCCGTCGAGCGCGTCACGAAGTCCTCGATCGCCCGGCGCGCAGGGCCGTCTTGCCAGGAGGGCAGTTCCCGCTCGCCGGGGGCTCCCTCCTCGAACTGCTGCGGCATGGTTGCGCTCCCTCGACCTCCGGACGTGATCGCACCGATCCTGCCGAGTCGCCCAGCGGAGCGCGCCACCCGCAATGGGTGATTTCCTGCGGACACACCTCCGCCTAACCTGGCCTGACCTGCGGGCGGCACCGGCAGTCAGCCCTCGCGAACGGACGACAGGAGACATACGGATGACCATCGATCTGCCCGGACGACTGTTCGATCTCGAGATGGATCATGATCTGCCGGCGCGATCGTCGATCCCCACGGTCTTCGACGAGCTCGACTACCAGCTCGCGTGCCAGGTCTACCTGTGGGCCCTCCCACTCGTCTCCTACGCGCAGTGGAAGACCCAGCACTACGACGTCTTCGGAGCCACCAGCAGCGATCTGGTGCGGTATCTGAGCTACCGCGACCGTCTCGGCCTGATCACCGCGAATGCGACCACTCCGTACATCCTCAACTTCTTCGATCTCTCCGAGACCGGGCCGCTCGTGATCGAGCTTCCTGCGGGCCCCACGGCGGGCGGAGTGTCGGACTTCTGGCAGCGAGAGGTCGGTGCCATGGGCGAGATGGGACCCGACCGCGGCGAAGGAGGAAAGTACGTCATCCTCGCGCCGGGAGTCGCCGAACCGTCGGATCTCGGCGACGACCATCGCGTCCTGCGCTCCTCAGGCGTGAACATCATGTTCGGCTTCCGCACGCTCGATCCTGACCCCGCTCGCGCCGACGCCCTCGTGCATGCGGTGCGGATCTATCCGTACAGCGACCGCGCGGATCCTGCGCCGACTCGCATCGTCTCACCGGACGGGCGGGCGTGGACCGGTGACCAGCCCTGGGGGCTCGACTATTTCACCCGCCTGCACGCGATCTACCAGACCGAGGTCGTCGACGAACGAGATCGATTCCACCTCGCCATGCTCAGACAACTCGGCATCGAGAAGGGCAAGCCGTTCGCACCGGACCAACGTCTGACGCGCATCCTCGAGCAGGGCGCGGCGGCCGGTGAGCTGATGGCGCAGGCGAACACCTTCGCCAAGCGGTTCGAGCAGGGCTCGTACTGGCCCGACCGCGCATGGGAACAGGCGATCGTGCTCGACAACTCCGCGCAGCGAGGCGAGGGATACGACGAGCTGCTCGAGCGCGCATCCTGGTTCTACGAGGCGGTCAGCTTCTCGGAGGCGATGAAGAGTACGACACCCGGGGCAGGCCAGGCGTATCTCGGCGCGTACACGGATGCCGTCGGCGAGTGGCTCGACGGAGGTCGCAGCTACACACTCCATGTTCCGGCTGACGTACCCGCAAAGCTCTTCTGGTCGGCGACCGTCTACGACGTGACGACGCGGTGCCTCATCGACACGCCGCAGCAGCGCGGTGACCGCGGTTCACGCGACCCCGACCTCACGATCAACGACGACGGCTCGGTCGACCTTCACTTCGGCCCTGAAGAACCGGCGTCCGGCCCCTCCAATTGGGTGCAGACGATTCCCGGCACGCACTGGTTCTCGTACTTCCGTCTCTACGGACCGCTGGAGCCGTACTTCGACCGCTCCTGGAAGCTGGGTGACATCGTCGCCGCGCCCGCGGCAGGCTGATCAGTCCGGTACGCCGCTGGCCGACGGCAGCTCCTCGTCCCGACGCTTCGCCGTGCCCGACCCCAAAGAGATCGTCGAGAGAAGCCCGAGCGTCAGGAAGCCGGCCGCCGTCCATGCGGCGAAGCGGGTGCCGTCCGAGAACGCGGCCTTGGCGTCGTCGGCGATGTCGCTCATGTCGGGCTGGGCCTCGAGGCCGCTGATCGCCGCACCCGCGCTGTCGACGACCGACGACACGATCTGGTCCCGCTGCTCGGCAGGCAGACCTCGAGCGTCGAGAGAGGACGACAGGATGCCGGCGGTGCTGGTGAAGAGAACGGTGCCGAGCACGGCGACGCCGAGCGCGGCACCCAGCTGCCGCGACGTGGACTGCGTTCCGGATGCCGCTCCGCTGTCCGCCACGGGGACGTCGGCGAGCACCACTCCGGTCAGCTGAGCGGTGGCCAGCCCGACGCCGAGGCCGTAGACGAAGAGGAACGGGATCAGCGGCACCCACGAGGCATCCGGTCCGATGACGAAGCCGACGCCTGCTACCCCGATGACCTCGGCGACGAGTCCGGCCCGCACGACCCACACCGGTGCGATCCTGCCGCTGGCCGCGCCGGCCGCGCCGCTGGCGACGAACGATCCGATCGCGAGCGCGAGCAGCAGCAGACCGGTCTGCAGCGCATCGAATCCGAGCACGAACTGCAGCCACAGCGGCAGAGCGAGGATGATGCCGAACTCGCCGAGCGACACCACGGTGGCCGCGATGTTGCCGTTGCGGAACGACGGGATCGAGAAGAGACGCAGCGCGAGCAGCGTCGACTTCCCTTGACGTCCGCGGTGCACGCCCCAGGCGACGAAAGCGATCAGGGCGATCACCGCGAGTGCGAAGGCGATCGGGATGGGCGAGAGATCGAACGGCCATGTCCAGCCGCCGATCGTGAGCCGCTCGTCGACGAGCCACCACCCGTAGGTGCGGCCCTCGATGAGCCCGAACACGAGGCTGCCCATGGTGACGACGGAGAGGATGGCGCCGACCACATCGATCTTCGAGGTGCGGTCGCTGCGAGATTCGGCGACAGTGAGAAGCACGCCGATGACGATGATGATCCCGAGCGGGATGTTGATGCCGAACGCCCACCGCCACGAGAACGCGGTCGTGAGCCATCCGCCGAGCAACGGACCGACTGCGGCCATCCCGCCGATGGTCGATCCCCACACCGCGAAGGCGATCCCCCGCTCGCGTCCGCGGAACGTCGCGTTGATGATCGAGAGGGTGGTGGGCAGGATCATCGCACCACCGACACCCTGAGCCAGGCGGGCGAGGATCAGCATCCCGCCGTCAGGAGCCGAGGCCGCGAGAACCGAAGACGCCGCGAACACGATGACGCCGATGACCATCACCCGTCGCCGACCGAATCTGTCGGCGAGGCTGCCGAAGACCAGTAGAAGTGCGGCGAACACCAGGGTGTACGACTCCTGGACCCACTGCACCTCGGTCGACGTGATGCCGAGGTCGTCGACGATGGCCGGGATCGCGACGTTCACGATCGTCGAGTCGACGATGATCAACGAGACAGCGATGCTGATGAAGACCAGGCCCACCCAGCGCAGACGTTCGTATCGTTCCATGACTACTAGCTTAGCTAGCAAAACCTCAGGACGGGTCGAGTTCGGAGATGATCCGCCCCTCGCGCAGCCGGACGGTGCGATCGGCATCTCCGAGCAGTGCCGCATCGTGCGACACGCACGCGATCGCGACCCCACGACTCACCTCCTCGCGCAGCACTGAGCGGATCCGCAGGGCACTCTCGGCATCCAGTCCTGTCGTGGGCTCGTCGAGCAGGAGCACATCGGCACGCCGGGCAAGCCCCTGGGCGAGCAGCGCGCGCTGCTGCTGCCCGCCGGACAGCGCGGCGAACGGAGTGGCTGCGAGACCCTCGATCCCCAGTCGCCTCATCGAATCCTCGATGAGCTCGCGCGCCTCGGCATCCACGCGACGCCACCAGCCGAGGCGCCCCCAGACCCCCACGCTGACGACGTCACGCACCGTCACGGGGAGGCGCTCGGAGATGGCCGCACGCTGCGGAACGAATGCGATCGCCCCAGAGATCGATCGGTCCCCCATCCGCTGCTCGCGCGTCCCGGCCACCACTTCGAGAAGGGTCGACTTTCCGGCCCCGTTCGGACCCGCGATCACTGTCAGCACACCCGCCGAGAGCTCGAGGTCGACACCGCAGAGCACATCACACCCGTCGAAGGAGACGTGGATGTTCGACAGCCGGACGAGCGGATCGATGGTCATGTTCGGCTGAGTCATGTCTCCAACATACGAGTTTGATAATCATTATCAAAAACCTCTAGGGTCGATGAACGTGACCTCCCATCTCCCTCTCCTCGCCCCGTTCGCGCTCGATTTCGTGCAGCGCGGGCTGATCGGCGGCTCGCTCGTCGCGGTCCTCTGCGGTGTCGTCGGCACCTGGGTGGTCATCCGCGGCATGGCCTTCCTCGGCGAGGCACTCGCGCACG
>NZ_DALZXX010000010.1:39387-46905 GCF_031988965.1 Microbacterium sp.
TCCCGGCGTCGCGCTCGCGACCGTGTCGGGGCTCCCGGTGCTCGCCGGCGGCGCCCTCAGCGCGATCGCGATGAGCCTGGGAATCGGTGCCCTGCAGCGCCGAGCCAAGCTCTCGTACGACACCAGCATCGGGCTGCTCTTCGTGTCGATGCTGGCGCTCGGAGTCATCGTCATCTCGCATTCGGGGAGCTTCGCCACCGACGCCACGGCGATCCTGTTCGGTGACATCCTCGCGATCACCGAGAGCGACCTGATGCTGCTCGCCGCCGCCGCCGCCGTCGGTGTGATCGTGGCGACGGTCTGCCACCGCTCCTTCGTCGCTCTCGCGCTCGACACCCGTATCGCCTCGGTGCTCGGACTCCGCCCGCGAATCGCCCAAGCCGCACTCGTGGGCCTGGTGACGCTCGCCGTCGTCGCGTCCTATCAGGCCGTCGGCTCCATGCTCGTCGTCGGTCTGCTCCTCGCACCGGCGGTCGCCGCCGGGCACTGGACCACGCGCATACCGAGCCGCATGCTCCTGGCGTGCCTCTTCGGCATCGCGGCGGTCTTCCTCGGCCTTCTCGCCTCCTGGTACCTCGCCACGGCAGCAGGCGCATCCGTCGCCGCCGCGGCGATCCTGCTCGCGGGAGCCTCATGGGCTGCCAAGTCCGCGATGAACGGCATCCGACCGTCTACGCACACCGCTGTCCCCGCGCTGTCCCGATGACTCCGCCACCATCCGCCACCCGAAAGGTCCCTGTGTCCATCCGCCACACCCCCGTCACCCCTCGCGCCGCCCGCATGACGGCAGTCGGCATCCTCGGCATCCTCACGGTGTCGCTCGCCGCCTGTGCGGGACAGCCGACTGCCGACCCGTCGGTGGCCCCGAGCGCAGACGCAACCGGCGCCGGCCACGGCGCGATCGCCGGAGCGGAGGAAGTGGCCGAGCCTCCTCTGGGTCTCACGACGATCGATCCCGACGGCCAGGTCGCGCATCTCGATCTCCTCGACGAGAGCGTCACGGAGATAGGCGCGATCTCGACACCGTCGGCAGTGGCGACAGACGGTCGCTACCTGTTCGCGGACAACGGCGACGGAATCGAGATCATCGACAGCGGTGTGTGGACGTGGGATCACGTGGATCACTTCCACTACTACCGCGCCGAGCCGGCGCTGCTCGGCACGGTCGACGGCGAGGGAGCGGCCACGATCGCCACCACGAACAGCTCGACCACGGGCGGCACGGGGATCTCGTTCGCGGGTTCGGGCGACGCGGTGCTGCTCGACACCGAGGCCCTGTCGAAAGGCGAGATCCGCGAGCTGTTCCGACTCGAACGCGAACCGCACGAGGGTCTCGTCGTGCCGGTGGGCTCCTTCGCGCTCGTGTCCGACACCGAGGACGGAGCCGTGACGACGATCGCCGCCTACGACTCCGACGGCGAAGAGACCGGCGTCGAGCACCCGTGCATCGAGCCCGCCGGAACCGTGACGACCCGCGTCGGCGCCGTGATCGGCTGCGCCGACGGCGCACTGCTCGCCCATGTCGACGGTGACGAACTGAGCGTCGAGCGGATCCCGTTCCCCGACGGCGCAGCCCCCTCGGCGATCTCGGCCTTCCACAACCGCGAGGGGCGGCCCACCGTCGCGGCGCTCGCCGGGCCGACCGACATCCGTCTGCTCGACACCCGCGAGCGCGCGTGGGCCCTGCTGACCGCTCCCGTACCGCTGGTGCAGGTCACGGCTGTCGACGACGAGGCCGGGCATCTGCTCGCGCTTGCCCAGGACGGACGGATGCTGGTGCTGGGCGCGGACGACGGGTCGCTGCTCGCCGAGACCGCACCGCTCGTCTCCGAGTCGCTCGCGGATGGCAGAGCCCCGACGCTCATCGCCGACCAGCATCGCGCCTACCTCAGCGCACCGGCCGAGCGCCGGCTGTACGAGATCGACTACGCCGACGGGGCACGCATCGCCCGCGCCTTCGACACCGCCACCGAGCCGGCCTTCGTCGCCGAGACAGGACGCTGACCCATGCGCCTCCCCCGCACTCTCGCCGCAGCGGCAGCGCTCACAGCCGCAGCGGTCCCGCTGACCGCCTGCACCCCGGCTGCAGACGACCGCCCGCTGGTCGTGGTCTCCACGAACATCCTCGGCGACGTCGTCGACGAGATCGTCGGAGACCAGGCCCAGGTCGTGACGCTCATGAAGCCGAACGCCGATCCGCACTCCTTCGAGATCTCCGCACAGGAGGCGGCCACTCTGCGCGAGGCCGACCTCATCGTCTCGAACGGCCTCGGGCTCGAAGAGGGTCTCCAGCAGCATCTCGATGTCGCCGCTGCGACCGAGGTCCCGTCGTTCGTCGCCGGCGACGCCATCGAGGTCCTCGACTACAGCGCGGGCGACGCCGCCGGCATGCCGGACTCCCACTTCTGGACCGATCCCGCACGCATGGTCGACGTCGTCGACGCGCTCGAACCCGCTCTCCGCGCGATCGACGGGATCGACCCCTCCGCGCTCGCGACGAGCGTGGAGGAGTATCGCACCGCGCTCACGGAGCTCGACGACGAGATGGCGACCGAATTCGCGAGCATCCCGGTTTCCCGCCGGGCACTGGTCACCAACCACCACGTCTTCGGCTACCTCGCCGACCGCTTCGACTTCACCATCGTCGGAGCGGTGATCCCGGGCGGCACCACGCTCGCGGCGCCCTCGGCATCCGACCTCGCCGACCTCGTCGATGCGGTCGAGCAGACGGGGGTCTCGGCGATCTTCGCCGAATCCTCGTCACCCGACCGCCTCGTCCAGGCGCTGGCCGCAGAGGCCGATGTGCACGTCGAGGTGATCGAGCTCTTCACCGAGTCGCTGACCGAGAGCGACGGCGGCGCTCCCGACTACCTGACCATGATGCGCGTCAACACCGAGCGCATCACCACCGGTCTCACGCAGTGAGACCTCCACATGAAGAAGGACACACAGAATGAAGACATCCTCTTTCCGACGAACCGCGTTGGGGGCCCTGGCGGTCGGAGCAGTCGTCGCCCTCGCGTCATGCTCCTCGTCGACCGGCGCCACCGCCCCGGCCGGCGAGGAACCGGCCGCGGACGCCGGGCCCCGGCTCGCCGTCTCCTATGAGGGGGGCATCCTCGTCCTCGACGGGGAGACGCTCGAGACAGTCGCCGACTTCGAGTCCGAGGAGTTCACCCGACTGAACCCCGCTGGCGACGACCGCCACGTCATGGTGACGATGAGCGAGGGCTTCCAGGTGCTCGACACCGCAGCAGGCTCTGCGGACGACGCGGAGCTCACCGATTCGATCTTCGCTGCGGACACTCCGGGACACGTCGTTCGTCACGGCGGCAAGACGATCCTCTACGCCGACGGCACGAGCGACACCACGATCTTCGACACCGCCGATCTCGCGACCGCCGACGAGCTGCCCGAGACGCGCACGGTCGACGGCGTCGACGCGCACCACGGGGTGTCGGTGCTGCTCGAGGACGGCACGTTCCTGACGACGGTCGGCAACGCCGACGGGCGCACCGGCATCGTGGTTCGCGACGCCGACGGTGTCGAGATCGCGGCATCCGACCAGTGCCCCGGCGTGCACGGTGAGGGCACTGCAGCAGACGAAGCCGTGGTCTTCGGCTGCGAGAACGGTGCGCTCCTCTACTCCGACGGTGAGATCACCAAGCTCGACGCACCCGACCAGCCATACGGCCGCATGGGCAACGCGTGGGTCAGCGAGACCAGCCCGATCATCGTCGGCGACTACAAGAACGACGTGGACGCCGAGGGCTACCTGCTCAGCGCGGTGACTCTCATCGACACCGAGGCGAAGACCTACGACGTCGTCGACCTGCCCGAGGGCGTCGAGTACACGTTCCGCGACGTGGTCCGCGGACCGGAGGATCTCGCCTACATCCTCGCCTCGGACGGATCGATCCACGTGCTCGACCCCGAGACGGGTGACATCACCGAGAGCTTCCCGGTCGTCGACGCGTGGGAGAGCCCGGCCGAATGGCAGGATCCGCACCCCGCCATCGTGGTGGCAGGCGACATCGCCTATGTCACCGAGCCCGCGGCGAACAGCGTGCACGCCGTCGACCTGACCACGGGCGAGGTGCTCGCCAGCGCCGAGCTGGACGTCACTCCGAACGAACTCGCCCCCGCGGCGGGCTGACACCCGCACACAGGGACCGCACCGACGAGGGCGGAAGGTGGGAGCGAACGCGCTCCCCCCTTCCGCCCTCGTCCGTCTATGCAGACGTAGCGTCCGACCCATTCAGCTAGCCCGGCTAGCAAATGCGTCGAGAGACACACAGAGGTCAGGACCCCGCCGAAAACAACGTTCCACTCGTCTCCGAGGGGAACCGGAGAGGACTCTTGCCACCCGGGTTCACGCCGACGAACCGATATTTCGCTTGCGGGCGAATTAATCCAATCCACCCCTCGGGAGGCCTCCGAACCCGAAGTATGACGCTCACCCCCTCCGCGCCATCGCTTGCGCTTTCTCGCCTCGTCACCGCGATACGAGAAGCCGTACCCCAGCTCGCCACCTTCGGCGGCGTCGGGATCATCGCCTTCGTCGTCGACGTCGGCGGATACAACCTGCTCCGAGCCACCGTGATGCCCGACCACGTCATCTGGGCGAAGGTGATCTCCGTCACCGTGGCGACCGGAGTCGCCTGGCTCGGACATCGGTACGTCACCTTCCGCGCCACGCGCCGACCCGCCGTCGCGAAGGAGCTCCTGCTCTTCCTGCTCGCGAACGGCGGCGGTCTGCTGATCGCCTCCGGGTGCCTGTTCGTCTCGCACTATCTGCTCGGATTCACCTCCGCCCTCGCCGACAACATCTCGGGGAACGTCATCGGGCTCGTCCTCGGCACTCTCTTCCGTTATTTCACGTACCGGTTCCTCGTGTTCCGCACTCCTCAGGAGGCAAGATCGTGATCTCCCTCTCCCCTCTCACCCTTCGCCGGATCGAGAGCGACCCCGCTCCCGATCCGCTGCTGACGCCTGCCCCCGATCAGGCGCCCGCGCCGCAGGGCGTGCCGAACCGCGAGGTACTCGATCCGGGACTCATCGATTCGTCCCAGAGCTCGACGGGTGTCGACTGGAGCTCGATCGCGGGGTACTCCGGGCTCGTCGCCATCGCGCTCGCCCTGACGCTGATCGCGGTGACCACACTCTGGTGGATGCTGTACGCGTGGCGCTCCAAGAGCACCTATGACAGCACCGCATTCTCGAAGGAGCCCCGCGCCCCTCAGCACACGTTCACTCTTCTCGTACCCGGACGCCACGAGGAGGAGGTGATGGGTCAGACCCTCGATGCCCTCGCCGCGCAGACCCACCCCGACGTGCAGATCATCGCGATCGTCGGCGACGATGACCCCGGTACGACCGCGGTCGTGCGCGCGGCCGCCGAACGGCATCCTGATCGCATCGAGGTGGTCGTCGACGACAGCGTGCCGAAGAACAAGCCCAAGGCGCTCAACCGCGCGCTCCCCTACGCCAGGGGCTCGATCATCGGCGTGTTCGACGCCGAAGACGAGGTGCACCCCGAGCTGCTCCGCCACATCGACTCCCGATTCACGGAGACCGGCGCGACCGTGGTGCAGGGAGGCGTGCAGCTGATGAACTTCCGCAGCAGCTGGTGGTCGCTGCGCAACGTGCTGGAGTACTACTTCTGGTTCCGCTCGCGCCTGCACTTCCACGCGGGAGCCAAGTTCATCCCCCTGGGCGGGAACACCGTGTTCGTGAAGCGCGATGCTCTGGAGTACAACGACGGGTGGGACGCGGAGTGCCTCGCGGAGGACTGCGAGCTCGGCGTCCGCCTCTCGAGCCAGGGCGAGAAGGTCGTCGTGGCGTACAGCCCCGAATACGTCACCCGCGAGGAGACCCCGGGAACACTGAAGTCCTTCTACAAGCAGCGCACGCGATGGAACCAGGGGTTCCTCCAGGTGCTGCGCAAGGGCGAATGGCGGGCACTCCCCACTCGCGGCCAGCGACTGTTCGCGCGCTACATGCTGGCGATGCCGTTCCTGCAGGCGGCCACGGGGCTTCTGATCCCGCTCTCCGTGTTCCTGATCCTGGTGGTGAAGGTCCCCACGGTCGTGGCACTGCTCACGTTCATCCCGCTCGCGCCGACGATCGTCACGGTCGCCGTCGAGGTCGCGGGGCTGGGCGAGTTCGGCCGCCTCTACGGGCAGAAGGTCAGGCTCATCGACTACGTGCGCCTGGTGCTCGGCACCATCCCGTTCCAGGTCCTCCTCGCCGGCGCCGCCTTGCGAGCCGTCTTCCGCGAGCTGCGCGGCGAGCGCGGCTGGGAGAAGACCGAGCACACCGGCGCACACCGCGATGACGACACGACGCCGATAGCGGCGAGTCCGACGATGACCGCTCAGGAGGTGGCCGCATGAGTACCACGCTCGAGAAGCCCGCGCAGACCGATCGCGTCCCGAACGATGCACCGGTCGCCGATCGCACACGCTCACGCAGCGGAATCGCTCACCGCGTGAGCGGCTGGGTGCGCGCTCACGCGCGCGATCTGACGTGGCTGCTCCCGGTGCTGCTCGTCAGCGCCGTCGTCAATTTCCTGAACATGGGCGGAGCGCCGCAGCGCATCGACGACGAAGGGACCTATACCGCTCAGGCCTGGGCGGTGACCCACCTCGGGGAGCTCGCGCACTACACCTACTGGTACGACCATCCGCCCCTCGGCTGGCTGCAGATCGCCGGCTACACGCAGCTCACCGGCGCATTCGAGCGGTGGGACATCGCGGTCCTCGCAGGACGTGAGGCGGTGATCGTCGCTGCGCTGATCTCGGTCGCCCTGCTGTGGGTGCTGGCCCGTCGGCTCGGGATGTCGCGCGGCGCCGCCGCCGCGGCGGGCCTCCTGTTCGCCGTCTCTCCGCTGGCCGTGCAGTTCCACCGGACCGTCTACCTCGACAACATCGCGGTGCCGTGGCTGCTGCTCGCCTTCTTCCTCGCGACGAATCGGCGCGGTCAGCTCGCCGCGTTCGCCGGGTCCGCCCTGGCTTTCGGCATCGCGGTGCTGACGAAGGAGACCTTCCTGCTCGCACTGCCCATCCTCATCTGGGTGATGGTGCGATCGGCGCGAAGAGAGACCCGTCGGTACACGCTGTCGGTCGCCGCCAGCATCCTCGTCCTGATCGGCGGGAGCTACCTGCTGCTCGCGGCCGTCAAGGGCGAGCTCTTCAGCGGAGCCGGACGGGTGAGCCTGATGGACGGCATCATCTTCCAGCTGGGCTCGCGAGAGAGCAGCGGGTCGCTGGCGGATCCGGACTCGCTGCTCAACCGCACGCTGGGCATGTGGTGGCAGCTCGACCCGGTGTTCATCGTCCTGAGCCTCACCGCGGCCGTCGCCGCTCTTTTCCTCCGGCGCCTGCGCCCGTACGCGGTGCTCGTGCTGGCGATGACCCTGTTCATGTTCCGCCCGGGCGGATATCTGCCGGTTCCCTACGTGATCATGCTGATCCCCTTCGGCGCACTGCTGATCGCCGGCGTCGTCGACTCCGGCGA
>NZ_DALZXX010000011.1:0-26240 GCF_031988965.1 Microbacterium sp.
CGCCGCAGCCGACACCGCGAGCGGTGCGATCGCGAGCGCCGACGACCCCTGCGCACTGGCCGCGCGCGTCGCTTCGGCTGCCGGCGGCGCTCTCACCGGGTGCGTCGTGGAGGGCTTCGTGGCGACCGTACAGGTCGAGGCGGCGTACGCTGGTCTCGCAGCCGTCTCCCGAGCCCGAGCTGGGCCACCCGACGGAAGATGACGGCCGCGCGAAGCACGGTCCGGCGAAAACGCAGGCGACCACTGTGACGAACCCATCACAGCGGTGTGTATGGTGTGCTTCGAAGAAAGGACGCTCCCTTGGCTGAAGGCAAGAAGCTCGTCATCGTCGAGTCTCCGACGAAGATGCGGTCGATTCAGGGGTACCTCGGCGATGGCTACGAGGTGCTCAGCTCTGTCGGCCACATCCGCGACCTCGCAGACAAGAAGGACATCCCTGCCGCTGACAAGCAGGCCTACGGGAAGTACTCGATCGACGTCGACAACGACTTCGACCCCTACTATGTGGTCTCCGATCGCAAGACGAAGACCGTCGCCGAGCTCAAGCGTGCGCTCAAGACCGCCGACGAGCTCCTGCTCGCCACTGATGAGGACCGCGAGGGCGAGGCCATCGCGTGGCACCTTCTCGAGACCCTGAAGCCCAAGGTCCCGGTCAAGCGCATGGTCTTCCACGAGATCACGAAGGACGCGATCCAGGCGGCCATCGGCAACACCCGCGAGCTCGACACCGATCTCGTCGACGCGCAGGAGACCCGCCGCATACTCGACCGTCTGTACGGCTGGGATGTCTCGCCCGTGCTCTGGTACAAGGTCAAGACCGGTCTTTCGGCGGGACGAGTGCAGTCCGCAGCGACCCGCATGATCGTCGAGCGCGAACGCGAGCGCATGGCCTTCGTGTCGGCCGAGTACTGGGACGTCGAGGCGCTCGCGTCGTCGTCCTCCGGCTTCCGCGTGCGGCTGGTCCGGGTCGACGGCGGTCAGCTCGCCCGAGGCACCGACTTCGACGACACCGGAAAGCTCAAGAAGGCCGTCGTCATCCTCGACGAGAAGAAGGCCGCGGCCCTGGCGCATGCCGTCGACGCCGCAGGCACCGGTGCGGTGACCAAGGTCGAGGCGAAGCCAGGAACCCGCAGCCCCTACGCACCGTTCACGACCTCCACGATGCAGCAGGAGGCCGGTCGCAAGCTCTCGATGAGTGCCAAGCAGGCGATGAGCGTGGCCCAGCGTCTGTACGAAAAGGGTTACATCACCTATATGCGTACCGACTCGGTGGCACTGAGCACGCAGGCGGTGCAGGCGGCTCGCAGCCAGGCCGTGGCCCTCTACGGCGACTCGGCCGTGCCGCTCAAGCCCCGCGTCTACAAGTCGAAGAGCAAGAACGCGCAGGAGGCCCACGAGGCGATCCGCCCGTCGGGCGAGACCTTCCGCACGCCCAAGTCCGTCGCGTCCGAGCTCGATCGCGAGGAGCACCGCCTCTACGACCTCATCTGGAAGCGCACCGTCGCCAGCCAGATGGCCGACGCGAAGTACGAGACCACGACCGTCACGATCCTCGTCGACGCGGCAGGTCAGAAGGCCGAGTTCACGGCATCCGGAACCGTCTACACCTTCAAGGGCTTCCTCGAGGCCTATGAAGAAGGACGCGACGAGAAGCGCAACGAGAAGGACGCCGACGAGAACCAGTCGCTCCCGATCGTCGCAGTGGGCGATGAACTGCGCATGTCCGACGCCGAGGCCAAGGGCCACCGCACGACGCCGAAGCCGCGCTACACCGAGGCGTCCCTGGTGAAGGCGCTCGAGGAGCACGGCATCGGCCGCCCCTCGACCTTCGCCAGCATCATCGGCACCGTCATCGACCGCGGCTACGCGACCAAGCGTGGCCAGGCCCTCGTGCCCACATGGCTCGCCTTCAGCGTGGTCCGACTGCTCGAAGAGCACTTCGCCGACCTGATCGACTACGACTTCACCGCAGCTCTCGAAGACGACCTCGATGCGATCGCCCGTGGTGAGCAGAAGCGCGTCGAGTGGCTGCGCTCCTTCTATTACGGCTCCGACTCCCATGTCGGCCTCCGCCAGGTGGTCGACAACCTCGGTGAGATCGACGCACGTGCACTGAACTCGACTCCGATCACCGAGAACGCGACCCTGCGGTTCGGCAAGTACGGCCCCTACCTCGAGGTCGCCAACCCCGAGGCTCCGGACGAGAAGCCGCGCATCGTCAACGTCCCCGAAGACCTGGCGCCCGACGAGCTGACCGCAGCCAAGGCGCAGGAGCTCATCGACGCTCCCGTCGCCGGCGACCGTGTGCTCGGCACCAACCCCGAGAACGGCAAGATCATCGTCGTCAAGGACGGCCGCTTCGGACCCTACGTGCAGGAGAACGACCCGGTGTCCGACGACGCGGCGGTCGACGAGGCCACGGGAGAGGTCGTCGAGGCCCCGAAGCCCAAGCGCGGAGCGAAGAAGGATGCCGCGCCCAAGCCGCGCACCGGATCTCTGTTCCGCTCCATGTCGGTCGACACGATCGACCTCGACACCGCACTGCAGCTCCTCAGCCTGCCGCGCGTGGTCGGAACCGACCCCGAGAGCGGCGACGAGATCACCGCTCAGAACGGTCGCTTCGGCCCGTACCTCAAGAAGGGCACCGATTCCCGCTCGCTCGAGAGCGAATCGCAGATCTTCGAGGTCACACTCGAGCAGGCTCTCGAGATCTACAAGCAGCCGAAGTACGGCGCGGGATCCCGCCGCGCCTCCAGCGCTCTCGCCGAGTTCGAGGCCGACCCGGTGAGCGGCAAGCCGATCCGCATCCGCGACGGGCGCTTCGGCGCGTACGTGACCGACGGTGAGACGAACGTCACCATCCCGCGCGGACAGAAGGTCGAGGACATCACGTTCGAGACCGCCGTGCAGATGCTCGCCGACAAGCGTGCCAAGGGTCCGGCGCCCAAGCGCGGCGCGGCGAAGAAGGCACCCGCGAAGAAGGCACCTGCGGCGAAGAAGGCTCCGGCCAAGAAGGCGCCCGCCAAGAAAGCACCGGCCAAGAAGGCTCCGACGGATGCCGAGAAGGCCGCCGCTCGTTCGGCTGCTGCGAAGAAGGCTGCAGCGACGCGCGCCGCCAACGCGGCTGCGAAGCGTCGTGCTGAGTGAGTGAAGCGAATCGACGTGAAGGCCGGATCGTGACCTCACGTCCCGGAGTGTGGATCACCCTCGAAGGCGGCGACGGCTCGGGCAAGACCACGCAGGCCGATCTCCTCGACACCTGGTTGTCGGACGAGGGCCGCACGGTCGTGCGCACGCGCGAGCCCGGGGGATCAGAGGTCGGCAACCTGATCCGCGACATCGTGCTGCACCATCGCGGCGACATCGCGCCCCGCGCCGAGGCTCTCCTGTACGCCGCCGATCGTGCGCATCACGTGGCGACGGTCGTGCGCCCCGCGCTCACGCGCGGTGAGGTCGTGCTGCAGGATCGCTACCTCGACTCGTCCGTCGCCTACCAGGGCGCCGGACGTGTGCTCGACGGCGAAGAGATCCGCAACCTGTCGCTCTGGGCCGCCGAGGGCGCGCTCCCCGATCTGACGGTGCTGCTCGACCTCGCACCCGAGGCCGCTCGCGTGCGTCTCGACTCGGCCGACAAGCCGTTCGACCGACTCGAGGCCGAGAAGACCGAGTTCCACGCGCGGGTCCGTGATGCGTATCTGGCGCTGGCCGCCGCCGAGCCCGAGCGCTTCCTCGTGCTCGACGCCGACGCGTCGCCTGAGGCGATCGCCGCGCAGATCCGCGAGCGCGTGCAGACTCTTCTCGGCTGAGAGAGCGCAGCCAGCGCCCGCATGCCGGCTCCGTGCGCGGACGTCGGTGCTCCCGATTAGGCTGAGGACATGCCCCAGACCGTCGCCGCCCCTTTCCCGTGGGTCGATGTGTGGGGGCAGGACGCCGCGGTCGAGACGCTGCGCGCCGCAGCATCCGATCCCGCTGCGCTCTCGCACGCGTGGCTCATCACGGGCCCGCCCGGGTCAGGTCGGTCGACTCTGGCGTACGCGTTCGCCGCTGCGCTGATCGCCGATCATCCCGATGACGAGGCGGCGATGCGACAGGTGCTCGCGGGAACGCATCCCGACGTCACGGCTCTGCGCACCGACAAGGTGATCATCACGATCGCCGAGGCGCGCGCTCTGGTCGAGCGCTCGTACTTCGCCCCCTCCGCCGGGCGCTATCGCGTGATCGTCGTCGAAGACGCCGATCGCATGGTCGAACGCACCTCGAACGTCCTTCTCAAGGCGCTCGAAGAACCGCCGGAGCAGACGGTATGGATCCTCTGCGCGCCCAGCGAGGCCGACCTGCTGCCCACCATCCGCTCGCGGGTCCGCTCCCTGCGCCTGCGCGAACCCGACGTCGCGGATGTCGCGCGCCTGATCACGCTGCGCACCGGGGTCGACGAGGCCGTAGCCGAGCAGGCCGCTCGCCACGCGCAGCGCCACATCGGCATGGCGCAGCGACTCGCCACCGACGACGCGGCTCGGCGTCGCCGTGACGAGACCCTGCGGTCGGTGCTGGCGGTCCGCGGGGTCAACGACGCTGTGGACGTCGCCGGACGGATCATCCAGGCCGCCACCGACGATGCGAAGGCGTTGACCGCCGAACGCGACGCCGCCGAACGTGCCTCGCTGCTGCGCACGGTGGGTATCGCCGAGGGGCAGGCCGTGCCGCCGGCCCTGCGCACGCAGATCTCGGCGCTCGAAGACGACCAGAAGAAGCGCGCGACGCGCAGCCTCCGTGACGGCATCGATCGCGTGCTGACCGACCTGCAGTCGATGTTCCGCGACGTCGTGATGCTGCAGTTCGGCCGCGACGACGAGTTGATCAACCGAGAACTGCGCGACGACCTCGCCGCGCTCGCCGATGCCTGGCCCGAGACCCGCACGCTCGTCGTGCTCGACCACCTAGCCGAGACGCGCCAGTCGCTGGAGCGCAACGTCGCTCCGCTTCTCGCCCTGGAGAGCTTGCTCGTGACCGTCACGAGCGGGAGGACACCGTGACCGACCGACCGACTTCCCGCATGCGGCGCGCAGGCGCCCTCGTCGCAGGGCTCGCGGCAGCAGCCGTCGCCCTGTCCGGATGCCTGTACGCGGCCATTCCCGAGGGCGGGGAGCCCAAGCCCTCGGTCACGAAGGCTCCCGACACCGAGGGCGTCGCCGAAGACCTTCTGCCGTTCTACGGCCAGACGCTGACCTGGACCGAGTGCGGCACCGGGTTCGACTGCACCGACGTCACGGCACCGCTCGACTGGGAGAACCCGGGCGACGGCGAGATCACCCTGTCGGTCGTGCGTCACCAGGCGACCGGCGAGGCGCAGGGGTCGCTGCTGACGAACCCCGGCGGGCCGGGGGCGAGCGGCGTCGAGCTCATCCGTGACAGCCTCGACTTCGCGGTCGGCGCCGATCTGATCGAGAACTTCGACGTGATCGGGTTCGACCCACGCGGTGTGGGCCAGTCGTCGGCGGTCACCTGTCTCGACGCGGCAGGGATGGACGACTACCTCTACACGCTCCCGACCGCGAAGCGCGGCACGCCGGAGTGGGAGGCCGAGCTGCTCGCCGGGGCCGAGGAGTTCGCGCAGGCGTGCGACGCCAACAGCGACGGCATCCTCCCGCATATCACCACGATCAACTCGGCGCGCGACATGGACCTGATCCGAGCCGTGCTGGGCGACACCGAGCTGAACTACCTCGGATACTCGTACGGCACCTTCCTCGGCGCGACGTACGCATCGCTCTACCCCGAGAAGGCGGGCCGTCTCGTGCTCGACGGCGCGATCGACCCCGCGGTGTCGGGGCTCGACGTCGGCGCCACGCAGGCACTCGGCTTCGAGTCGGCGCTCCGCGCCTACATGCAGAGTTGCCTCGACTCGGGGGAGTGCCCCTTCAACGGCACGGTCGACGAGGCGATGGCCGACCTCGGCGCTCTGCTCGCGAGCGTCGACGCCAACCCTCTGCAGAACGGCGACGGACGCCTGATGGGTGCCGATGCCCTCATGACCGGCATCATCGCCGCTCTCTACTCGGCCGACAACTGGACCTACCTGACGCAGGCGCTCGACGAGGCTCTGCAGGGCGACCCGACCACCGCGTTCTTCCTCGCGGACTTCTACAACGGCCGCGACCAGAACGGCTCGTACCTCGACAACTCGACCGAGGCCTTCCGTGCATACAACTGCATGGACTACCCGGTCGAAGACGATCCTGCGGCCGAGGCCGCCACCGAGGCGAAGATCGCCGAGGGCGCACCGACCATCGCCCCGTACTGGAGCGGCCCCGACCCGTGCGAGGTGTGGCCCTATCCGCCCACCGGCACCCGCGGTGAGATCACGGCCGAGGGAGCCGGCCCGATCCTCGTCATCGGTACGACGAACGATCCGGCCACGCCGTACGAGTGGTCGGAATCCCTCGCCGGTCAGCTCGACGAGGGCGTTCTCATCACCCGCGTGGGCGAGGGGCACACCGGCTACAACAAGGGCAACTCGTGCGTCGACAGCGCCGTGGAGGCGTTCTTCCTCGACGACACGGTGCCCGAGGACGGCCTCCGCTGCGAGTGAGAACGGCGGCACTCGAGGGTGTCGACGCGCCGATTCGCGATGTCGCGTCCGCTCGGGTAATATCGATGATCGCGCCGCTTTAGCTCAGTCGGCAGAGCATTTCACTCGTAATGAAAAGGTCGTCAGTTCGATTCTGACAAGCGGCTCCACCAGGCCCCGTGATGCGAAGAACATCACGGGGCCTTCTGGTTCCCTCCGGGCGGATCGCTCGGGGCGTACTCTCGAAGCATGAGCCGAGCGCTTCTCATCGTCGACGTCCAGAACGACTTCACCGAGGGCGGGGCGCTGGCCGTGTCCGGCGGGGATGCCGTGGCATCCGCTGTGTCCGCGCTGCTCGCCGAGAGGGCGGGTGATTACGACGTGATAATCGCGTCGCGCGACTGGCACGACTCCGAGGGCGACAACGGCGGGCACTTCGCCGAGAGCCCGGATTTCGTCGACACCTGGCCCGTCCACTGCGTCGCCGGATCAGACGGAGCCGACTACGACCCGCTCCTGGTGACCGACGCCGTCACTCACCACGTGCACAAGGGGCAGGGGCGCCCGGCGTACTCGATGTTCGAAGGCGCCACCGTGGCGGGGGAGACCGTGGGGGCGATCCTGACCGCAGCAGGCGCTCTGAGCGCCGATGTCGTCGGCATCGCCACCGACCACTGCGTCCGCGCCTCGGCCCTCGACGCGATCGCCCACGGCGTGCAGGTGCGCGTCTTCACCGACCTGATCGCGGGCGTCGGCGTGGAGTCGAGCGAGGCCGCGCTGGCCGAGCTCGCGCACGCGGGTGCTGAGCTGACCGAGAGCGGTGCTGTGTGACCCGCAGCATCCTCCTGTTGCGCGCCGTCAACGTCGGCGGCCGGGGCACGGTGCCGATGGCAGCGCTGCGCGCTCTGCTCGCTCCCGAGTTCGGCGAGGTCTCGACCTACATCGCGAGCGGCAACATCGTGTGCGAGCATCCCGCCGACCCGGATGCGGCGCGGGCGCGGGTCCGCGAGCTGATCGCGGCGGAGTTCGGTGTGGACACCCCGGTGATCCTGCGCACACACGCTGCGCTCGCACGGGCAGTGGCGGAGCATCCGTTCTCAGAGGCGTCCGAGAAGATGCTGCACGCGATGTTCCTCGAGGGGTCTGCGTCGCCCGGAGCCGTCGAGGCGCTGCGCGAACGTCTCGTGCCGGGCGAGCGGATCGCTCTCGTCGGAGACGACCTGTGGATCGACTACGGCGACGGGGGAGTGCAGAACACCAAGCTCACCAAGGCCGTGCTCGACCGCGCACTCGGTGTCGCCGGCACGGCGCGCAACCTGCGCACGGTGAGAAAGCTCGTCGAGCTCACCGCATGAGCCACCGGGAGCCGTTCGTGCTGGCGCTGCCCTTCGCCGGGCGATGGCTGGTGCAGAACAGTCCGGCGACGCGCGTTCCCAGCCACGGCACGGAGCTCTTCGGAAGCTCTCACGCGATCGACTTCGTACCGGTCGATGCGGGCGGACGCAGCGCCCGACGTGGCCTCCGCAGCGTGTTCGGAAGCGAGCGGCCCGAGGCGTTCGTCGGTTTCGGGCGCGCGATCCTCGCCCCGGTGACCGGAGAGGTCGTGCGCGTCCACGACGGGGAAGAGGATCATGTCGCCCGTCGGTCCCTCGCTGCCCAGATCGGATACGCGCTCACCCAGCCTGCCCGTGTGCGGAACGGGGCGCCGGCCATCGCCGGCAACCACGTCGTCATCGGCGCGGATGGCGTGCTCGTGCTGCTCGCCCATCTGCGTGAGGGAAGCGCGACTCCGCGGGTGGGCGACGTCGTGCGGGCGGGGGAGCGGATCGGCGAGTGCGGCAACTCGGGCAACAGCACCGAGCCCCACCTGCACCTGCAGGTCTCGGAGTCGATCGATCGGCACGGGCGCGGTGTGCCCCTCGCGTTCCGGCGCGCGGATGCGCGCCCCTGGGTGCCCGGCAACGGGGAGATCGTCGACGTCTGAGCCGAGCGATCAGGCCGAAAGGTGGCGAGAGAGCGCCGTCGGCGGCATCTGGGTGTGCGGCTGCAGGTCGACCCGCCGCATCGCGCAGTCTGCGCAGCGCACGTACAGCACAGTGCCATCGCTGGTGCGGTGTCGCGATTCCACGAGCCAGGCATGCTCGTGAGGTGCGGGCGTCGAGGGGATCCGCGGTGTCGGGAGGGTCTGCAGGGAGGTCATGCATCCAGCGTGATGTAATGGCCTTATGCATCTCAACCCTTACGGCGAATATGCGGTCCTGCTGGCGGCGTCCCTGGCGGATGACTTCCCCGCCGACCGTGCGGGCATCGAAGAGCGGACTCTCGAGATGGGCATGACGATGACCTTCCCGCCTGCCCCCGACGACCACGAGAAAGTGCGCGCGGTGGTGGACGACTGGCTGCGGATCGTCGACGAGAGCGACCCCTCCGCGCGGGCCCGGATACTCAACGCCCAGATGGCTGAGGCGGCCGCGTATCCCCGGCTCACCGACCACGACGGGGAGGGGTGGCATCTGCATTACCGCGATGACGTGCAGTCGCTGCCGTACGTCCTGCGAGCGATCTTCGCGGTCGGAACCTCACTGCACCTGGTCACCCGGGGCATGGATCGTCTGGGGCGGTGCGAGGCCTCGCCCTGCACCCACGTGGTCGTCGACGTCACTCGCAACGGTCGTCAGAGGTTCTGCTCGGTGCGGTGCGCGAACAGAGCGGCGGTCCGGCGTCACCGAGCTCGTGCGAGCGCGTGACACCGGACCGCCGGATGCTGTCGTAGTGCGAGTGGATGTCAGGCCGTCTGGCCCGCGTGGCGGCCTTCGGCCACCTCTTCGACCAGCTTGGCGTTGAAAGCCGGCAGGTCGTCGGGAGTGCGGCTGGAGACGAGCCCCTGGTCGACCACGACCTCCTCGTCGACCCACGTCGCTCCGGCGTTGCGGAGGTCGGTTGCGAGGCTCGGATAGCTCGTGAGCGTGCGCCCGTCGACGACACCCGCCTCGATGAGGATCCACGCGCCGTGGCAGATGACCGCCACCGGCTTGTGCTGCTCGAAGAACGTGCGTGCGAGTTCGATCGACGGCTTGTCGAGCCGCAGGTGATCGGCGTTCACGACGCCGCCCGGCAGTACGAGAGCGTCGAACTCGTCTGCCGTGGCATCCGCCGACGTCAGGTCCACGTGCTGCACGTGTCCGTTCTTGCCCTTGATCTGAGCGCCCTCGGGTGCGATGAGGGTCGCGCTCGCACCCTCGGCCTGCACGGCCTGCCAGGGGCTGGTCAGCTCACTGTCCTCGAATCCGTCTGTCGCCAGGAATGCCACTCGGCTGTCGGTGAGAGTCGCCATGATGCGTCCTTTCGTTGAGGGTCAGGTCCCGGATGGGGACGCTTCGACCCTCTCGCACGATCCGGATGCCGAGAAGGGGGTGGCCGTATCGAGTCGACGATGATAGCGGTGGGCCCCGTGGGGCTCGAACCCACGACCCGCGGATTAAAAGTCCGATGCTCTGCCAACTGAGCTAGAGGCCCGCATGTCCAGTCTAGGGGCGCACAGAACAGGCCGCCGACGAGGTGCCTCGTCGACGGCCCGTTCTTCTGCCCGCCATCCTCCCCCGAGTGGAGGGCAGTATGTTCCGAGTTCCCAGCTCGGTTGCCCGTGCTTACTCAGCCGGGGGCATCAGCACCGAGTCGATCAGGTACACGGTGGCGTTGGCGGTCTGTACGCCACCGCAGATGACGTTGGCGTCGTTGACCATCAGCTCGTCGCCGCTGCCGGTGACCTCGAGGTCAGCACCCTGGACCGTGGCGTGGGTGCCGGCGATCTCATCGGGAGTGATCTGGCCGGGGACCACGTGGTACGTCAGGATCGAGCTCAGCGTGGCGCTGTCGGTCTTGAGGCCCTCGATGGTGGCCGGGTCGATCTTCGCGAAGGCCTCGTCGACCGGAGCGAAGACGGTGAACTCGTCGCCATTGAGCGTGTCGACCAGGTTGACGTCGGGGTTGAGCTGTCCGCTCACGGCTGCGACCAGCGTGGTGAGCAGCGGGTTGTTGGACGCGGCGACTGCCACCGGGTCCTGAGCCATGCCGGCGACCGATCCGTCGCCGTCCGGCACTGCCTCGGCGTATGCCGCGCAGCCGGGGCCGACGAGGTTGGCGGCCGGGTCCATGGTCTCGGTCTCGGGAGCCATCGTCTCGGACGACTCGGGAGCCGACGACTCCGACGGCTCGTCGGTGCTGGTGGTGCCACCCATGGAACATCCGGCGAGCACGAACGCGCTTGCCAGGCCGAGGGTGATCGCTGCGGTGACCTTCTTCTTGGTGCTGAACATCTCGAGCTCCTTGAGAATCTCTGCCACGGCCTCTCCGTGGCGTTGACAGGTGTTCGGAGCCCGCCTCGGAACGGATGGGAGATTCTCAGAACTTTTTTGAGATCGGCTGATTTCCAATCCGATTCGGGGGCCGTGGCGAACAGCTTTCGACGTCACGCGTTAAGAGGACTCTTCGAAGCGGGAGGCATCGGGATCTTCGCCGGCCGGATCGGTGAGATCTTTTCCGTCACTTTCGGGTGACGGTTGCGCGGGAATGCATGGAGGATGCGGCATGCTGGTAGAGATGGTCATCGATGGGATGGACGTACCCGAAGACGGTACGGCACGGGATGCTGTCGCTGACCTGCTCGTTCGCATCGGCGACGGAGATCAGCGCGCGTTCGCGGAGCTGTACGACATGCTCTCGTCGCGCGTCTTCGGACTCATCCTCCGAGTGCTGGTCAACCGCTCTCAGAGCGAAGAGGTCCTCCAGGAGGTTTTTCTGGAGATCTGGCAATCCGCTTCCAAGTTCGCTCCGAACAAGGGACAGGGAAGAACCTGGGTGATGACGATCGCGCACCGTCGTGCGGTCGACCGGGTACGAGCATCTCAGTCCAGCGCGGACCGAGACGTGCGTGCCGGGTTCAGAGAGATCGGGGTCGCGCACGACAGTGTCGCGGAGACGGTCGAACTGGGCATCGAGGGCGAGAAGGTCGTAAAGGCTCTCGCAGGACTTCCCGAGGCACAGCGCGAAGCTCTCGTCCTGGCCTACTACGGCGGATACAGTCAGAACGAAGTGGCAGTGCTCGTGGGAGCACCGCTGGGGACGATCAAGACACGGATGCGAGATGGGCTCTCGCGTCTCAGGACAGCTATGGGGGTGACGGCATGAACGAGAAGGAATTCGCGGAACTCGCGGCAGGAGCAGCGCTCGACGCGCTGTCTCCCGACGACGCGGAGCGGTACCACGCGGCACTCGTCGCGCACCCCGAATGGCAGGGCATCGTCGATGCGGATGCAGACAGCGCGACCTTCCTCGCACTCGGCGCGGCGCCGATGGCCCCCGCACCCGAGCTTCGAGCGGCGCTTCTGGCACGCATCGCCGTCACGCCGCAGACCGGCGACATCACCGACTTAGGAGTCGCCAGCAGCCCGGCTGCTGCGGACCCCGACGACCATCATGCAGAACCGATCGTCACGGAGACTGCTGCCGGCGCCACCGCGCCGAAGGCACCCGCGCATCCGCTTCGGGTGCTGTTCGCTCTCGCCGCATGCCTCGCGCTGCTCGTGGGTGTGGGCGTCGGCGCCGTGGCTCTCAACGACTACGTGAATCGCCCGGCGAGCGTGGTCGCTCTGCAGGACATCCAGTCGGCTGAGGACGCCCAGGAGGCCTCGATCGAGCTCGCCGACGGCGGCACGGCCACGGCTCACTGGTCGGCATCGCTCGGCACGGCGGTGCTCGTCGCCGACGGCATCGAGACGCTGCCCGAGGATCGCGCCTACGAACTGTGGTTCGTGCGCGGTGAGACGCCGATCTCGGCGGGAGTCTTCGAAGCCGATGGGGGAGACGCCACGGCGGTCCTCGCCGGCGAGATGCACGAGGGCGACATCATCGCGGTCACGGTCGAACAGGCCGGGGGCTCGCCGAGCGGCCTGCCGACGACCGACCCGGTCATCGCCATCCCGACGGCCTGACCACACGGATCGCGCGTACCCTGGTGGGATGCCCGAGCAGTTCTCCCGCCCCGTCCGCCGCCCGACCCAGGCCTTCGACAACATCGTGGGCACCCACGATCCCGCCGAGGAGACCCGCATCGCGCATGCGACGGCATCCGCTCTGCTGACGCGCGTGCGCGCGGACGAGAGCGGCGTGAGCGCCGAGCGCCTCGTGGCCTTCACCGACGAGCACGGCATCGACGAGATCGCCGAGCTGTGGTCGAAGGCGCCGGCCCGCACGCTGCCGGGCGCCCTGTGGCGGCTGTATCTGCTGCAGCTCGCCATCCATGGCGATCCGCACACGGCCGCTCTGCTGTATGAGCGGGGGCGCATCGAGCTGGCCTCGGCGGATGCGGCGATCGCCGGCGCTCCGGTGCCGGCGAACCCCGAGGAGCTCGTCGCTCTGATCGACACGATCCTCCGCGGCGCTTTCCGGGGCGACTTCGCGGTGGCGCTCGATCGTGCGGCGGCGTTCTGTCGCGTGCAGGCGTCGGGTGCCACGCACACGGCTGACGATTACGAGCAGACCGAGCCGTCGCGCGCGAGCGAGCTGACCACCCGCGCTCTGCGCCTCAGCAGCTATGCGCAGGATCTCTCGGCATCCGCGGTGCTCTGGCGCACCGGCGGCCTCGCCTGAGGCGCTTCCGTCCGGGTGAGTGGTCCAGCCGGCCGCCGGACATGAAAAGACCGGGCCGCAAGAACGCCTCTCGGCGGAAGGCCGCTCGCAGCGGCAAAAATTGGAGCCCGGGGTTATGCGGCCCGGCCACTCCAGTGTAACAAGATCGCACCGCTGCTATTCCCGGGGCCTAGGCTCGGATCATGACCCGGCGCTTTGCTCTCATGATCGATCCGGCGGCGGTCGACGCCGACCGCACAGACTTCGCCGACACGTTCACCCTGGTGGATGCTGCGGCGCCCGCGCTCAGCGTGGGGGAGCTGAGCACCCAGCGCGGTGACGGCGTGTTCGAGTCGATCGGCGTGGTCGACGGCCATGCGCAGGAGGTCGTGCCCCACCTCGAACGCCTCGCGCATTCCGCCGAGCTCTGCGACCTCCCGCTGCCGAACCAGGCCCAGTGGCATCAGGCGATCGACCGTGCGGCGGCCGACTGCGGGGCGGGGGAGTACGTCATCAAGCTCATCCTCAGCCGGGGCGTCGAGCACGGACCGACGCCGACCGCGTGGGTCACGGCGGCGCCGGCATCCGACTTCTCGATCGTGCGTCAGAACGGGGTGCGCGTCGTGACGCTCGATCGCGGCTACGACCTCGACGTGGCAGAGCGGGCGCCGTGGCTGCTGCTCGGAGCCAAGACCCTCTCGTACGCCGTCAACATGGCGGCTCTGCGCGAGGCGCACCGTCGCGGTGCGGACGACGCGATCTTCCTCTCGCGTGACGGCTTCGTTCTCGAGGCGCCCACCGCATCACTGATCCTGCGCTTCGGAGATCGGTTCGTCACGCCCGCGCCGAACGGCGGCATCCTGCACGGCACGACGCAGCTGAGCGTCTACGAGTACCTCGCCGGACGCGGATTCACGGCGGAGTACGGGCAGATCCCGGCATCCGATCTGTCCCGCGCGGATGCCGCCTGGCTGGTCTCGAGCGTCAGGCTCGCCGCCCCGATCACCGCCGTCGACGGCAGTGGTCTCCCGGTCGACCACGCCCTCACATCCGACCTCAACACCTACCTGCTGTCCCCTCGCGACTGACCCCACCCCCTCGGTCCCTCCGGATGCTCCCGTCCCGGGCACGGCTTCGGAGCCCGGGCACGACATGCCGCCGTATCTGGCCGTGGTCTCGGGGTGTCGTGCCTCGAGTCCGAAGCCGTGCCCGACGAACCTCTCCTCCGAGGCGGGCGACCATCAGGGGCGAAGCGCCATGATCGCGACGAGCGCTCGCTCGACGAGGTCCCAGTCGTGGATCACCATCGCGTAGTCGAAGCGCAGAGAGACATGGCCCCAGGCCGCGGCGGTCGCATCACGCACCAGATCGCGATGCCGATGCGACTCGGCGTCGTGGTTCGCCTTGCCATCCGTCTCCACGATCAGCCAGTCATCGATCAGAAGGTCGACGAAACCAGTGCCGACGATCTGCGCCTGGGTGCGTACGGTCCACCCGAAAGGTCTCACCCGCAGCCGGACCAGTGATTCCAAGCCGCTGTCGGCATCGGCCCGGGAGAAGTCGATGAGGTCCCGTCCCCGGTGGTCCATCGCATCGCTGAGCCGCCGGAGTCCCTGGCGAGAGATGAGGCCCTGTCGTCGCGCGGATTCGAGCGCGACGAAGAACGCCTCCGCACCGCGGCACCGGTAGATCTGCAGCAGGATCCGGGGGACCGAGGGCATCGCGAACGTGCTCGGCGCGGCATCGGCATCGGCATCCCAGTGGCGGATGCAGGTGCATTCGCGACTCGCCCCGCTGTGATGATGCCGATCCGCGCGTACCCAGACATGGAGGGTCTCGTCGTCGAGTACCCAGATGCCGAGGTGGCGCGCCGCGGTCTCGCACCCGAGCGAACCGCCGTGCTCGGCGGCATCGACGACTCTCGCGCATGCGGTGGCCGCCGCGTAGACGCCGCGTCTCACCCGCCGCAGATCACCCTCTCGAACACGGGCTTCGATCGCGCGTCGAGAGGTCCGACGTCGAAGCTCCGCCCACGACCACACCTGGATTCCCGAGGACTCGCACATCGCTCGAGCCTGGCGTCCGACGGCATCCGCCCGTGGCGTTCGTCACGGTCTCTGTGGAGCGATCGACCGATTCGGTCGCCGTGCAGGAAGACTCGTGCCTGACCCCACGAGCACAGGTTCGGAGATCAAAACAGAAACGCCGTGCCACACGAGGGTGACACGGCGTTTCTCAGCGTCCGCTCCGAAGCTGTGCTCGCGAGGCGGGCCAGACCCGAGGCGGGCCAGGGAGGGGGGCAGAGCGGATGCTTATCCGAAGCGACCCGAGACGTAGTCCTCGGTGGCCTGCACGGACGGGGTCGTGAAGATCGTGCTGGTGTCGTCGTACTCGATGAGCTTGCCGGGCTTGCCGGTGCCGGCGATGTTGAAGAACGCCGTCTTGTCGGACACGCGGCTCGCCTGCTGCATGTTGTGCGTCACGATGACGACCGTGTAGTCGTTCTTGATCTCGGCGATGAGCTCCTCGATCGCGAAGGTCGAGATCGGGTCGAGAGCCGAGCAGGGCTCGTCCATGAGGATCACGTCGGGCGAGACCGCGATCGCGCGCGCGATGCACAGACGCTGCTGCTGACCACCGGAGAGGCCGGAGCCCGGCTTGTCGAGGCGGTCCTTGACCTCGTTCCAGAGGTTGGCGCCGCGCAGCGACTTCTCGACGAGGGCGTCCTGGTCGCTCTTCGCCATGCGCGTGTTGTTGAGCTTGACGCCCGCGAGCACGTTCTCCTTGATCGACATGGTGGGGAACGGGTTCGGACGCTGGAACACCATGCCGACCTGACGGCGGACCAGCACGGGGTCGACGCTCGCGCCGTACAGGTTCTTGCCGTCGATCAGCACCTCGCCCTCGACGCGTGCGCCGGGGATGACCTCGTGCATGCGGTTCAGGGTGCGCAGAAAGGTCGACTTGCCGCAGCCCGAGGGGCCGATGAATGCGGTCACCGTGTTGGGCTTGATGTCGATGTTGACGCCCTCGACGGCGAGGAAATCGCTGTAGTAGACGTTGAGGTCGTTGACTTCGATGCTCTTGGACACGAGAGGATCCTTCTGGTTGGAATCGGGTGGACGGCTCAGCGGCCGTTGATCTTGGGGGCGAACACCTTGGCGATGATGCGCGCCAGCAGGTTGAGCACCATGACGATGACGATGAGGGTGAGGGCAGCGGCCCACGCGCGCTCGAGATAGGCGTCCACGGGGATGCCCGGGTACTTCGCCTGCATGTACGAGAACACGGGTAGCGTCGCCATCTGCCCGCTGAACATGTTGAGGTTCATCCCCTGCACGACGCCGACCGTGAGCAGCAGCGGCGCGGTCTCGCCGATCACGCGGGAGATCGCGAGCATGATGCTCGTCGTGATTCCGGCGATCGCGGTCGGGAGCACGACCTTGATGATGGTCAGCCACTTCGGCACACCGAGCGCGTAGGCGGCCTCGCGGAGCTCGTTCGGCACGATGCGCAGCAGCTCCTCGGAGCCTCGCACGACGACCGGGATCATGAGCACAGAGAGCGCGAGCGATCCCATGATGCCCATGCGCGTGCCGGGACCGACGATGAGAGCGAACACCGAGTAGATGAACAGACCGGCGACGATCGAGGGGATGCCGGTCATGACGTCGACGAGGAACGTGATGCCGCGTGCGAGCCTGCGGCCCTCACCGTACTCGACCAGGTAGATCGAGGTCATGAGGCCGATCGGCACCGAGATGATCGTCGCGCCCAGGGTGATCAGCAACGTGCCCCAGATCGCGTGGACGGCGCCGCCGCCCTCGCCGACGATGTTGCGCATCGAGAAGCTGAAGAACTCGCCGTCGAAGCGCATCAGGCCGTTGACGACGACCGTGTAGAGCAGCGAGATGAGCGGCAGGAGCGCGACGACGAAGGCGCCGGACACGAGCGCGGTCATCAGGCGGTCGACCGCGTGACGGCGGCTCTCGATCACCGACGAGATCACATAGATCAGGATGATGTAGAACACCAGTCCGACGACGAGCGTCAGCGCGATGTTGAAGTCGGCAGGGTCGCCGCCCGCGTTCATGAAGGCGAAGATCGTGCCGGAAATGACGAAGGCGACCAGGAGCAGAGCCCAGGGCGCCCACTTGGGCAGGTGGCCCGCCGACGTGGAGTGCGTGGTGGTGGCGACGGGCGCCGGGGTGAGCGTGGCGGTCATGTCAGTTGGCTCCCGAGAACTCGGCGCGGCGCGAGACGATCCAGCGGGCGATGAAGTTGACCGCGAAGGTCACGATGAAGAGGATCAGGCCGGCCGCGATGAGCGTGTTGACGCCCTCGTCGTGGGCCTCGGGGAAGCGCAGCGCGATGATCGCGGGGATCGTCGTGGGGTTCTCCGGGTTGATCAGGTTGAAGGTGATGATGCCGAGGGGGGAGAGCACGAGGGTCACGGCCATGGTCTCGCCGAGCGCGCGGCCGAGGCCGAGCATCGCTCCCGAGACCATACCGCTGCGGGCGAAGGGGAGCACGGCCATGCGGACCATCTCCCAGCGCGTCGCACCGAGTGCGAGGGCCGCCTCTTCGTGCAGCTTCGGCGTCTGCAGGAAGACCTCGCGGCAGATGGCGGTCATGATCGGGAGGATCATGACCGCGAGCACGAGGGATGCCGTGAGGATCGTCTTGCCGGTACCGGAGGGGGTGCCGCTGAAGAGCGGGATCCACCCGAGGTTCTCGTTGAGCCACTTGTAGAAGGGCACGAGCATCGGTGCGAAGGTCAGCGCGCCCCAGAGGCCGAAGACCACCGACGGCACCGCGGCGAGCAGGTCGATCACGTAGCCCAGCACACCGGCGAGGCGGCGCGGGGCGTAGTGCGAGATGAAGAGGGCGATGCCGATGGCGACGGGCGCCGCGATCACGAGGGCGATGAAGCTCGACCACAGGGTGCCGAACACGAAGGGCCACACCCAGGAGAGGAACGCCTGTCCCTCGAGGATGTGGTTGTTGCTCGTGTCGGGCGAGAGTGCCGGGAGCGCCTGGACGATGAGGAAGATCGCCACCGCTGCGAGCGTGACGAGGATGATGATCCCCGCTCCGAGCGCGGTGCCGGAGAAGATGAGGTCGCCCCGTCGGCGCAGCGCGGGGCGCGAACCGGGGGAACGGGTGGTGTCGGGACCCGCCTGGGTGGTGGTCATCGGGGCTGCTCCACGATCTGCTCTGAGGGGCTTTCGGGTGTCTTCATGCGGGTGCCCCCGGGCGTCGGTCGAGATCCTTCGACCGACACCCGAGGGCCTCGGTGCCGGAGCTCAGCGGAGTGCTGAGCGCCCGGTCACTCCGTGACGATCGCGTCGATCGCGGTGGTGATCTGCTCGCGCAGGCTGTCGGAGATGGGTGCGCTGCCGGCGGCCTCCGCCGCAGCATCCTGTCCCTCGGCCGAGGCGACGTACTCGAAGTACGCCTTCACGAGACCGGCGGTCTCGGCGTCCTCGTAGTCGACGCAGCCGATGAGGTAGGAGACGAGGGCGATCGGGTACGAGCCGGCCGGAGCTGCGGCCGGGTCGACGTCGAACGCGAGGTCGTGGTCCGAGCGGCCCTCTTCGAGCGGCGAGGCCTCGACGAGTGCGGCGGCCGCCTCGGCCGAGTACGCGACGTAGTCGCCCTCGACCTGCACGGCGACCTGGCCGAGCTCCGAGGTGCGCGAGGCGTCGGCGAAGCCGATGTAGCCGGAGCCGTTGGTGATCGCGTCGACGACACCCGAGGTTCCATCGCCGGCCTCACCGGTCGACAGCGGCCACTCGTCGCTGGCCTCGTAGGTCCACACGTCGGGGGCGACGGCGCTGAGGTACTTGGTGAAGGTCTCCTGCGTGCCCGACGCGTCGGCGCGGTGCACCGGGACGATCGCCTGGTCGGGAAGCTCGACGCCGTCGTTCTGCGAGGCGATGGCCGGGTCGTTCCACTTGGTGATGGACCCCGAGAAGATGCCGGCGATGGTCGCGCCGTCGAGGTTCAGCTCGTCGATGCCCTCGAGGTTGAAGGCGACCGCGACGGGCGAGATGTAGACGGGGATCTCGACGATCTCGTCGGAGGTGCAGGAGCCGAAGCCGCCCTTGGCGATCTCGTCGGCGTTGAACGCGCGGTCGGAGCCGATGAAGTTCGACGAACCGGCGATGAAGTTCTCGCGGCCGGTGCCCGAGCCGGTCGCGGTGTAGTTGATCGTGGTGTCGGGGTTCGCGGTCTGGAACGCGGCGACCCACGACTGCTGCGCAGCCTCCTGC
The DNA here is from genome assembly GCF_031988965.1 of Microbacterium sp. Lineage (GTDB taxonomy): Bacteria > Actinomycetota > Actinomycetes > Actinomycetales > Microbacteriaceae > Microbacterium. The sequence continues at coordinate 19,471 of NZ_DALZXX010000011.1, forward strand.
GACGAGGCGCCGGTGGCCTCGATCGTGCCCGTCAGGGTCGAGGTGGGGGCGTCGGACGAGCCGCCGCCGGTGTTGCCGCCTTCGTTCGCGGCACAGCCTGCGAGAGCCAGAGCGGCCACGGCGCCGACGGCGCCGATACGTGCGATTCGGGAGATCTTCACTGTGGATCCTTCGATCATGGATGGGTGGGGCCCGGTGCAGGGCACACAGTGACGCTAGGTGCGGCGGTTAACGAGACTCGACCCCGCAGGTGAACGGAAGGTGAACGGCGCGCGTCTCTCTGGGGCGGATCCGCGGGAACACGCGGATCTTCCGGTCTGCGAAGAGGGTCAGACTTTGGGGATGTGCGTCTCGATCGCGATGATCCCCGACCCGGGGTTGGATGCCGAGAGGTGCACGACCGAGAACGCGGCGGGCTCGAGATCGGCCGCGCTGCTCACATACGATCCCTGGATCGTCCCCGTCGCGAGCGCGATCTCGGAGAGGATGCCGGGCAGAACGGGGCCGTGGCTGCACACCACCGCGGGCTTGCCGGAGCGCACGCGTCGGCCGATCACAGACCGCAGGTCGTCGTCGCCGTCCTCCCAGGCATCCTGACTGATCAGATCGGTCTTCACGACCTTGCGGTCGAGTGCCTTCGCCAGTGGGGTCACGGTCTGCACGCAGCGCACCGCATCGCTCGTGACGATCTTGCGGACGCCGAAGGCGCGCAGCGGCCCCACGATCGAGGTCGCCTGCTCGCGTCCGCGGTCGGTGAGGGGACGCGAGGCATCCGATCCGTCCCAGTCGGACCGCGCGAGCGCCTTGGCATGCCGCAGCGCGATCACCGGGAAGGTGCGCAGCACGCCGTCGTCGACGAGGTTCGTGAAGAAGTCGAGGATCTCGACGTCGACGGGATAGCTGAGTCGCGACCGTGCCTTCTTCAGGCTCACCCACTCGATCGCCGCGATCTCGCGGTTGGGCACGAACGTCGAGGTGCGGATCGCATCCTCCGTCGCCTCGGCCGCCCAGTAGTGCACGACCTTCTGCTTGTTCGACGGCAGGTGATAGCGGCTCACACCGACCGGCACGCCGAGCGAGACGCGGATGCCGGTCTCCTCGTGCACCTCGCGCACCGCGGTCTCGGCGAGCATCTCACCGGGGTCGACCTTGCCCTTGGGCAGCGTGATGTCGCGGTACTTGGTGCGATGGATCAGGAGGATCCGCAGCTTGCCGTCGACGAGTCGCCAGATGACGGCGCCGGCCGCGTAGACGGCCTTGTCCGTCCACTTCGACCGTGCCGCGACCTTCGCGCCGGATGCCTGGCGGGTGGTCATCGCACCGCCCGTGCGCGGCGTCGCCTCTGGATCAACCCCATGGTCTTGTCCTGCAGGTCGATCAGCGGTTTGCCCTCGGCATCCTCGGCGTGGCGCGTCCACACGCCCTCGGCGCCCAGGTGCCACGAGGTGGTGCCCGGGTCCATCGCGAGGTCGAAGAACGACAGCAGATCCTTCAGATGATCGGGGTCGGTCACCCGCACCAGCGCCTCGACCCGGCGGTCGAGGTTGCGGTGCATCATGTCGGCGCTGCCGATGTAGACCTGCGGATCGCCGTCGTTGTGGAACGCGAAGATGCGGGAGTGCTCGAGGTAGCGACCGAGGATGCTGCGCACCGTGATGTTGTCGCTGATGCCCTCGAGGTCGGTGCGCAGGCTGCAGATGCCCCGCACCCACACGTCGACCTTCACGCCGGCTGCGCTCGCGCGATACAGCGCGTCGATGACCTCTTCGTCGACCATCGAGTTGACCTTGATGCGGATGCCGGCGGGCTTGCCCGCCTCGGCGTTGCGGCGCTCGTTGTCGATCTGCCGCACGAGTCCCTTGCGCAGGTGCAGGGGCGCGACGAGCAGGCGCTTGAACTTCTTCTCGATCGCATAGCCGCTGAGCTCGTTGAACAGGCGGGTGAGGTCCTTGCCGACCTGGGCGTCGGTCGTGAACAGCCCGAAGTCCTCGTAGATGCGACTGGTCTTCGGGTTGTAGTTGCCGGTGCCGATGTGCGAGTAGTGGCGCAGCACGCCGTCTTCCTCGCGGATCACGAGGGCGAGCTTACAGTGCGTCTTGAGGCCGACCAGGCCGTACACGACGTGCACGCCCGCCTTCTCGAGCTTGCGTGCCCAGACGATGTTGTTCGCCTCGTCGAAGCGCGCCTTGACCTCGACCAGAGCGAGGACCTGCTTGCCGGCCTCGGCGGCGTTGATCAGGGCCTCGACGATCGGGCTGTCGCCCGAGGTGCGGTACAGGGTCTGCTTGATGGCGAGCACGTGGGGGTCGCGCGCGGCCTGTTCGAGGAACGCGACGACGCTCGTGGTGAACGACTCGTACGGGTGGTGCACGAGCACATCCGACTTGCGGATCGCCTTGAAGATGTCGGCGCGCGTGTTGCTGCCGGTGGGCTGGAAGGCCACCGCGGTGGTCGGCAGGTGCGGCGGGTAGCGCAGGTCGGGACGATCGATGCGCGAGAGGTCGAAGAGGCCGCGCAGGTCGAGCGGTCCGGGGATGCGGTAGATCTCCTGATCCGTGATGTCGAGCTCGCGGACCAGCAGGTCCATCGTGACCTCGTCCATGTCATCGGTGATCTCGAGGCGGATGGGCGGGCCGAAGCGGCGGCGCAGCAGCTCGGCCTCGAGCGCCTGGATCAGGTTCTCGCTCTCGTCCTCCTCGATCTCCACATCCTCGTTGCGGGTGAGGCGGAACGCGTGGTGGTCGAGCACCTCCATGCCCGGGAACAGGTCGCCGAGGTGGTTCGCGATCAGTTCTTCGAGGCGCAGGAATCGCTTGATCTCGCCGGTGCCCGGTACCTCGACGAAGCGCGGGAGCATGGGCGGCACCTTGAGTCGCGCGAACTCCTGACGCCCCGTACGCGCATTGCGGATGCGGATCGCGAGGTTCAGCGACAGACCCGAGATGTAGGGGAACGGGTGCGCCGGGTCGACGGCCAGCGGCATCAGCACCGGGAAGACCTGAGCGCCGAAGTACTCCGAGAGCTTGGCGCGCTCCTCGTCGGTCAGTTCCGTCCAGTCGGCGATCTCGATGCCCGACTCCGCGAGAGCGGGCCGCACGAGCGAGGTCCAGGCTTCGGCGTGACGCAGCTGCAGGGCATGCGCCTCACGGGCGATGTCGGCCAGCGCATCGGCGGGGGAGCGGCCGATGTTGGTGGGCACCGCGAGGCCGGTCACGATGCGGCGCTTGAGACCCGCGACGCGGACCATGAAGAACTCGTCGAGGTTGCTGGCGAAGATCGCCAGGAAGTTCGCGCGCTCGAGTTCCGGCAGTGACGGATCCTCGGCGAGCTCCAGAACGCGCTGGTTGAACGCGAGCCAGCTGAGCTCGCGATCGAGGTAGCGGTGGTCGGGCAGCAGCGCGTCCGGCGACTCGATGGCATCGAAGTCGTCGTCTTCGGCGTCGCCGAGACCTGCGTCGGCGAGAGCGGGATCGATCATGGGGTACATCTAAGCACCGTGAGGTGACGTGCGTGTGAACGCACGTCTCTGTGTCACCGTGCGGCGGGGACGCTCTCGTCCTCGTTGACGTTGAAGCGGTACCCCACGTTGCGCACGGTGCCGATGATCTGCTCCTGGTCGCCGAGCTTCGCGCGCAGGCGGCGCACGTGCACATCGACCGTGCGCGTGCCGCCGAAGTAGTCGTATCCCCAGACCTCGCTGAGCAGCTGTTCGCGGGTGAAGACGCGCGACGGATGCGTGGCGAGGAAGTGCAGGAGCTGGAACTCCTTGTACGTCAGGTCGAGAGGCCGGCCGCGCAGCTTCGCCGAATACGACTGCTCGTCGATCACGACGCCCGATGCCTGCACCCGAGACGGTTCGGCCGTCTCCTCGTGCCGGGCGAGGGCGAGTCGGACCCGCGCGTCGGCCTCGGCAGGGCCGGCCGTGGTGAGCAGCACGTCGTCGATGCCCCAGTCGCCCGAGAGGGCGCTCATGCCGCCCTCGGTGACGACGAGCAGCAGAGGAGCGTCCTGCCCGGCCGCGCGCAGCAGGCGGCAGAGCGACTTCGCGCCGACGAGGTCGTGGCGGCCGTCGACGATCACGATGTCGTAATCGGGGGCGCTCACGAGTTGGGCGGGCTCGGCGGGGATCTGTCGCACGCGGTGGCTGAGAAGCTCCATGGCGGGCAGGACCTGCTCCGAGACCGGAGCGTTGGTCAAGACCAGGACCTGGGCCACACGCACTCCTTCCGGACGGCTGATGTATCGCCGTGCCGCAATGATACCGGGCGCCGATGGGTCACAATGGAGTCATGTCGGAACCTGCGCTCGCACCGCGTAACGAGTTCGTCGGCGTGCTCGCCGTCTGGGCGGTCGCACTGGTCGGCTCGATCGCCATCGGGATCTTCGTGCCCGAGGTGTACCGAATGCAATGGCTGCTCGTCGCGTTCGGCGGTGTCGTGCTGCTCTCGTTCGCGGTGCAGCTGTGGCACGGACGCACCCAGGGCTTCATCCTCCGCGTCGGCGGGAGCGCCATCGGCGCGCTCCTTCTCATGGGCATGATCTCGGTCGGTTTCGGCCTCGCGGCGCTCGCCTCCTGACCGGCACGATCTCGTCGTCGCGAGAGGCGACACTCCCGCGTGCGGAGGGTAGGGTGGAGCCATGGACCTCATGGCGCTCGAATTCTTCTTCATCGGCCTCCTGGGACTCGCGAGCCTCGCTATCGCATTCGTCTCGGTCGTGGTGCTGCGCAACCTCTTCCGCGGCCAGCGCTGAGCTCGTCGTGATCGACCTCCCCACAGACCTTCCCGCCGATCTCGTCCCGCTCTCGTGGCTGATCGGCGTGTGGGAGGGCACCGGTGTCATCGACTACCCGGTCGACGGCAAGCAGCTGCGCGGTGAGTTCGCGCATCGCGTGAGCTTCAGCCATGACGGCGGACCTTTCCTCAACTACTCGGCCACCGCGACCTTCACGGGCGACGACGGCTCGACATCCGTTCAGCTCGTCGCCGAGACCGGATACTGGCGTCTGACCCGACCGGCGACCGATGCCGACTCCGGTCCGGGGCTTCTTCCTCCGCTGGGCGACACGGTCGACCGCGGCGTCGATGACGTCGAGGCGCTGCGCGCGGCATCCGGTGGCTTCCCGATCGAGGTGTCGATCGCGCACTCCGACGGGATGCTCGAGCTCTACCTCGGCGAGATCAACGGCCCTCGGGTCGACATCGCCACCGACGCCGTCGTGCGCGGCGCGGGCGCGAAGGAGTACGGCAGCGCCACGCGCCTGTACGGCCTCGTCGACGGCCACCTGCTCTGGGCGTGGGACATCGCTGCGCTCGGCACTCCGCTGCGCTCGCACGCCTCGGCGCGCCTCGCGAAGGTCTGACATGACCGGCTTCTCCGACATCGACGGCGTCGTCTCGGGCGACCAGGGCATCGCCCACTTCGGCGATGTGTTCCGAGAGCAGCGCCGCCTCGCGGCGGGCGCGGCTCTCGTCCCCCTCGACGACAGGACCGTCATCGAGGTCGCGGGTCCCGAGCGTCTCGGCTGGCTCGACTCGATCCCCTCGCAGGCTCTGGGGCGCCTCGCCGCCGGTGACAGCACCGAGCTGCTCGTGCTCGATCCGCAGGGTCGCGTGGAGCATGCCGCGGGCGTCGTCGACGACGGGTCGTCGACCTGGCTGATCGCCGATGCCGGCGACGCCGACGCTCTCGCCACCTGGCTGCAGCGCATGAAGTTCCGCACGCAGGCGACGATCGAGGTCCGCCCCGATCTCGCGCTGCTCGGTTTCGTCGACGGTGGGGCCGCGTCCGAGCGCGCTCGGGCCGCGGCATCCGCCCCCGCGGGCGCTCCGATCGTCTGGTCGGATCCCTGGCAGCGGGTGAGTGCGGGCGGACATCAGTACGCCGAGGTCGCCGAGCACCCGGGTGCAGAGCTCGCATGGCGGATCGCCATCGTCCCGCGCGGAGCGGCGGACTCTCTCGCGGCAACGCTGTCGGCAGAAGACGTCGCGGGCCTTCTCGCGGCAGAGGCGCTGCGCGTCGCCGCCTGGCGCCCACGCTGGTCGGCCGAGGTCGACGAGCGCTCGCTGCCGCACGAGTCCGACTGGATCCGCACGGCCGTGCATCTGAACAAGGGCTGCTACCGCGGTCAGGAGACGGTGGCGAAGGTCCACAACCTCGGCCACCCGCCGCGTCGCCTCGCCGCGCTGCACCTCGACGGCAGCGACGATGTGCTGCCGTCCGCCGGTGATCCCGTCTTCGCCGGTGACGACGAGGTCGGGAGCATCACGTCCGTCGCGCGGCATCACGAAGACGGACCCATCGCGCTCGCGATCCTCTCGCGCCGCACCCCGGTCGGCGATCTCGTCGTGCGCGCCGAGGGCGTGGACATCGCCGCGACGCAGCAGGTCATCGTGCCGGCGGATGCCGGTGCCACGGCCGACATCCCTCGACTCACCCGGCTGTCGCGACGCCCGAGCGCCCCGGATCCCCGCCACGCGGTCTGACCCGTCGCGGCGGACGTCCTACGCCGGTCAGGGCGACGGCGCCACGGCCTCCCAGGGCAGCGTGAGCTCGCCCAATCGCCACCGGGCCTTCCCGCCCGACACCGGCCATCCCTGATCTCGCAGTGCTCCGACCGCAGCCAGGAAGCGCTGGGTCGCGCCGAACGTCGACAGCGCCGCGGCGCGGTCCCACTCCCGGTCGAGATCGACGAGCAGCGCGTGCACGCGCTCGCCCGGCACGTTGCGGTGGATCAGCGCCTTCGGCAGACGTTCGGCGACGATGCTCGG
>NZ_DALZXX010000011.1:26353-45425 GCF_031988965.1 Microbacterium sp.
CGTCGTGCGCCACGCTCCGGCGACGTCGGCCTCGTCGTACTGGCGCAGCACGTTCATGGCGCGGATGACCGAGGGGCGGCGGCCGTCGGCGAGCGGCACCTCGAAGCCGCCCCGTGCGAACGTGACGCGCAGGTCGGGGTCGAACGGGGTGAGTCCCGCACGCACCGCGAGCAGCTGCTCGTTCGCGGTGGCGACGCGCGCAGGGTCGATCTCGAGGCCCCGGACCTCGGCATCCCGTCGGACGCGCTGCAGCCGTGTCGCGAGCTCGAACGCCGTGACACCGCTCGCACCGTAGCCGAGGTCGATCACGAGCGGATCCGTCGCGCGCCGGAACGCGGGGCTGGCGGCTATCCACCGGTCGTTGCGGCGCAGGCGGTTCGTCCCGGTGGTGCCGCGGGTCGGCCGACCGAGAGGAGATGACGCCATGCGTCAATCCTCCCAGGGTGCGGGCGTGGACGCGTCGACCTGCGCCGATAAACTGGGCCCATGACTGCGAAGCGCACCCTGATCCTGCTCCGTCACGGCCGGAGCGAGTGGAACGAACTGAACCTCTTCACCGGCTGGGTGGACGTCCGCCTCAACGAGCAGGGCCGCACCGAGGCCCGTCGCGGCGGAGAACTGCTCGCCGAGGCCGGCATCCTGCCCGACGTCCTGCACACCTCGCTGCTGAGCCGCGCGATCCAGACCGCGAACATCGCGCTCGACGCCGCCGACCGTCTGTGGATCCCCGTGACCCGCTCGTGGCGTCTCAACGAGCGCCACTACGGCGCCCTGCAGGGCAAGGACAAGGCGCAGACGCTCGAGGAGTTCGGCCCCGAGCAGTTCCAGCTGTGGCGCCGGTCGTTCGACGTGCCGCCGCCCGTGCTCGACGACGACAGCGAGTTCAGCCAGGTGCACGACCCGCGCTACGCGGGCATCGACGGCGAGGTGCCGCGCACCGAGTCGCTCAAGCTCGTCATCGACCGACTGCTCCCGTACTGGGAGAGCGCGATCGTCCCGGATCTCGAGGCCGGCAAGACGGTTCTCGTCACGGCCCACGGCAACTCGCTGCGCGGACTCGTGAAGCACCTCGAGGGCATCAGCGACGAGGACATCGCCGAGCTGAACATCCCCACCGGCATCCCGCTCGTGTACGAGCTCGACGAGAACAACGTCCCCACGGGACCCGGTCGCTACCTCGACCCCGAGGCCGCCGCGGCCGGCGCGGCAGCGGTCGCCGCGCAGGGCAAGAAGTAACGACAGACACGAAGGGGCGGATGCTGACAGCATCCGCCCCTTCGTCGTACCGTGACGTGGGTCAGGCGTGGCCGAACTCGCGCTGCTGCTCGGCGGCCGACAGGAAGTCCTCTTCATCGACGTGCCAGTCGCCCGTGGCGAGGTAGACGACCTTCTTGGCGACGGCGACCGCATGGTCGGCGAAGCGCTCGTGGTAGCGGCTGGCGAGGGTGGCGTCGACCGTGGCGGTGGCCTCACCCTTCCAGTTGTCGCTGAGCACCTTCTCGAACACGCTCGCGTGCAGTTCGTCGATGTCGTCGTCGGTGTTGCGGATCGTGTCGGCGAGACGCAGGTCCTGCGTGCGGAGCAGCTCGCTGAGGGTGCGGGAGATCTCGACGTCCAGCTCGCCCATCTTGGTGAACGTGCCCTTGAGGCCCTTCGGGATGGCACGCTCGGGGAAGCGCAGGCGGGCCAGCTGGGCGATGTGCTCGGACATGTCTCCCATGCGCTCGAGCGACGCGCTCACGCGCAGTGCGAAGACGACGATGCGCAGATCGCGGGCGACCGGCTGCTGGCGGGCGAGGATCTCGATGGCCTGCTCATCGAGAGCGACCGCGAGCTCGTCGATCTTCGCGTCGTCGGCGATGACCTCTTCGGCGAGGGCGACGTCGCTCGTGGCGAACGCGCGGGTGGCCTTGTCGATCGAGACCGTGACGAGGTCTGCGATCTCGACGAGGCGCGACTGCAGGTCCTCGAGGGACTGGTGGAAGACTTCGCGCATGATGGGCGCAACCTTTCATTCGGGTCTCGGCTGTGTGTCAGCGCGAGACGGCTGGGGCGTCCGCGCGAGAGGAGGTCCGCGCTCCCGCACAGGCCCGAAGCGATTGTCTGCCCCGAAGGTTAACGAACGGTGCCCAGCACGTGAATAGTACTTCTCGCTCTGGTCTCGCGGCCGGTTAACGCGCCGATCGGCAGGTGAACGCACTCTACTCTGGAGACATGACCCTGCCGCAGACCGCGCTGCTCGCGCTGGCCGTCGGCCTCGTGATCGGTGTCGGACTCTCACTCCTTCTGGTGTGGGCGTACCGCGCGAGGGCCCGCATCGCCGACGAGACGTCACTCGTCGTTCCCGACGGCGTCACCGCCGTGCTGCGGAGCATGGACGACGCGGCATGCGTCGTGGACGCGTCGGGGCTCGTGCTGGCGGTCTCGAAGGCTGCGGCGCGGTTCGGCATCCGGGTCGGTGCCCCGCTCGAGAACCCGGAGCTTCGTCAGCTGCTGCGGAGCGTGCGCAGCGAGGGCGGCTCGCACACCGAGTCGATGCGCATCACCCGTGGCGGACTCAGCCTCGACCCCCGTCTGGTCTCGGCGCGCGCGAGCGCGATCAGCCCCCGAATGTCGCTGCTCATCATCCGAGACGTCACGGAGCAGGAGCGGCTCGATCAGATGCGCCGCGACTTCGTCGCGAACACCAGTCACGAGCTCAAGACACCGGTGGGCGCGGTCACGCTTCTCGCCGAAGCTATCGAGTCGGCAGCCGACGACCCGGCCCAGGTGCGGCACTTCGCGACGCGGATCTCGGCCGAGGCCACGCGGCTGGGGCAGCTCACCGGACGCATCATGAGCCTGTCGAGGCTGCAGGCCGACGACACCCTGACCGATGCGCGACACGTGTCGATCGACGAGGTGATCGCGTCATCGATCGAGGCCCACGTCGTGCAGGCGGACTCGGCGGGCGTGGAGCTCGCCCGAGGCGGCGACCGCGGCGTCTGGGTGCACGGTGACCCGCAGATCCTCATCGAGGCCTTCGGCAACCTCATCGCGAACGCGATCGTCTACTCTCCTCGAGGCTCCCGGGTCGGCGTCGGCGTGAAGGCCGACGCCGGTGTCGTCGAGGTCGCCGTGTCCGATCAGGGCATCGGCATCTCCGAGGGCGACCGTGAGCGGATCTTCGAACGGTTCTACCGCGCCGACGAGGCCCGTTCCCGGCGCACCGGTGGCACCGGGCTCGGCCTGTCGATCGTCAAGCATGCGACGCAGCGGCACGGCGGCGAGGTGACCCTGTGGTCGCGCCCGGGGCGTGGATCGACCTTCACCATCAGACTTCCCCGCATCGATGCTCCCGAGGGCATCGAGGACGACAAGAAGAGCAAGAAGAAGCGCGAGCGCAAGGCGGCGAAGGCCGCGGCTCGCGTCCGAAACGGAGAGAACGCATGACCCGCATCCTTCTCGTCGAAGACGAGCCCGACCTCGCCGACCCGCTGGCGTATCTGCTGCGCCGCGAAGGGTTCGAGGTCGAGATCGCCGAAGACGGTCCCGGCGCGCTGACGGCCTTCCGTGAGCGCGGTGCCGACATCGTGCTGCTCGACCTCATGCTGCCGGGAATGCCCGGCACCGAGGTCTGCCGGCAGATCCGCTCGACCTCGGCCGTGCCGATCATCATGCTCACGGCCAAGGACTCCGAGGTCGACATCGTCGTGGGTCTCGAGCTCGGCGCCGACGACTACATCACCAAGCCCTATTCGTCGCGGGAGCTGCTCGCCCGCATGCGCGCCGTGCTGCGCAGGGTGGTGCAGGCCGAGAGCGAGCTCGACGAGCGCGTGCTCGACGGCGGTCGGGTCTCGCTCGACATCGACCGGCACACGGTCTCGGTCGCGGGCCAGCAGATCAACATGCCGCTCAAGGAGTTCGAGCTGCTCGAGGTGCTCATGCGCAACTCGGGTCGGGTGCTCACCCGCGGTCAACTGATCGACCGGGTGTGGGGCAGCGACTACTTCGGAGACACCAAGACGCTCGACGTGCACATCAAGCGCATCCGTTCGCGCATCGAGGAGAACCCGGGCGAGCCGGTGATGCTGGTCACCGTGCGTGGCCTCGGCTATCGCTTCGAAGGCTGACGCGGCCCGCATTCCGACGGCGGACATGACAGAGGCCGGCACCCCGCGGGGTGCCGGCCTCTGTCGTTCAGTCTGTGGGTGTCACTCGGTCGGAGCCGGTGCCGCCGTGTCGGTGGGCACGGGCTCAGGCGTCGGCTCGGCGGTGGGCTTCGCCTTCTCCGTCGGGACGAGGTCCGCGTAGTAGGGGAGCGTGCCGTCGAGCACGGGCACATCGGCCTTGGTCCCTGCGCCGTCGCCCGACTGGAAGTGGATCTCGATCGTCGCACCCGGCATCGTGTCGAGGTCGTCGATGCGCAGCGGCTCTTCGTCGGCGGTGCCGAAGCTGATGGTCTTGCCCGCGGCGACCGGCACCTCGATCGGCTCGAGGCCTGCGACCGTGATGGTGAGGGTCGCCTTGTCGAGGGTCGGGTTCACGACCGCGCCGATGAAGTTGCCGACCGAGCCGTCTTCGTTGGCGACGATGAACGCGTTGCGCACGTCGAGCGGGCCGTCGGAGTCGGAGATGTTGACGCCGTCCGATGCCGAGTACTCGATCTTCGTCGACTGCGGCGAGATGAACGTGCAGCCGGTGGCGCCGAGAAGAACGAGGGCGCTGATGGCGGCAGATGCGACAAGGCGCGATTTCACTGGTCCTCCTGTGGTCCGGCGGGATGTCCGCCTCCCATTCTATGCGTATGCGGAGGGGCGCCTCGGGACGCAGGGGTGCAAACCTTAGCGCATGTTCGCTGTGGTATCCTTGAGGTTGCCGAAAGGACAATTTTTTATGCTTTTTGAGGTTGGCGAGACTGTCGTCTATCCGCACCATGGCGCTGCGACCATCATCGAGGTCAAGGAGCGCATCATCAAGGGTGAGGCGAAGAAATACCTGAAGCTCAACGTCACGCAGGGAGACCTCATCATCGAGGTTCCCGCGGAGAACGTCGATCTTGTCGGGGTCCGCGATGTGATCGGACGAGAGGGTCTCGACCACGTGTTCGAGGTTCTGCGCGCACCGTTCACCGAAGAGCCGACGAACTGGTCGCGCCGGTACAAGGCGAACCTCGAGAAGCTCGCCTCCGGCGATGTGATCAAGGTGAGCGAGGTCGTGCGCGACCTGTGGCGTCGTGATCAGGACCGCGGTCTGTCGGCGGGTGAGAAGCGGATGCTGGCCAAGGCGCGTCAGATCCTCATCTCCGAGCTGGCTCTCGCAGAGAAGACCGACGAGGACAAGGCGAGCGCCATGCTCGACGAGGTCCTCGCGTCCTGAGCGGATCGAGACGAGGCGGATGCTCCGGCATCCGCCTTTTTTCGTGCGCGCCGGTAACGTGAACGGGGTGAGCATGCTTCCCGTCCCGAACACCGCGATCATCGTCGTCGCCGCAGGATCCGGCACCCGACTGGATGCCGGGGCCCCGAAGGCGTTCGTCGGCATCGACACGCACTCGATCCTCCGGCACGCGCTCGACGGCGTCTTCGCCGCGGCGCCCGCCCAGGTCATCGTGGTCGCGCCGGAGGGCTTCGAAGGCGACGCCGAGGCCGAGCTGAGGGCGGCCGCGGGTGAACGCGCCGAACTCGGACGCGTGGTGACGGGCGGTGACACCCGGCAGAAGTCGGTCGCGGCAGGTCTCGACGCGCTGTGGGGGGACGTGCGTACCGTGCTCGTGCATGACGCCGCTCGCGCCCTGACGACTCCGGCGGCGATCGACGCCGTCGCGGCCGCCGTCGACGACGTCAGCGGGGTGATACCGACCCTCCCGGTGATCGACACTCTCAAGAAGGTCGACGGCGACGACATCGTCGGCCCGATCGATCGCTCCGAGCTGGCTGCGGCGATGACCCCGCAGGGTTTTCCGCGCGATCTCCTCGAGGAGGCCTACGCGGCCGCACTGGCATCGGGCATCGAGTACACCGACGACGCGGCGCTGTTCGCCGCGGCGGGGCATCCGGTGCGCAGGATCGACGGATCGCCGCGTGGATTCAAGATCACGACACCGGCGGATCTGGAGCGGGCTCGCCACCTGCTGACCACGGATTCCGGGGCATCGGCACATGCTGCGCACGCCGGGTCGGATCTCACCCCACAGATTCCCCCTGCACCGCTCCTGTCCCCGTCGATGCCGCGGGTGGGACTCGGAACCGACGTGCACGCGTTCGGCGGTGAGGGAAACCTCTGGCTCGCGGGTCTGGAGTGGCCGGGCGAGCAGCCGCTCTCGGGGCACTCCGACGGCGATGCGGTGGCCCATGCGATCGTCGACGCGCTGCTCGGGGCCGCAGGCCTGGGCGACATCGGCGAGCACTTCGGCACGGCGCATCCCGAATACGCCGGGGCCCACGCCGAGGTGTTCCTGGACCGCACGCGGGAGATCCTCGCCGAGGCCGGTTTCGCGATCGGCAACGTGTCGGTGCAGTTCCAGGGCAACCGGCCGCGGTTCAGCCCCCGTCGCGCCGAGGCGCAGCAGGTGCTGTCGGCGGCACTCGGAGGAGCACCGGTCTCGGTCACCGCGACCACGACCGACGGGCTCGGGTTCGCCGGGCGGGGAGAGGGCATCGCGGTCACCGCGGTCGCCCTGGTGGTGCAGACGAGTGTGGAGGAGTCATCATGAGGATTCTGATCATCGGTGCCGGTGGGCACGTCGGACGCACGGCGGTCGAGGCGCTGCAGGGCCATGAGATCATCGCCGCCTCGCGCAGCGGAGAACCCTCGGTCGACGTCGCGGATCCGGCGTCCGTCGAGCGGCTCTTCCAGGCTGTCGGCCCCGTCGACGCCGTGATCGTGGCGCTCGGCGGAGTGCCGTTCCGCCCGCTGTCCGACCTCGACCGGAGTGACTACGAGTCCGCGTTCCGGGGCAAGGTGCTCACCCAGGTCGACGTCGTGCGCCTCGGTACGCCGTTCGTCCGCGACGGCGGGTCCTTCACGCTGACCACGGGCATCCTGGCGAGAGAGGCGATCGCGACGGGCGCGGCGGCCTCGCTCGCGAACGGCGCGCTGGAGTCGTTCGTGCTCGCCGCGGCGACCGAGCTGCCGCGCGGCATCCGCATCAACGCCGTCAGCCCCTCGGTGCTCGAGGATGCTCCGTCGTATCACTCGTCGTTCCCGGGCTTCGTGCCGGTCTCCTCGCACCGGGTCGGGCAGGCGTACGCCAAGAGCGTCTTGGGAGTGCAGACCGGACAGGTCTTCGCGGTCGACTGATGCGGCCGTCCGGCCCGCTGGTCGTCCGATGCGGGGGGCGTCGGCTCAGGCCCCGCGGCGCGGTGACTTGCGCTCGACGGCGGGGCCGCGCGACGATCGAGGGAAGCGGCATCGACGGCGACCCGCGTGACGAGCGAACGAGGAATCAGATGAGCGGTTACCGAGTGCAGAACCCCGCCACGGGCGAGGTGCTGGAGTCCTTCGACACGGCGACGGACGCGCAGATCGAGACGGCTCTGGCCTCTGCGGATGCCGCTTATCGCGAGTGGCGCGATCGCAGCGTGCAGGAGCGCGCGGCTGTCGTGAAGCGCGTGGCCGAGCTCTTCGAGGAGCGCAAGGGCGAGCTGGCCGATCACATCGCGGTCGAGATGGGCAAGTCCCGTGCCGAGGCGATCGACGAGGTCGACTTCGCCGCCTCGATCATCGAGTACTACGCCGTGCACGGCCCCAGCCTGATCACCGACTACGAGATCCCGAGCACGGTTCCTGGTCGCGCGTACATCGAGCACCGCCCGATCGGCACTCTTCTCGGCGTCATGCCGTGGAACTTCCCGTACTACCAGGTGGCCCGTTTCGCGGCTCCCAACCTGCTGCTCGGCAACACGATCCTGCTCAAGCACGCCGAGATCTGCCCCCGCTCGTCGCTCGCCATCGAGGCCATCATGCGCGAGGCCGGGGTCCCCGAGGGCGGCTATCAGAACGTCTTCGCCTCGCACGACCAGATCGCCACGATGATCGCCGACCCCCGCGTGCAGGGCGTCTCGCTCACCGGCTCGGAGCGTGCAGGCGCCATCATCGGCGCCCAGGCGGGCAAGCACCTCAAGAAGTGCGTGCTCGAACTCGGCGGCATCGACCCGATGATCGTGCTGGATGCCGACGACGTCGCGGCAGTCGCCCGCCAGGCCTGGGACTTCCGCGTCTACAACGGTGGTCAGGTGTGCAACTCGAACAAGCGCCTGATCGTGATGGACGACATCCACGATGAGTTCGTGGCCGAGCTGACGCGGCTCGCCGAGGGACTCGTGCCCGGCGACCAGCTCGACCTGCACGACGGTCAGTTCGTGCCTCTGTCGACGCGCACCGCCGCAGAGACCGTGGACGCGCAGGTGCGTCGCGCCGTCGAGGCCGGTGCCACGCTCGAGGCCGGCGGTGTGCTGTCCGACGGCCCCGGCGCCCACTACTCGCCGGCCGTCCTCACGGGCGTGCCGCGCGACTCGGCGTCGTACCGGGAGGAGATTTTCGGGCCCGTCGCGACGGTCTATCGGGTCTCCAGTGACGAGGAGGCGCTCGAGCTCGCGAATGACTGCGACATGGGTCTGGGCGGATCGGTGTTCTCGACCGACGAGGCGAGGGCCGCTCGTGTCGCCTCGCGCCTCGAGGTCGGCATGACCCACGTCAACACCATCGCCGCAGAGGCCGCCGAGCTGCCGTTCGGCGGGGTGAAGCGCTCGGGCTTCGGACGCGAGATGGGACCGATCGGCATCGGGGAGTTCGCGAACCGTCGGCTCTCGTTCGTCGCCGACTGACGCACCCAGCCTTCGGAATCCGCCGCCCGGTAAGCTTGTGCGGTGACTCTCCGCCTCTACGACACCCGCGCACAGCAGCTGCGCGACTTCGTGCCTCTCGATCCCGAGAACATCACGATGTACGTGTGCGGACCCACGGTGCAGTCCGGTCCCCACATCGGGCACGTCCGTGCGGCGCTGAGCTTCGACCTCCTGCGTCGATGGCTGGTCCACCGCTACGGACGGGTCACGTTCGTGCGCAACGTCACCGACATCGACGACAAGGTGCTCGTGAACGCGACCGACGTCGAGCCGTGGTGGGCGCTGGCGTACCGGATGGAGCAGGAGTTCACGGCGGCGTATGCCGGAGTCGGCATCCTTCCGCCGACCTACGAACCCCGTGCGACCGCATCCGTTCCGCAGATGCAGGAGATCATCGCGACCCTCATCGAACGGGGCCACGCGTACCCGGCCCCCGACGGCTCGGGCGACGTCTACTTCGACGTGCGTTCCTGGCCGGAGTACGGGTCGCTCACGAACCAGTCGATCGACGCCATGGAGGCGGCGGAGGACGCGGACCCGCGCGGCAAGCGCAACCCGCAGGACTTCGCGCTCTGGAAGGGCGCGAAGCCCGACGAGCAGGCGGATGCCACGTGGCAGTCGCCCTGGGGCGCGGGGCGCCCCGGCTGGCACATCGAGTGCTCGGCGATGTCGAAGCGGTACCTCGGCGCCGAGTTCGACATCCACGGTGGCGGTCTCGACCTGCGTTTCCCGCACCACGAGAACGAGCTCGCCCAGTCGACCGCGGCCGGCGACGGCTTCGCGAGGTACTGGGTGCACAACGGGCTCGTGACCGTCGGCGGACAGAAGATGTCGAAGTCCCTCGGCAACTTCACCCTGGCCTCCGATGTGCTCGCCGAGCGTGACCCGATGGTGGTGCGCTACGCGCTCGCCGCGGCCCATTACC
Organism: Microbacterium sp.; assembly: GCF_031988965.1. Taxonomy (GTDB): domain Bacteria; phylum Actinomycetota; class Actinomycetes; order Actinomycetales; family Microbacteriaceae; genus Microbacterium. The sequence continues at coordinate 36,107 of NZ_DALZXX010000011.1, forward strand.
GCTCGAGTCTCGACCTCTCGGAGTCGTCGTGGACCGAGGCCGAGGCGGCGCTCGGACGCATCCGCACGTTCATGGGTCGGGTGATTCGGGCCGTCGACGGATCGCACGTCCGGTTCGTGTACAGCGACATGCCCTCGTCGTTCGCCTCCGCGATGGACGACGATCTCGGAGTGCCCCAGGCGCTCGCGGTGCTGCACGAGACGGTGCGCGACGGCAATGCCGCGCTCGACGCCGGAGACACGGATGCCGCTGTGATGGCGCTTCGCGCTGTCTCGGTCATGGCGATGGTGCTCGGCATCGACCCGCTGGCCGACACCGGAACCTCGGGAGGCGACGCCACGGCATCCGCTCTCGACACCCTCGTGCAGACGATGATCACTCAGCGCGCACAGGCGCGCGCCGACAAGGACTGGGCGGCGGCCGATCGCATCCGTGATGCGATCGCCGCCGCAGGAATCACGCTGGAGGACACTCCGGCCGGAACTCATTGGAGTATCGATGGCTAAGCAGGGCAACCCCTCCGCAGGCAAGGGCAAGAAGGGCCCCACCAAGGGCTCCGGCGGCAAGGGCCGAAGCTCGCTCGAAGGTCGTGGGCCCACCCCCAAGGCTGAAGACCGCGCCTGGCACCCCGCGGGCAAGCGCAAGGCCGCCGCAGAGCGGTATGCCGCAGCCGGCGGCCGGGGCAAGCCCGGGCAGCGTCAGTCGTCGGGCGGCAACCCGAACCGATCGGCGCGCGTGAAGGACAACACCACCGACACCGAGACGGTCACCGGCCGTAACTCGGTGCTCGAGGCGCTCCGCGCGAAGATCCCCGCCACGGCCTTCTACATCGCGCAGCGCGTCGAGATGGACGACCGCACGAAGGAGATGCTGTCGATCGCGACGAACCGCGGCATCCCGGTGCTCGAGGTCACGCGCCAGGAACTCGACCGCATGGCCGGCTTCGACGGCGTGCACCAGGGCGTCGCCATCAAGGTGCCGCCGTACGAGTACGCGCACCCGCAGGACCTTCTCGAGCAGGTCATCGACAAGGGCGAGGTGCCCCTCTTCGTGGCGCTCGACGGCATCACGGATCCCCGCAACCTGGGCGCGATCATCCGCTCGACCGCGGCGTTCGGCGGCCACGGCATCATCCTGCCGCAGCGTCGCTCCGCGGGCGTGAACTCCGCCGCGTGGAAGACGAGCGCGGGAGCGGCGGCCCGTGTGCCGGTCGCCCTGGCCACCAACCTCACGAGCCAGCTCAAGGAGTTCAAGAAGCAGGGCGTGTTCGTGCTCGGCCTCGATGGCGACGGAGACGTGCAGCTGCCCGAGCTGCAGCTGGCCGATCGCCCCGTCGTGATCGTCACCGGATCCGAGGGCAAGGGCCTCTCGCGTCTGGTGGCCGAGACCTGCGACCAGATCGTGTCGATCCCGATCTCGGCGTCGACCGAGTCCCTCAACGCCGGCATCGCGACCTCGGTCGCGCTCTACCAGGTGTCGACCGTCCGCAACGCGAAGAAGTAAGGGAAGCGCCCATGGCTCGCATCGTCGTTCTCGGAGGCACCGGCTACGCCGGCCGTCACATCGTCGCGGAGGCGGTGAGTCGCGGGCACGAGGTGATCGCGATCTCGCGCTCCACCCCGGCGGATGCCGTCGACGGTGCGACGTATGTGCAGGGCTCGGCGCTCGAGCCGTCGTCGCTCGCCAGCGCGTTCGACGGCGCGGATGCCGTGGTCTCGTCGCTGTCGCCGCGCGGCGACATGGCCGATCACGTGCTCGAGGCGCTGACGGGCGTGATCGGCGTGCTCGCGGGCACCAGCACGCGTCTCGGCGTCGTCGGGGGAGCGGGCGGCAGCCTGGTGGCTCCCGGCGGTCCGCGCCTGTTCGACCTGGACTTCCCCGAGGAGTACAAGCACGAGGCGCAGGTCGGCATCGACTCGCTCGCGCTGCTCGAGGGCACGGATGCCGGTCTCGACTGGTTCTTCGTGCATCCTGCCGAGGTCTTCGGCCCCTGGGCCGAGGGCGAGCGCACCGGGCACTACCGTGACGGCGGCGACGTGCTCGTGCGCGATGACGAGGGCAAGTCCTACATCTCGGGCGCCGACTTCGCGGTCGCCGTGGTCGACGAGATCGAGCAGGGCAACCACCACCGCGAGCGGTTCACCGTCGGCTACTGATCCTCGTACCCGCCGAGCACGGCGGGGGTGCTTCGATTCGTCTCGCTCGGCTTCGCCGTGCTCGCTCAACGACCGGGGGGCTGATCTTCCTGCCCGCCGAGCACCGGGGGAAGCCGGGCTCAGACGAGGTCGCGCCAGTCGACCTCGTCGTCGTCTTCGGAGACGGGATGCGCGCCGGTGATCACGGGCAGGCTCATCGTCTCGGTGGGCGGGCCCATGATGGTGGCCTCGTCGCGGCGGTGCCGCAGCACCTCGTTGATGTAGCTCGTGAGCACCTCGGCGAGGGGCACCGCGCGTCCCTGAGCCTGTGACAGGTACCAGCGGTGCTCGAGCACCTGGTGGAACACCTCCGCGGGCTCGAGTTTGGTGCGCAGCTCGTAGGGGATGGCCCGCACCACGGGCTCGAACACGCGGGTCAGCCACTCGTGCGCGTACATCTCCTCGTCGGCCCACTGCTTGGTCGACCGCACGCGGAACTCGTCGAGGTCGTTCAGCAGACGTCGTGCCTGGTTCTCCTCGACGTCGAGTCCGGTCAGGCGGATCAGACGACGCTGATGGTGCCCGGCATCCACGACCTTCGGCTGGATCTCGACGACCGTGCCGTCGGCGGTGGTCGACATCGACATCTCGTCGATGTCGAAGCCGAGGGCGTTCAGACGCTCGACCCGCTCGGTGATCCGCCAGGTCTCGGCGGACGCGAACGACTCCTGCGCCGTGAGCTCGGCCCACAGCGAGTGGTACGACGAGACGATGCCGTCGGCGATCGCGACGGCGTCGACGCCGTGCTCGAGTCGCCCGCCCGCGGCCAGGTCCATGACCTCGCCGGCGATGTTCGTGCGGGCGAGATCGAGGTCGTACGCGCGCTGGCCGTCGGTCAGGCCCTCTTCATGCAGCTCGCCGGTCTCGGCATCGACGAGGTACGCCGCGAACGCACCGGCGTCGCGGCGGAACAGCGTGTTCGAGAGCGAGACGTCGCCCCAGTAGAAGCCGACGTTGTGCAGTCGCACGAGCAGCACCGCGAGCGCATCGACCAGACGATTCGCGGTGTCAGGGCGCAGCACGCGGGTGAACAGCGCGCGATACGGCATCGAGAAGCGCAGGTGCGAGGTCACGAGGGCTGCGGGCAGCGCTTCGCCGCCGGCATCCGTCCGCCCTGCGATCACGGCGACGCGTGACACGCAGGGAACGTCGAGGCGCGCGAGGTTGCCGAGCATCTCGTACTCGCGGCGCGCCATCTCGTCGGTCGTCTCCTTGACGGCGACCACACGGCCGGAGAGGTCGGCGAAGCGCACCAGGTGGCGGGAGAGTCCCTTGGGCAGCGAGACGATCTGCTCGGACGGCCACGACCCCAGCGGGGTCGACCAGGGGAGGGCGAGCAGTCCGGGGTCGACCGTGCTCGCCGTGATGCGCAGCGCGTCCTGCATGAGGCTCCTCAGATGGTGGCGGGAAAGACGAAGCGGCGCGGGGGACCGAAGTCAGCCCGCGCCGCGTCTGTGGAGGTGATCAGGCCGAGACGACCGGCTTGTCGTTCAGGCGCTCGCCCGACTCGATGTCGAACGCGTGCACGTGGCCCGCGTTCGCAGCCAGCGTGACCGTCTCGCCCGCGTTGGGGTGGCTGCGGCCGTCGACACGTGCGACCAGGTCGGCGCGCTTGCCGTTGATCTCGGTGTGACCGTAGAGGTAACCGTCTGCACCGAGCTCCTCGACCAGGTCGACGACGACCGAGAGTCCCTTGCCGTCTGCCGGGCCGACCGTGATGTCCTCGGGGCGCACGCCCACGGTGACCTGCGAGCCGTTGGCGCGGCCCACGGTGTCGCGGTCGAGCGGGACGATCTCGGTGCCGAAGCGGATTCCGCCCTCGGCCAGGTCGGCCGAGAACAGGTTCATGGCCGGCGAGCCGATGAAGCCGGCGACGAACACGTTGTTCGGCTTCTCGTACAGGTCGCGAGGCGAGCCGACCTGCTGCAGGAGGCCGTCCTTGAGGACCGCGATGCGGTCACCCATGGTGAGGGCCTCGGTCTGGTCGTGCGTGACGTAGACGGTGGTGACACCGAGACGACGCTGCAGCGACGCGATCTGCGTACGGGTCTGCACGCGGAGCTTGGCGTCGAGGTTCGACAGCGGCTCGTCCATGAGGAAGACCTGGGGCTGACGCACGATCGCGCGACCCATCGCGACACGCTGACGCTGACCACCCGAGAGGGCCTTCGGCTTGCGGGTCAGGTACTCCTCGAGGTCGAGCAGCTTGGCGGCCTCGAGAACGCGCGATGCACGCTCTTCCTTGCCGACGCCGGCAATCTTGAGCGCGAAGCCCATGTTCTCGGCGACCGTCATGTGCGGGTACAGCGCGTAGTTCTGGAACACCATCGCGATGTCGCGGTCCTTCGGCGGCACGTCGGTGACGTCGCGGTCACCGATGAGGATGCGGCCGGCGTTGACCTCTTCGAGGCCTGCGAGCATACGCAGCGAGGTGGACTTACCGCAGCCGGAGGGGCCGACGAGGACGAGGAACTCGCCGTCAGCGACCTCGAGGTTGAGCTTGTCGACGGCCGGGCGGGTTCCGCCGGGGTAGAGGCGGGTGGCCTCGTCGAAAGTCACAGATGCCATTGTGTTTCTCCTTCACCGGCAGGTACGTGCCGGACGATCCGTAGTGATAGAGCGGCGGAGCGATCCGCCGTGACCCCTCATCGGGTCGGGATCAGTATGCCAGAAACCGGCGCATCTGGGTATTTCTCAGCCTGGCTGGTTAACATCGATCTCGGCCGCTTTCCAGCGGCGTCCGCCGTTCGATCGGCGGACGGGGCCACCCTGCCCCACCGAGACTCTCAAGAGGAACGATGTCGAGCGACGAGACGCCGAACGTCCCCACATCTCGCAATTCGCGTGAGGTCGTGCGGGAGAAGGCACAGAAGGTGCACGCGCAGCAGTCGAGGGCGCGCATCATGCGACGGATCATCCTCGGCGCGATCGCGATCGTCGCCGTCGGTGCGATCGGCACGGCGGTCACACTCGCCGTGTCCGCTCAGGTGTCGAAGCCGCAGCTCACCCCGACGGGCATGGCGGACGACGGCATCCTGGTCTCCGACATCAGCGCGTCGACCGTGTCGAGCGAGCCGGTCGAGGCGCCTGACCCCGAGACGACCGAGGCCGGCGGCGAGGCCGCACCGACTCCTGCTCCCACCAGCGCGAGCACCGTCGACATCCACATCTACGTCGACTACCTGTCGCCGGACGCCGGTGAGTTCGAGCGCGCCAACGCACGTCAGCTCGTCAACTGGATCGGTGAGGGCGCGGCGACCGTGACCTACCACCCGGTGGCTCTGCTCACCGCGAGCTCGAACGGCACGAAGTACTCCCTGCGCTCGGCGGCCGCCGCCGCCTGCGTGGCGACGCACTCGCCGGCCGAGTTCTACGCCTTCAACCACGATCTGCTCGACGATCAGCCCGAGATGAACACCGACGGCTTCACCGACTCCGAGCTCGCCGACATCGCCGGCGCAGTCGGATCCGACAACGTCAAGAGCGTGCGGTCCTGCATCGAGAAGCAGGACTACGTCACCTGGGCGAAGGATGCCACGTCGCGTGCGCTCGAGGGCCCCCTCGTCGGCTCGGACGACCTGGTGCTGACCTCGGCCCCCATGATCGTCGTGAACGGCGAGGCCTACGTCGGTGCACTCGACGACCCGAGCGAGTTCTCTCAGTTCGTGCTCACGGTCGCCAGCGACGCCTACTACGCGACCGCGACGCCGACCCCGGCCCCGTCGGAGACCCCGACCGAGGCGCCGGTCGAGGAGGCGCCCGGCGAGGAGACCCCGGCGCCGACCGAGGCCCCCGCGCAGTAAGCACGGGCCCGCCGCTCCTCGACCGGTCGACGTGAGCACAGTCGAGAACGCTCTAGACTCGTTGATGCACATTCGTGAGAGCGGACGTGCGGTATGTGCCGCGGGACACCGCGGTTCGCCGACTTGGCGCAATTGGTAGCGCACCGTACTTGTAATACGGGGGTTGCAGGTTCGAGTCCTGTAGTCGGCACAAGAAGACCTGATCGATGCAGAGAGAAACCGCCTCGGCTCCGTTCGGAGTCGGGGCGGTTCGCTGTCCACTCATGGTTCGCATGAACGCGCACTCGGCGATCCACAGCTCCGGACCGGGAGATCCCGCCGCGCCGATCAGTGAGGCAGCACTCATAGCGGAAAGCGGATACCCACTTCAACCCCCTGCAGGGGCGACGTGAGCATGTGGAACGCTGTACTCGACCAACCCCGATGCCGCGGATCCGTCGTGTATTCCCCAGATCACGTCGAGCGGCAGAGGCCCGGGAAGCCGATCCCCGTCGGCAGTCCGGTTCCCGAGATCCGGCCCCTCGTCCCCAGAACGAGGGGTCGGATCCATCTCGGCCCCCGGTCGACTCTCCCTGCACGATCGTTCGGGCCCGTGCACCGCGGTCACGCGTGGAGTTCTGCCGAACGCACGCACCGTCACCCGCGAACCTGTGCGGCCGTACATGTTCGGCGCGTACGGTCAGGGCATGACCAGGAAGCAGTCGTCCGACAAGGACGCAGACAGTCGACGCCCGCTCACGCGAAGCGATGCCCCCGAAGGCACGGCCCCGCGATCGCGGGCGCTGAAGCCGCTGCACATCTTCTCGCGCCGGCCCCGGCGTCAGCTCGAAGCCTGACGCCCCTCTGTCCGGCTACGGTCGGACGTCGAGGTCCAGATCGACGGCTGTGATGTTCCAGTCGTCGTCGCCCGGCTCGTCGTCGTGCGAACGCGGATACCGGTGGTGTGCGCGCAGCGCGGCGGCCTGCTCGGAGAAGTCCGGGTCGACATCTGCCGAGGCGCTGGGGCCGACGAGCAGATCGTTGCCGAGTCCGACGATGAGCTCGGCCGTCTCGACCTTCCCGTCCACGACGATCGGGATCTCGAGCGCCTCGGACTCGCCCTCGTTGGCGATCGCGGCGGCGAGAGTCACGAGAACCTCGGCGACATCATCGGTCGTCACGAGTTGCTGGGCTGCGTAGGAGACGAGTTTCATACGTCCAGCGTGGCATCCCTCTCGGATCCGCGCTGAGGGCTTGCGCCGTGCGGCGTCGGTGTGGCACTGACCGCGTGGGCTGACACGCGGCGTCATACGGGAAATACGACACCGCTCGCTCCGGTTGTCCCGAACATGACTCGTATCGGAAACAGTGACCTTGACGTGTTCCCCCTCTCGCTCGGTGGCAACGTGTTCGGCTGGACGGCCGACCGCGACGCATCGTTCGCCGTGCTCGACGCCTTCGTCGACGGGGGAGGCGACTTCATCGACACCGCCGACTCGTACAGCGCCTGGGTGCCCGGCAACTCGGGCGGCGAGAGCGAGACGATCATCGGTGAGTGGCTGGCATCGCGCAAGCCCGCGGGAGTGACCGTCGCGACCAAGGTGAGCCAGCACCCGGACTTCACAGGACTCGCGGCCTCGAACGTGCGCAGGGCCGCCGAAGCATCGCTCGGGCGCCTGGGTGTCGACACGATCGACCTCTACTACGCGCACTTCGACGACGAGACCGTGCCGCTCGAAGAGACGGTCGGCGCGTTCGGACAGCTCGTCGCCGACGGACTGGTGCGCAACATCGCGGTGTCGAACTACAGCGCCGACCGCATCCGCGAGTGGATCGAGATCTCCCGCCGCACCGGCGTCGCGCTGCCGGTCGCGGTGCAGCCGCACTACAACCTCGTGCACCGCAACGACGTCGAGGAGACGATCATCCCCGTCGCCGAGGAGTTCGGCCTCGGGCTCGTGCCGTACTACTCGCTCGCGAGCGGATTCCTGACCGGCAAGTACCGCACGACCGACCCCGAGGGCCAGTCCTCGCCGCGCGCCGGCGGCGCCGCGAAGTACGCCACCGAGGCGGGGCTGCGCATCATCGACGCCCTCGAGCAGATCGGCGATGCGCACGGCGCCTCGATCGCCGCGACCTCGCTCGCGTGGCTGCGCGCGCAGCCGACGGTGGTCGCACCGATCGCGAGCGCCCGCACCGTGGAGCAGGTTCCCGATCTCCTCGCCGGTGCACGCCTCGAACTGACGAGCGACGAGGTCGACGCGCTGAACAGCGTCTCGGAGTGGTCACCCGCGAAGGCCTGAGAGCACCCAGCGCCCTGTCCTACCGGCTCACGAGTCGGAGGGCAGGGCGCCGTCGTCGATGAGCCCGAGGCGGTGAGCGAGGATCACCAGATGGATGCGGTCGCGAGCACCGAGCTTCGCGAGCACGCGACCGACATGCGTCTTCACGGTCGACTCGCTGACGAAGAGCGCCTGGGCGATCTCGGCGTTGGTCAGGCCGCGTGCGATCTCGAGGAAGACGTCGCGCTCGCGGTCGGTCAGCTCGGTGGTGGGGTCGTCGACCACGAGCGCCGGTGCGTCGGGGGTCACGCCGCGCCCGGTCGTGACGTGCTCGAGCAGCATCCGCGTGACCCTCGGCGCGAGTGCCGCGTCGCCTCGGTGGATGGCGCGGATCGCGGAGATCATCTCGTGCCGCTGCGCATCCTTCAGGAGGAAGCCGCTGGCACCCGCGCGGATCGCGCCGAAGGCGTACTCGTCGAGATCGAACGTCGTGAGCACCAGCACGCGGGTCTCGGGATGCTCGCGCACGATCGCCTCGGTCGCCGCGATGCCGTCGAGCCCGGGCATCCGGATGTCCATGAGGACCACATCCGGTCGCAGCGCAGCGGACTGAGCGATCGCCGCGTGACCGTCGGCGGCCTCGCCGACGACGACCATGTCGGCCTCGGCTTCGAGCACCATGCGGAAGCCGAGCCGGATGAGCTGCTGGTCGTCGACGAGCAGGAGTGAGATCGTGTCGGTCATCGGCGGTCCTCCGGATCGGGAATGGTGAGGTCGGTCGGTGCGGGTGTCGCGGGGGATGCCGTCGGCAGTTCGGCGCGCAGCATCCATCGGCCACCGGAGAGCGGTTCCGAGACGACGCTCCCGCCCGCGTGTGCGGCACGCTCGGCGAGGCCGCGCAGGCCGAATCCCGATGTGCCGATCGGCCCGGTGGCACCGTCATTGACGACCTCGACCGTCACGGCATCGGCCGCATAGACGAGCCGCACGTCGATCGACGTCGCCCCGGGCGCATGCCGCATCGCGTTCGTGACGCCCTCCTGCACGATCCGGCCCACGG
>NZ_DALZXX010000012.1:0-43807 GCF_031988965.1 Microbacterium sp.
ACGGAGACGTGTCCGCCTATCAGGAACTTCCCGAAGGCAGCTACACGGTGAGCATGGTCCCCGCCGGCGCATCGGGCTCCAGCGTCCCGGTGATCTCCGAGACGGTGAAGGTCGAGAGCGGCACCGCGACGACAGTCGCCGCGTACGGGCCGACCGACGACCTGCAGGTGCGGGCGTTCGACGACGATCTGACCGAACCCGCAGCCGGTGCAGCCCGCATCCGCCTCATCCAGGCATCGACGGTCACCCCCGAGGTCGATGTCACGAGGGCGACGCGATCGCCCGCGACGCGAAGGCCGGGTCCGCGACGGGATACGCCGAGATCCCCGCGGGCGACTGGATGCTCGACCTGAGCGGCGGCGGAGTCTCCGATACCGCCGACGTGTCGGTCGCTCCGGGCAGCGTCACGACGCTGTTCGTCCTCGACACCGCGAGCGGCGGTCTCACCATCCTGCCGATCCTCGACAGCGCGTCGGTGGGCGATGTGCCCGACGGTGGCGTCGACACCGGCGGCGGATACCTCTCCTCCGTGCCGTCGAAGTCGGGCGCTCTCGCGAAGTTCCGCGGCGGGACGCTCTGATGCGCCGCAGGACGCTGGTCGCCGTCGCCGCCGGGGCGGTGCTGGTGACAGCCGGCGCCGCTGTGGTCGCGGTCGGCGTGAGCACCTCCGATCACGCGCCTCCGCAGGCACGGCCGGAGGCCACCTCCACCGCTCTTCCTCCGGCGGCGACGGCAGCGCCGGAGCTCGACGCTCCCGCGCTCGCGTCCGCTTTCCTCGACGACTGGGTCGAGGACGGTCGAGTCGTCCGGCACGACGAGGGCGGAGACACCGTGAGCGAGGGCCAGGCCTACGGTCTGTTCGCCGCAGTGATCGCCGAAGACGAGGAGCGGTTCGACGAGATCTGGGAGTGGACGCAGGATGAGCTCGTGCGCCCGGACGGGCTGATGGCCTGGCGGTGGGACGACGGCTCGATCGTCGATGACGAACCTGCGTCGGATGCCGATCTCGACGCCGCACGCGCCCTGATCCTCGCGGGCGATCTCTTCGATCGGGAGGATCTGCGGGCCGCCGGATCCGAGCTCGCCACGGTGATCGCGGATCGCCTCACCGTCGAGACGGATCGCGGGCGCATCCTGCTTCCGGGGCTGTGGGCCGCCGACCGCGAGCCCTACGCGTACAACCCGAGCTATGCCTCACCGGTGGCGTTCGAGCTTCTCGGCGCTGCCACGGGAGACCCGCGATGGGCCGAGCTGCAGGCCGGCAGCGCGGCCGTCACGGATGAGATCCTGAGCGCCACCGACCTGCCGCCGGATTGGGCTCAGGTGCACTACGACGGCCTGATCGAACCCATGCCCGGCCCCCTCGGCGAGGGCGACCCCGTGCAGTACGCCTTCGATGCTCCGCGGCTCCTCCTCCGCTACGCGGAATCGTGCACGCCGAGTGACGTGGCACTCGCCGGCCTCCCGTACGCGACGCTCGACCGCGAGCCGGATGTCTCGGCGCGACTCGATCTGGGCGGCGGCGCGCTGGTCGACGAGCGATCCGCACTCGGTTTCACCGCCCGTGCCGCCTCGGCGCACGCGGCAGGTGACGACGCCGCCGTCCGGACCGATCTCGAGAGCGGCGCTGCCCTCGCGGCCGAGTACCCGACGTACTACGGGGCGGCGTGGGTGATGCTCTCGACCGCGATGCTCACCGATGACGCACTCGGCGGCTGCGGAACAGGCGAGCTCTGATGTCCGGACGCAGCGCGATCAGGTCCGCCGTCGCCGCGGGAGCTCTCATGCTCGCGGTGCTTCTGAGCGCCTGCGGCGTGACCGATGCGGCATCCTCGATACCCTCCTCGCCGAGTCCCGCCGATGGGTTCTCGGCGGGCGTTCTGCAGGACCCCTCGACCCCGGAGCCGGCGGCGGCCGCCGCCCCACCCACGCGCGTGCAGATCCCCGTGATCGGCGTCGACTCGACTCTGGAGGATCTGACGATCGACGAGAGCGGACGCCTCTCCGCCCCGGTCGACTTCGATCTCGCCGGCTGGTACTCCGGCGGAGTCGCGCCCGGTGACGTCGGACCGGCGATCATCGCCGGCCACATCGACTCGCCGACCGCACCCGCCGTGTTCGCCGACCTCGGTGCGCTTGCCGTCGGCGACGAGATCGTCGTGACCCTGGCCGACGCCTCGGTCCACACCTTCGTGGTCAGTGGATCGACGCAGTCCGCCAAGGCGGAGTTCCCGACGGATGCGGTGTACAGCAACGTCCCCGCCCCGGAACTCCGGCTCATCACCTGCGGAGGAGCCTTCGACAGCTCCACCGGCCACTACCTCGACAACCTCATCGTCTTCGCGGAACTCCGCGACTGACCCCGCGAAAGGATCACCATGAATGAGACGCTCGTCATCATCCCGACCTTCAACGAGATCGAGAATCTCGAGTCGATCGTCGATCGCGTCCTCGCGGCGGCGGACGCCGACATCCTGATCGTCGATGACTCGTCGCCTGACGGCACCGGCGCCCTGGCTGATGCACTGTCTGAACGCCACCCGGAGGTGCACGTCCTGCACCGGGAGGAGAAGAACGGCCTGGGCGGGGCGTACCTGGCCGGCTTCACCTGGGGTCTCGACCGCGACTACTGGGCGCTCGTCGAGATGGACGCCGACGGTTCGCACCGCCCCGAGGAGCTTCCGCGGCTCGTGGAGCAGCTCATCGACCATGATCTCGTGCTCGGATCCCGATGGGTGCCGGGAGGACGCGTCATCAACTGGTCGCGTCATCGCGAGGTGCTGAGCCGGGGCGGAAACCTGTACGCTCGCCTCGCACTCGGCATCGACGTTCGCGATTCCACCGGCGGGTACCGGGTGTTCAGCGCCGCAGCGTTGCGCCGCATCGACCTCGCCCATGTGGCATCGCAGGGGTACTGCTTCCAGGTCGATCTGCTCTGGAGAGCCCTCGAGCGCGGCCTCCGCGTCGTCGAGGTCCCCATCACCTTCGTCGAGCGCGTGCACGGCGAGTCCAAGATGAGCGGCGCGATCGTCTCTGAGTCCCTGGCCCTCGTGACATGGTGGGGACTGCGGCGACGGCTGACCGCGATCGGACTGTTCCTGCGCGGAGGCCAGCGCCTCCGCTCGGTCCGGGCTCTGTCGCACCGCGTGCTTCCCCCGATCCGTCCCTGAGCGGGATCGACGAGCGCGGCGACTCAGCGACCCGACGTCATGTCCGTCGAACCGGCGCGAGGTGCGAACACCCTGCGCACCCCTCCCCTGGCGAGCATCAGGACGACGATCAGCCCTGTGACGGCGAAGAAGCCGCCGAGGTACACGGCGTCGCCGAAGAGCAGATCCACGAGCTCCAGCACCACGAACTTGCTGCCGGGCATGAGCACGAGGAGCGAGACGATGTTGACCACGCGGATCCAGACCGAGCGGGCGTCGCGGATGCGGGCGACGGTGCGCTTCTTCACGAGCATCACGACTTCGAGCACGACTTTGAGGAGCACAGCGGTGAGGAGCGACAGGACGAACGACTCCGAGATCACCTCGGGGAAGAACTGGACGAACACTCCGAGCACGACGAGATAGACGAAGACGTCGACGAGGTCGATCGGACGGATGCGCACGGCTCTCAGGGTAGCGCCGAGGTGCCGCGCCTATGAATCCTCTGAGTTAGATTGTGCACAATTTAATCGGGTGCAATACTTGGAGCATGGCCGTGACCGATGAGATGGTGTGCTTCTCGCTGTACTCCGCAGCCCGCGCGACGACGCAGGCGTATCGCTCCCTGCTCGCCCCCTGGGGACTCACGTACCCGCAGTACCTGGTCCTCGCGATCCTGTGGATCGAGGGCGATCAGACGATCGGATCCCTCGGCGACGCCATGCAGCTCGACTCCGGCACCCTGTCTCCCCTGGTGCGCCGTCTCGAGCAGGCCGGCTACGTGACCAGGACCCGCCGCGCCGACGATGAGCGTGTCGTCGTCGTCACCCTCACGGAGGCGGGCCGGATGCTGCGCACCGACGTCGCTCCCGTGCACGTGCGCGTCGCAGAGATCGCCGGCATGCGGGACGACGTCGACCGCCGCCGCCTGATCGCCGAACTGAAGGAGCTCACTGAACGACTTCAGCGCTCCGGTTCCAGCACCGCATCCGACTCCTCGACCGCCGCACACTGACCACCACCCCCACCCGGAAGGAATCCACACGATGGATGCTCTCTACACCGCCGAAGCACTCGCCACCGGAGCCGGCCGAAACGGTCGCGTCGCCACGAGCGAAGGTCGTCTCGACCTCGACCTCGCCATCCCGAAGGAGATGGGCGGCAGCGGCGACGGCGCCAACCCCGAGCAGCTGTTCGCCGCGGGGTACGCAGCCTGCTTCCACTCGGCCCTGCAGACGGTGGCCCGCACGCAGAAGGTGAAGATCGCCGACTCGTCCGTCGGGGCGCGCGTGCAGATCGGCTCGAACGGCGAAGGCGGATTCGGCCTCGCCGTGCAGCTCGAGGTCGTCATCCCCGAGATGCCGCATGAGCAGGCTCAGGCCCTCGCCGACGCAGCCCACCAGGTCTGCCCCTACTCCAACGCGACCCGGGGCAACATCGACGTCCAGATCACCGTCACCGACGACTGACCCACTCCGCCCGCCCACCCATCCCACAAGGAGACCTCATGCGCGCACTCATCCACGACACCTTCGGCGCACCCGAAGACGTCCTCCAGGTCGCCGATCGGCCGACCCCTGAGCCCGGCCCCGGCCAGGTCCGCCTCAAGATCGTGCTGTCGCCGATCCACAACCACGACCTGTGGACGATCCGCGGCACCTACGGCTTCAAGCCCGAGCTGCCCGCGGCGTCAGGCACCGAAGCGCTCGGCGTCGTCGACGCACTCGGCCAGGGCGTCGAGAACCTCACCGTCGGTCAGCGGGTCGCGACGGGCGGTACGTTCGGCGCGTGGGCGGAGTACGTGGTGGCGAACGCCGCCGGGCTGATCCCCGTGCCGGAATCGCTGGACGACGAGAGCGCCGCGCAGCTGGTCTCGATGCCGTTCAGCACCATCAGTCTGCTGCAGTTCCTCGACGCGAAGCAGGGCGACTGGATCATCCAGAACGCGGCGAACGGCGCCGTCGGGCGCATGCTGGCACAGCTCGGCGCCGCCCGCGGCGTCAACGTGCTCGGCCTCGTCCGTCGTGCGGCAGGCGTCGATGAGCTGCGCGACCAGGGCATCGAGAACGTCGTCGCCACCGACCAGGACGACTGGCGCGAGCAGGTGTCCGCGATCACCGGCGGCGCCCACGTCGCCTTCGGCATCGACTCGGTCGGCGGACCGTCGGCAGGCGACGTGCTCTCGCTTCTGGGCGAGGGCGGCACGCTCGTCGCCTTCGGGGCGATGAACTCCCCCACCATGGAGATCGCCTCCGGAGACGTGATCTTCAAGCAGGCGACCGTCAAGGGATTCTGGGGAAGCAAGGTCATCCAGACGATGGATGCCGCGACCCGCGGCGCACTGTTCGGCGAGCTCATCCAGCGCGTGACCGAGGGAACCCTGACCCTCCCCGTCTCGGGAGTCTTCGACGCCGCCGACGCCGCGGAAGCGGTCCGTGCGAGCAACACCGCCGGCCGGGTCGGCAAGGTCCTCCTGCGGTTCTGATCGAGCGCGCGGTGTGTCGGTCTCAATTACTTGACACTGGTAATTAATTCCTCGTACGCTGACGGTGTTCGCGATTGGATCGACCACACCGGAGTGCGATGACCGACACACTGCGCCTCACCTGGGACGCCCCCGCCACGCGTTGGGAAGAGGCCGTCCCGCTCGGAAACGGCCGTATCGGCGCTATGGCGTTCGGCGGACCGAGCGGCCGGTATCAGCTCAACGACTCGACCCTCTGGTCGGGCACCCCCGAAGGCCCCGCTCGTGCGCTCGCCCGAGTGCGGGCATCCGGCGCCGGCCCCGAGCGCCTCGCCGCTGTGCGCGACGCGCTCGCACGAGGTGATGTGAGGCTCGCCGAAGACCTTCTGATGGCGTTCGAGGGGCCGTACTCGCAGGAATTCCTGCCGCTCGCGGATCTGCACGTCGGGATCATGGGAGCCGTAGCGGATGACCGCGACCCCGCGCGGATACTGGACCTCGACTCCGCGACTCTGACTGAGGCCCTTCGCGTGCCGGGCGGGCGCGTCACGCGCCGCTCCTGGGTCTCGGCGCCGGCTCAGGCTCTGATCATCGACCTCACCGCTGACGTCGATTTCGACGTCGCGCTCGAGCTCGACTCCCCCCTCCGAGGGGCCCCCGTCGATGTCATCGGCGCGCTGCTGCTCGATGTGCAGGCACCGGTCGACGGCGCCCCTCTGCACGAGACGTCCGTCAGCCCTCCCCTCCGCTACGCCGTCGACGACAACGACGAGTACGACGCCTTCGCTGCGGTCGCCGTTGCCCTCGAGTCGGATGGCGAGATCGACAGAACGGGTGCACGCCTCGTCGTCCGCCGAGCCCGCCGACTTCTCATCGCCCTGTCCACATCGTCGCGCGCCGAGTCGTGGTGGGAGGATGCCGAGGGCGACTGGCGGACCCTATCGCGCGAAAACATCCGAGATCGGGCGCGCCGGAGAGCGGAATTCGCGGCTCGGCTCGGTGCCGATGCTCTGCTCGCCGCACACATCTCCGATCGCCGGCGCACCACGCGTGCGCGCTTCGCGATCGGCGGGCGACGACAAGGGGCGTGGAGCGTCGATCGCGACGTGCTGCACGGACCGGATCCGCTGCTCCGCGCCACGATCGCGGCGGAGTACGGCATGTATCTGCTCGCATCGAGTTCGCGCGCCGGCAGCCCGCCCGCGAATCTGCAGGGTATCTGGAACGACCAGCTGCAGCCCGCCTGGTCGTCGAACTACACGATCAACATCAACACCGAGATGAACTACTGGTCCGCTCCGGCACTGTCGGCCCCCGATGTGATGGAGCCGCTCCTCGCACTCGTCGAGCGCCTGGCGAGATCGGGCGCGGACACCGCACGTGAGCTCTACGGATGTCGCGGCTGGGTGGCTCACCACAACAGCGACGTCTGGGGCTGGACCCTCCCCGTGGGCGACGGTCATGGGGCGGCCAGCTGGGCCATCTGGATGATGGGCGGAGTATGGCTCACACACAACCTCTGGGACGCGTATGAGTTCACCGCAGACCTGACGCTTCTCCGTGAACGGATCTGGCCCGTCACGCGCGGAGCCGTGGAGTTCTGTCTCGACTGGCTCGTCTCCGACGCTGACGGACGTCTCCACACGTCCCCGTCGACCGCTCCGGAGAACTCCTATGTCGCGGCCGACGGCCACCCGACCGCACTCGGCCTGACCGCCGCCTCTGATGTGAGCCTCGTCCGCGCACTGCTCGAACGTGCTCTCGTCGCGATCGACGACCTCGAGATCGACGATCCACTCGAGGCTGAGATCCGTGGGGCGCTGGCGGCGCTGACACCGCTGCGGGTGGGGTCCGACGGCCGACTGCTCGAGTGGTCCGACGAGGTCGTGGAGCACGAGCCGCTGCACCGGCACCTCTCCCCCGTGGTCGGGCTGTATCCACTGGACGAGGTGACCCCCGAGGGAACTCCCGAGCTGTTCGACGCATCCGTCCGCCTGATCGATGCTCGCGGCCCGGGGGCCATGGGGTGGTCCTGGGCGTGGAAGATCGCGCTGCGCGCGCGGGCCCGACAGGGCGAGGTCGCCGCGTCACTGCTCGACGAAGCACTGACGCCGTTCGACGGCGACGCGACCCGTCACGGACCGGTCGACGGCTCGGAGTGGGGAGGACTGCTGCCGAACCTTTTCAGCACGCATCCGCCCTTCCAAATAGATGGCAATCTCGGCTTCCCCGCCGCGATCGTCGAGATGCTCGTGCAGAGCCATTCCGGTCGCGTGTATCTGCTCCCTGCCGTGCCGAAGTCATGGCGCCGCGGAGACGTGCAGGGCATCGGCGTGCGCCCCGGGCTCATCCTCGACCTCGCCTGGGACGAAGGGATGACGACTGCGGCAGTTCTGCACAACCCCGGCGGGGTCAACAGGAGCGTCGTGGTCACCGATGGCGAACGTCATGTCTCCGTCGACATCCCGGCCGGTTCCACCTCCGATGTCGCAGCGGCGTTGGCATCCGCCGGCTCCTCACCGCTCATCTCCGATCACCTCTCCCCGGAGGGCGAGCATGCACGGTGACATCGGCGTCGTCGACCTGCCGACCGCCCAGACGGAGCCGAGCGACTTCGACGACTTCTGGGCCGACACGATCGCGCAGACCAGAAGGTTCCCACTCGATCTCACCGTGACACCGCATCCGTCGCTGCTGACCCAGCTCGACATCTTCGACGTGTCGTTCCGCGGATTCGGGGGAACACCGATCCGCGCCTGGCTGCGGATGCCGCGTGGTGTGAGCGAGCCTCTGCCCGGCCTCGTGCAGTTCTTCGGCTACGGCAACGGCCGCGGCCATGCGCTGCGCGACCTGCGCTGGGCATCGGCGGGATACGCGCACCTCGTGGTCGACGCCCGCGGGCAGGGCCACGGCGACACCGACGACGACCATGCCGATGGCGGGCCCTCAGCAGGGGGCTTCCTCACCCGAGGCATCCGCTCCCCACACGAGTACTACTACCGGCGCGTCTACGCCGACGCCGTGAGGGCGGTCGATGCTCTCCGAGCGATACCGGCGGTGGATCCGGCCCGTGTCGGCACGGTGGGAGCGAGTCAGGGCGGAGGGATCGCGCTCGCGATCGCCGGGTTGGTCCCCGAGATCGCGGTGGCCATCATCCAGGCCCCCTTCCTCTGCGAGCTGAACGCAGCTGCGACGCTCAGTCGCGAGCATCCCTACACACTGCTCGCACAGCACTTCGCTGATCGTCGCGGCGACGCGGCCGCAGCGCTCGACACGCTTCGCTATTTCGATGGCGTCAACCACGCGAAAAGGGCGACGGCCCCCGCGCTGCTGAGCACCGGACTTCTCGACGGCATCGCACCACCGGAGACGGTGCTGCCCGCGTTCAGCGCTTACGGAGGCCAGAAGCGGATCGTGGTGTGGCCGCACAACGGGCATGAGGCCGGCGGCGACCTCGACGAGGAGAACGCTCTCGAGTTCGCCGCCACACACCTCGTCGACGTCGCGCCGGACCGGGTCGCGGCCGATTCGCTACGATAGCCGACACGACCCGAAGGACCTGATGGATCACGACACCGCAGCGCGCACCACCCTCATCCGCTCGGCGTCCGACGCGGGATCGAGGGTGTTCGAGACGATCCTGACACGCAGTCCGATCAGTCGCATCGACATCGCGCGACAGACGGGCCTCTCCCAGGCGGCCGTGACGAAAGCGGTTGCGCCCCTCGTCGCCGCCGGGCTCGTCGACGCGCCTCCCGCCTCGCATCGCGACGGCACTCCCGGACGCCCGGTGAGTCCGGTGTCGATCGTGCTCGAGTCGATGGTGATGCTCGGAGTGAAGGTGAACGTCGACGAGATCATCGCCGTCGCGACCGACCTCGCTACCACCGTGCTCACGAGCACTCGCCGCTCCCTGCCCGCCGACGATCCACACACGGTGATCGATGCGATCGTCGATGTCGTCGCCGATCTCGAGAAGAGCCTGGGAGTGGGCGCGACGTCGATCGCCGGTATCGGCGTCTCTGTGTCCGGTGACGTCGACAGCACCACCGGCGTCGTGCGGGAGTCCAACATCATGGGCTGGGTCGACATCCCTCTGGGAGACCTGCTGCAGTCGAGGATCCCCTGGCCGGTCACGATCGAGAACGACGTCCACGCCCTCACGATCGGCGAGCACTGGTTCGGCATCGGCCTCGGTACCGCGTCCTTCGCGATCGTGACGATCGGCCGCGGCATCGGCAGCGGCCTGCACCTGAACGGTGAGGTCGTGAGCGGCGCCTTCGGCGTCTCCGGCGAGATCGGCCACCTGCCACTCGCGGATGCCGCGCTCGTCTGCCCCTGCGGTCGCCGCGGGTGCGTCGAGGCGGCGGCCTCCACCGGCGCCATCGAAGCGACGGTCTCGGCGGCTCTCGGCCGACCGGTCTCGATCGATGAGGCCGTGGCGCTCGCGCATGCGGGAGACCCGAGCGCGGAATCGGCCTTCCGAGAAGCCGCCCGCCTCATCGGCACGGCGATCGCGACGCTCGTGAACCTCACGGGACCCGAGCTCGTCATCATCGGCGGCGAAGGCGTGTCCGACTTCGACCTGTTCGAGAAGACGCTCCGCGACGCATTCGACAGCCACGCCTTCGGCGCGGCTGTGCGCTGCCGCATCGTCACGCGTCCGCACACGTTCGAGGACTGGGCACGCGGTTCCGCCGCGACCGCCATCCAAGCACTGGTCCGCTGAACCGCGGACGATCCGCTGTGCGTGTGCGGCGCGACCGCACGATTACGGGCAGACGGAGATGCGCGGGGTGGCATCCACCCCGCGCATCGGTGTGTCAGCGCTCAGAGCGCGTCGTACAGATCCTGCTGCAGTTCGAGGTATCTCGCGAGGCCGAGGCCCTCGAGGTCGGAGGCGTAGGCATCCCACGCCGCGTCGTCGTCGATGTCGCGCTGACCGGTCACGAACTCCGCCTGCGCCTGCGTGATGTAGGTCGCGATGTTCGTCTGCAGCTCGGCGAGCTCCGCCGAGGTGTCGGGGTCGGGCCACAGCTTCTCGACGGGGAAGAGCATGCTCTCGTCGGGAGCGTAGGGCTCGTACTGCTGCGAGGCGTTGAGCAGTCGACGCTCGTATCCGTCCGGCGAATACACGTCCTCCGGAACGACCTGCGAGTTGCGGTACTCGAGTGAGTCCCAGTATTGACCCATCGAGCGCCATGAGGCGTTCGATGTCTCGTCGTAGGTGAGCGGCTTGAACGTCGGGTCGAGCTCGGGGTCGAGCGCGACATCGCCCTCGACCGCCGGCACCCACGCCTCGCCCTCCGGACCCATCGCGCCGAGACGATCGCCCTCCTCCGTAACGAGGTAGTCGATGACCTTGATGGCCTGGATGCGCTCCTCCTCGGTCGACTTGTTCGTCAGCGCGAACATGCCGAGCGGGCTGACCGGCGAACGGTAAGTGGCGAACTGCGTGCCGTCGGGCCCCTTGACCGGGGGCACCGCGTCGTAGTGCGTGTCGCGGCCGTCGGGTGAATCGGCGGTCACGATCTCGTACGGGTGAAGAACAGCCGCGGCACCGAGGATCTCACCGTCGGCGTTGTCGCCGAGGGCCCGCAGCGCCTCACCGTTCTGAGTGAACGACGCGGTGTCGATGAGTCCCTCGTCGGCGAGAGACGAGATGTACTGCAGGCCGGCGCGCCATCCGTCGGTCGTCGCCGACAAAGTGACCTTGTCACCGTCGAGCACCATGGGCGGCGGGCTCGAGGGCGAGCCGTACGGGGCGTAGGTGAACGCGTTCATGAAGTAGTTGATGACGGGCTCCGAGGCCGAGGCGCTCAACGCCACCTCATCGGGACGACCGTTGCCGTTGGGATCGTCGTTCTTGAAGGCGCGCAGCACCTCGCGCAGCTCTTCCGTGGTCGTCGGCTGCTCGAGACCGAGCTTGTCGAGCCACGTCGTGTTCATCCAGAGCTTCGACGGATAGCTGCAGTGATAGCACTCCGTCCACTGTGTGATGGCGTAGATGTGCCCGTCGGGGGCGGTGACCGACTGCTCCCAGTCGGGCTTCTCCGCGAAACGCTCCTTCAGGTTCGGCGCATACTCGTCGATGAGGTCTTCGAGCGGTAAGAGCACCCCCTGCTGCCCGTACTTCAGGATCTCGCTTCGAGAGAAGGCATCGACCCACGGCACGAGGAAGTATGCGTCAGGATAATCCCCGCTCGCGAGCGACACCTGTCGCTTCTCGCCTGCGACGCTGCCGTCGTAGGTGGTCGTCTGCCAGTCGAAGTCGATGTCGAACTTCTTCTCGAGCAGCTGCGTGAACTCGTTCTCCGCGAGCGACCCGTTGTCGCCCTGCGGACCGAAGGCGACGAGTTGGCCGTTGTCGTCGCTGGGCGACGTGCAGGCGGCGAGCGCCAGCCCCGTCGCGACGACCGTGACCGCTGCGATCGCGCCTCGTGTGATGCGTCTGTTCATTGCCGGAATCTCCTTTGACCGGTTCATGGGGGTGTGGATGTGAGTGATACGCGGATGTGGTGAGGGGGTGGATTCGGGGTCCTGCGGATCAGCCCTTGACGGCGCCGACCATGATCCCCTTGTTGAAGTACTTGGCGACGAAGGGATAGGCGACGAGCATCGGCACCGTCGCGATGACCACGGTCGAGTACCGCAGCAGATCGGCCAGTTCGCGGCGCCGCAGCTGCTCTGCGACGTCGCCGCCGCCGCCCGCGTCGTTGAGGATGAGCAGGCCCCGCAGCACGAGCTGAAGCGGCTGCAGGTCGGCGTTGCGCAGATACAGCAGCGCGTCGAAGTACGAGTTCCACTGCATGATCGCGTACATGAGGGCGATGACCGCGAGCAGCGGCTTCGCGAGCGGCACCACGATCGTCCAGAGGATGCGGAGCTCAGACGCGCCGTCGAGCTGGGCCGCTTCGTAGACCTCGTCGGGCACGGACGACCGGAAGTACACGATCGCGATGATCACCTGCCAGACGCCGATCGCATTGGGCAGCAGCATCGACCACCGCGTGTCGAGCAGCCCGAGCGACTGCACCACGAGATACATCGGGATGACGCCGCCGGTGAAGAGCATCGTGAAGACGACCCCGCCGGTGATGACCTTGCGTCCGAAGAGTTGAGCGCGAGAGAGCGGGTACGCGATCGCGACGGTGCCGAGCACGCTGATCAGTGTGCCGACGACCGTGTAGAAGAGCGAGTTGCCAAATCCGCGGAGTATCGACGGGTTGGCCAGAGCCTCGGCATAGCCGCGGAAGGTGAAGTCGACCGGCCAGAAGAGCACCCGCCCCGATGACACGGCCTGTGGACTCGAGAACGAGCTCGCGACGATGTTGAGCAGCGGCAGCAGCACGACCAACAGGAAGACGGAGAGCAGGATGTAGGCGGCGATGATGAAGACCCGGTCGGCCTTCGTCTCCTTGACCTTCACTCCCCGCGTGAGGGGATCCCGTCTGGGCCGACGCGACCGGTTCTTCGCGACGTCGCTCTCCTGTGTCAGGAGGGCCTCGGTGTCGATCGTGGTCACCACAGTCCGTTTCCCGTCACTCGCTTGGACACCGTGTTCACCACGAGCAGCAGCACGAGGCTGATCACGGCGTTGAAGAGCCCGATCGTCGCTCCGAGGCTGAAGTTCGCGTTGAGGATGCCTGTCTTGTACACGTACGTCGGGATGATCTCCGACGTCGAGAGGTTGAGGGCGTTCTGCAGGAGGAAGGCCTTCTCGAAGCCGATCGCCATGATGTTGCCGACCCCGAGGATGAGGATGATCGAGGCCGTGGGCAGCAGAGCCGGGATGTCGACGTTCCAGATCTTCTGCAGTCGCGAGGCCCCGTCGATCTTGGCGGCCTCGTACAGCGACGTGTCGACCGAGGCGAGAGCGGCGAGATAGATCACGGCGGAGTACCCCGTGGTCGTCCAGATGTCCGTCGCGACGTAGATGTGGCGGAAGAAGTCCGCGTCGGCGAGCAGATCGACCTGTCCGGCGCCGAAGAAGCTGAGCGTCCGTCCGAGCAGACCGACGCGCGGCGACAGCAGCAGGATCGTCATGGAGACGACCACCACGGTCGAGATGAAGTAGGGCGCATACGTGACCAGTTGAACCGTGCGTGTGAAGAAGCGCAGGCGCACCTCGTTCAGCGCGAGGGCAAGGATGATCGGCAGCGGGAAGCTCGCGATCAGGGTGTAGGCGGCGAGGATGAAGGTGTTGCCGACGAGCCGGGGGAAGACCGGGTTGCGGAAGAGGTTCGCGAAGTTGTCGAACCCGACCCAAGGGCTCCCCCACACCCCGTCGATCGGGTTGTAGTTCTTGAACGCGATGATGGCGTTCGCCATCGGTACGTACCGGAACACGATGAACCAGATCACGGGGATCAGCAGCAGCAGGTAGAGCTGCCAGTAGCGGCGCAGGCTGCGAGCGAATCGAGTGCGGACAGTAGATCGACGCGCGGTGGCGCCGGGAGGACTCGGCTTCGAGACCTCCTCGGAGAGTGCTTGCTCAGCACTGAGCTTCATGATCGCCCTCCTCGGGCAGGATTACTTTACGTCGTAATAAAACCACGGCAAATGCGAAATGTAAACGCCCGATTTCGCCGGACCCGATTTCGGGCCCGCGCTTGCACACCCTTCACAAACGTGGTTTATTGACGTTGTCAAGTAACTATCCGGAGGGTCTCATCCCATGACTTCCCGTGCCGACACCGTTGTCGCACTCCGCGCCGCCGGCGTCTCCTTCGTCCTCGAGATCGCTCAGCCGATCCCCCGCATCCTGCACTGGGGCGCCGACCTCGGCGGCTCCTCATCGACTATCGCATCCGCGCTCCTGCTGACCGCGGGACCCGCGCAGCTGAACAACTCCCCCGACTCGCCGCGCACTTTCTCCGTCTTGCCCACCGAGTACGAGGGGTGGTCGGGCACGCCGGCGATCGCCGGGCACGCTCAGGGCCGGGCGACGACCCCCCGGCCACAGCTCGTGCGACACATCGTCGAGGTGAACGACGCGGTCGACGGGGGCGACATCGAACTGGAGTTCGAAGACGCGGTCTCGGGGCTCCGCACCACGCTGCACTACCGCCTCGATGAGCACGGTGTCCTCTCGGTCGACACAGCCGTCGTAAGGGATGCACGTCTCAGCCCGCGCATCGGATCGACCTCGTACACCCTCGAGGGAATCCTCGCTCTCCTGCCGCTCCCCGAGCGCGCCACCGAGATCCTCGACTTCACGGGCAAGTGGTGCCGCGAGCGATCACCGCAGCGAACTCCCTTCGGATTCGGTACTCATCTTCGAGCCGCGCACCGCGGCAAGCCGGGCCACGACTCGCCCTTCCTGCTCGCGGCGGGCACACCCGGCTTCGGGTTCCGGCACGGCGAGGTCTGGGCCGTGCACCTGGCATGGAGCGGTGAGCAGCGTTATCTCGCCGAACGGTTCACGGAAGGCGCGGGATCGTTCTCCTCGGTGCTCGGAGCCGGCGAAGACCTGCACTCCGGCGAAGTCATCCTCGGTGACGGTGAGCGGTACGACGCTCCGACCGCCCTCTTCATCTGGTCCGACGGTGGGCTCGACGCGCTCTCCGATCGGCTGCACCGTCGCCTGCGAGCGCGAGCCGGCCATCCCAGCTCGCCGCGCCCCCTCGTGCTCAACACCTGGGAGGCGGTGTACTTCGACCACGATCTCGCGCGTCTCACGGCGCTGGTCCAGAAAGCGGCCCAGGTCGGCGTCGAGCGCATCGTGCTCGACGACGGATGGTTCCTGGGGCGCCGCGAGGCGGATGCCGGGCTCGGCGACTGGTACGTCGACCGGAGTGTCTGGCCCGACGGGCTCGATCCGCTCGTCGACCTGATTCGGTCGCACGGCATGCAGTTCGGCCTGTGGTTCGAGCCGGAGATGATCAACCTCGACTCCGATCTGGCTCGCGCCCACCCGGACTGGGTGCTCGGCCCCGCCGAAGGTCTCGGGCCGACATCCCGATCGCAGTACGTCCTCGACATCGCCCGCCCCGAGGCCTACGAGTATCTTCTCGAACGCATCGATGCACTCGTGCGCGAGCACCGCATCGACTACCTGAAGTGGGACCACAACCGTGACCTCCTCGAGGCGGTCAGTCGCGGCGACGACGGGGATCGGCCGAGCGTACGCCGTCAGACACTCGCCCTCTACCGACTCCTCGACGAGCTGCGTCGTCGCCACCCGCACCTCGAGATCGAGACGTGCTCGGGAGGCGGCGGACGCATCGATCTGGGCATCCTCGATCGCACGGATCGCGTGTGGGCATCGGACTGCAATGATCCCGTCGAACGGACGCAGATCGAACGCTGGACCCGCATGGTCGTGCCTCCCGAGCTGATCGGCTCGCACCTCGGCGCAGCACGCGCGCATACGACAGCGCGCACCACAGACCTCTCGTTCCGTCTGACCACCGCGCTCACCGCCCACGCCGGCATCGAGCAGGATCTGACAGCCGTGGACGACGCCGAACTCGGGGTGATCGCCCGCTGGGCGGCCATGTACCGCGAGTTCCGGAACCTGCTGCACAGCGGTCACGTCGCGAACGCCGATCTCGCCGATGAGGCGACGGCTCTCTCCGGCATCGTCGCTCACGACGGGTCTGCGGCGCTGTTCACGTGGAGCCGCACAGCGACGTCCGCCGCCGGCCAATCCGGACGGGTCCGCTTTCCGGGGCTCGCTGCTGAGGCACTGTACTCGGTGCGGGTTCGCGAGGACCTCGGGGGCGCCAGTCGTCACCAGGGCGACGACCCCGCGTGGATCGTCCACGCGGCAGCGGATGCACTCGAACTCCCGGGCTCCGTGCTGGTCGGCGCGGGCGTCCCGCTGCCGACGTTGAACCCGCAGCAGGCGATGCTCATCGAGTTCCATCGCCTCGGCGGTTGACCCCCTCCCCACCCCCCCGACAGAGCAGTCGAATGAGAGGAACGCAATGAACACCCATCGATCGAGAACGCGATTCGCGCAGGGGGCGGCAGCCCTCGCCGCCACCGCGCTCGCGCTGACTCTCGCTCCCGGTGCATCCTGGGCGGCGACGCCCGCGCCGGACCCGACCAGCACTCCGACGCCCGAAGCGACGTCCACCGCTGAGGCGACACCGGCACCGGCACCGGCACCGGCACCTGCACTTGCGCCGGCCGAGGACGGGATCTCCGACCTCTCAGCCGCACCCTACATGGGCTGGAGCAGCTACAGCATGCAGGTTTACGAGGGTGGTCAGTGGATCACCGCCGACCAGATCATGGCCCAGTCCGACGCCATGCACGACAAGCTGCAGAAGTTCGGATACGAGTACATCAACATCGATGCCGGGTGGAACGGCGGCCAGGACGAGTACGGTCGACCGATTCCCAGCGAGACCCTGTACCCCGACGGACTCGACGCTGTCATCGATCACGTGCACGCCAACGACCAGAAGGTCGGCCTCTACCTGATCCCCGGGATGAGTCTCGAAACCGCGCAGAAGGCGCTCCCGATCTTCGGTGCTCCCGGCTGTACGACCGAGAACCTGCTCAAGCAGCCCCTCCAGCAGGGCGACTACTGGGGATTCGGGTACCGCCTCGACTTCGACAACCCCTGCACGACGAAGTACATCGACTCGATCGC
Organism: Microbacterium sp.; assembly: GCF_031988965.1. Taxonomy (GTDB): domain Bacteria; phylum Actinomycetota; class Actinomycetes; order Actinomycetales; family Microbacteriaceae; genus Microbacterium. Next base: position 17,219 of record NZ_DALZXX010000012.1, read on the forward strand.
CGACCTGCTCGGCGAGTGGGGCGTCGACTTCATCAAGTTCGACAGCGTGACCCCGGGTTCGGGCATCAGCGATCTGTCGATGGATGCGCGCGAAGAGGTGGCCGCGTGGTCGCAGGCGCTGAAGCGCAACGACATCTGGTTCGAGCTCTCCTGGGCGGTCGACATCGCCTACGCCGATTACTGGAAGCAGTACGCCGACGGCTGGCGCGTCGACTGGGACGTCGAGTGCTACTGCGGCGATGAGGCGCTCACCACCTGGGACAACGTCGCGCGCCTGTTCCCTCGTCTCTCCGACTGGTGGCGCCACGGCGGCCCGGCGGGATGGAACGACCTGGACTCGCTCAACGTCGGGAACGGACGGATGGACGGGCTCACGAAGGACGAACGCCGTACGGCGGCCACCCTCTGGGCCACCTCGGCAGCACCGTTCTACCTCGGCAACGATCTGACGAACCTCGACGAGTACGGCCTCGAACTGGTCACGAACGGAGAGGTGATCGCCGTCAACCAGGCGGGCATCCCGGCTCGCCCGGTCTCGACCGCGACCAAGCATCAGGTCTGGTACTCGTTGAACCGCGACGGCACCTACACGGTGGCGCTGTACAACCTCGGGCGCGCGGATGCCGACATCACCGTGAACTGGGCGGACATCGGCCTCGAGGGATCCGCGATGGTCCGCGATCTCTGGGCGGGCAAGAACCTGGGCGATGCCGACGGCGGCTTCACTGCGGAGAGCGTGCCGATCCACGGCGTGCGATTGCTGAAGGTGACGCCGGGCAAGCAGTCTGTGGTCACGGTCAACGACGATTCGCTCCGCGCCTCCTACGACGGCGAGTGGGTGCGAAACTCGGGCAACGAGGTCGCGGCCACCACGCAGCCGTTCACAGTCGCGGTCACCGAAACCCCCGGCGGCGGGGTGCCCGCACCCCCCGAGGGCGGTCTGCAGGTGACCCTCAACGACGACGATTCGCGCATCGCCTACAGCGGATCGTGGGGGTACAGCAACAACCGCGGTCTCGGTGATCATGCCGACGATGTGCACTTCACCGAGGCGAACGGTGCGGCCTTCGAATACACCTTCCAGGGCACGGGCATCCAATACGTCACGGAGAAGCACGAATCGCAGGGTGATGTCGAGATCTATCTCGACGGGCAACTGGTCGAGACCGTGAGCACGCACCTCGACCCTGCCGACGGCCGGCTGTCGCAGCAGACCGTGTACAGCGTCTCTGACCTCGCGCCGGGCACCCACACGCTGCGTGCTGTGAAGAAGTCGGGCTCGTACATGCTGCTCGACAAGCTCGTGGTCACGCTCGACAGCCAGCTCAGCGCGACCTCCGGCGCCTTCAACAAGGCCGCTCCGGCCGATATCGCGGTCGATGTGCTGCGCGATCCGAGCCAGCTGACGTCGATCAGCGCGGGCGGCACGCCGCTGGTGCGGGACGCCGACTATGCGGTCGCAGGCAGCACGGTGACCCTCGCATCGTCGTATCTCGCGACGTTGCCGGTCGGCGATGCGACGCTGGACTTCGGGTTCGCGGGTGATCACCTCGGCGATGTCCACGCCACCACGGCCGACGGATCCTCCGTGTCGTTCGCATTCCGCGGTACCGCGGTCTCGTGGATCGGTCCGAAGGCTCCCGATCAGGGCACAGTAGACGTCTACCTCGACGGCACGAAGGTCGACACCGTCGACACGGCCAACGCGACGCGCCTGTCGAACGAGGTGCTGTTCTCGTCATCCGGCCTGAAGGACAAGGAGCACACGATCACGATCGTGAAGACCTCGGGAGAGGTGCTCCGAGCCGACGTGTTCGAGTACACGGTCAAGAAGGCGAACTGAACACGTGCGGGGCGGATGCGCCCGGATCCGCCCCGCACACCCCCTGATGTCCGATGTCGCGCGCATACTCGGCGTCATGGACATCACACTCACTCAACCCGCGGGGCTGGTCGTCAGCCCCGCTTTCAGCCATGTGGCCGTCGTCCCTCCGGGGGCGACCACGATCTACGTCGGCGGCCAGAACGGCGTCGACGGGAACGGGGCCCTCGTCTCGGCGGATGCCGCAGAGCAGTCGCTCCGAGCCGTCCAGAACGCGCGCGTCGCACTCGAGTCCGCGGGCGCCGGCCTCGACGACGTCATCAGCTGGACCATCCTCATCCATCAGGATTCCGACCTGCGCGCCGCCTACGGCGCCGTCGCCTCGACTCTCGCGCGCGACGGTGCTCCTCCCCTGGTGACGGCTGCTCTCGTCGCAGGGCTGGGCGTGCCAGGGGCACTGATCGAGGTGAGCGCCGTCGCTGCGGTCATCCGCGAGTGAGGGCGGTCGACCCTGCGAATCAGATCCTGCCTCTGACCGGTGTCCGCTCGGCAGTCTCACCGACCTCAGGCATCGCCATCTCGGCGCGGACGCCGAGCAGCCTGACCTCGCGCTGCGGATCCAGCGTGCCTCCGAGTGCGAGTGCGGCCCGGATGACCTCGTCGCGTTCCGTCGTCGGTGTGGAGAGCTTGCGACCGAACGTCCTGGTCTCGAACGGCGCGTACCGCACCTTCAGGTGGACGCGCACCACAGGACGCCCGTCCGCTGCGCAGTCGTCGAACGCGTGACCGGCGAGCTCCGACAGCGCGGCCTGCACCTCCGTCGCGGTGGTGAGGTTCTGCTGGAACGTCGTCTCCCGACTGTGGCTGCGCGCCACCCAGGGCGTGTCGTCGACCGTGGTCGGCCCGATCCCCGATCCGAGTCCGTGGTACCAGACGCCCATGCGCGGCCCGAACTCGACGACGAGCTGGTCTCGATCGGCATCCGCGAGCTCTCGCACCGTGACGATGCCGTGCGCGGCGAGTCGCTTCTGCACCTTCGGACCGACACCCCACAGCTCGCGAGTCGACCGGTCTCCCATCACCTCGAACCAGTTCTCCTCCGTGAGACGGAAGACCCCGCGAGGCTTGCCGAAGTCGGTGGCGATCTTCGCCCTGACCCTGTTGTCGCCGATGCCGACGGAGCAGTGGAGTCCGGTCGCCTCGAGAACCGCGACCTGAGCGGCGCGCGCCACCGCATCCGGATCCTCGGTCTCGACGCCGAGGAAGCACTCGTCCCAGCCGATGATCTCGAGCACCACGCCGGGCAGCGCGCGCAGCGCCGACATCACCTCCGCCGACGCGGATTCGTACGCCTCGTGATCGACCGGCAGGAACACGGCATCCTCCGGGGCCTTCCGCGCGGCGATCTTCAACGGCATCCCGGAGCCGATGCCGAACGCGCGTGCCTCGTAGGAGGCGGTCGACACGACCGCGCGCTCCGTCGGATCGCCACGTCCGCCGATGATCACCGGCACACCCGCGAGCTCGGGTCTGCGCAGCACCTCGACCGCGGCGATGAACTGATCCATGTCCACGTGCAGCACCCAAGAGGTCATGCATCGAGTGTGGGGGTTGTCGGCCGGACTGTCACCCCGCGAGCGCGCTGAGGAGGTCGAGCTAGACGATCGCGACGCCGACGGCGGTGGCGATCACGGCCAGCAGGGGCAGTGTCCCCTGCATCGCGGCGGCACGCACCTTGGTGCGATCGGACAGCACGAGCACCAGGGCGGCCGCGAGCATCATCCCGGTGCCGGCGAAGACGAGGGTGAGGCCGATGGTCGACAGGCCGATGATGACGAACCCGACTCCGAGCAGAGCGGTCAGCGCGAGGAACAGGTTGTAGAAACCCTGGTTGAAGGCGAGCGACTTCATCGTGAGGGCGTCCGCCTCGGTCGGGACTCCGAAGATCTTCCTCGTCTCGGGCTCGGTCCACTTCAAGGACTCCAGCGCGAAGATGAAGACGTGGAAGGCCGCGGCGGCCGCGGCGAGGACGAGTCCGACGATGAGCATGCTCCGATCGTATCGGCCGCCGGGTGTCAGACGAGGAAGATCGGAAGCAGCCCGGGATTGTGAGCGTGCACGAGAACCGCGAACACGACGGCGTCGAAGAGCAGATGCACCGTCACGACGTACGCGAGCGAGTGGGTCCGCAGGAAGATGAAGCCCTGGAGCAACGCGAACGGGATCGTCAGAAGGGGACCCCATTCCCGGTAGCCGAGCTCCCACAGGAACGAGACGAACACGATCGCCTGCAGGATGTTCGCGAGGACGTCGGGGAAGTGCCGCCGCAGCAGCGCGAAGACCGTGCAGATGAAGAACAGCTCGTCCCAGATTCCGACCGCGCCGACGCCCACGAAGAGCCGGGCGATGAGATCAGGTGTGTCGACGACGGGCCAGTTCTGATACACACCGCTCGTGATGAAGTAGAACGGCAGGATCAGCCAGCCGAGCACGAGCACCGCCACGAGCCAGCCCCACTGCAGGCGACCCCAGCGCCGATGGGTCCGCCACGGGAAGCTGATCGCCCGGTCGCGGAAGACGAAGCGCGACACGATGTACGGCACGGCCACGGCTCCGCCGAGGGCGAGCGTGAACCGGAGCATCGCGAGGTTGTCGAGTTCCGCTGCCAGCGGGATGACGCTCACGATGAGCATCCCCAGCGCGATCAGGGAGAGGTCTCGCGTGAGCGACGGGGCACGCGGTCCGTCGACGAGCTGATCGGAGGGTGCAGAGCGACTCCGACCGATGAGCCAGGCTCCCCCGACGCCGAGCGCGAGCAGCACCCAGCCGAGCCACGGGATCTGCACCACGAAGAATGCGGGTGCCGCAGCGCAGACGAGCAGCGCCGGGACCACGTCAGGCCAGGTCGTCGACGCGCGCCGCACGTCGGTCACGCGCGGGACTTCCGCCGATACACGAGGTCGCGGATGTCGCGTCCCTTGGCGATCCCCTTGCGTTCGAACGCGGTCATCACGCGACCGTCGAACCGCTCGGCCCACTCGCCGTCGAAGGCGCGTTCGAACAGAGGGTCGGCGTCGAGAACCTCGCGCATCTGCAGGGCGTAGTCCTCCCAGTCCGTGGCGAGGCGCAGCAGGCCTCCGTCGCGGAGTGCCCGCGCGGCGGTCTCGCCGAATCCCTGGCGCACGAGACGGCGCTTGGTGTGCTTCTTCTTGTGCCACGGGTCGGGGAAGAAGATCCAGACCTCCGCTGCCGCAGCCTCGGGCAGATACGACGAGAGCACCTCGGGCGCATTCGCCTCGACGACGCGGATGTTGCGGGCACCTTCACGGTCGGCGTCGAGCATCGTGCGGGCGAGGCCTGCACGGAACACCTCGACCGCGAGGAAGTCGTCATCCGGCCGCGACGAGGCGGCCGCGACGATCGCGTGCCCCTGCCCCGAGCCGATCTCGACGTACAGATCCGCATCGCGGCCGTACTCGGACGTCGGGTCGAGCCGGGCCTCGGGGTGCACCGACGTCCAGGCGACGTCGCGCGGCACATCGAGGAGGTAGTGCGGGCCGAGCTCGTCGAAGGCGCGCTCCTGCGCGTCGGACATCCGGCCGCTCCGGCGCACGAAGGACACCGGTTCATCGCGGAAGGTGCGGGGTTCGGGCATGATTCCAGGGTAGTCGGCGCCGCCCCGGGTCACGGACCCGTCGTCACCCGGCTGGAGCGGTCACGAAGTCGATGAGCTCCTCGACCCTGCCCAGCAGCGCCGGTTCGAGATCCCGATACGTGTGCACCTTCGACAGGATGTGCTGCCAGGCACGGCCGGTGTCACCCTGCGTCTCGTACGGCCAGCCGAACGCCCGGCAGATCCCCGTCTTCCAATCCGTCCCTCGAGGGATCTCGGGCCACTTCGCGATCCCCAGCGCACGGGGCGTGACGCATTGCCAGACGTCGACGAACGGGTGCCCGACGATTCGCACGTGCCGCCCGTGCGGACCTCGAGCGACGGCTTCGGCGATGCGAGACTCCTTCGAGCCCGGAACGAGGTGGTCGACGAGGACGCCGTAGCGACGCGAGGCAGTCGGAGGTTCCGCGGCGAGCAGTTCGTCGAGCAGATCCACGCCCTCCAGGAACTCGACGACCACGCCCTCGACGCGCAGATCGGCACCCCACACCTTCTCGACGAGCTCGGCATCGTGCTTGCCCTCGACGAGAATGCGGCTGGGCAGAGCGATCCGCGCACGCTGGTCGGCGACCACGAACGATCCGGATGCGGTGCGCCGTGCGCCCTGTTCCTTCGGCGCGGGCACGATGAGGCGCACCGGCGAGCCGTCGATGAGGAACCCACCGCCGAGCGGGAAGAGCCGTTTACGCCCGAGTCGATCCTCGAGCTCGACGTTCCCGCCCTGCACGCGGGTCACCGCGCCGCAGTACCCGTCGTCCGCCACCTCGACGACGAGATCGATCTCGGCGGGCACGTTCGGCACCGGCTTCGCCGCGCGCTCCCGCCATCCCGCCGCGAGCACATCCGATCCGTACCTGTCGTCCATGCCCTCCAGCGTATGTGCCTCCGCTGAGGGCGAACGGTGATCGCCCTCCGGATGCTGTCGCGTGTCGGACTGTGTGCATAGACTCGTGACATGGGGCTCGGCTGCCGGTCGGAGGGAACACGATGAAGACACGGTGGCTCGCGCTGGCCGCACTCACGATGGCGGCAGCGGCCGGAATCCTCTCCGCATCCGCGGCCTCGGCGACAGACCCCGTCACCCTCGACTCCGGCTTCGTGACCGATGATGCGGGCGTGTTGAACGCGACGGACGAAGACGCCGTCGAAGCGCGACTGCAGACCCTGAGCGAGAACTCCTCCGCAGATCTGTTCGTGGTCTTCGTCGACGAGTTCACGTCTCCGTCCGACCAGGTCGCATGGGCCGACACGGTCGCCGAGAACAACAACCTCGGCTCCGACCAGTACCTCCTCGCGATCGCGGTCGACGGACGCAGCTACTACATCTCCGCGGCCGCAGACGGCCCCCTGAGCGACGGCAAGCTCGACGACGTCGAGCAGAAGATCCAGCAGCTCGCCTCGCAGGAGGACTGGGCCGGCGCGATCACCCTCGCTGCCGACGAGATCGAAGGCGACGGCGGGGCGGGCGCTCTGGGAGCCACTCTCATCGTGGTCGCGGTCATCGCGCTCGCACTGATCGTCTGGCTGATCGTCGCCCTGATCCGCCGATCGCGGCGTAACGCGGAGATCCGACGGCGTGGGGCGATGCCCGAGAAGCCCGACCCGAACGATCCCTTCTCGACCCTCACCGACGAGCAGGTGCAGACGCAGGCCGGCACCGCGCTCGTGCAGGCCGACGATGCGATCACCTCGAGTCGCGAGGAGCTCGGCTTCGCCGTGGCCCAGTTCGGTGAAGCATCGACCGCCGAATTCAGCGGAGCGGTCGAGGCCGCGAAGACGAAGATGTCCGAGGCCTTCGACCTCAAGCAGAAGCTCGACGACGAGATCGAAGACACTGTCCACGATCGCCGGGAATGGCACATCCGCATCATCCGGCTCTGCGACGAGATCGACGACATCCTCGACCAGAACACCGAGGCCTTCGACGCGCTGCGCAGACTCGAACAGACCGCTCCGCAGGAACTCGAGCGCGTCCGAGCCGAGCGAGCAGCGCTCGACCCTGTGCTCGGGACCGCGGATGCCTCGCTGCGCTCTCTCTCCGCCACGTTCGACGCCTCGGCCGTGAGCACGGTCGCAGACAATCCCGCCCAGGCGCGGGAACGGACGGCTCTCGCGGACCGATCGATCCTCGCCGCCGAACAGGCCATCGCAGCCGGCCGCAGTGGCGAAGCCGCATTCGCCATCCGCACCGCGGAGCAGTCCATCGCCCAGGCGAACCAGCTGGTGCAGGCGATCAGCGCGCTGGGCACGGAACTGGCCGACATCGACGCACAGGCGCAGGCGCTCATAGCCGAGTTGCAGGCCGACATCGTGACCGCTCAGCAGCTTCCTGATGCGGGCGGAACCATTTCCGCCGTCGCCGCAGCCACCGCACAGCAGCTGGAGCAGGCACAAACGTCTCTCACCGGCACGGGGCGCAGCCCGCAACGGGTGCTCGAGGCTCTCACAGCAGCGAACGCGCAGATCGACGGAGTGATCGCGCAGGGCACTCAGGCTGTCGAGCGAGCCCGCCGCGCACAGCAGATGCTCGAGCAGACGCTCGCCCAGGCAGGATCCGAGATCCGTGCGGCACGCGAGTACATCGAGACGCGACGCGGAACGGTCGGATCGACAGCACGGACGAGACTGTCCCAGGCGGACGCGAGTCTGACCCAGGCCCTGAACCTCCGCTCCTCGAACCCGGAGGCCGCTCTCACCGAGGCCGGTCGAGCGCTCGACCTCGCGCGCCAGGCGACCGCCTCGGCGCAGGCGGATGTCGAGGCGATGAACCCGAGCCGCTACGAGAGTGACGGGTGGGGAGGCGGCGGCGTTTTCGGCGGAAGCAGCTCCGGCGGCTCCGGTCTCGGCGGAGACATCCTCGGCGGAATCATCGGCGGCCTCCTGTCCGGCGGTGGCGGAGGCTCATCACGCAGCAGCAGCTGGAGGTCCAGCGGCGGTGGCGGTTTCCGCAGCTCCGGATTCGGCGGAGGAGGGCGCAGCCGCTCGAGCAGTCGCAGCTCCAGCGGCCGCAGCGGCCGCTCGGGAGGACGACGCTTCTGAACCGCGAACCCACATCGACCCACAGACATCGAGTCCGACCCTCTGAAAGGAACCACGCATGACCAAGCAGTCCATCTTCGGACGTATCTCGACCCTCGTCCGCGCGAACATCAACTCGCTCCTGGACTCTGCGGAAGACCCGCAGAAGATGATCGATCAGCTCGTCCGCGACTACACCAACAGCATCGCCGACGCCGAGTCCGCGATCGCCGAGACGATCGGCAACCTGCGGCTTCTCGAGCGCGACCACGAGGAAGACGTCCAGTCGGCCACGGAGTGGGGCAACAAGGCCCTCGCTGCGAGCCGCAAGGCCGATGAGATGCGCTCCAGCGGCAACGCGGCAGACGCCGACAAGTTCGACAGCCTCGCCAAGATCGCACTCCAGCGCCAGATCAGCGCCGAGCGCGAGGCCACCGGTGCCGAGCCGCAGATCGCCGCCCAGACCGAGATCGTCGACAAGCTCAAGTCCGGCCTCAACGGAATGAAGGACAAGCTCGGCGAGCTGAAGAACAAGCGCAGCGAGCTGCTCGCCCGCGCCAAGGTCGCAGAGGCGCAGACCAAGGTGCAGGACGCCGTGTCGTCGATCAACGTTCTCGACCCGACCAGCGAGCTGGGTCGTTTCGAAGACAAGGTCCGTCGCCAGGAGGCGATCGCCCAGGGCAAGATCGAGCTCGCCGCATCCAGCCTCGACGCTCAGTTCGAGAGCCTCGAAGACCTCGGCGAACTCACCGAGGTCGAGGCCCGGCTCGCCGAGCTGAAGGCCGGCGGCTCCGCTCCCCGCGGCGCCATCGAAGGTTCCTGACACCTCGCGCGGGTGCCCCGGAAGCCGAGTGCTCCGGGGCATCCGCTCGTTCACAGCTGGAGGCACTCCATGGTGCGATTCCTCGTCGTCCCGCAGTGGCAGGGTTCGCCCGCCGCTCGCGCGATGCTCCTCGTCGACGGCGCGTCCGCGATCGCAGGCGACCTGCCTCGAGCGGCGACCACCGTGCTCGACGTGCCCGTCGAGGCCGGCGAATCGCTCGGTACCGGCGTTCGGCGGCTGAGCTCGCTGCTCCGCACCCGTGAGCAGGTCGCCGAGGCATCCACCGCTGACACGATCGTGATCGGCGGAGACTGCAGCGTGACCGTCGCCGCTCTCGCCGCCCTGCCGGGTGGGACGGACGATCTCGCCGTCGTGTGGTTCGATGCCCACGGAGATCTGCACACTCCCGAGACATCATCATCCGGAGCCTTCGCAGGCATGGCTCTGCGGGCGGTGCTGGGCGAAGGCGAACCGCAGCTCGTGCTCTCGCCGGGCGTGCCACGCGATCGCGTCGTCACGGTCGGCATGCGCAACCTCGACGACGCCGAGGTCGAGGTTCTCGATGACCTCGCTCAGTTGTCGGTGAACGATCTGGACCGGATCGACGCTCTGGCCGACGCGGTCGAAGCCACCGGCGCCCGACGGGTCTGGGTGCACATCGATGTCGACGTGCTGGATCCCGCGGAGCTCACCGGAGTCTCCTCCGCAGTGCCGTTCGGACTCTCCCCCTCCGCCGTGGGCGCGGCTGTCCGCGCACTCCGCGATCGGGTGCCCCTCGCGGGCGCGACGATCGCGGGATTCGCCCCGCGGTCCCCCGCAGACGCCGTCGACGATCTCGGGGCCCTGCTGCGCCTCGTCGGAGCCGTGGCATGACGGAAGACTGGCGCGCGACGGCCGATCGCATCCTCACGGAAGGCAGACGATCCGATCTGCGCATCCCCGCATTCCTGCTGCGCTCTCCCCTCAGCCGCCTCGGTTACTGGTGGGGCACCGCTGTCGGCTGGACCTGGGGATCGCTGTGGAGCACGGGGCCCGTCGAGAAGCGCGCGGGGCTGTGGGTCTTCCGAGGCATGCCTCAGTGGACGTTCAACCGCGGCGGCGTGTGCGTGGGCGGGTGCTTTCTCACGGGCGATGCGCGACCGACCGACGCCGTGCTTCGCCACGAAGCCGTGCACAAGGCTCAGTGGCTGCGCTACGGGGCGCTCCTCCCGGTGCTCTACCTGTTCGCGGGCCGCGACCCGCTGCGCAATCGCTTCGAGATCGAGGCCGGCCTCGAAGACGGCAACTACGTGCGCCGCCGCGCGACTCAGCGGTCCGCAGAGAGAAGCCCGAACCGCTCGGGTGCGTAGATCGTGGCGGGTGCGATGCCGAGAGGGCCCGTGAGGTGCTCGACGATGTCGGCCGTTCCGAGGTAGCCGCCGAGGAGCGTGACGTGGGTCTCGAACTCGTCACCGCAGAGCATCTCATCCGCCCATGCGCAGGTCGCGCGTGCGAGAGCCTGGCCCGGCGAGCACGAGCGTCCCGTCCCGGGGGCACCCGAACGATTTCCTCGGGCGAGCCAGGTCACCGTCATCCGCGCAGGTGCGTCGATCGTGCGGATGTCAGCCGCCTCGGCGACCTCGATGAACACGCGACCGGAGGCGCAGAGCGGCAGAGTGGCGAGGAACGTCTCGAGTTCGAGAAGCGAGTTCTCGTCGGCCGTCACCAGGTGATGTGCACGGCGACGTGCAGCGCGGCGCTCTGCGCGCGTGCTGCGAGTGTCGAGGAAGGTGCTCATGATGCCTCTATCGTACACCAGGCGAAGGGTTGCCTAACCTTGGTCGCCCCTGCGAATCGCGCGTGCGCCTACGCGGGCTCGACGAGGGCCTCGCGCAGCGCATCGAGCTCGGCGTCCGTCATGCCGTTGGCGCGCAGATAGTCGGCCGCCGACCCCCACCTCTCGTCGACACTCTCGAGAAGCGCGCGCATCACGGGGGCAGGCGACTCGGTCGCGAGCGCGATTGCGTGCACGGCTTCCGGATGCTGCGCGCGGAGGTAGGCGACGATACGGCGTGACCGCTCGGGCGGCAGCTGCGATTCGGTGAGCGCGTAGTCGGCGATGATGGCGTCGCGATCCGCCTCCACAGCCGAGAGAGCGAGTGCGACGGTGACACCCGTTCGGTCCTTGCCGACGGTGCAGTGCACGAGGGTCGGTTCCCCCTGGGCGATGATGCGGATCGCCGCGACCAGTCGATCACCGCTCTCCTCGAGAAGGTGCAGGTACAGCTCGTCGAGACTGGTGTCCTCCTCGAAGAACGAGCGCACCGAGCCGAGGAACAGCGGGAGGTGCGTCGTATCGGGCCCGGGGATCTCGGTCGGTTCCACAGCGACCTCTTCGCCGTCACGCAGGTCGACGATGTGCGCGATCCGCTGCCGGAGCGCCTCGGCGCCGGCAGTGCTCGCACCGGAGAGCTGTCCGGAGCGCATCAGGACGCCGGACCGGATGCGGCCGCCTCGGGCCGGCATGCCGCCGACATCGCGGACGTTGTTGACTCCGTCGACGTGCAGAATCGTCATGCCTGGGCCTGCGGTTCGCGCGGAGGAACCGGATAGCGCCCGGCGATCACGATGCGGTTGAAGGCGTTGATCGACACGCACGCCCAGCTGAGCGCCGCGTATTCCTTCTCGGTGAGCACGCTGCCGACGCGGTCATACACCTCGTCGGAGATGCCCTCCTCCGCGATGAAGGTGAACGCCTCGGCGAGTTCGAGGGCTGCCCGCTCGCGGTCACTGAACACGTCACTCTCGCGCCAGGTCGCGATCTGCATGAGCACGTCGGTGTCGAGTCCCGCGGCGAGCGCCCGGTCGACGTGCAGGCGTGTGCAGAAGCTGCATCCGTTGAGCTGCGAGCAGTGGATCATGACGATCTCCTTGAGGCGATCGTCGATGCCGTTGTCGGCGCAGATCTTCCCGACCGTCCTCGCGAAGGCGTCGAGCGCCTGGTAGGCGGCGGGCTCGGTCTTGGAGAGGTGCACTCGCGTCTCGCTCATGCCTCAATGATATTCCGTTGTACGAGTAGGACGTCGGGCGATCCGAAGCATCAGCGAGATCAACATGACAATACAACGTGGTAATTTGCTTCAGCAAATGCTCTTTATTTCGATGTGTTACTTGCCATATCGCTTCGGCATTTCCTCGCGACCCCGGCATCAGAGCAGAATATGCAGGTGGCGATCGACATCTCCGAGTTCAGCTATCTTCCCGCGCAGGCCGAGCGGCTGGGAGCGACCCCTCCCCCTGCCGAACGTGTGTCGCATCGCCTTCCGGACGGGCGCCTGCTGAGCGCGATCCGCTACGGCGCCGGAGCACCGCGCATCACGCTCCTCCACGGTGCAGGCCTCAATGCCCACACCTGGGACACCACGATCCTCGCCCTCGGTCTGCCCGTGCTCGCGATCGACCTCGCCGGTCACGGAGACTCATCCTGGAGAGACGACGCGGACTACTCCCCCCGCAACCTCGCGGTCGACGTGGCGGATGCGCTGGGCGAATGGACGGATGCGCCTCAGCTGATCGTGGGCCAGTCCCTCGGCGGCCTGACCGGAGCTGCGCTCGCCGCTCGCCGCCCCGACCTCGTCGCCGCGCTCATCGTCGTCGACATCACTCCCGGGATCGACACCTCCGCGGGCCCCGCCGCGCTGCGCGAGTTCTACGCGGGCCCGACCGACTTCGAGACACGTGACGAGCTCGTGGACCGCGCGATGTCGCTGGGGTTCGGCGGCACGCGCCCCGAGACCGAGCGCGGTGTCTTCCTGAACACGCGCGTGCGCCCTGACAGCCGGATCGAGTGGAAGCACCATTTCGCGCACCTCGCGGCGCAGACGCTCGCCGCGCACGACGCCGGCGACGTCGCAGCGCCTTCGCCGCTGAGTTCGACCGGATGGGAGGATCTGGCGAAGACGTCCGCTCCGCTGACCCTGGTGCGGGCTCAACGAGGCTTCGTGACCGCCGACGATGCGAAGGAGTTCGCGCGCCGGCTCCCCCACGCAGACGTCATCAGCGTCGACGCGACGCACAACGTGCAGGAGACCGCTCCGGTCGAACTGTCCGCGCTGATCGCCGCATCGGCATCGGCATTGTGACGATTCGTTCCGGATTCGCGCTCCCCTGCTCAGTCCTTCCCTAGGCTCGATCCAACGGCACACAGCATCTGCCGCACCGAGAGGAAACCTCCATGTTCCGACGCACGCGACGTCTCGCGCTGATCTCCACGATCGCGGCGAGCGCCGTCATCCTCAGCGCCTGCACCGGCACCGCCGAGCCCGAGGCCACGGCCCCGATCGGCGATCCCGATCCCGACGCCACGCTCCAGGTGGGGCTCGTGCTCGAGCCGACCAACCTCGACATCCGCCGCACGAGCGGCGCGGCACTCGAGCAGATCCTGATCGACAACATCTACGAGGGGCTGGTCAGTCGCGACGAGGCGAACGAGATCGTCCCGCGCCTCGCGAGCGACTACGAGGTCTCCCCCGACGGGCTGACCTACACGTTCACGCTGAATGAGGGCATCACGTTCCACAGCGGTACGCCGCTCACCTCGGCCGACGTGGTCTCCTCCTACGAGGCCGTGCGCACGGATGCCACGCTGCAGGGCAACGCCGAGTTCGCGTCCGTCGCCTCGATCACCGCGCCCGACCCGGCGACCGTGCAGATCGTTCTGACCGCTCCCAACCAGAACTTCCTGTTCTCGCTCACCGGGCCCGCCGGGCTCGTGTTCCAGACCGGTGACACGACCGATCTGAAGACCGCCGAGAACGGCACCGGCCCATTCACGCTGAGCCGCTGGAGCAAGGGCAGCGCCATCACGTTCGCACGGAACGACGCCTACTGGGGTGAGCCGGCCGGAGTCGCCGAGGTCGAATTCCAGTACATCCCCGACTTCTCTGCAGGAGTGAACGCCGCACTCGACGGCGGGGTGCAGGTCCTCACCGCCGTCGATCCCAACCTCGCACCGCAACTCGAGGATTCGTTCACACTCACGACCGGCCGCACGACCGACAAGGCCACGCTCGCGTTCAACAACGCCAAGGCGCCGCTCGACGATGTCCGCGTGCGGGAGGCGCTGCGGCTCGCGATCGATCATGAGGCGCTCGTCGAGGCGGTCGGCTCCGGCACGACCCTCTACGGCCCGATCCCGGAGCTCGACCCCGGCTACGAAGACCTCTCCGATGTGATCTCCTACGACCCCGAGAAGGCGAAGGAGCTTCTCGCCGAAGCCGGCCAGGAAGACCTGGAGCTGACGCTCACGATCCCCACCTTCTACGGGACCACGGTGCCGAAGGTGCTCATCTCTGACTTCCAGAAGGTGGGCGTGACCCTGAAGGTCGACTCCGTGGAGTTCCCGGCCTGGCTCGAAGACGTCTACACGAACCACGACTACGACCTGAGCTTCGTGCTCCACGTCGAGCCGCGCGACTTCGGCAACTTCGCCGACCCCGAGTACTACTTCGGATACGACAACGCAGACGTCCAGGCCCTGTATGCAGAAGCGCTCGCCGAGGTCGACCCCGACGCCTCGGCAGATCTGCTGGCGGAGGCCGCCCGCATCGTGTCCGAGGACCACGCCGCCGACTGGCTGTACAACGGTGCGACGATCACAGCGGTGAGCCCACTCGTCTCCGGGTTCCCCGAGGACTCGATCAACTCACGCATCGACCTCGCCGGCGTCACCGTCGCCGCGGAGAAGTGACGGCGATCCGCTCCTCGTGATCCGCTACGTGCTCGTCCGAGGAGCCCTGCTGGTCGCAGGGCTCCTCGTGTCGAGCCTGCTCATCTTCCTGACGCTCCGCGTCTTCCCCGGTGACGTCGCACAGCTGATCGCCGGAACACAGGCATCGCCCGCAGAGGTGCAGGCGCTGCGCGAATCCCTCGGACTCGATCGACCGCTGCCCGCACAGTATCTGGACTGGATGGGCGGCCTCCTGCGCGGAGATCTGGGCACCTCGCTGCTGTCGGGAGCATCCGTGGGCGAAGAACTCGTCCTCAAGGCCCAGGTGACCGTGCCGCTCGGCATCATGTCGCTCGCGATCGCCGTGCTGATCGCCGTGCCGTTCGGCATCCTCGCCGCAGTGCAGCGCGGTCGCCGCGGCGGCACCGCACTGAGCGTGGGCGCTCAGGCCCTCGCGGCCGTTCCCGTGGTGTGGGCGGGAATGATGCTGATCGTCGTGTTCTCGGTGTGGCTCGGCTGGCTCCCGCCCCAGGGATTCCCGCGTACGGGCTGGAGCACGCCGGGCAAGGCCATCGAGTCGCTGCTGCTGCCGGCGCTCACCATCGGGATCGTCGAGGGCGCCATGCTCATGCGGTTCGTCCGCAGCGCCACGCTGCAGGCGGCCAACCAGGACTTCGTCCGTACGGCCGCCGCGAAAGGACTGACCAGGAACCGGGCTCTGATCTCCCACGGCATCCCGGCAGTCGGGCTCTCGATCATCACGGTGCTGGGCCTTCAGGTCGCGGGGATCATCGTGGGATCGGTCGTGATCGAGCAGCTCTTCACTCTTCCCGGCATCGGTCGCATGCTGATCGCCGACGTCGGCACGCGCGACCTCGTCAAGGTGCAGAGCGAACTGCTCGTGCTCACGGGCTTCGTCCTGATCGTCGGGTTCCTGGTCGATCTGCTCCACCGCACGATCGACCCACGACAGAGGGAGTCGTCATGATGCCGCGCTGGCTTCGTCGTCTCTGGCAGACCCCCACAGGCCGCTTCGGAGTGATCGTGGTCGCGATCGTCGCCGCCACGGCACTCGTCTCCCTGTTCTGGACTCCGTTCGACCCCCAGTACTCCGACGTCCGTGCTCGGTGGTCCGCACCGGGATGGCCCCATCTGCTGGGCACCGACGACACCGGTCGCGACATCCTGAGCGTGCTCATGGCGGGCGCCAGGACGACCGTCTTCGTCACCGTGGGAGCCGGTGTCATCGCGACTCTCGTGGGCATCGCCCTGTCCGCGCTCGGGGCGCTCACCGCCCGGTGGATGCGCGAGACCGTCGCGGTGCTCGTCGACATCCTCATCGCCTTCCCCGTGCTGATCATCGCGATGATGATCTCCTCTGTCTGGGGCGGCTCACTGTGGGTCGTGATCTGGTCGGTCGGCATCGGGTTCGGCGTCAACATCGCGCGTGTCACCCGCCCCGAGCTCCGCCGCGTGCAGCAGAGCGATTTCGTCGTGGCGGCCCGAGCCTCCGGACTCACGAGCAGCCAGAGCCTGATCCGGCATCTGCTGCCGAACGTCGCCCCGGTGTTCATCGTGCAGCTCTCGTGGTCGATGGCCGTCGCGGTGCTCGCCGAGGCCGGTCTCTCCTATCTCGGATTCGGCGCCTCCGTGGTCGAGCCGAGCTGGGGTCTGCTCCTGTCCGACCTGCAGCGCTACATCGGAGTGCACCCCCTGTCGGTCATCTGGCCCGGCCTCGCGATCACGGTCACCGTGCTCGCCCTCAATCTGCTCGGAGACGGGCTGCGCGAGGCGACCGACCCGACGCTGCAGCACCGCGCCGCCGAGACCCACACCCCGGCGGTGGTCGCATGACCCGTCAGGCACCTGCCGACGGCCTCGAGGTGCGCGACCTGGTCATCGAGATCGACGGGCGACGCGTGGTCGACGGCGTGTCCTTCGACGTTCCCGACGGCAGTCGTCTCGGCCTCATCGGCGAATCCGGATCGGGCAAGTCGCTCACCGCACTCGCTGTCCTCGGTCTCCTTCCCGACGGGGCCCGCGCCTCGGGGAGCATCCGCTGGGAAGGCACCGAGCTCATCGGGCTCCCCGACCGCGAGCTCGCGCGACTCCGGGGAGACGAGATCGGCATCGTCTTCCAGGAGCCGCGCACCGCGCTGAACCCGATCCGCACGGTGGGCAGGCAGATCGCCGAGTCGATCCGGATCCATGAAGGGATCGGCCGACGCGAGGCCCGGGCACGCGCAGTTCAGGAAGCGGCACGGGTACGCCTGCCCGATCCCGAATCCATCGTCGACCGCTACCCGCATCAGCTCTCCGGCGGTCAGCGACAGCGAGTGGCGATCGCGATGGCCCTCGCCTGCCGACCGCGCCTGCTCATCGCGGACGAGCCCACCACCGCGCTCGACGTCACGATCCAGGCCGAGATCCTCTCGCTCATGCTGCGTCTGGTCGAGGAGGAGGGGATGTCCCTCGTGTTCATCACCCACGACCTCGCAGTGCTGTCGCAGGTGGCCACGGACGGCGTCGTCCTCGAGAACGGGCGTGTCGTCGAGCACGC
This sequence comes from Microbacterium sp., assembly GCF_031988965.1. Taxonomy (GTDB): domain Bacteria; phylum Actinomycetota; class Actinomycetes; order Actinomycetales; family Microbacteriaceae; genus Microbacterium. Next base: position 34,822 of record NZ_DALZXX010000012.1, read on the forward strand.
GCCCGTGAGCACGCTTCTGAGCGCGCCCGCCTCACCCGTCACCCAGGGTCTCCTGCGCGACGCCACCGCCACGCTCTGGCGACCGCAGGGAGACGCACGATGAGTCTGCTGGAGGCGCGCGGACTCAGCCGCGAGTTCGTCGTGCCGAAGAGATCGGTCTTCGAGCGCACGCGGACACAGACCGCTCTCGCGCCCACCGACCTCGACGTCGTCGAGGGATCGTCCGTGGGGATCATCGGCGAGTCGGGATCGGGCAAGTCCACACTCATCCGCCTGCTGCTCGGCCTCGACCGGCCGACCGCCGGGCACGTCACCGTCGACGGACGGCCGGTGGACGCCTCAGCCCCCGCGCGGTCGCTGCACTGGCTGCGCCGTCAGACCGGCCTGGTCTTCCAGGATCCCTATGCATCGCTGGACCCGCGCATGACCGCCGCGCAGATCATCGGCGAACCGCTTTGGGCACTCGGCATCGACGGCGATCATGCCTCCCGCGTGCGCGAGGTGCTCGCCCAGGTCGGACTCGAGCCCGACATGGGCGACCGCTACCCGCACGAGTTCTCGGGTGGTCAGCGCCAGCGCATCGCCCTCGCTCGGGCCATCGTGCACCGCCCGCGCATCCTGATCGGAGACGAGCCGCTGTCCGCCCTCGACGTGACGGTGCGTGCCCAGATCCTCGAACTGCTCATCGAGCTGCGGCGCACGACCGACCTCACGCTCGTGCTGGTGTCTCACGACATCGGGGTGGTCCAGAACCTGTGCGACACGGTGGTGGTGATGAAGGACGGGAGCATCGTCGAGCGCGGAGCCATGACCGACGTGCTGCTGCATCCGACGCATGAGTACACGAAGACGCTCCTGGCGGCGATCCCGGTGATACCCGGCTCCGAGGGCTGACCCCGGTCGGATCGGCCCGGCTCGGGGCACGCGCGCGGGGTCAGCGACCGGAGACCGCGCCGAACAGCCGTCGCCGTCGAGCCGGACGCAATGCCCGACGCATGTACACCGTGCCGAGGTCGCGGCCGAACTTGTGGCCGACTCGGCCCATGCGACCAGCCTCGACGAAGCCCAGCTTGGCGTGCAGACGGATCGACGCCTCGGCCTTGGTGTCGCTGATCACGGCGACCATCTCCCTGATGCCCAGCTGCTCGCAGCCGTCGATCAGCGCCTGCAGCAGTGCGACACCGAGCCCCTTCCCGCCGGCGCCCGGCCCCAGGTAGATCGAGTCCTCGACGGTGAACCTGTAGGCGTTCTTGCCTGCCCACGGCTGCGCGAGCGCGTAGCCGATCACCACGCCGGTCGGCGAGACGGCGACGAGGAACGGCAGATCGAGCTTGCTCAGCAGGGCGAACTTCTCCCGCCAGTACGGGATGCTGCTGCGACGTTCGTCGAGCGTGACCACCGAGTTGCTCACGAAATGGTTGTAGATCTCGCGGATGTGCGGAAGATCGGCCGACCTGGCCGCGCGGATCGTGTACGAGAAGACCTCGGGAGCCGACTGCGGGCGCAGATGGCGCGGCAGGACGCGGCGGCGATCACCGGGCTCGAACTGCATGCGATCAGCTTAGGGGCAGCTCCCCGTCGACGCGCCAGTCCACGGGGGCCTCTCCGAGCTCTTCCAGAAGCGTGTTGACCCGAGAGAACGGGCGCGAACCGAAGAACCCCCGACTCGCCGACAGCGGCGAAGGATGCGCCGAGGCGATGACGGGAATCGACCCGAGCATCGGCTGCAGCTTCGCGGCGTCTCTGCCCCAGAGGACGGCGACGAGCGGCTGGTCCCGCGCGACGAGGGCCCGGATGGCGAGCTCGGTGACGGTCTCCCACCCCCATCCCCGGTGCGATCCCGCCTCCCCGGGTCGAACGGTCAGCACCCTGTTGAGGAGGAGCACGCCCTGCTCGCTCCAGGCCGTGAGGTCGCCATGCGACGCCGGAGGGATGCCGAGGTCGCTCTCCCGCTCGCGATAGATGTTCGCGAGGCTGCGCGGAAGCGGTCGAACCGCGCGATCGACCGCGAAGGACAGACCGATCGGGTGCCCTGGAGTCGGATACGGATCCTGGCCGGTGATCAGCACGCGGACCTCGGAGAGCGGTCGTCGGAAGGCGCGGAGCACCTGCTCACCCGCCGGCAGGTAGCCGCGCCCCTCCGCCTGCTCCGCGCGGAGCCGCTCACCCAGTCCACTGATGACATCCTGCGCCGGGGCGAGGGCGTCCGCCCATCCCCGGTCGATCTCCCCCGCCTCGGCGAGCTCGACCAGCGTGCGAGAGGTCACCGCTCAGTCGACCGGGCGCACGCGCAGCGGCCCGCGCGCGAGCAGATGGTTCGCAGACTGGGCGACCGGGCGCATCGTGACGAGGTCGAGGTTCACGTGGCCGGGCGCATCCAGCGCATAGGCGATCACATCGGCGACGTCTTCGGCGAGCAGCGGCGCCTCGACGCCCGAGTACACGGCTTCAGCTGCGACCGTATCGCCGCCCAGGCGGTTGAGGGTGAACTCCTCGGTGTGCACGAGTCCCGGTGCGATCTCCGAGACACGGATCGGCTCACCGTTGAGCTCGAGGCGCAGGGCGTGCACGAGCATCGACTGCGCGGCCTTCGCGGCGTTGTATCCCCCGCCGCCCGCATACGCCACCTGGGCCGCGGTCGACGTCACGAAGAGCGTGTCGGCGTGTCCGTCCTCCGAGGCGGCGAGTCGCAGCAGCGGCAGCAGGCCCGCGACCAGGCGCTGACTCGACAGCACGTTCGCGTCGTACATCCACTGCCAGTCATCGATGGATCCGTCTTCGACGCGATCCGTTCCGCGTGCCCCGCCCGCGACCTGCACGAGAGCGTGCACCGGTCCTGAGGCACGGAGCTCGTCGACGAGCGCGGCGACCGAGTCCGAATCCGTGAGGTCGCATGCGATGGTCGACGCACCGGTCTCGGCCGACAGCGCGGCGAGGCGGTCGGCCCGGCGTGCGACGCCGACGACCTCCCACCCGCGAGATCTCAATGCGCGAACCGTCGCCTCCCCGATCCCCGAGCTCGCACCTGTCACCACTGCACGCCTGATAGCCATGGCTCCACCGTACGACCTCTGACGCGCTATGGCGGCCGTCGCGCGCGGAAACGCGGGCGCTCACTGTTACGTCACATTTCCCGCTCACTGTTGACAGTCAGCGATAGTCCGTACTCTCGCTTGCAACGGCATCAGCCGAATCGACCGTCCCACAGTTCCAGGGGGAACACATGTCCGCACCCGAGACCTGGCGTTTCGAGACCAAGCAGATCCACTCCGGCGCCGCTCCCGACCCGGTGACCAAGGCACGTGCCACGCCGATCTACCAGACCACGTCGTACGTGTTCGACAGCGCGGACCACGCGGCGAACCTGTTCGCCCTGGCCGAGTTCGGCAACATCTACACCCGCATCCAGAACCCGACCCAGGATGTGCTGGAACAGCGCCTCGCCGCGCTCGAGGGGGGCACCGGCGCCCTCGTCCTCTCCAGCGGCCAGGCCGCGTCGACCTTCGCGGTCCTGAACATCGCGCAGGCGGGCGACCACATCGTGTCGTCGAGCTCGATCTACGGCGGCACGTACAACCTCTTCAAGTACACGCTCGCAAAGCTCGGCATCGAGGTCACGTTCGTCGAGAACCAGGACGACCCCGAGGAGTGGCGCCGCGCGGTCCGCCCGAACACGAAGCTGTTCTTCGCCGAGACCATCGGCAACCCGCAGATCAACATCCTCGACATCCGCACCGTCGCCGACGTGGCGCACGAGGGCGGCGTCCCGCTGATCGTCGACAACACGATCGCGACCCCGTACCTGATCCGTCCGTTCGAGCACGGCGCAGACATCGTGGTGCACTCGGTCACCAAGTTCCTCGGCGGCCACGGCACCACCATCGGCGGCGTGATCATCGACGGCGGCACCTTCGAGTGGTCGAAGAACGTCGAGCGCTTCCCGGGGCTCACCGAGCCCGACCCCTCCTACCACGGCGCCAGCTACACCGCCGCCGTCGGCGACCCGCTCGCCTACATCATCAAGGCCCGTGTGCAGCTGCTGCGCGACCTGGGCTCGGCCATCGCGCCGCAGAGCGCCTGGAACCTCATCCAGGGCATCGAGACGCTGTCGCTGCGCATCGAGCGCCACGTGCAGAACGCGCAGGACATCGCCGAGTGGCTCGACAACCGCGACGACGTCGCGTCCGTCAACTACTCGGGCCTGCCGTCCTCGCCGTGGTACGCCAAGGCGAACGAGTACGCTCCCAAGGGCGTCGGGGCTGTGCTGTCGTTCGAGCTCAAGGGCGGCGTGGAGGCGGGACGCGAGTTCGTCAACAGCCTGTCGCTGTTCAGCCACCTCGCCAACATCGGCGACGTGCGCTCGCTCGTCATCCACCCCGCATCGACCACGCACGCGCAGCTCACGCCCGAGCAGCAGCTCACCGCCGGCGTCACCCCCGGCCTCGTGCGCCTTTCGGTCGGCATCGAGAACATCGACGATCTGAAGGCGGACCTCGACGAGGCCCTCGCCGCAGCACGCCGTGTGTCGGAGGCGGCTCGCGCCTGATCCACGACCCTGCACGCCGAGATGCCCCGGACTCCGGTCCGGGGCATCTGTGCGTGCAGGCGGCACACCGAGACGTAACCTTCGGCCGAGGCGTCACCGACCACGCGAGAATGGGTGTCATGGACTGGCAGACGACTTCCGAGGACACGGTGCCCTCGGCACCCGTGACGGAGGCCGACGTCCGGCTGCTCCGTGCGCGACCACCGGCGACGGGCGCATGGCAAGACGGCGATCCCGCCGGAGACCGTCGCTTCGCGACTTTCGGCGCCTTCCGCACCGAGAGCGGGGCGGAGCTGCCGAGCATCCGTCTCGCCTTCGAGACCTGGGGCGAACTGAACGAGTCGCGCGACAACGCGATCCTCGTCCTCCACGCGCTCACCGGTGACAGCCATGTGCGTGGCAGCGCAGGCGCCGGCCACCCGACGGCGGGATGGTGGGAGGACATCACGGGCCCCGGAGCACCGCTGGACACCGATCGCTGGTTCGTGATCGCTCCGAACATGCTGGGCGGATGCCAGGGGTCGACCGGTCCGGCGAGCATCGCCCCGTCCGGGTACGAGTGGGGCTCGCGCTTCCCCTACCTGACGATCCGCGATCAGGTCGCCGCGCAGGTACGCCTCGCCGACGCCCTCGGCATCGACGCCTGGGCGGCCGTGATCGGCGGATCCATGGGAGGGATGCATGCCCTGGAGTGGGCGATCTCGCATCCCGAGCGCGTCGAACGGCTCGCCGTGCTCTCCTCGCCGCCGGTCACCACGGCCGACCAGATCGCGCTGAACACCGTGCAGCTCGGGACCATCCGCATGGATCCGCGCTTCCAGGGCGGCGATTACTACGATCTCGCCGACGGCGACGGGCCGCATCGAGGCCTCGCGCTCGCTCGTCGCATGGCTCTGCTGAACTACCGCAGTCCGATCGAACTGAACCAGCGATTCCAGCGCTCGTGGCAGTCCGACGTCTCGCCACTCGGACACGGCGGACGCTTCGCCGTCGAGTCGTACCTCGATTTCCACGGCAACAAGTTCACTCGGCGGTTCGACGCCAACAGCTACGTCACCCTCGTCGAGGCGATGAACTCGCACGATGTCGGGCGCGACCGGGGCGGCGTCGAAGAGGCGTTGCGCACCGTGTCTGCGACCACACTCGTGCTGGGCATCGACAGCGATCGACTGTTCCCCGTGGATGGACAGCATCGGATCGCCCGGAGCATCCCGAACACCCTCGACGGACCGGACGCCGTCGTGCTCACCAGCGACTTCGGCCACGACGGATTCCTGATCGAGACGGAGGCCGTCGGAGGGCATCTGCGCAGGCTGCTCGCCGCCTAGTCCTTCCGACTACCCCGACCGGTCGGTGTCGACGAGGCGCCAGGGCAGGGCCCCGGTCTCCAGCCGCAGCGCTCCCCAGGCGAAGACGGTGCCCGCCTCGGTCCGCTCGATCCGCGTCGCGAACATCTCCGCCGTCCCGGCGGCGTCGAACGCATCGCGAGCACTCGCGAATCGGCTCAACCCGTGCAGCGTCATCCACGTGGGCGGATAGAGCATCCACTCCCCTGCGGCATGGCGACGCAGAGCCTCGGCAGGGGTGACCCAGGCCACGTCCGCGACTTCACCCGGCGAGGGCGACAACGGCCTGTCGGGCGCCTCCGCGAGGAAGAACCACGTGCGGATGCGCACGGGTGCCTCGCGCGGCGGCTGCCAGCGGGACAGCGCGGGCATCGGTCCGGTGATCGACAGGCCGACCTCCTCCGAGGTCTCGCGCGCGGCTGCGAGGCGCGCATCGTCCTGCTCATCCGCACCGGGAGATCTGTCGCCCGTCTCGACCTTGCCGCCGGGGAACACCCACGCTGCCGCGAACGATCCGCGGTCCGGACGCCGGATGAGAAGCACCTCGACACCCACGGCCCCTGCACGAAGCAGCACCACCGTTCCCGCGACCGGGAGCTCGTCGGTGTCACTCATCCCGTCACTCTACGGCTCAAGTGGCGAACTAGAGCGAGGCCAGAGCGGACCGTCTCGCGTCGACCCGGTACGACACCAGAGCAATGAGCAGACCGGCGACCGCGAGCAGCGCGCCGGTCCACGACGGAGCGGTGTATCCCCACCCGGCGGCGATCACGACGCCGCCGAGGAACGCGCCCAGGCTGTTGCCGATGTTCAGCGCCGAGTGGTTGAGAGCGGCGGCGATCGACTGGTTGTCTCCGGCGACGTCCATCAGCCGCGTCTGGATCGTGGGGCTCAGCACCGATGACACGAAGCCGACCACGAACACGAGGACGCTGAGCGTGACGATCCAGAAGGACAGCGCGCCCAGGAGAGCGAGGACGAGAGCCAGTACCGCGAGGCCGATCAGCAGCGTGCGGCGCAGATCGATGTCGGCGAGGTGCCCGCCGACGATGTTGCCCGCGGTCATCCCGAGGCCCATCAGCACGAGGACGATCGGCACCGCCCACTCGGGCGAGCCTGCGACGTCCGTGACGAGCGGCGCGATGTAGCTGTAGACCGCGAAGAAGCCGCCGAATCCGATCGCTCCGATTCCGAGCGCGAACCAGACCTGCGGAATCCGGAAGACCCCCAGCTCTTCCCGCATCGTCCGACCGGGCGATCCAGGATGCGCAGGCACGAAGAACACGATGCACAGCGTCGCGAGCGCGAAGACGAGAGCGACCACCGCGAACGCGGCGCGCCAGCCGAACTGCTGGCCGAGGAACGTGCCGAACGGCACCCCCACCACGTTGGCGATCGTGAGTCCGGTGAGGATGAACGCGACGCCCTTCGCACGCTTGCCGGGCCCCATCACGTCCGCAGCGACCAGAGCACCGATGCCGAAGTAGGCGCCGTGCGGCAGACCGGCGAGGAACCGCGATGCGCCGACCAGCTCGAAGGTCGGCAGCACCACGGTGAGGGCGTTGAACAGCGTCAGCGCGAGCGCGAGTCCGATCATCACCCGGTGCCGGGGGAACCGCGCCACGAAACCGGCGATCGTCGGAGCACCGACGACGACGCCCAGCGCATACAGCGAGATCAGCCAGCCGGCCTGACTCAGAGCGTCTTCCGGGCTGGCGGCCCATTGCGTGGGGAGCAGCTCGGTCGCGATGTCGGGCAGCAGGCCCATGATGACGAACTCGGTCATGCCGATGCCGAAGCTGCCGATGGCGAGGGAGAGGAGCGCCCACTTCGCCGCACCCCTCGATTCAGTCGAGGGATTCACCCGTCGAGTCTACCGGCCGTCGGACTCCTCGATCGTCGACTCCAGGCGATCGATCTTCGCGTCCAGCTCGCCCGTGTATCCGGGGCGGATGTCGGCCTTCAGCACGAGCGAGACTCGAGAGCCGAACGGCAGCACCGCCTCGGTCGCGCGCTTGACGACGTCCATGACGGAATCCCAGTCGGGCCCCTCGATCTCGGTGAACATGCTCGTCGTGCGATGAGGCAGCCCGGACTCGCGCACGACCTTGACGGCGGCGGCGACGGCGTCGTGCACCGAGGCGTCGGAGCGCTCGGAGCCGTCGGCAGGGGTACCGCTCGGCGCGACGGAGAAGGCGATCAGCATGGGTTCACTCCTTGGGGTGGGTGGGGCCAGGAGTCGGCACGGCGACGAGGGCACGGATGCCGACGACGAGTCCGACCACGAGCAGGACGTTGCGGAGGGTCAGGATCGCGATGGGGACGAGATCCGCGCGCAGAAGAGCGTCATAGGTCAGCGGGTAGACGAGGCAGGTCAGCGCGCACAGGGCGAGTGCGATGACGGCCGACGTCGCGGCCCTCGTCCGGTCGACGACGAACCAGAGGATTACCGGAGCGATCACCCACGACTGGAACTGCGGAGAACCGACCTTGTTCATCACGATCAGCGCGAGCACGAGAGAGAGGGCGAGGGGCGGGAAGAGGCGCGAGAAGGATGCTCCTCGCATCGTCTTCATGGCGCCGATCGCGGTGACCACCCCGACGAGCACGACCATGAGCGGTGTCAGCACGGCCGCGACCGCGTCGGCGCCCGGCGCGACGATCTGGAAGGTGAGGATGTCGAAGCTGTACTCGATGCGGGCCGCACCGACGAGCGCCATCCAGAGGAACGGCGTCGCGGCGACGGCCTCGATCTGCAGGCCGCGCCCGGTCTGCGCTGTCAGGAAGCCGAAGATCTCGGTGTCGGCTCCGAGGAGCAGGAGCGCTCCGATGACGCCCGCCGTCACAGCGGCTGCGGTGAGGGCGATGCGCATGCGGTGTCGCGAGGCCACGACCGCCGCGAGGACGAGAGCCGCCGGCCAGATCTTGATCCAGGCGCCGATCGTGAGCAGAGCGGCCGCGACGGCGGGGCGACGGGCCAGCCACAGTCCCCCGACCACGGCCAGCGGCACCGCGATCGCGTCGATGCGGTACATCGCGATGGGCCCCAGCAGGAGCAGCGCGGCGGTCCAGAACCACGCAGCTGCGCGGCGTG
>NZ_DALZXX010000013.1:0-42686 GCF_031988965.1 Microbacterium sp.
AGTCGCGGCGGGCGATGCGGCAGGAATTCTAGATGCGGAGTGCTCCGGTCGTCGGTGGCGTCAACGTCACCCGCGGCAACGGAGAGATCATCCGCATGCGTCGCGGCGCATCGATCGCCGACTTCGCCGACAAGATCGAGACGCTGACCGGGTACACGGTTCAGCCGGGCACCCTCGTGACGATCCTCTTCAACCTCGGCGAGATGGCCACGGCCACCGAGTCGCTGGACGAGGCGACGTTCGAGGTCCTGGGTGCCGAGCTCGGCTACAAGATCCAGATGGTCTCGCCCGAGGACGAGGACAAGGAGCTCCTCGAGGGCTTCGGTCTCGACCTCGAGGCCGAGCTGGAGGCGGAGAGCGAGGACGACCTCGAGATCCGTCCCCCCGTGGTCACCGTCATGGGTCACGTCGACCACGGTAAGACCCGACTGCTCGACGCCATCCGCCAGACCAACGTCATCGAGGGTGAGGCCGGAGGCATCACCCAGCACATCGGTGCGTACCAGGTGTGGACGGAGCACGAGGGCATCGAGCGTGCCATCACCTTCATCGACACCCCGGGTCACGAGGCGTTCACCGCCATGCGTGCCCGCGGAGCGCAGGTCACGGACCTCGCGATCCTCGTGGTCGCAGCCGACGACGGCATCATGCCGCAGACGGTCGAGGCCCTGAACCACGCCCAGGCGGCGAACGTGCCGATCGTGGTCGCGGTGAACAAGGTCGACAAGCCCGACGCCAACCCCGGCAAGGTGCGCCAGCAGCTCACCGAGTACGGTCTGGTCGCCGAGGAGTATGGCGGAGACGTCATGTTCGTCGACGTGTCGGCACGTGCCAACACCGGAATCCAGGACCTCCTGGACGCCGTGCTGCTGACTGCTGACGCGGGTCTCGACCTCACGGCCAACCCGAACAAGGCAGCTCGTGGTGTCGCCATCGAGGCGAAGCTCGACAAGGGCCGCGGTTCGGTCGCCACCGTGCTGATCCAGTCCGGAACGCTCCGCATCGGTGACGCGATCGTCGCAGGCACGGCCTACGGCCGCGTCCGGGCGATGGCGGATGAGAACGGCGAGCAGGTCCTCGAGGCCTACCCGTCGCGTCCGGTGCAGGTGCAGGGTCTCAACTCGGTGCCGCGTGCCGGCGACGTCTTCATCGTGACCGAAGAGGACCGTATGGCCCGTCAGATCGCTGAGAAGCGTGAAGCGGTCGAGCGCAACGCCCAGCTGGCCAAGGCCCGCAAGCGCATCTCGCTCGAGGACTTCACCCGTGCTCTCGAAGAGGGCAAGGTCGAGTCGCTCAACCTCATCATCAAGGGTGACGTCTCCGGTGCCGTCGAGGCGCTCGAGGAGTCGTTGCTCAAGATCGAGGTCGACGACTCGGTCCAGCTCCGCATCATCCACCGCGGTGTCGGTGCGATCACCGAGTCCGACGTCAACCTCGCGACGATCGACAATGCGATCATCGTGGGCTTCAACGTCCGCCCCGACACGAAGGCGCGTGAGCGCGCTCAGCGTGAGGGCGTGGACATCCGGTTCTACTCCGTCATCTACAACGCGATCGACGAGATCGAGAGCTCGCTCAAGGGCATGCTCAAGCCGGAGTACGAAGAGGTCCAGTCGGGCGTCGCCGAGATCCGCGAGGTGTTCCGCTCCTCGAAGTTCGGCAACATCGCCGGTGTCATCGTGCGGTCGGGAACGATCACGCGAAACGCCAAGGCTCGCGTCATCCGCGACGGTGTCGTGCTGGCCGATGGCCTCGCCATCGAGTCGCTGCGCCGCTTCAAGGACGACGTCACCGAGGTGCGTACGGACTACGAAGCCGGTATCGGCCTCGGCAAGTACAACGACATCCAGATCGGTGACGAGATCGAGACCACTGAGCTGGTCGAGAAGCCTCGCGGCTGATCGAGTTCGATATCTTCGGGCGAGGGTGCACCATGCATCCTCGCCCGAAGGGTACGTAGAGGGAGAGAACAATGGCTGGTGAACGACAGGCACGTCTGGCCGATCGTATTCGTGTGATCCTCGCCGAGCGCCTCGAGAAGGGGCTGCGCGATCCGCGCCTCGGATTCGTGACGATCACCGACGTCCGCGTCAGCGGAGATCTGCAGCATGCATCGGTGTTCTACACGGTGCTCGGCACCGAAGAGGAGCGGGTGTCCAGTGGCGCCGCCCTGACATCCGCCACGGGGATGCTGCGCAGTGAGGTGGGTCGTCAGCTGAGCACTCGCCTGGTGCCGACTCTCGAGTTCATCCCTGATGCGCTGCCGGAGAACGCCGATCACATCTCGGCACTGCTCCGCGAAGCGCAGGAACGTGATGCCGAGGTGGCGAAACTCGCATCCTCGGCGTCTCACGCCGGAGATGCTGATCCCTACCTTCGTCAGGAAGACGACGACACCCCCGCGTGATATTCCAGCACCTCGGCTGAGCCGGTCGGGTGCTTGATATCCTCAGCCTGACGAGCGGACGCTCGTTCGGGCTGGGGGGTTCGGAATAGACGTTCTTCGTGCGCGCATTGCGCCTTCGGTGACGACGGGTGTCTTCGAGGCACTCCTCGACGACCTTCTGGCTCATGATCTCGGGTGCGCCCCGCATGTCGTGGCGCGAATCGTGGCGGAGGTCACCGCTGACGCCTCGACGGTCGTGGCGGTCGCGCAGAAACTCGATCAGTCGCAGCGACACGGTCTCAGACCGCTGCCGTCACCCTTGCCGATGGTCGACTCCATCGCCTCGTTGTTCGCGGACCTCGAGTTGCTGCCGCGAGACCGCGAGCTGCTGATCGCGGTGTCGATGCGGCTGGACGATCGGGTGGAGCCGCTGCTCGATTTCGACGGTCGCTCGGCGCACGATCTCGCGGCGTGCACGGTCTCGGATCTCCTCGACATCCGTGCGGGTCGTGTACGTCTCGCGGATCCGCGCCTCGCGATCTGGTTGCGATCCACGACGGGGGCGTCCGCGGCTGTTCGCGTGCACGCCCGCCTGCACCGTGTCTTCCACGCACGCGGAGAACGGGTCGATGCGGATTGGCATCTCGCCCGCGCCTCGTTGCACGGGGCGCCCGGGACCGCTGCGGAGCTGACCCGGATCGCGCGGTCGCTCTCCGAGGCCGGGGCGAACGAACGGGCCATGCACCTGGCGGCAGAGGCAGCTGCGCATGCGACCGGGGCGGAGCGGGATGAGGCGACAGCTGTCGCGGGTGTCTCGGCGATCGCTGCCGGTTTCGCGGTCGAGGCGGTGAGTCTGCTCAGCGGGTTGTTCCCCGACGCCCAGGAGCATCATCGGCTGCAGGCGCTGGGAGGGCTGCTCATCGCGCAGACGCATCTGCACGGAGCGGTCCCTCGGATCGATCCCCTCGGGCTCCGCCCGGAGGGCGCGGGAGAGGAGGAACGGTATCTCTGGGCCCGAGCTACGGCGTTCGCCGCTGTGCTCTGCGCTGAGCGCGGAGATCGTGAGGGGATGCGCTCCTGGATCGCCGCGCTCCGTGAGGGAGCGGGCAGGACCGCGGCCGACGCCGATCTGCGGGATCCTGTCGTCGCCCTCGCCTGGCTCATCGCCGGGGATCGGGACGTCGATGCGGAGATCCACGGGGCGGGGCCGCTCACCGGCGGGATGCTGCGGGCGCTCCACGCCGCGATGGACGGAGAGATCGAACAGGGCCTGGGCTTTCTGGCGGCTGGTGGCTCCGGAATCGGTGTCGAGGTCGACCCGTTCGTCGCCGGATTCGAGCGGAGCCCGCTCGTGGGCGCCTACCGGGCCGTCGTCGAGGTGCTTCTGATCATGTGGAGCGGCGACATCGGGACCGCCCGCACGAAGCTCATGCGGTCGGCGCTCGACCTGCCGGTCACGATCCCGTTCGCAGGGCTCGCAGCGATGATCGCTCGCCGTCTCGATCTCGCGGTCCTCGGCCATCTGGGGCCGTTCGCGCGGTCGCTCACCGCGGCGCTGCCGCCTGCCATGCGGATCGATGATCTCGTGGATCGCGGCATCGAGGCGTTCCTCGCCGGGGGCTTCGAGAAGGCGGCGGCCTTCATGCGGCTCTGGCGTGACGCCGGGGCTCCGCAGACGACGCTCTCGGTGCCGGGACTGGAAGAGGCCGTGCTCGTGGGAGAGCGGGACCGAGCGCGCAGACGTCGGGTCGAGCCCCCGGGGATCTCGCTCGCTCAGGACCTGCGCGCGCGCATGCTGAGCTGCTCCGACGAGGAGTGGCGCTCGGTGCGCGCCGGGGTCGTCGAGGCGGCCAGGTCGATTCCCTCGCCCTTCTCGCGCGGACGTGTCGAGGCGATGATCGGCACGCGTTGCCTCATCACCGGCGACGTCGCACGCGCCAGGGAGCACCTGGAGGCCGCACGCAGTCTGCTGGAGGTGTCAGGCGCAACGGCCTGGGCCCGCGCCGTGGCCATGCGGCTCGCGCGACTGCAGGCGGATGCGGTCGGTGGCGCGTCGTCCGGCGATCCTCTCGCGACGTCTCGTCGCATCTGGGAACCGATGCTCACGACACGTGAGCTCGAGGTCACGATGCTCGCAGTGGCGGGGGCCTCGAACAGGGACATCGCGGAGTCGCTCCACGTATCGGTGCGGACCGTCGAGGTCCATCTCGGCAGAGTGTTCGCGAAACTCGAGGTGCGCACGCGCGTGGAGCTGACGGTGCTCGCGCACCGGATCGGTCAGTACGTCTGAGGGACCCGTCGCACCTGCGGTCAGCGGGGGAGCGAGAGCATGTCCCCGTCGGCTTCGGCCAACCCGTCCGCGATCAGTGAATCGATCGCCCGGTCGCGTTGCAGTGCATCGGGCCACTCGGGGACCACGGCGTCGGTCGGTACAGAGTCGGGAGATGCTGCGCGGAGCACGCGCAGCACCGCTCCTCGGGCCTGACGGTCCGAGCCCTCGAACGCGGCCTGGCGTCGCCGGTTGTCGCCGGTGTCCGGCCGTCCGGCGGCGACCCACGCACAGGTGCCGAGCAGCGGACAGGATTCGCACCGTGGTCTCCGCGCGGTGCACACCGTGGCTCCCAGCTCCATCGCGGCGGCGTTGTACACGGCGGATTCGACGTCATCCGCGGGAAGCAGGGACTCCATCAGCTCGAGGTCGCGGCGTGACGGCGACCCGGGATGCGCCTGACCGAGCACCGATCTGGCCAGCACACGACGTGTGTTCGTGTCGACCACCGGATGACGGTCGCCGTAGGAGAACACGGCCACCGCCCGCGCTGTGTAGTCTCCGATGCCGGACAGTCGAAGGAGGGCATCGACATCGCGAGGCACGACGCCGCCGTGCCTCTCCGTGACTTCGATGGCGGCACGATGCAGCCAGAGCGCACGGCGTGGATATCCCAGGTTCGCCCACTGCTGCACGACCTCGGCAGGCGTCGCGGATGCGAGTGCCGCAGGTGTCGGCCAACGCTCGAGCCATGCCTTGAGGTGAGGGATCACCCGGGAGACCGGCGTCTGCTGCAGCATGAACTCGCTCACGAGGGTTCCCCAGGCGCCGTAGTCGTCGTGGAAATCGGATCGTCGCCAGGGCAGCTCGCGTGCGGTCCGCCGATACCACTCGATGAGCGATGCAGAGGGAGCACCGGTGGGACGCGTGTTCGGGGGCACGGAGGCAAGCCTAGGCGACGGTGCTCGAGCGGTCGTGTTCGAGGGCACAGGCGAACGCGCCGTAGGCTGGAGAGATGGTCTCACCCGGCATCCTTCTCGTCGACAAGCCGGCTGGACTCACCAGCCACGATGTGGTCGCTCGCACTCGGCGCGCGCTCGGGACGCGGAAGGTCGGTCATGCCGGGACGCTCGACCCGATGGCTACGGGGCTGCTCGTGATCGGCGTCGAAGGCGCGACCCGTCTGCTCACGTACGTGGTCGGAGCCGACAAGACGTATGAGGCGACGATCAGGCTCGGGCAGACGACACACACCGACGATGCGGACGGTGAGATCCTGACCCGCGCGGCGGACGATGCATGGAGCACCGTGACGCCGGACCGCATCGCCGCCGGGGTGACAGCACTCACCGGCGTGATCTCTCAGGTTCCCAGCTCGGTCTCGGCCATCAAGGTCGACGGCCGTCGCGCCTACGACCGGGTCCGCGCTGGCGAGGAGGTCGTCCTCGCTGCGCGCGAGGTCACCGTGTCACGGTTCGATGTGCTCGCTCAGCGGCAGGGCGAGGGCTTCCTCGAACTCGACGTCGTCGTCGACTGCTCGTCGGGCACCTACATCCGCTCTCTCGCCCGTGATCTGGGCGAGGATCTCGGGGTCGGCGGCCATCTCACCGCGCTCCGACGCTCCCGAGTCGGAGACTTCGATGTGGCTGACGCGGTCGGCGTCGATGACCTCGGGGGAGCGACGCTCATGACTCCCGCGCAGGCGGCCGCTCGTGTCCTGGCCATCCTCGACGTGTCGGCCGCCGAGGCCACCGATCTGCGGCACGGGAAGCGTCTCGCAGGGCAGGCGCCGCGACTGGACGGCGACCGCGCCGCGGCCGTCGATCCGGAGGGGAACCTCGTCGGCGTCGTCGAGAAGCGCGGGGCAGACCTCAAGAGCGCCATGAACATGCCCGAGGCCGCGCGATGATCCTGTGGCTGACGATCCTGCAGGTCTCCGTGGCGGTCGCGGCGGGGGCCTTCTGTCTCGTGCTCGGGCTCGTCGGTCGCCGCCCGAGCGATTACTCGGTGGGCGCGCTCGCTCTCGTGGAGCTCCTCCTGATCGTCCAGGTCGTGGCGGCGATCGTCGCGCCCTTCGCCGGCAACCCGCCGACCGGAGATCTCCTCGAGTACTGGGTGTACCTGGTCTCCGCAGTGCTGCTGCCGATCGGAGCAGTGCTGTGGGCGCTCATGGAGCGCAGCAGATGGAGCACGGTGATCCTCGGAGTCGCCGCCCTCGCGGTCGCCGTCATGGTGTGGCGCATGCACGTCATCTGGACCGTCCAGGTCGCGTGAGCGCTGTCGCGGCGCACGCATCCGGTGCCGACGCGCCGCGCGTAGAATGTATGGAGCTATGAGCACCTCCGTCCCCTCCTCTCGAATGACCGGCATCGGCCGCGTTCTCGTGATCGTCTACGCCGTCATGGCTCTCGCCGCGACCGGGCGGAGCTTCGTGCAGATCTTCCGCCAGTTCGACGAGGCGCCGCTTGCATACGCGCTGTCGGCGCTCGCCGCCGCGGTCTACGTGCTGGCCACCCTCGCTCTGGTGCTCGCGAAGAGGAGCGGGTGGTACACGATCGCGTGGATCGCGATCGTGTTCGAGCTCACCGGCGTCATCGTCGTCGGCGCCCTGAGCGTCTTCCTGCCCGATCTGTTCCCGCACGACACGGTGTGGTCGATGTTCGGACGCGGATATCTGTTCATCCCGCTCGTGCTTCCCGTGTTCGGGATCTGGTGGCTCCGCACGCACCGGCCGGCTCGCTCCGTGCAGGTGGGCGAGCGCACTGAGGTGACTGCGTGATCGTCTTCCGCGATCCGCGAGAGGTCCCGGCCGATTTCGGATCCTCGGTCGTCGCGATCGGAAAGTTCGACGGCGTCCATGCGGGCCACCGTGCCGTGATCCGACGACTGCGTCAGAAGGCCGCCGAGACCGGCGAGCGTTCCGTGGCAGTGACGTTCGATCGGAACCCCCTCGCGGTGCTCCGGCCCGACCGCTGCCCCGAGAACGTGGTCACGGTCGAGCGCAAGATCGAGCTCCTCGGCGAACTCGAGCTCGATGCCACGCTGCTCCTGACCTTCGATGCGGAGTTCGCATCGCGCAGCGCCGAGGATTTCGTCGCCGACATCCTCGTCGGCGCTCTGCATGTGTCGACCGTGCTCGTCGGCGAGGACTTCCGTTTCGGCCGCGGCGGCGCGGGAACCCCTGCGCTGTTGCGCGAGCTCGGTCCGCTCCACGGCTTCACCGTCGAGGTGGTCGACGACGTCTTCCTGGCGGGCTCCGACCGCCGAGTGTCATCCACGTGGATCCGGGAACTGCTGCTGGCCGGCGACGTCACGACCGCCGCCCAGGTCCTGGGTCGGAACGTCGATGTCCGCGGCGAGGTCGTGCACGGTCTCAAGCGGGGGAGGGAGCTCGGGTTCCCGACCGCGAATCTCTCCGCGTCCGTCGACTCGTTCGTCCCCGCCGACGGCGTCTACGCCGGCTGGCTGCACGATCACGCGACCGGTATCCGGCATCCCGCGGCGATCTCGGTCGGCACGAACCCGACCTTCGACGACGTGCTCGAGCGCCAGGTCGAGGCTCATGTACTGGGCGAGTCCGAGCTGGACCTGTACGGGCACGACGTCACGGTGGAGTTCGTCGAGCGTCTGCGAGGCATGGTCGCCTTCGAAGGCATCGAGAAGCTCATGTCGCAGATGGCCGCCGACGTCACCGACGCCGAGCGGGTCCTCGCCGAAGGCTGAGCCTGAACAACGTCCGAACTCTCCGCGACGGATTCTGCGCCCTCCCGGCGCGATGGCATACTATTACCAACGGTTGTCGTCGATCTTCGCGAGTCGTTTCGCGCATCGTCGGAAACCGGAACCACTGTTCGTACGGTCCTGGCTCACGCCACACGCGGACATCGAGAACGGTCGTCGCATCCCACGGATGCCTCGGCCTTCACGCTCAGGAGGAGCATGCCGACCACGGCAACCGCAGCCACACGGCGCAAGAAGACATCTCGTCGTGACGACGAGGCCCCGCTGATCCCCATCCTCGCGCGCAAGGTCCGCGAGATCGAGGCGAAGTCGCAGCGCGGCAAGCTGGGACCCACGAACCGCGTGAAGTTCCAGGTGATCGCCTTCCTCGTCCGCGAGGAGCGCGCGCGCGTCAAGGCGGACCCGGAGATCGCGGACAACGCTCGCGCGGAGCTGCTCAAGCGGCTCGACGGCGTCGCGACGATCCTGGCCAAGACGGCGGCGCGCGACACCTCTCTGATCCAGCTCCTCGAAGCCGACCAGGCGACCTCGCCGGTGGCGAAGCGCATGCGACGCGATTGGCTGCTGGAGTCCGGTGCCGAGCTCGCCCCGGAAGAGCTCATCATCGCCGACATCGCACCGGTGCAGATGCCGGTCGTGCCGGCTGCGATCGCGGAGCGTCAGGTCACGCCGCCCTCGGTCGAGGCGCGACAGCTCGCCAACCCGTTCCTCGCTCCGGATCTCACCCCGCGCGCGGCCACGACTCCGCGCCGTCGTCTCGACGGGTGGGAGCTGATGGGACCCCTGTACAAGGCGTTCGAGACCGGTGCAGGGGGTGCGGCTGCGAGCATGGATCTTCCGCCCGCCCCCGAGTACGACCACCTGTCGCCCAAGGGCCTCGAGGTCATGGTGCACCAGTCCCGCTTCCTCGAGGCGGTCCGCGCCGGTCACCGGAGCTTCCTTCTCGCGGACGAGCCGGGTCTCGGCAAGACCGCCCAATCGCTGCTCGCGGCGTCCGTCGCCGATGCGTATCCGCTGCTCGTCGTGGTGCCGAACGTCGTCAAGATGAACTGGGCGCGCGAGGTCGAGCGGTGGACGCCGCAGCGCCGGGCGACCGTGATCCAGGGCGACGGCAGCGACATCGACGCCTTCGCGGATGTCTTCATCGTGAACTACGAGATCCTCGATCGACACATGTCGTGGTTGGCTTCCATCGGCCTGCGCGGGATGGTCGTCGACGAGGCGCACTTCATCAAGAACCTGAGCTCGCAGCGCTCGCAGAACGTGCTCTCGCTCGCGTCCCGGGTGCGGGAGCGCACCCCGGGGGGCAAGCCGCTGCTGCTCGCACTCACGGGAACACCTCTGATCAACGATGTCGAGGACTTCGACGCGATCTGGCGTTTCCTCGACTGGACGACAGGCGAGAAGCCCGGACCTGAGCTTATGGAGAAGCTCGACGCGACCGGCCTCACGCCGGCTGACAAGGCGTTCTATCCCGAAGCGCGCGACGCGGTGATCTCGATGGGGATCGTGCGACGTAAGAAGAAGGATGTCGCGGCAGACCTGCCCGACAAGCTCATCGCGGATCTGCCGGTGCAGCTCGACGACGAGTTCGGGCGCGGCATCCGCCAGGCCGAGCGCGAGCTGGGGGAGCGGCTCGCCGCTCGGTACCGCCGCATCGTCGAAGCGCGCACGTCGTCGGCCGGATCGTCGCGCGTGGCTGCCGGTGAGATCGACGAGGACATCGTGCGTCTCGTGGCGCAGAACGAACTCGAGGAGTCGAAGGCCGCGGGCACGGGCGGGGATAACGTCTTCACCATGGTGCGTCGCATCGGCCAGGCGAAGGCTCATCTCGCCGCCGACTACGCCGCTCAGCTGCAGCGCTCCGTGGGCAAGGTGGTGTTCTTCGCCAAGCACATCGATGTGATGGACCAGGCTGAGGCGCATTTCGCCTCGGCCGGAATCCGCTCGGTGTCGATCAGGGGTGATCAGTCCTCGACCGCCCGACAGCAGGCGATCGACGACTTCAACGGTGACCCCTCGGTCGGCATCGCGGTCTGTTCGCTCACCGCGGCCGGCGTCGGGCTCAACCTGCAGGCGGCGTCGAACGTCGTTCTGGCGGAGCTCTCGTGGACGGCTGCCGAGCAGACCCAGGCGATCGATCGCGTGCACCGGATCGGACAGGACGAGCCGGTGACCGCGTGGCGCATCATCGCCGCGCACACGGTCGACGCGAAGATCGCCGAACTCATCGACCAGAAGCAGGGGCTCGCGGCGCGTGCGCTCGACGGTGAGGCCGTCGACGACGTCGCGGCTGAGCCCGTGCAGCTCGGTGCCCTCATGCACCTGCTTCGGGAAGCGCTGCGCGCGGCCTGACACTGCTTCAGCGATCGGCGTTAAGAACCCTGGTTCTTAACGCCGATTTTGCCTTCTTCGCGACGATCTCGTCAACAACCGAGGAAACGTCGCCGGTCGGTCGCAAGATCTGCCGTTTTCGTCGCCTCGAATGGCGCGCGATCGCCCAGTGACGCTAGTGTCGTTCGCAGGCAGTGTCGCCTGTTCCCCCTTTTCCCTGACCGTCTGAGGCAAGCATGAAGATCGGCATCCTGACGAGCGGCGGCGACTGCCCCGGACTCAACGCGGTCATCCGCGGAATCGTGCTCAAGGGCACCACGACTTACGACGTCGAGTTCGTGGGGATCCGCGACGGCTGGCGCGGCGTGGTCGACGGGGACTTCTTCCCGCTGACGCGCCACGAGGTGAAGGGCCTGTCCAAGGTGGGCGGCACGATTCTCGGCACGAGCCGCACCAACCCTTACGAGGGTGAGCGCGGCGGAGCGGAGAACATCGCCAAGACGCTGTACGGTCACCGGATCGACGGCATCATCGCGATCGGCGGTGAGGGGACGCTCGCCGCCGCGGATCGCCTGGCGAAGGACGGCATCAACGTCATCGGCGTTCCCAAGACGATCGACAACGACCTGCGCGCCACGGACTACTCGTTCGGGTTCGACACGGCCGTCAACATCGCCACGGATGCCATGGACCGGCTGCGCACGACGGGCGACTCGCACCAGCGCTGCATGGTCGCCGAGGTCATGGGACGCCACGTCGGATGGATCGCGCTGCACGCCGGCATGGCTGCCGGGGCGCACGCCATCCTGATCCCCGAGGTTCCCCAGACGCTCGACGAGATCGCGGCTCTGGTCACGAGCGCCCACGATCGCGGACGTG
Source organism: Microbacterium sp. (assembly GCF_031988965.1). Classification (GTDB taxonomy): domain Bacteria; phylum Actinomycetota; class Actinomycetes; order Actinomycetales; family Microbacteriaceae; genus Microbacterium. Next base: position 11,610 of record NZ_DALZXX010000013.1, read on the forward strand.
CTCCGCTGGTGGTCGTCTCCGAGGGATTCACCCTTCAGGGTATGGACGAGGCCTACAGCGACAAGGGACTCGACGCGTTCAACCGCCCCCGCCTCGGCGGGATCGGCGACCAGCTCGCCCCCGAGATCGAGCGCATCACCGGCATCGAGACCCGAGCCACCATCCTCGGCCATATCCAGCGAGGCGGTTCGCCGTCGGCGTTCGATCGCGTGCTCGCGACGCGACTGGGTCTCCACGCCGCAGACGCGATCATGGATGGTGCCTGGGGGCAGATGGTGGCGATGCAGGGCACCGACATCGTTCGCGTGCCGTTCGCGGAGGCTCTGGGCGAACTGAACACGGTTCCGCGCAGTCGCTACGACGAGGCGGCCGCGCTCTTCGGGTGATCTCGGGATCAGTCGTCGAGATGCCGACGCTGCACGAGCGCGGCGCGCACGATCTCCGCGACGAGGTCGGGCAGGAAGAACACCTGGTGGTAGTCGAACCTGAGCACGGTGTATCCGCGCCGGCGTAGACGGCCGTCAGCGTCGATGTCTCGTCCCCGCAGCGCGGCATCGCGGTGGCGGGCGAAGCCGTCGAGCTGGATCACGAGTCGCTGACCGACGAGCGCGTCGACCGGTCGCCCGTCGAGCCGCACCTGCTGGCGGACCACGATGCCGATCGATCGCATCAGATCGGCGAACTCGGTGTGCAGGCCGGGATCCGACAGGCGTGGTGTGAGATCCGCGAGTCGGCGTGCGCGGTACCCCTGCCAGGTCACGCTCTCCACGCCCTGCGCATCGATCACCTGTCGGGAGAGCGCGGACTCCCAGATCGCCAGTGCCACCGGCGCCTCCTGACATCTCGCGACATGATGGAGGACGTTGACCACCGGGTCGACGATCCGGTGTCGGTGGACGGGGGCAGGGCCACGCGACCGGTGAACGCGGATGCCCGTCAGGGTCGTCGTTCTCGCCGAAGCCGCTACGTGGTGCGTATCGAGATCAGGGGTCCACAGCCCGCGTCTGCGAGCGGCGCTCACGCACGTGAGGCGTCCTCCTGCTCCGATCGCGGCGAGGAGGTCCTCGTCACACTCGTGCAGGGCGACCCAGAACCGGCGTAGCCGCTGCATCCGCCCTTCTGCGATCGCCGATTCGACCGTTTCCCTGCTGAACCCGGCCGCAGAGACCTCCGACGTGTGAGCCACTCCCTCGCGTGCAGCGAGCCATCCGTCCAGGTGCATCCACCCACTGTGGGCCGTCTGAGCGCCCGACGGACGGCGGCAGCGGAGGCGAAGGGAATCCCGCGCGAATCCGCCGCCCGTGCAGAAGACGTGGGTGCGGCTCAGTTCTCGGCGAGCCCGACGGTGTCGAGCAGCCAGGCGAGCTCGAAGGCGCGTTCCTTCCACGAGTTGTAACGCCCGCTGACGCCGCCGTGTCCGGCGACCATCTCGCACTTCAGCAGGACATCCGCTGCTCCGGCGACACGCAATGCGGCGACCCACTTGGCGGGCTCGACATACATCACGCGCGAGTCGTTCAGCGAGGTGACTGCGAGGATGCGCGGGTATCTGACCCCGTCGCGGACATTCTCGTAGGGGGAGTAGGACTTCATGTACTCGTACACATCGACGCCGTGCAGCGGGTCGCCCCACTCGTCCCACTCCACCACGGTGAGCGGCAGCGAGGGGTCGAGGATCGTGGTGAGCGCGTCGACGAACGGGACCGCCGCGAGGACTCCGGCGAACAGCTCGGGAGCCAGGTTCGTCACGGCTCCCATGAGCAGACCGCCCGCACTGCCTCCCTCGGCGACGAGAAGGTCAGGCGTCGTGATCCCCGTCTCGACGAGGTGCTCGCCACAGGCGATGAAGTCCGTGAAGGTATTGCGCTTGTTGAGCAGCTTGCCGTCCTCGTACCACTGGCGGCCCATCTCACCGCCGCCGCGCACGTGCGCGACGGCGAAGACGATGCCGCGGTCGAGTTCGGAGAGGCGTGCGACCGAGAACCCCGGGTCGATCGAGTGCTCATACGACCCGTAGCCGTACAGATGCACGGGGCGCGGAGCGTCGCCGGGCACGCCGAACGACCGCTTCCAGACGAGTGAGATCGGCACGCGCGTGCCATCGGATGCCGTCGCCCACGCGCGCTCCTGGCCGTACTCGTGCGGATCGTAGCCGCCGAGCACCGCGACCTGCTTGCGCAGCACGAGTTCGCGAGACGAGAGATCGAGTTCGTACACGGTGCCGGGCGTCACGAAGGACGTGTAGCCGAGACGCAGGAACGGCGAGTGCCATTCCGGATTGCCGCTGACGCCCGCGGAGTACAGAGGCTCGTCGAACAGGATGTCCTCGACCTCATCCGTCGCGTAGTCGAGCATCCCCACGCGCTCGAGCCCTTCGCGACGGTACTCGACCGTCGCGAAGTCCCGGAAGGCGTCCATGCCGAGCAGTCGACGTCCGGCTTCGTGCGGGAGCACGACGCGTCGTTCTCCCTGCGGGTCGGATGCGGCGACCGACACGAGCTCGAAGTCGAGCGCGTCGTCGTTGTGGAGGATGTACAGGCGATCCTCGCCGTCGACGACGGCATGCTCGAGGGAATACTCGACCCCCTCCCGCCTCGGCCAGATGACGCGGGGAGCCGCGGTCAGGTCTCCGGTCAGGTCGACCAGATACTCCTCGCTGGTGATGCTCGAACCGACCGCGATCACGAGGTACCGGCGGCTGCGCGTGATACCCGCGCCGAGCCAGAACTTCTCATCGGGTTCGTGGAAGAGCTTCACGTCGGCTGCCACGGGGGTGCCGAGGCGATGCAGCCACAGGGTCTCCGGACGCCACGCGTCGTCGCGGGTCGTGTACAGGATTCCCGTGCCGTCGGGTGTGAAGAACGCGCCGGCGGTGTTCGGGATCTCATCGGCGAGAGTCTCACCGGTCGCGAGGTCTCGGACGTGCACCGTGTAGAGCTCATCGCCCTCGAAATCGGTGGACCAGAGCAGCTTCGTCGCATCGTCGGAGGTGTCGAACGCTCCGAGCGAGAAGAACTCGTGTCCCTCGGCCTCGGCGTTGCCGTCGAGCAGCACGATCTCGCCCGGCAGGGGAACACCCGGTTCGAGCACCGGGGGAGTCCAGTCCTCCGGCGTGGCCGCGGTGCGGCAGTGGATCCCGTACTGGGCGCCTTCCTGGGTGCGGCTGTAGTACCACCAGTCGCCGCGCCTGGTCGGGACGGAGAGATCGGTCTCCTGCACCCGGCCCTTGATCTCCTGGAACAGTGTGTCCCTGAGGCCGGCGAGGTGATCGAGCTCCGCCTCGGTGTGGGCGTTCTCGGCCTCGAGATGCGCGATCACCTCGGGGGACTCCTTGTCGCGCAGCCACTCGTACGGATCGTCGAACGTGTCGCCGTGGTGGGTGCGGAGGGTCGAGCGGCGTTCAGCGATCGGAGCATCAGTCACGCCTCCCACGCTAGCCGAGGTCGAGTTGACCGGCACCCGACTGGGTGGGAGGATTTACCGGGGCCGGTTAACGGAAGTCAAACCCACGGTGAACTCTTCGTTCGTCACGTCGATCCCGTCGACACCTTCCTTTTCCTCAACGACCGAAAGCGAACGGTGGAAACCGCAGCCCTCATCGTCGTGCTGGTTATCCTGCTGGCACTCTTCTTCGACTTCACCAACGGGTTCCACGACACCGCCAACGCGATGGCCACCCCCATCGCGACCGGCGCGCTGAAGCCCAAGACCGCGGTCCTGCTCGCCGCCGTACTGAACCTCGTCGGGGCGTTCCTCTCGACAGAGGTCTCCAAGACGGTCTCGCACGGCATCATCCGCGAGGACACCATCCAGGGGGACGCGTTCCTGCCGATGATCTTCGCCGGACTCATCGGCGCGATCACCTGGAACATGCTGACCTGGCTGCTCGGCCTGCCCTCGAGCTCGTCGCACGCGCTGTTCGGCGGTCTCATCGGCGCGACGCTGGTGGGTGTCGGCGTCGCCGGCATCGACTTCGGCATGGTGCTCTCGAAGATCATCCTGCCGGCGCTGATCGCCCCGCTCACCGCCGGCATCATCGCGTTCGCTGCAACCAAGCTCGCCTACTCGATCACCCGACGCTACGACGGCAAGCCCGACGGGCGTGACGGCTTCCGCTGGGGGCAGATCTTCACCTCGTCGCTCGTGGCCCTGGCCCACGGAACGAACGACGCGCAGAAGACGATGGGTGTCATCACCCTCGCTCTCATCACGGTGGGATGGCAGAACAGCGAGCAGGCGGATCCCTATCTCTGGGTGATCATCGCCTGTGCGGTCACCATCGCGCTCGGAACCTACCTCGGCGGATGGCGGATCATCCGCACGCTGGGCAAGGGGTTGACCGAGGTGAAGCCCGCGCAGGGCTTCTCTGCCGAGAGCTCGACGGCGGCGACCATCCTGGCCTCCAGCGCCTTCGGTTTCGCCCTGTCGACCACACAGGTCGCGTCCGGCTCGGTGATCGGCTCGGGTCTCGGGCGTCGCGGGTCGACGGTCCGCTGGCGTACGGCCGGCCGTATCGCCATCGGCTGGCTCCTCACGCTTCCGGCGGCCGGGGCCGTCGGCGCGTTCGCGGCGCTCCTCATCACCTGGCTCGGTCTCTGGGGCATCGCGATCGATGCCGTGCTGGCACTCGCGGTCATCATCGGACTCTTCCTGCGGTCGCGCAAGGACGCCGTGACCTCCGCGAACGCGATGAGCGACGTCGCGGAGTCCGGTCTGGCGATCGATCTGCCCGACAGCCCTCCGCCGACGCGTCGTCAGCAGCGGGTTGCGCAGGCGAAGGCCGATGCCAAAGCGCGTGCGGCCGCCCGTGAGCAGGCGAAGGCGCGCAGCAAGGGGAAGTCCACCACGATCACGGACTCCGACACGACCGGCAGTGAGGGTTCGAAGTGAGCGTCGACATCGACTGGGGTGCTTTCGTCCAGGTGTTCTTCGCCGCACTCGTCGGGGCGTGCGCGGTCGTGACCTTCTACGCGTTCGGTCTCAGACTGCTGGTCCGCAGCGGTCATGCGCCTGTCGTGAGCCCGGCGGAGTTCACGGATGCGATCACCGTGATCACCGAGAAGGAGCTCAAGCGCGCTGCCAAGCAGGCGGCGAAGGCCGCGAGGAAGAGCCCCCTCACCGAGGGGCAGAAGCGCCTCGCCCTGTTCGGCGCGTACGGGTGCTTTGCGCTGTGCGCGGTGGCGGTCGTGATCGGCATCCTCATCATCGTGGTCGGGCACTGAGCCGCATCCGCGCACGGATCGGGATCGCGCCCTAGGCTGGTGCCATGCGCGCGACCCCCGGCAGCCTTCCCGTCTTCGGCCGTCACGGATCGCCGTCGCACGTCATCATCCACGTCAGCGATCCGCACTACCTCGCGGGGGGAGCGAAGCTCGGCGGACGATACGACGTCGAAGCGAACTTCGCGCGCACTCTCGAGGCCATCACCGCGGTGCATCCGAACCCCGACGCGATCGTCGTCACGGGTGACCTCGCCGATCTGGGCGAGCCCGACGCCTATCGTCGGCTTCGCTCGGCCGTCGAGCCGGTGGTGGAGGCGCTCGGCACGACGATCGTCTGGGTGGCCGGCAACCACGACGAGCGGCCGGCGCTGCGACAGGGTCTGCTCGATCAGGAACCGACCCAAGCCCCCGTCACGGGCGTGTGGGACCTCGGCGGCCTGCGCCTGATCGCCCTCGACACGAGCGTGCCGGGGTGGCATCACGGAGACCTCGATCAGGACCAGCTCGATTGGCTTGCCGGCGTGCTCCGCGAGCCGGCCCCGCACGGCACGCTCCTCGCCATGCATCACCCGCCGCTGCCCAGCCATGTGCCGCTGTTCGACATCCTCGAGCTCCGGCACCAGGACGAGCTCGCGAGCGTGCTCCGGGGCAGTGACGTCCGAGGCATCCTCGCGGGACATCTGCATTACTCCGCGCACGGCACGTTCGCCGGCGTCCCCGTCAGCGTGGCATCTGCGACCTGCTACACGATGAACGTCGCACGGGCGGCCGCGGACGTGAACGGAATGGACGCGGCGCAGGCGTTCCAGATCGTGCACGTGCGCCCGGACACGATCACGCACACGGTCGTGCCCGTCGTCGACGCCCCCACGGGCGACCATTTCTCGCAGGCATGGCTCGACAGGATGGCGGCGCTGAGCCCCGAGCAGCGACTCGAGGCGTTCTCGCGCAAACGGTGACGCGCGGTCGTATCCCCGGTGGTGCATGCGCCCGGGCGTAGACTGTCGGCATCCCCCGCAGTCCACACTCGCCACTACCCACAAGGATGTGACATGGCTTCTGCCGCGCCCGCTCCCACCCGCACCGAGACCGATTCGCTCGGGAGTATGGAGATCCCCGCCGACGCGTATTGGGGCATCCACACCGCCCGCGCCGACGCGAACTTCCCGATCACGAAGCGTCCGATCTCCGTGTATCCCGATCTCGTCATCGCGCTCGCGATGGTCAAGCAGGCGAGCGCTCGGGCGAATCGCGAGATCGGCGTGCTCGATCCGTCACGCGCCGATCTCATCGATCGTGCCGCACAGCGTGTGATCGACGGTGAGTTCCACGACCAGTTCACCGTCGGCGTCATCCAGGGCGGCGCAGGCACCTCGACGAACATGAACGCGAACGAGGTCATCACCAACATCGCGCTCGAGATGGCGGGGCGCGAGAAGGGCGACTACGCGTACCTGTCGCCGATCGACCACACGAACCGCAGCCAGTCGACCAACGATGTCTACCCGACGGCGGTGAAGATCGGTCTCTCGCTCACGCTCCGCTCGCTGCTCGAGGAGCTCGACCTGCTGCGCATCTCGTTCCTGCACAAGTCGCACGAGTTCCACGACGTGCTCAAGGTCGGCCGCACCCAGCTGCAGGACGCCGTGCCGATGACGCTCGGTCAGGAGTTCCACGGTTTCGCGACGACCCTCGGCTACGACCACACCCGTCTGACCGAGAACGCCTCCCTGATGTTCGAGATCAACATGGGCGCGACGGCGATCGGCACCGGCATCACGACGCACATCGACTACGCTCCCGCGGTGCTCAAGCACCTGCGGGAGATCACGCAGCTCGACCTGGTCACCGCCGGAGACCTGGTCGAGGCGACCAGTGACACCGGGTCGTTCATGTCGTTCTCCTCGACACTCAAGCGCAACGCGATGAAGCTGTCGAAGATCTGCAACGACCTGCGTCTGCTGTCGTCGGGACCGCAGGCCGGGTTCGGTGAGATCAACCTTCCGGCGATGCAGGCGGGCTCGAGCATCATGCCCGGCAAGGTCAACCCTGTCATCCCCGAGGTCGTCAACCAGGTCGCCTTCGCCGTCGCGGGCGCGGACATGACAGTGACGATGGCTGCCGAGGCGGGCCAGCTGCAGCTCAACGCCTTCGAGCCGGTCATCGCGCACTCGATCTTCCAGTCGATCACCTGGATGCGTCAGGCCATGTGGACGCTTCGCGTGAACTGCGTCGACGGGATCACCGCGAACCGCGACCGCCTCGGCGCGATGGTCGGTGCCTCGGTCGGAGTGATCACCGCGCTGACGCCGTTCATCGGCTATGCCGCTGCGGCGGCCCTGGCGAAGACCGCTCTGCTCACCAACCGGAACGTCGCTGATCTCGTCGTCGAGGCCGGCCTCATGTCGCGCGATGAGGTCAGCAAGCAGCTCTCTCCGGCCCGTCTGTCGGGGCTCGAAGCGGTGACGGCGGCGATCCCGGTGATCGCCGCTGAGGATCTCATCGAGATCTGATCGGACATGACGACGGCCCCGGCGAGTTTCGCCGGGGCCGTCGTCATGTTCCGCGGATGCGATCAGTCGATCACGCGGCAATGAGTGGTCAGCTCTCCGATGCCGTCGATCCCGACAGTGACCGTCGAACGGTCGCGGAGGAAGATCTGCGGATCGCGGGAGTATCCGGCGCCGCCGGGGCTGCCCGTCGAGATCAGCGTGCCGGGCAGCAGCGTCAGCGACTGCGAGAGGTGGGCGATCAGTGTCGCGACCGAGCGCACCATCTGACCGGTGGTGGCGTCCTGCACGGTCTGACCGTCGACGACCGCCCAGATGTGCAGATCCTGCGGGTCGGCGACCTCATCTGCGGTGACGGCGAAGGGGCCCGTCGGGCTGAAGCCGTCGAAGGACTTGCAGCGCGACCACTGCGCCTCGGAGAACTGCACGTTGCGAGCGGTGATGTCGTTGACGACCGTGTAGCCCCAGACGTGCTCGAGAGCGTCGGCCTCGGTGACGTCCTTCGCCGGCGTGCCGATCAGCACGCCGAGCTCCGCTTCGTAGTCGACGGCCTCGCTGAGCGACCGCGGCCACGAGGTGGTCTGCTCATGGCCGGTGAGAGAGTTCGGCCAGAGTGTGAAGACGGTCGGGGCGGTATCGGTCTTCAGCCCCAGCTCGCTCGAGTGCGCCGCATAGTTGAGTCCGACGGCCAGCACGGCCGGGGGAGCGATGACGGCGGAGTCGAAAGCCCAGCCCTCGAGGGAGTGGCGCGCGGCGCTGCCCTCTGCCAGAGCCGAGCGCAGCGCGTCGAGCATCGGCTCGCCACCCTCGATCAGCTGCTGGAGCGTCGCAGGGGGGTCGGTGAGGAGATCGGAGACGAGGATGGCGTCGGCGCCCTCCACCACTGCGAGATTCGCAACGGAGGAGTCGGCACGACGCAGATGAGCGAACCGCATACTCCTACGGTATCCGGTACGGCGTGGTTATGGCGGAAGGAGGAGGCGGGCCGCGGCGAACTCGCGCAGAGCCAATATGCTCATTCCTATGAGTTCCGGAGGACCGTCCCAGCCATCGCCGTACACGCCCCCGCCGGCTCAACAGCCACCGCAGTACTCGGCGGAGCAGTACGCCCGCTCGAACTACACCCCGGCGCAGTACACGCAGCACCCCGCGTACGCGTCGATGCTCGCTCAGCCGACGTCGTACTCGCCGCCCGCTCCGGTCGCCCCCGCGCCGTCACCGGGACTGCCTGCGCTGCCGGCCGGACGGCGCGGGGGTCGCGTCACCCTGTACGTCCTCTTCGCCGTCCTCGGTCTGATCATGCTCGGACTGATCGCGTACTTCGGTCTGTTCCTCGGACCTTTCGCGTCGGTCGTGGGGCTGGTCCTGGCGTTGGTCCCGCTCGCGATCGTGTTCTTCGTCGTCCGCATGATCGACAGGTGGGAGCCGGAGCCCAAGTCTCTCGTGTTCTTCGCGGTCGCCTGGGGCGCGATCGCAGCCGTGGGCCTCACGCTTCTCGTCGATCTCGGCCTGACTCTCGTCTTCGGCTATCGGGGTGAAGTGGCGAGTGCCGTGGTGCAGGCCCCCATCGTGGAGGAGCTCTGGAAGGGCGTCGGCGTCTTCATCGTGTTCCTGATCGCCCGTCGATCGTTCAACGGTCCGGTGGACGGCGTCGTCTACGGCGCTCTCGTCGGCGCGGGCTTCGCGTTCACCGAGAACATCCAGTACTTCGCGATCAGTCTGATCGAGGGCGGCAGCGGACAGCTCACCGTCACCTTCATCCTCCGCGCCATCATGTCGCCCTTCGCGCATGCGATGTTCACGTCCCTCACCGGACTCGCGATCGGGCTCGCCGCGCGTCGTCACGCGTCGACGGGTCGAGTCCTGGGCGCGGGGCTGCTCGGCCTCATCGGTGCGATCTTCCTGCACGGTCTCTGGAACGGCTCGTCGTTCGCGAACTTCTTCCTGCTGTACTTCGTCCTTCAGGTTCCGCTGTTCGTGGCGTTCATCCTCGGAATCGTCGCGCTGCGGCGAGAGGAAGCGCGTCTGACCAGGGCCCGCCTCGGTGACTACGCGGCCGCGGGCTGGTTCACCCCCGAAGAGGTCGTCATGCTGGCGACGCCGGCGGGGCGCAAGACAGGGCTCCGCTGGGCATCGCAGCTGCGCGGCGACCGTCGCCCGCTCATGCGCGAATTCATCAAGGATGCGACGATGCTCGCGTCCGTGCGTCAGCGAGCCGTCACGGGGCGTGACCCGATGGCCCCCGCTGACGAGCAGGCCCTGCTCGCGCGTACCCGCGCGACGAGAGCCGCTCTGCTGGCCTATTGAGATCGTGAGGTCCGGGCAGCACCTTCCCGGACAGACTCAGCGCCCGGTGCTGCGGCGATGCCTGCATGTCTACCGGGCGCTGAGTTGATCTAAGAACAGGGTGCACCTGCCCCATCCCCGTGTCAAGACTTCTCCTGACATCGGTCGTCGCGCGAGTGTGCCGTCGTGTTCGCTGTGAGCAGGCGCGACCGCGTTGACCGAGATCGGTGGGCTCGGGTTGGATGGAAGCATGACTGATCGCACAAAGCCTGAGTTCGACGCCCCCTCCGGTCCCGCCCCCGCAGAGCTCGTGATCCGCGACCTCATCGAAGGAGACGGCACCGAGGCCAAGCCCGGCGACACCGTGACCGTGCACTACGCCGGTGTCGAGTTCGAGTCCGGCGAGGAGTTCGACTCCTCGTGGGGTCGCGGCGAGACCATCCAGTTCCCCCTCCGCGGCCTCATCCAGGGATGGCAGGACGGCATCCCCGGCATGAAGGTCGGCGGACGCCGTGAGCTGGTCATCCCGCCGCACCTGGCGTACGGACCCGTCGGAGGGGGACACTTCCTCTCCGGCAAGACCCTCATCTTCATCATCGACCTCGTGGCCGTCGGCTGACCCGACAGACGCCAGAAGGCGCCGCGTCCCTCGAGGTCGCGGCGCCTTCGTCGTTTCTTCGAGAAGAACTCCGCATTCGGGGGAATACATGCATCTGCATGTAAGTTGTAACCCGTGACGCCGTGAACACGGCCCCTCATCCGTTGCCGCACAGTGCGGCTGATGTCTCCAGAGGAGAAACCATGACCACCATCGACATCCCCGGTTACCGCGCGGGCACCTGGGTCCTCGACCCGTCCCACAGCGAGGTCACCTTCAGCGTCCGCCACATGATGATCTCGAAGGTGCGCGGCACCTTCGGCGTCAAGAGCGCCACCCTCATCGCGCCCGAGAACCCTCTCGAGGCACGCGTCGAGGCGAGTGTCGACGTCACGTCGATCGACACGAAGGATGAGGGCCGCGACCAGCACCTGCGCTCGGGCGACTTCTTCGACACCGAGAACTTCCCGACCATGGAGTTCGTGTCGACCGGTGCGCGCGCCGAGAACGGCGAGCTCTTCGTCGACGGCGACCTGACCATCCGCGGCATCACCAAGCCTGTGAGCTTCGAGCTCGACTTCGGCGGCTTCGGCTCCGACCCGTGGGGCAACTACAAGGCGGGCGCGTCGGCGAAGACCGTCATCAACCGCGAGGACTTCGGCCTGACCTGGAACGCGGCGCTCGAGACCGGTGGCGTGCTCGTCGGCAAGGACGTCACGATCAGCCTCGACCTGCAGGGCGCTCTGCAGCAGGACTGATCACCCGCAGATCACGAGAGCCCCGGGCCCTTCAGGGCTCGGGGTTCTCTGCGTCGTACGCGCGGAATCGACTGTTGCGACCCGCGAGCAGAGCGACGAGGGCGATCACCAGGAATCCGCCGAGAAGGGGTGGGAACCACAGTGTCGTGAGGGATGCGAGGGTTCCGGCGTACAGGGCGCCGACGCGCGGACCGCCGGCGACGACGATGATGAACACACCCTGCAGCCGACCGCGCATGCTGTCGGGTACGGCCGCCTGCATCATGGTGTTCCGATAGATCGAGCTGACGTTGTCGGATGCTCCGGACAGTGCCAGCGTGATGCAGGCGGCGATGATCAGGCCGATGTGCGGAAGCTTCTCGGTCGCGGGGGAGGAGAAGGCGCCGATCAGCAGCACCACGCCGAAGGCGAGGATCGATGCGCCGTACGCCTGCACGGCGCGCTCGATCCCGCGGCCGTGCCATCGGTACTGCACGACGCGGCCCGAGAACAGGCTCGAGGTGAACGTGCCGGCGGCGACAGCGGCGGTGAGGATGCCGGTCGTGACCGCGCCTCCGCCGAGCAGCGCGGTGCCGAGCGCGGGGAACAGCACGAGCGGCTGCCCGAACGTCATCGCGATGATGTCGACGAGGTACTGCATGCGGATGTTGCCCGCCCGTCGGAGGAATCTCCATCCGTCGACCAGTGAGGCGAGGCCGGGGCGCACGATCTCGCCTTCGGGGCGCAGTGCCGGGAGAGTCCACAGGCCGAGGAACATCGAGAGCATCAGGACGACGTCGATCGTGTAGGTCCACCCGTAGCCCGTGAGGGCGACGAGGATGCCGGCGGCGGCGGGGCCCGCCATGACAGTGAGGCCGAAGGCGACGCCGTTGAGCGCGGAGGCCGAGGCGAGCAGATCGCGGGGCACGAGCCGGGGAACGATGGCGGTGCGCGTCGCCATCCCCACCGAGTTGGCGGCGGAGTTGACGATGCTCAGGACGTAGAGCCACCAGATCGTCTCGGCGCCCGTCCAGGTGAGGGCGGCGAGCAGAGCGGTCGACGCGAAGGTCACGGTCGCGGCGATCAGCGCGACGCGCCGGCGGTCGAACGCGTCGGCGAGCATGCCGCCGTAGAGGCCGGCGAGGATCATGGGGACGAGCCCTGCCACGGCGATCATCGAGACCGCGAAGGTGCTCCCGGTGAGAGCGAAGACGTGCAGCATCACGGTCACGATCGTGAGTTGGCCGCCGATGCCGGCGAGCACGGAACCGATCCACATGCGAGCGAATGCGGGGCTGGCCTTCAGCGGGCTGAGGTCGATCAGATGGCTGCGAGTCCTGCTCACGCCGCGTGCCTGTCGTGCATGCTCCGAGCGTATCCGAGGCGCGGAAGTGGGCGCCCCGTCGGCGGTCACAGAGCGCGGTCGAGTCCTGGTAGACTCTTCAGGTTGCCGTTCGATCGGCCGCGGATAAAGAGAGCCCTCGCATCAGGCGTCGGGCGCCGCGCAACAAGCAGAGAGGGGATCGAATCTATGGCACTGGAAGCAGACGTCAAGAAGGCGATCATCGAAGAGTACGCGACGCACCCCGGTGACACCGGATCCCCCGAGGTGCAGGCCGCGATGCTGACGCAGCGCATCAAGGACCTCACCGAGCACCTGAAGGAGCACAAGCACGACCACCACTCGCGTCGTGGCCTGTTCCTGCTCGTGGGTCAGCGCCGTCGTCTGCTCGGCTACCTCCAGAGCGTCGACATCGAGCGTTACCGCTCGCTGATCGCACGCCTGGGTCTCCGCCGATAAGGCGAAGCGAGCCAGCGTACAATCGCGCAGAACATTCTTGAGAAGGCCGTCCCAGGTGTGGGGCGGCCTTCGTCATGTTCCGGGGTTGATCCCGCGCAGACTTTCCGTTAGGAAAGTAGTGAGCTTTCCTGAAGGAAAGTGATCGGAGGTCAGACGATGGAGCAGAAGCCGGTCCAGGGGCAGGAGGCGCTCGCGCCGCCGAGCGCGGACATCGCCCAGCGCTATCTCGACGAGGCTGATGCTGTGGCGCACCGCCGCGGGCACGTCGTCGACAGACGGGCGCTGGCTAGGCTGCACATCGCGAATGCCGTGATCACCGCCGCATACCTCGTCGCGATGGCGGCGGCCCTTCGCGGCGACGGAGGGGGAACGAGTCAGGTCATCCTCTTCAGCTTCCTCCTCTGGGGACAGCTGGGCAGCGGTATGGCTCAGCGCAGCGGGATGCAATGGCGCCTGACGGCGTCCCGCTGGCCGCTGCTGCTGGCCGGTGGTGTACTGATCGTGGCCGCGCTCGTCGTGTTCGGCTTCGTTGTCTGGGACCCGGAGGTCCCGGCGATCGTGATGTGGATCCCTGCCGCGCTCGTGCTCTTCGGATTCGGCGGCTATGGCGCTGTCCAGCTCGCGCGGGCATCCGGTGACCCACGCCCTCCGCGATCGCGCCCTGCTCCGCTTCCGCGTGGTGCACGGTGGGGGACCGTCCTCGTGGGCATCGCCATCGGCGTGCTCGCGATGCTCGGTTCGGCACCGGACGACCTGCTCACCAGCGTCTTGATCCTGCTCGTCGTGTTGATGCTGGTCGCGTGGATGGTGGCTGCGCGCACGGAGTTGGGCCTTCCGACCGTCGGCGCCTCATGGCGCTGGCCGCACCTCGCCGCCTTCGCGGCATCTGCCTGCGCACTGTCTCTGGTCGTGCTGCTCGACGGAGTTCCGGTCGTCGTCGGTGTGCTCAGCGGGCTGGGGATCATCGCGCTGCTCACCGCGGTGTCGTTCGTCCCCGGACGTGATCTGCGTGACTGACACTCCGTCCGTTCCGCACCCGCGCACACGGCTCGACGACAACTTCGCGTCGCCGATCCGGTTCTCGGTCCTGGCATCGCTCGGGGATGGGATAGAGCTGGACTTCGCGACTCTGCGCGAGATCCTCCAGTGCGGTGACTCGCCGCTGAGCAAGGCCATCTCGCATCTGCAGGCCGCAGGATATGTCGTCGCGCGCAAGAGCAGCCTCGGCAGTCGCCCTCGCACATGGGTCCACTCGACGGCGGCAGGCCGAGAGGCTTTCGCCGGCCACCTCCAGGCGCTGCGCGAGATCGTCGCGCTCGGAGGCGGCTCGGCGTTGTGACTCGCGTCAGGCGTTCGCGCCGACCAGGTCCGGGTGATGGATCGCGGCCACGTCCGGGTGGGCACGCAGACGAGACTTCATCGCATTCTCGCCGTACGTCGCGTGGATGGGATTGCTCGGATCCTCGGTGATTCCTGTCGCCTCCGCAGCCAGCTCGGCGGGAAGCTCGAGCAGCGGCAGCTGCTGGTCGAGCGCCGGGTTGAAGAAGAACGGGATCGAGATGCGCTCGTCCGGCGCCTTGGGGGAGATGACGCGGTGGTTCGTCGCCTTGAGGTAGCCGCCGGTCGCGTACTCCAGCAGCTCCCCGATGTTGACGACGAAGGCTCCGGGTACGGGTGGAGCCGACACCCACTCGCCGTCGCGCTCGACCTGCAGCCCGCCCTTGCCGGGCTCGACCCAGAGAAGGGTGAGCACGCCGGAGTCCTTGTGCGCACCGACGCCCTGCTGCGGCTCCGGCTCGTGCGTGCCGGGGTAGCGGACGATCTTGATCAGCGTCGACGGGTCGCGGAAGGGCTCGTCGAAGTACGTCTCCTCCGCGCCGAGGGTGAGTGCCCAGGCCCGCAGCAACTTCTGTGCGATCTCGGTCAGGGTGTCATGCCACTCCGTGACGACAGCTTTGAGTTCAGGCTGGGCCGCCGGCCACAGGTTCGGACCCACGAGACGGTTGAAGGCCGGCCCGCCCTCGACGGGCTCGCGCTCCGGGCCGATGTCGATCTGCTCGCGCCAGTCGACCTTCCCCTGGGTCCGCTCTCCGCCGATCCGGGTGTACCCGCGGAAGTGCGGACTGTTCACGTTCTCGATCGCGAGCTTGTCTTCGTCCGGCAGGGCGAAGAAGTCCAGCGCCGCCCGATGCAGACGGGCCTCGAGCTCGGGCGAGATGCCCGTGCCGGTCAGATAGAAGAAGCCCACATCGTGGGTGGCCGCCCGCAACTCGTCGCGGAACCGCGCAGCGGCCTCGGGGCCGGCGTCGAGCTGGGACAGGTCGAGGATGGGGAGCGAGAGATCAGCCATTCACCGAGCGTAGATCGACTCAGGAGGTGGGTGGTCGAGTGTTGCGTCGGATTACCGCGAGGCTCCCGCGGGCGTGTTCCGCGGCATGGCGGAACTGGTGATAATCTCTCGGAGGTAAGGAATGCCTTACCTCCGTTCTTCCAGAGAGATCGCTCGTGCTCGCCACCTTCCTCATCGGACTTCGCGAAGGCCTCGAAGCCGCGCTCGTCGTAGGCATCCTCGTCGCCTATCTTCGACGTCTGGGGCGCCATGACGCGTTGCCGAGGCTGTGGGCGGGAGTCGCCCTCGCCGTCGCTCTGGCGCTCGGTATCGGCGCTGTCCTCACCTTCGGTGCATACTCGCTCACCTTCGAGGCGCAGGAACTCATCGGCGGACTGCTGTCTCTCCTCGCTGTCGGCATGGTCACATGGATGATCTTCTGGATGCAGAAGGCCGGACGCACGATGAAGGCGACGCTCGAAGGCGGCCTGGATCGTGCGCTCACGAGCGGTGGGGTCTGGGCACTCGTCGCGATCGGCTTCGTCTCGGTGGCGCGGGAGGGGATCGAGACCACGCTTCTGCTGTGGTCGATGGTCCAGTCGTTCGGAGATGCGCCTTCCGCACTGCTCGGTGCACTGCTCGGTCTGGCGACAGCCGTGGTGGTGGGCTGGCTGCTCGCACGTAGCGCCGTGCGACTCGATCTCCGCCGGTTCTTCACGTGGACGAGTGGCTTCCTCGTGATCGTCGCCGCGGGGGTGCTCGCCTACGCGATCATGGACCTTCAGGAGGCCGGCGCCCTGCCCGGACCGTTCACCGCCGCCGCCCCCATCGACGCCGTCACCGGCACGGTGGCACTCGGCTGGGCGGCCTTCCCCTTCGGCTGGGCGTTCGACGTGACGAACGTCATCGCTCCGGACAGCGCCTGGGCGACCATCCTGCAGGCGACCGTCGGATTCATGCCGCGCATGACCTGGCTCCAGGTCGCGGCATGGACTCTGTACCTCGTCGTGATCTCATTCCTCTTCGTCCGCGGGCTTCGTGCCCGCACATCTGCCGCACCCGGAGCCCCGACCACTGCGGTACGGGAGCCGTCGGCATCCACATTCACCCAGCAAGGAGCAGTATGACCATCTCTCGCCGACCCCTCGGTGTCCTGGCAGTCGCGGGTGCCGCTGCGCTCGTCCTCACCGGCTGCGTCGCCAAGAGCGACGTCGCCGCTGGCGGCACGTTCGATGTCTCGTCGACCGACTCGGACTGCGCCGTGTCGAGTGCCACCGCGAAGAGCGGCACGCTCACGTTCGACGTCACGAATGACAGCGGTCAGACATCCGAGTTCTATCTGCTCGCCGAAGACGGCCTGCGCATCGTCGGCGAGGTCGAGAACATCGCGCCCTCCGCATCCCGCACACTCACCGTCGTCGCCCAGCCCGGACAGTACTTCACGCTGTGCAAGCCCGGCATGGTCGGCGAAGGCGTCGGCAGGTCGGAGTTCACGGTCAGCGGCGATCGGGTCGCCGTCGAGGGCGAGGACGCCGAGCAGAAGCAGCAGGCGGTCGACCTGTACGCCGCATTCGTCAAGGATCAGGTCGGTCAGCTCATGCCCGCGGTCGAGGGCTTCGTCACCGCGTACGAGGCGGGTGACGACGAGACCGCTCGCTCGCTCTTCCCGCAGACGCGGGCATTCTACGAGCGCATCGAGCCGGTCGCCGAAGCGCTCGGCACCCTCGACCCGCGCATCGACTACCGTGAGGTCGACGCCGTGGCCGAGGGCCTCGACTGGACCGGCTTCCACCGCATCGAGAAGGATCTGTGGGTCCCGGCTCAGGATGCCCTGAACGCCGACGGGGAGACCCCGGCGTGGCAGGACTGGGTGCCGTCGACCTCTGACGAGCGTGTCGGCTATGGCGACCAGCTCCTCGCCGATGTGCAGGAGCTCTACGACTACGTCCACTCCGACGACTTCACGACCGCGCTCGACGACCAGGGGATCGCAGGCATCTCCAACGGCGCGATCGCGCTGCTCGACGAGGTCGCCACGGGCAAGATCTCGGGCGAGGAGGACTGGTGGTCCGGCACCGACCTCTACGACTTCGCCGCGAACGTCGAAGGCTCCAAGATGGCGTTCTCGCTCGTCCAGGACTTCGCGGCCGCTCAGGGAGAAGAGGGTGAGGCTCTCGTGACCGAGATCGAGGGCGGGTACGCCGCGCTCGAGGAATCGCTGGCAGCGCACGGATCGCTCACGGCAGGGTTCGTCGGATACTCCGAGCTCACGGATGCGGACAAGCGCGAATTCACCGATCTGATCAACGCTCTCGCTGAGCCGCTCTCGCAGCTCACGGGCACGGTTCTCGACTGACCTGAACGATACGATCTCGCAGTGAACGAAAGCTCGACAGGCGGTGACGTCGACTCCATCGAGGAGTCGGCGTCGGCCGCACCGTCCGGACTCAGCCGCCGCGGCCTGCTCGGTCTCGCACTCGGCGGGGGTGTCGCCTCGCTCGCCGTCGGCGTCGGCGCCGGAATCACCGGGGGAGTCGCCATCGGTCGAGCCCGGGCCGAGGCGGAAGCACAGACTGCGTATGAGTTCTTCGGTGCCCACCAGGCGGGCATCACGACCCCGGTCCAGGAGCACCTCCACTTCGCATCGTTCGACATGATGCCGCGCACCGATCGCGACGATCTCGTGACGCTGCTGCAGGACTGGACGTATGCTGCGTCGCGAATCGTGCAGGGACTGGAGGTGAGCGCCACGGGCGCCGTCGGCGGCGACCCGGAGACGCCGCCGGACGACACGGGTGAGGCTTTCGGGCTTCCGGCGTCAGGGCTCACGATCACCTTCGGCTTCGGGCCCACCCTGTTCGAGAACGAGGAGGGTGATCGGTACGGCATCGCATCCCTCCGTCCCGCCGCACTCGAGCGGTTGCCGCCGTTCCTCGGCGATGACCTGGTGCCGGAGGCCTCGCATGGAGACCTGTGCATCCAAGCCTGCGCGGACGACCCTCAGGTCGCGGTGCACGCGATCCGCAATCTGAGCCGGATCGCGTTCGGCCGTGCCAAGCTCCGCTGGTCCCAGCTCGGTTACGGCAAGACCTCTCGCACCACGTCGTCGCAGGCGACCCCGCGGAACCTGTTCGGCTTCAAAGACGGCACGGACAACATCCTCGCCGACGACACCGCTGCGCTCGACGCGCACGTGTGGGTGTCGGCATCCGATGAACCGGCGTGGATGGCCGGTGGCTCCTACCTCGTCGCCCGCAAGATCGCGATGCTGATCGAGACGTGGGACCGCGTACGGCTCTCGGAGCAGGACACGATCATCGGACGCGACAAGGGTGAAGGGGCGCCGCTCTCAGGAGGCGATGAGTTCACTGCACCGGACTTCTCGTCGTCGCGGATCGATCCCGATTCGCACGTGAGGCTCGCGCACCCGGATCAGAACGACGGCATCCGCATCCTCCGCCGCGGCTTCAACTACGTCAACGGCAACAATGAGCTCGGACGCCTCGACGCGGGACTCTTCTTCCTGTCCTACCAGCGCGATCCGGAGCAGTTCATCACGCTGCAGCGACGCCTGGCCACCGATCGGATGAACGAATACATCCGGCATGTCGGCTCGGGGATCTGGGCCGTCCCCGCAGGAGTCTCGCCCGGATCATTCGTCGGAGCCGAGCTCTTCGCCTGAGGGTGTCTCAGTCGGTGAGACTGTCGATGACGTAGGCAGCCATCGCATCGGCGCCGAAGTGATCGTCGGCGCTGATCGTCACGACACCGTCGCCTGCGAACACGATGAGCTGGCCATAGGCGCCGTGCAGCCGCCACCCCGCACCGGGTCCGTCCCATCCCGCGAGTGCGTAACGGGCGTATCCGGGGTTCGATCCCGCGACGACCCAGTCCGCGTGCATCGCGTCGATCACCTCCGGCGACACCAATCGCAGGCCGTTCCATAGACCTCGGTCGCGGATCAGACGTCCGATCCGAGACATCTCCTCGGTGCGCAGCGACACGCCAGCCCCGGCGATGATCCGCCCGCGGGGACTCCGCTCCCAGACGATCCCGTCGAGGCCCATCGGGGTGAACAGCCGAGGGGCGAGGTACTCGGCGACATCCCCGACCTGTGCGGCGAGCGCCGCCATCGCGGTGTAGGTGCTGGCGTTCGAGTATTGGAACACGCGACCGCTCGAAGGACGGCTGAGGAACTCTTCTGCGAGGTCCGGCCAGTCGGTCATCATCGTCTCGGAGTACGGGAGATCGATTCCGCTCGACATCGTCAGCAGGTGCCGCAGCGTGACCTGATCCACCCCGGCGCCCGGGTGCGATGTCGGCAGCAGGTCGAGAACGGGACTGTCGAGCGAGAGGGCACCCTCGTCTGCGGCGATCCCGGCCGCGAGCACGCAGAGGGCCTTCGCGACGGAGTGGATCTCCTCGCGGTCGTCCGGGGCCCACCGATGCTCGGCGATGTCATCGTCGATCAGTACGTGCAGACCGTGGGCTCCGAAGCCCGTGGCATCCGCCCGCTGCACGATGAGATCGCGGACCTCCTCGGCCCGAGTCACCGTTCGGCGCCGTCTGCGTTGCCCTGGCGGGGGCGGCGGGACCCGGTCGGATCGCTGCGATGGCCCTCGCGGCTCGCGAGAGCGGGGTCGACGAACAGCCAGCGCGGACGCGGCTCGACGAGTGGCCGCAGGACTCTGCGCACCGGCTTCGTCGCGAGTGCGAGGGCGAGCAGCACCGACAGCGCGGTCACGAGCGGAAGCCAGATCCAGGTGGGGTCGAGGTCTCTCAGCGCGCCGGATTCGCGGAACGGATAGAGCACGAACGAGTGCAGTAGGAACACGTACATCGTGTACTGACCGAAGGTCGTCCACCAGTACGTGCCGCGTGGCACCAGGGCGAAGAACGCCGCGCTGAGGATCACCGCGAGCACCATCAGCGTGATGCGGACGCCTCCGGCCCACCACTGTCCGCCTCCGAGATCGACATATGCATCCTCGTAGAAGAGCCAGTGGCGGAGGTCGAGCTGCTCCCACACGTCGACCCAGCGCCACGATGCGAACCCCGCGACGGCCAGCACGAGTGCCGCGACCGCCCTGATCCACCAGGGGCGCAGGTCGAGGAGGCGGAACCGCGCGACGATGTCGTGCTCGCGGAGCCACCAGCCCAGCGTGAAGAACGGGAGGAGCCCCAGGGTGCGCGACAGCGAGAACGTGCTGTCGACGTTCGGCAGGTAGCCGACACCGATCGAGATGATGACCGTCCAGAGCAGAGGCCAGCGCATCAGCGCGAGGTAGGGGAGCACCAGCCGGAAGATCCCCAGCGCGAGCAGGAACCACAGCGTCCACGAGGGCTTCGTGAAGTTGGGATCCGTCTGCCCTTCGACGAGCCACTTCGTGAGGGTCCACAGTGTCTCGAAGATCACGTAGGGGAGCAGGATGTCGGTGATGACGCGCGCCATCTGCACCCGCGTCGGGGATCCGGACTTGGAGAAGTACCCGGAGATGATCGCGAACGCAGGCATGTGGAACGCATAGAGAGCGAGGTACGCGGCGAGCGCGATGTCCGAGTCATAGGTGAGGCGCTGAATGGCATGACCCAGCACCACGAGCACGATGCAGGCGAACCGGGCGTTGTCCCAGAACGGGACCCGCCGACGTGGCTTGGGGGTGGAGCCCGTGGGAGGGCTCGTCGGTGCGGCGCCGGCGCTGTTCATGTTCCGAGGCTACCGCCGGGAATAAAGTTGGACTGACCGCGTTGACTCAGATACATTCAAATGAATAGAAGCGGGTGCAGGGCATCCGGTTCGGAGAAGACGGAGCAATCATGAGTGAGCAGGCAGGCGTCCCGGTGCAGTTCGGCATCATGTCGGTCAGCGACATCACCCGCGACCCCACCACCGGTGTCACGCCGAGTGAGCAGGAGCGGATCAAGGCCACCCTGGCGATCGCGAAGCACAGCGAAGAGGTCGGTCTCGACGTCTTCGCGATCGGCGAGCACCACAACCCTCCGTTCTGGTCCTCGAGCCCCACGACGTTCCTGGCGGCGCTCGCCGCGCAGACGGAGCGCCTCATCGTCTCGACGTCGACGACGCTCATCACGACGAATGACCCCGTCCGCATCGCCGAGGAGTACGCGATGCTGCAGCACGTCTCGGACGGACGCATGGACCTCATGCTCGGTCGTGGCAACACCGGCCCGGTGTACCCGTGGTTCGGCAAGGACATCCGTCAGGGGCTTCCGCTGGCGATCGAGAACTACGCGCTGCTGCACAAGCTGTGGCGTGAGGATGTCGTCGACTGGGACGGCAAGTTCCGCACCCCGCTGCAGGGCTTCACCTCCACTCCTCGTCCGCTCGACGGCGTGGCACCGTTCGTGTGGCACGGGTCCATCCGTACGCCGGAGATCGCCGAGCAGGCCGCGTACTACGGAGACGGCTTCTTCGCGAACAACATCTTCTGGCCGAAGGAGCACTACCAGCGCCTCATCGAGCTCTACCGCCAGCGGTACGCGCACTACGGACACGGCACGCCGGAGCAGGCGATCGTCGGTCTCGGTGGTCAGGTGTTCATGTCCGCGAAGTCGCAGGATGCGGTCGATCAGTTCCGCCCGTACTTCGACAACGCTCCGGTCTACGGCCATGGACCGAGCATGGAGGACTTCACCGAGATGACCCCGCTCACGGTGGGGTCGCCGCAGCAGGTCATCGACCGTTACGCCGCGATGCGCGAGCACTACGGCGACTACCAGCGCCAGCTGTTCCTCATCGACCACGCGGGCCTGCCTCTGAAGACGGTGCTCGAGCAGCTCGACATCCTGGGATCCGAGGTCGTGCCGGTGCTCCGCGGATGCTCCGACTCACGCCGCGCGAGTGAAGGCCGAGTACGGCGACGGCCCCACCCGCCAGGCGCGGCCCGGTGCGAACCGGGGCGACAACCTGACCGGAGACTCTCCGTACGAGGACACCCCGGCCCCGGCCGGCGCCGCCTTCGGTCTCAGCCGGAAGGAGGCCTGACATGGCCACGCGTCGCATCGCCGTCGTCTCGGCGGGGCTCTCGAACCCCTCCTCGACGCGGATGCTCGCAGATCGCCTCGCGGCCGAGACAGTGAAGGCTCTAGCCGATCACGACATCGAGGCCAGCGTCGATGTGATCGAGCTGCGCGACTATGCGCACGACATCACGAACAACCTGCTCACGGGCTTCGCGCCTCCCGCGCTGGAGACCGCGATCAACACGGTCGTGTCGGCGGATGCTCTGATCGCCGTGACGCCGATCTTCTCGACGAGCTACAACGGACTCTTCAAGTCGTTCATCGACGTCCTCGACCCCGACGCTCTCACCGGCACGCCGGTGCTGATCGGGGCGAACGCCGGCACGGCGCGCCACTCGCTCGCGATCGACTACGCGATCCGGCCGCTCTTCGCCTATCTGCACGCCGAGGCTGTATCGACCGGTGTGTTCGCGGCGTCCAGCGACTGGGGCGGGGCCGGTGACGACGTCGCACCGCTCGCGAAGCGCATCGAGAAGGGTGCTCGTGAGCTGGCCGAGGCCATCGCACGCCGCGAGGCGGAGTCGGTCGCCGATCCCTACGATCCGGCCACATATCTGGGCGAAGGACGCTCGTTCGGCCACATGCTCGGCGGTCTCGCCGGGGAGTGATCTGGTCCCCGGCCCGGCCGGGAGCAGGTGCAGGGCCGTGAGGCCGTAGACGATGTCCGAGGGGCGTCGTACGGTGACCTCATGGCCCTTCGCTCTGTGCTCGACTCCGCGCGGGATGCACTGCGCGGCACTCTCCTCCTCCCCGGTGACGAATCCTTCGATTCGGCGCGCCGACCGTGGAATCTGGCGATCGAACAGCGTCCGGCGGGTGTCGCCGAACCTGCCGACCTGCGAGACCTGCTGACTCTTCTCGGTGTCGCGCGGAACGCGGGCGTGACGCTCGCGGTGCAGCCCACCGGGCACGGTGCCGGCGGTGATCTGGCCGGCGCCGTGATCGTCCGCATGGCCGCTTTCGACGAGTTGTCGGTCGACCTCGGCTCCGGCGTGGTCCGCGTCGGCAGTGGGGTCCGCTGGGGAGCCGTCGTCGAGGCGCTCGAGGGCACCGGCTGGGTGGCTCCTGCCGGCACGAGTCCGGTCGTCGCCGTCGCGGGGTACACCCTGGGCGGTGGTCATTCCTGGTTCAGCCGCACGGCGGGACTCGGTTCCGACAATCTCAGGGCCGCGTGGGTGCTGCGGGGCGACGGAACCCACGAACGGATCGACGACGAGAGCGACCCCGAGGTGATGTGGGCGCTTCGCGGAGCGGGCGGCATCGTCGGAATCGTGACGGCTCTCGAGATCGACCTGGTTCCCGCGCCGACGGTGTGGGGAACGCAACTCACGTTCGACGCTTCGGACGCGGGAGCGGTGATGCGGGCCGTCCGAGACATCTCCGCAGACGCCCCGGCAACGGTGAACGTCTTCGTGAACTCGATGCGCATGCCCGACGCTCCGCAGCTTCCCGAGGAGATCCGTGGACGCGGCTTCGTCACCGTGCAGGCGCTGTCCACGGTCGGACCCGCCGACGAGCTGATCGGAGCGGTGCGGCGAGCCGGTAC
The DNA here is from genome assembly GCF_031988965.1 of Microbacterium sp. Taxonomy (GTDB): domain Bacteria; phylum Actinomycetota; class Actinomycetes; order Actinomycetales; family Microbacteriaceae; genus Microbacterium. Next base: position 35,683 of record NZ_DALZXX010000013.1, read on the forward strand.
CGTCCGCCGCGACGAGTCGGGGGCGACATCGCCGAAGACGGTCGCCGCGGCGAGCGGCGAACCCCTCGAACCGACGGCGGGCAAAGGCGTCTCCGCTGCGCTCTCGTCGCTCGACGACGCGACGATCGACGACCTCTTCCGCTTCCGCGGGCTGCCGGAGCAGTGGCCGATCATGGGCATCGAGATCCGGATGCTGGGCGGTGTCCTCGAGCACCCGAGGCGGGCGGGATTCGCGAGTCTTCGGGGTGTCGACTGGCTGCTGCACGCGCTCGTACCCGTCTTCCCCGGCGACCGGAGCGAGCCGGGAGAAGCAAGCATGAGCGGCTTTCTTGACGTGCTGGCGCCCGCGATCGCCCCGCAGACGATCCCGACCTTCCTCGGGCCGGGCGAGACGCTCGAGCGTTGCGGTGATCCGGGCGCGATCGATCGACTGCGCACCGTCAGGGCTGACGCCGACCCTGACTCCGTGATCCACGAGGGTCGGCTGCCACGCTGACGACGAGCTGCACCCGAGGGACAGACCCGGGTCATTCGAACGATCGATGACCGTGCGGGCGCCGCGCGGGCGTCAGTCGCCCCCGTCGCCGCGTCGGGTCCAGCGGTACTCCGTCTCGGGTCGTCCTCGTGCGCCGTACCGGGCGCTTCGGGTGATGACCCCCGATGCGGTGAGGTGCTCCAGGTACCGCCGCACGGATACACGGGACATGCCGAGCCGCGTCGCTGCCTCGCTCGCCGACACCGCGGCGCCTGCGGAGCGCAGTTCGGCAGTCACCCTCTGCAGCGTCGCGGATGACAGCCCCTTCGGAATCGGGATCGTGCCGGTCGTGCGCCCGAGAAGCGCATCGATCTCGGACTGCGTCGCTTCGCCCGCGGTCGATCGAGCGTGATCCCGGTGCGATCGGTACGCGGTGAGCCGCTCCTGGAAGACCGCGAAGGGAAACGGCTTGACGAGGTACTGGTACACGCCCAGGGCGGCCATCTGCCGCACGGTCTCCGCATCGCGCACGCCGGTGATCGCGATCACATCGACCGCGGCCGCACGGGCGCGGAGCGTGCGCAGCACATCGATACCCGATCCGTCGGGCATCGTGATGTCGAGGAGGACGAGGTCGAACGGCTCGTCGCGCGGCTGATCGAGCAGAGCAGTGAGCGCGGCGCGGGCTCCGGTGCACTCGCCTCCGATCACGAAGCCGTCGAGTCGCTCGAGATACGAGCGGTGCAGCTCGAGGGTCAGAGCGTCGTCATCGACGATGAGCGTGCGGATCACGATGTCCTCCGTCCTCTCGCGGGCGGGAGGACGACGGTGAACGTGGTCGGATGGCCGGAGAGATCCACCGTGCCGCCTGCGCCGGTCACCACCGCGCGGACCAGCGGGAGGCCGACCCCGCGCCCCTGGGATCCGGCGGGCTTCGTCGAGAAGCCGCGGCTGAACACGTGCTCGCGCAGCTCCGCGGGGATGCCGTCTCCGCCGTCCGACACCTCGAGCACGATCCCACCTTCGGTCGAGGGTCGCAGCGAGACCTGCACCCAGCGTTCGCTGCCTGCACCGGCGGCATCCATGGCGTTGTCGATCAGGTTCCCCAGCACGGCGACGCTGTCGACCGCCGAGAGCGGCGACGCCGGGGTATCGGGGTCGATACTCACCCGCCAGTCGATCCCGCGCTCCTTCGCCTGGGACGCCTTGCCGAGCAGCAGTGCACCGACGGCAGGGTCGCCCGCCTGTCGAGCAGTCACCTGGTCGACGAGTGACTGGCTCTGTCGTGAGGTCTCGGTCAGGATCTCGATCGCCTCGTCACTGCGACCCAGCTCCAGGAGCGCGACTGCCGTGTGCATGCGATTCCCGTGCTCGTGCGTCTGAGCGCGCAGCGCATCTCCGAGTGTGCGCAGCGATTCGTACGACGACACCGCATCCCGCACCTGGCCCGGTGGCAGATCGCCGGCGATGCCCCGGGTGAACCGGCGCGCGATCCACGCTCCGAGGGCACCGAGGGCGACGAGCCCGACCGTGATGCCGATCGACAGCGGGAGGCGACGCACGAGGGTCTCGGAGATGGACTCGATCGTCACACCCGACGAGACCCAGCCGAGCAGCTCGCCGTCGGATGCGACCACCGGAACGATGGTCCGTACCGACGGGCCGAGGGTACCGGTGAAGACCTCGGTCAGGGTACGCGGCGACTCCGGGATCGTGCCGAGGTAGTCTCCGCCGATCTGGTCGAGGTCGGGGTGCGTGAGACGAGTGCCGTCGGGAGTCATGATGGTCACGAAGTCCAGACCGGCAGCCGCGATCACATCGAGTGCATACGGCTCGAGCACGCGAGTCGCCTCTTCCGGTCGCCCCGCCTCGAGCGCATCGACGACGAGCGGGGACGAGGCGAGGGTCACGGCGGTGGCGGCGGTGACGCGCTCCGCTTCCGCATGGGTCGCGCGTTGCGCATCCACGACGAGGAAGACGGCCACCAGAGCGCCGACCACGACGGCGGCGGCGAGGAGCACCAGGAACACCCGGGAAGCGATGCTCCGGGTGTCGCGCGCGTGTGTCATCGCGTCCTTCCGATCGTCGGTGATCGCGGACTCCGAGATATCGGTGAAGACCAATACGACCACAAATGGTGCCGCCGTGCGAAGTCCGCGACGGTGAGCTTACCGAAGGCGAGGGCGCCCGAGGGCATGAGACGACGACGTTCATGATCAAGGAGGAAAACATGGCCATCACGACAGGGTTCTCGCTTCCCGGTTTCCACTGGCGGCGGGGCAAGCAGGCCTGGGACAGGCACACCTGGCTGTATGTGTCGGTGATCATCGCCGTCGTTCTCGGTGCGGCGGTCGGCCTCATCTGGCCCGAGGTCGGGCAGAGCCTCGAGCCGATCGGCAAGGGCTTCGTATCGCTCATCAAGATGATGATCGCGCCGATCATCTTCTGCACCATCGTCGTCGGCGTCGGGTCGATCGCGAAGGCCGCGACGGTCGGCAAGATCGGCGGCCTGGCGCTGCTGTACTTCATGGTCATGTCCACGTTCGCGCTCGCGATCGGCCTGGTCGTGGGCAACATCATCCACCCGGGTGCGGGGCTCGACATGGCGAACTCGAACTACGACGCGACCGACACCGAGGCGAAGACGACCACGGAGTTCATCCTCGGGATCATCCCGACGACCTTCTTCTCGGCCTTCACGGGTGAGAGCGTCCTGCAGGTGCTGTTCATCGCCCTGCTCGTGGGCTTCGCACTGCAGGGACTCGGCGACAAGGGCGCGCCGATCATGGAAGCGGTCAAGAACCTGCAGAAGCTCGTGTTCCGCATCCTCGGCATGATCCTGTGGCTCGCTCCGCTCGGCGCGTTCGGAGCGATCGCCGCCGTCGTGGGCAAGACGGGTATCGCAGCCATCTGGAGCCTCGGCGTGCTCATGATCGCGTTCTACATCACCTGCTTCCTGTTCATCGTGGTCGTGCTCGGCGTGCTGCTCTATGCCGTGACACGGGTGAACATCTTCAGCCTCGTGAAGTACCTGGCCCGCGAGTACCTGCTCATCGTCGGCACCTCATCGTCGGAGTCCGCGCTTCCGCGCCTCATCGCCAAGATGGAGCACATCGGCGTCTCGAAGCCGGTCGTGGGCATCACGGTGCCGACCGGGTACTCGTTCAACCTCGACGGCACTGCGATCTACCTGACGATGGCGTCTCTCTTCATCGCCACGGGGATGGGGCAGCCGATGTCGATCGGCGAGCAGATCGGGCTGCTGGTGTTCATGATCATCGCCAGCAAGGGCGCAGCCGGTGTCACGGGCGCCGGCCTCGCGACTCTCGCGGGCGGCCTCCAGGCCTACCGGCCCGATCTCGTCGACGGGGTCGGCGTGATCGTCGGCATCGACCGGTTCATGTCCGAGGGGCGAGCCCTCACGAACTTCACCGGCAACGCGGTCGCCACGCTGCTGATCGGCACGTGGACGCGTCAGATCGATCGCGATCGGGTTCAGCAGGTGCTGAGCGGCGCGCTGCCCTTCGAGGAGTTACAGCTCGACGGCGTCGACGATCACGGGATGGCCGATGAGCGGAAGGCTGTCGACGTGCAGGGCCTCAAGGACTCCGCCCTCGACGAGATGGCGGCGAAGGAGGAGCGGGCGCGTCTCCGCGCCGCACGCAACTGAGCCTCGCGACGGAAAGAAGAAGGATGCGGGAGTCGGCGATCGCCGGCTCCCGCATCCGTGTGGTCAACCGCTCTTGCGTCGGAACTCGCGCCGCGTCTGCGGAGCGGGTGCGCCGTGGACGGCGGAGTCGCCGTCCAGGTGGGCCTCGCCCTGCCTGTGGTGCGCGTTCTTCTTCTCGAGCGCTTCCTTGAACTTGCGCTTCATGTCCTCGGTGGAGGAGGCGCCTTCTTCGGTGCTCATGCTCGCCAGCCTAGGGCACGCCTCGCACGGGTGGGGGATCACCTCCGCACCCGACGCGAGATGAGATCGATCACCGCCCCGAGGGCGAGCGCGATCACCACAGACACCACCACCGCCACGACCGGGCCACCGGGGATGAGCGTCGCGACGATCGCACCCACGGACGCCTGGTACACCGCCCATCCGAATGCCGCCACCGTCACCAGGCACAGGTAGCGGCCTGCATGGATACGGGAGGCGCCGGCGACCAGGTTGATGGCCAGGCGCGCGAACGGCACGAAGCGGGCCGTGAACAGAACCGCGGCGGTGCCGCCGTCGAGTCGACGTCGGGCCCACTCGAGCGCCTGGCGCACGCGCGGTGCCCGCATCCATCGCCAGCGTGCCGTCCCGACCGTGCGCCCGATGAGATAACAGGCGGCGTCACCGGCGGCGGCTGCTGTCCCCGCGCAGGTGATCACAGCCCAGAGGGGCGGCGATCCGACGCTCGACGCCACAGCGCCGAGTGCGGTCACGGCGATCTCTCCCGGCACCACGACGAGGAACGCGTCGCCGAGGACCAGGAGGCTCATGACGACGAGGGCCCAGGGGCCGGTGAGCAGATCGGTGGGCACGCCTTCAGAGTGCTCTGCGCAGGTGAACGGGAACCAACGTCCGGATAGCCGGTGACGCGCGCTCCAGCATCCGGTGAACTTCTGGTGATCGGAGGGCTTTCCTGCCTGCGGTGCACTCCTGCGACGGCATCCTGGGCATGTGAGAGTCGCGATCGTGACAGAGTCCTTCCTTCCGCACATGAACGGTGTGACCGGATCCGTCCTGCAGATCCTCACGCACCTCGAACGCACCGGCCATCAGGCCCACGTGATCGCCCCGGATGCCGACGGCATACCCACCGAGATCAGCGGGGCCGTCGTCGAACCGATCCCGAGCATCGCGCTCCCCGGGTACCGCAACGTGCGAGTGGGGACCTCACCCGCCCACCGGGTCGCCGCGTCTCTGCGTCGCTTCCAGCCCGACGTCGTGCATCTCGCGTCACCGTTCGCCCTGGGCTGGCGTGGAGCGCTCGCCGCGGAACGGCTCGGCATCGCCGCGGTCGCCGCCTACCAGACCGATGTCGCCGCGTACACCGAGCGATACAGGGTCCCTGCGACGACCGGGATCGCTCACTCGCACATCGCACGGCTCCACCGCCGGGCGACGCTGTCTCTGGCACCCTCCGCGGGCTCGGCGGAGAGGCTCACCTCCCTCGGGGTCGATCGGGTCCGCCGATGGGGCAGAGGAGTGGATGCCGAACGATTCCAGCCGTCGCGTCGTAGCGCGGTTCTGCGAGCGCAGTGGGGCGGTGATGTCGTGATCGGATACGTCGGCCGACTCGCACCGGAGAAGCAGGTCGAGGATCTCGCCGTTCTGCAGAGCATCCCCGGCGCGAGACTCGTGATCGTCGGCGACGGCCCGAGCCGCGCCACGCTCATGAGCCTGATGCCGCGGGCGGTGTTCCTCGGTCACCTCGACGGGCAGGCGCTCGCCGCGGCGATGGCGTCGTTCGACGTGTTCGTGCATCCGGGGGAGAGTGAGACGTTCGGTCAGACCCTGCAGGAGGCTCACGCGAGCGGGGTCCCCGTCGTCGCCACAGGACGTGGGGGTCCCCTCGATCTGGTTCGGATGGGAATCGACGGATGGCTGTACCGTCCCGGAGACCTGGCGGACATGCGGATGAGGGTCGCCGACCTCGCCGGAGACGGGCGCAAGCGCAGGGCCTTCGGTGAGGCGGGACATCAGGCAGTCCAGGGGCGCAGCTGGTCGAGCGTGTGCGACCAGCTGCTCGGCCATCTCGACGAAGCCCGGATGCTCCGCGCCGTGGACTCAGGGCTCCGAGCGCGTCGCCTCACCCGCCCCGAGGTCACGGCTCCCGTCGACGCCCGACGCTGGCACCGCTATGTGGCGATGGGAGACTCGCTCACCGAGGGCCTCTGCGATCCGGCGCCGGACGGCGCCCTGCGCGGATGGGCGGATCGTCTCGCGCTCCTGCTCGCCGCTCGCGGCGGCCTGCACTACGCGAACCTCGCGATCAGATCCAAGCGGGTACGCGATGTCTGCGAGACTCAGCTCCCACGTGCCCTCGAGCTCGAGCCCGATCTCGTGTCGATCCTCATCGGCGCGAACGATCTGGTGAAGCCGAGCGTCGACGTCCCTGCGCTCGCCGCAGAGCTCGAGGGTGCAGTGCGCAGACTCCGCGACATCGGAGCGGATGTCGTGCTTGTCACGCCATTCCTGCCTCGCCGTCGGGCAGCGGCGATCTACTCCCGCCGGTTCGCCGCCTTCGCGACCGCGCTCGCGGGCATCGCCGCACGCACGGGCGCGATCCTGATCGACACGGATCTGCATCCGACCCTTCCCGACCGGCCGAACTGGGGCGAGGACCTGGTGCATCTCAGCAGCCGAGGTCACCGCTTCCTCGCATATCGAGCCGGCGAGGTGCTGGCCGTCCCGCACGCGGACGCGCTCGGTGCACTCGACGCGGCACTGCACGAGAACGAGCCGATCGGTGCGGGCGTCTGGTGGCGCCGGCACGCCCTGCCATGGGTGTGGCGGCGCATGCACGGGCGGGCCGCGGGTGACGGG
>NZ_DALZXX010000014.1:0-1680 GCF_031988965.1 Microbacterium sp.
GGCGGCTTCGGCAGGATCGTCCGGCGACTGCCGCGCCCCGAGGGGCGCAGCGAGCCGCCGATCCAGCGCGGGAACGGACGGAACGGCGCGCGCAGCACCGAACGCTCCACGCGGTCGAGCAGCAGGGCGTTGTGGACGACGCCGATCCCGCTGCCGACGTCATCGATCGTGTTGCCCGGGAAGGCACCCCAGGTCAGCGTGGGCGTGATGAAGGCGAAGGCGGTCCAGCCGTTGATGGCGATCGAACCGTAGCGCAGGGCCGCGATCGCCCTCTCGAAGCCGTTGCCCAGCGACCTCTCGGTGGCCGGATCGATCAGCAGGTTGGCGCCGAGGGTGCCCTGCAGGCGCTCGTTCGCATATGAGACGGCCCCGTCGAGGAACTCCTGTCCGTGACCGGGCAGCGAGACGACTCCCAGCACCGGTGCGAAGTACTCGGTGTTCTGCAGCGCGGTGGCGTCGTCGTCCGCCTCGATCTCGACCAGCATCCGGTCGCCCAGCACGAGCGCATCCGGGTAGTCGTGCGCCGCGCGATCCATGCGGGACGACGACCCCGGATACCAGGTGGGGCGCTCGGGGGCGTTCGCGTACGCCCGGCGCAGCGCGGCCCGGAAAGCGTCGGCCTGCGCCCAGTCCGACGACAGGATGACGACCTGGCCGGCGATGCAGTTGTGTCCGCTGTTCTGCAGGCGCATGGTCGCGACGTGCTCTGCCTGATAGGTGAGATCGGCGTCGGTCCAGTCGCCCGGCACCACGATGATGGGCGAGACTCCGCCGAGCTCGGCGGTGATGGGCTTCTTCAGCTGCGGGCGGTTCTCGCGGCGCCGCCGGGTGCCGGCCGATCCCGTGCCCCACACGATCGCGTCGAACGTCGAGGCGGAGCCGGTGATGTGCACGTGCGCGAGGTCGGGATGGGCGGTCAGATACGCGCCGACGGCGGCCCCGCCGCGCACGATGCGCAGCAGTCCGAGGGCGATGAGCGGCGCGAACGCGCGCTTGTATACGGGCACCAGCGAGTCCTGGGTCGGATTGACCTTGAGCAGAGCGGTGCGGTTGTGCGCCAGCAGCTCGTAGAGCACGTCGAGCACCGGGATGGAGGTGACGTTGCCCGCGCCGAGCACGAGTCCGACCCCTCCTGAGTCGCCGGGGGTGCGCTGCGCGAGTCCTGCGGCGGCTCGCGCGGCGTTCGGCGTGACTCCGGGCTCGAGCCAGACCTCGCCCGTGAAGCCCGAGAGCAGGAACCGGTCGATCCCGGTGAGAGGGAAGGAATGTACGCGCGTGCGCCCACCCGGAGCGCGGTCGAGTCGGATGCCGTCGAGCGGGTTGGTGCCCGACGACAGGCGCGACAGCGTCTCGATGTAGGCGTCGAGCGCGCCGAGCACGCTGTACGGGCCACTCAGCCATTCCTCGCCGCGCAGCGGATGACGGGAATCGAGACCCTTGGAGGATGCCGCGGTCGTGGCCCAGTCCTCCGCGACGGCTGCGGTGCTGGTGCGCACACCGCGCAGCAGCGTGACGCGCTGGGCGAGAGACAGGGCGGCCCAGGTGCGCGAGCCGATCTGCAGCTCGCCGATCGCGGCGTCGAGCCGTGCGCGCTCCCCGTCGCCGAGTTCCGCGGGATCGCTCGCGGGCTTCCGGGGCGCGGGCTTCTTCGCGGCGGGCTTCGAGGCGGCGGCTTTCGTC
>NZ_DALZXX010000014.1:1721-7685 GCF_031988965.1 Microbacterium sp.
GCGTGGTCGCAGAGGTCATCGGCGGCTCCTTCGGACGGGGTCCCAGCTTATGCGGGCGGTGCGACGTCGATGTCGGATCGACGCAGACGGTATCGCCGCAGTGTGACGAGGCTCGCGGCCATGAGCGCGGCGGGAAGCACGCTGAAGCTCAGCGCGATGCCCGCGACGGCGGCATCCGGCTGCGCGGTCGAGGCTCCCGCGACCGTCGAGACGTACCCGGTCGCGGCGAGCATCAGCGCCACGGCGGAGGCGCCGAGCGCGAATCCCACCGTCTCGCCGGCGGTCCACACTCCCGTGAACGTCCCGGCCTGCCCGCGTCCTCGACCGCTCACCCGCTCGTCGTGTGAGATCACGTCGGGGAGCATCGCCATCGGCAGGGCCTGCAGCCCCGCGTACGCCACGCCGGCGACTGCGACCGAGGCGTAGATCCAGGCTCCCGGCGACCATACGGCCAGTGTCAGGGACGCGGCGGCGATCAGGGACGCTGGCGATGCCGAATGCGCGCTCCTTGCCGATGCGCCGGGCCAGGGCCGCCCACGCGGGGGTCGCGACGAGGGCGGGGCCGACGAGAGCGATGAAGACGAGCGTCACGGCGTCCTCTGAGCCCAGCACCCAGGTCGCCACGTATTGTGCGGCTGCCAGCATCGTGCCCGTCGCCAACGCCTGCAGCAGGTAGGTGCCGAGCAGGGCTCGGAAGGGCTGGCTCCGACGCAGCACTCGCAGACCGGCCGCGTACTGCGCGCGCAGACCCGCCGGGGGAGTGGCGTGGTCTGCGGGCGCCTCGGCGGCGGCATCCGCCGTCCGCGCCGCCACCCACATGCCCAGGCCGATCGCGATGCCGGCCACGGCGCCCATCAGCAGGTAGCCCAGTACGGGATCCGATGCGGCGCTCCGCAGCTCGGGGCCACCCGCACCGAACAGCAGGATCGCGGCGGTGAGCACCACGACGCGCCATCCGAGAAGCCTCGTGCGCTCGTCGTAGTCGGAGGTGAGCTCGGCAGGCAGGGCGATGTACGGGACCTGGAAGAGGCTGAACGCGGTCGCGGTCGCGAGGAAGGCGAGCAGGACGCACACCGCTCCCGCGGCCGGTCCCCAGGACGGCGGCACGGCGAACGTGGCCGCGAAGAAGAACGGAAGCGAGAGAGCTCCCGCGGCCATGAATCCGCGGCGCGACCCCGTGCGGGCGAACTGTCGGTCGGATGCCGCGCCGATCACGGGATCGATCACGACGTCCCAGATCTTCGCGGCGGTCACGATGAGACCCGCCACGAGCGCGGAGACACCGAGGTTGTCGGTGAGGAAATACGTCAGGACCAGACCCGGCAGGGTTGCATAGCCGCCCGAGCCGAGCGAGCCGACGGCGTAGAGCGCCACGGTTCGGCGGGACAGGCGGCCCGGAAGCCGGCCGGACGGGCGGACGGACGCGCGCTCAGGTCGAGCCGGGGTGCTCATCGCGCCAGTGTAGCGGTGCGATGGAGCAGGCCCCGGGCTCGGATCTCGGCGTCCGAACGGCTCTCAGGCGAGCGGGATCAGGCGAGCGGGATCAGATGAGCGAGAGCTCGCGGAGCTTCGCCTCGACGTCGGCGTTCGACGGCTCGACGTGGTGAGAGGAGTCGGGGTAGACCACGACCGGGATGTTCGTGCGTCCCGAGATCTCCTTCGCGACGTCCGCGGCAGAGGGCTCCGCGACGAGGTCGATGTAGGTGTACTCGACACCGAGGGCGTCGAGCTGCTTCTTGGTGCGGATGCAGTCACGGCACCAGTCGGCGCCGAACATGGTGATCGCGGATTCTGCGGCAGTGGTCATACCCCAAGCCTAAAGCGGCGCGGCTGAAGACGGACCGGAATCCCGACATTGAACAGTAAGGGTAGCCTTACCTATACTGATTGCATGAATCACGCGTGCGAGCATCTCGACGATCCGGACTGGGAGAACATCGAGGGTGCCGTGCTGATCGCCGGCGATGCCGCCGACGCCGGAGTGATCGCCGGTATCGCAGCCCGAATGCCCTGGGATGCCGAGGGAGTGATCCTCCTCGAAGCGGCCGCGCGCATCCAGTTCCGTCACATCGACGTGCCCGAGGGCGTCTCGGTGCGGTGGCTGCTCCGTGGCGACGGCGCGCGTCAGCACGCCAAAGGCGAGCGGCTCGCCAACGCGGTGCACTCCTGGCTCATCGAGTGGACGTGCACCGAGCCGCCGGCTCAGTGGACCGTCTGGCTCGGTCCCCATACTCCGCCGCATGTCGCACGCATGGCGCGCAGCCTGCTCGGCGTCGCGAACTGACGGAGCGCGGCAGGCGCGCTCCGTCAGCCCGTGACATCGGTACGCAGCGGTCCGTCAGATCGTGGCGAGTGCCGCGCCACCCATCGCGGTGCCGCCCAGGTTGGCGCCCGCCGTGATCGCGTCGAGCGCTCGCCGCAGCGATGAGCTCGAGGTGTGCGCCGTGTACGGGAAGTACACGACCTCGACCCCGACCACCGCGAACTCGCGCTCGAGGCGCAGGCCCTTGTCGGTGCCGCGCCAGTCGTCGCCCTTGAAGAAGTGCGTGAACTGCACGTCCCGCCAGGAGTCCATCTTCGATGGCGTGGTCTCGACGTACACGTCGTCGACGAAGGAGATGTGGCGGACGATCTCCGCCCGCTCCGCGGTCGGGATGACGGGCTCGATGCCCTTCACCTGCCGCAGCATCTCATCGCTGACGACACCGGCGACGAGGACGTCGCAGTGCTGCTTGGCGTGACGAAGAAGGTTCAGATGCCCGACGTGAAACAGGTCGAAGGCACCAACGGCATAGCCGATGCGCGTCCCCATGATCTCCCCAGATCAGTGATTCCCCAGGAGCGGATCCCCATCCGCTCAGCGACTCCCACAGCCGCATTGGGGCAGTCTAGCAGGTGTCGGTTTCGTCGCCCACAGGTGCACATGGAACTATGGATGCCGCAGCGGTTGCGCGCACAGGCGAAGGGGGATGCTCGTGACGACAGCGGTCACCGTCATCGTGCCGACCTTCAACGAACGCGAGAACGTCGCAGAGCTCGTCGCGCGCACGACATCGGCGCTCGCCGCCTTCGACGCCGAGATCCTGTTCGTCGACGACAGCAGCGATGACACCGCAGCCGAGGTCGAGCGCGTCGCCGCGGACGCCGAGATCCCCGTCCGGGTCATCCACCGCGCCGATAACACCGGTGGCCTGGGCGGCGCGGTCGTCGTGGGACTGCGGGCGGCGGCATCCGACCTCTGCATCGTGATGGACGGCGATCTGCAGCATCCGCCCGAGCTGCTCGCGGGCCTCCTGGCGCGCCATGCGCAGGGTGACGCCGATGTGGTCGCGGCCTCGCGGTACGTCGGTGGGGGAGACACGAGCGGTCTCGGCACGGCTGTGCGCTTCGGTGTCTCCCGAGCCGCGACATGGTTGACCCGGGCGATGTTCCCGATCAGGCTCGCCCGCAGCACCGACCCGATGACGGGGTTCTTCCTCGTGGACCGGAGTCGCCTCGACCTCGACGCGCTCAAGCCGCAGGGCTTCAAGATCCTTCTCGAGATCCTCGCCCGCACCGATCTGCGCATCGCCGAGGTGCCCATGGAGTTCGCCGAGAGGCGGCACGGCACCTCGAAGGCCAGTTTTCGTCAGGGCGCCACGTTCGTCGCGCACCTGACGCGACTGCGATTCGGCAAGATGTCGCTCTTCGCGCTGATCGGCGTGATCGGCGCCGCCGCGAACCTCGGCATCATGTGGGCGCTCACGGCGCTCGGGGTGCCCTATATCTGGGCGGCGATCATCGGCGCCGAGGTCACCATCATCGGCAACTTCATCCTTCAGGAGAAGTTCGTCTTCGCCGACATGCGCACCGACGCCCGAGGGCTCGGCCGCCGCTTCGCCGCCTCGTTCACCTTCAACAACGTCGAGGCCGCGCTGCGCATCCCCGTGATGGCGCTCATGGTCGAGACCTGGCATATATCCAGCGTGCTCGCGACCGGACTTTCTCTCATCGTCGCTTTCTTCGCGCGTTTCCTGTTCCACTCGCTCGTCGTCTACGCGCCGGCGAGGCGAGACCGGAAGGGCGCCCCGGAGGCCGAACCGAAGCCCGATACCGCGACGTTGCGCGTCATCAGGGCGATCGACGCCGAGGCGATGAAACCCGGCGAGCTCTAGACAACCGGTTCCACAAAACGACGGGTGCGGTAGCGCAATATATCGCCCGTATGACATGACTCTCCGGGAATATTCCGGATTCTCGGGTGACATACAGGTTCGGCCCACCTAGTATGGCCTGCGATAGCCGCCAAACTCTGTGCCTCGGCGCAGCCCCTCCCCGAAAACGGCTGGACACCTATGAATATGACTCCTTACCCTGCCCCCGTTCGTTACTCCCGATCCTCCACTCACCGAAGCGGCCGACTCCTGGTCGCTCTCCTGCTCTCGACGGTGCTCGTCGCAGTGGGACTCCTCTCCGCTCCACCTGCCAGCGCCGCGACGTCCATCTCGGTCAAGCCGGGTTCACTGTCCACCGTTGCGGTGGGAAGCAGCGTGATCCGTGACGGCAAGGCCAGCGCGTCGACCACCCTCGCCTCACTCCCCAGCTCCGGGAGCGGCGTCTACACCTCGGTGCAGGCGCGATCCGGCAAGGCCGGCGCCTACGCCGCTCAGGCCCGCACCTATCCGGACGGCACGGTCAGCGTCTCGATCAAGCGACTCAACGGCACCGGAAGCTCTCTCACGCAGTCGACCATCTCGTCGTACGCGACTCTCGGCCAGAAGATCAAGCCCGGAGAGAAGCTCACTCTCACGCTCGAAGTGAAGGGCACCTCGAAGGTGACTCTCAAGGCCTGGGCGAAGATCGGCTCCGCCGCCGCTCGTTCGGTGTCCGCCACAGACACTTCCGGCTCCCGGATCACCGCAGGCGGCAAAGCCGCTGTGACCTTCTACACGTCGAAGGGCTCACCGTCGCTCAAGGCCTCGGTCGTGACATCCTCGTACAACGCGATCCAGCAGCCGGCTCCGGCGCCCGCTCCGGCTCCGGCGCCCGCTCCTGCTCCTGCTCCGGCGCCCGCTCCGGCTCCGGCGCCCGCTCCCGCTCCTGCTCCGGCACCTGCTCCCGCTCCTGCTCCGGCACCTGCTCCGGCGAATCCCCCGGTGCCCGCGTCGGGTTACCCGACGGCGGCGACGACGGGTGTGCCTGCCGGCGTGACGCTCAAGGTCCACGAGGGCGACCTCGTGATCACGAAGGCGAACACCGTCGTGGATGGACTCGAAGTACGCGGGATCATCGAGATCAAGGCGCCCGGCGTCGTGATCAAGAACTCACGCATCGTCGGAGGTTCGACGGCACGCAGCATCGGTCTCGTGACCAACGTCAATTCGGGCCAGCCCTTCACCATCCAGGACTCCGAGATCTACGCGGCCTCGGAGGACCCCGCCTGGAACGGCATCGTGGGATCCAACTTCACCGCGCTGCGGATGGACATCCATCGCGTCGTCGACCCGGTGCGAGTGCTCGGGAACAATGTCGTCGTGCGCGATTCCTGGCTGCACGACAACTCCCACTGGGAGAAGGACCCGCTCCGGGGCGGAACTCCGTCGCACGATGACTCGGTGCAGATCGAGGGCGGCGCATCGATCGTCCTCGAGGGCAACCGTATGGAGGGCGCGACGAACGCTGCGGTGCAGATCACGCAGAACTCGTCGATCGCGAAGCTCGGCTCCATCACCATCCGAGACAACTACCTCCAGGACGGTGGGTGCACCATCAACGTCGGCGCATCCGCGGCGAACAACCGACCGATCGTCACCAGCAACGTCTTCGGACCGGAGCGCATCCACTCGGGATGTGCCATCGTGGCCCCCGAGTCGAGCGCGCCGGTGCTCAGCGGCAACATCTGGGAGGTCGGTTCCGTGCCGATCACCCGCTACACGATCGGCTGATCACCCGGTCACCCTCACCACGCAGAGAAGTCGGGCGGTG
>NZ_DALZXX010000014.1:7707-31046 GCF_031988965.1 Microbacterium sp.
CCCGACTTTCTCTCTGTCATTCAGGTCACAGGCGTTCGATGCCCTCGCCGCGTAGGCGGTTGCGTGTGTCGAACACCGGCACGCCGCTCTCCTCGAGCACCCCGTAGTCGACATCATCGTGGTCGGTGATGAGCACGATGACGTCGTATGCGTGGAAGTCGACCGCGGACGGGGCGACTCTCTCGACCGTACGAGGCCAGTGGTGCTCCTCGACATGTGAGTCCACCGCGTGAACGACAGCGGACTGGTCCTGCAGGAGCTCGATGAGCGGAAGCGCCGGAGACTCACGGATGTCGCCCGTGTTCTTCTTGTAGGCGAGCCCGAGGAGAAGCACCCGGGCGCCGTTGAGTGCGCTGCCCTCCTCGTTGAGGCGCCGACTCACGCGCTGCAGCACGTACTCAGGCATGTGGTCGTTCACATCGTTCGCGAGTTCGACGAACCGGAAGCTCTTGCCGAGCTTGCGGCGCACCTGCCACGACAGGTAGCTCGGGTCGACCGGCAGGCAGTGCCCGCCGACACCCGGGCCGGGCGTGAACTTCATGAAACCGAACGGCTTGGTCGCGGCGGCGTCGATCGACTCCCAGACGTTCACGCCCAGGGCGTGGGCGAACACGGCGAGCTCGTTGACGAGCGCGATGTTCACGTGGCGGAAGGTGTTCTCGAGGAGCTTCGCCATCTCGGCTTCCTTCGGCGAGCTCACCGGCACGATCGTGTCCACGATCGCTGAATAGAACTCCGACACCTTGGCCAAGGAATCGGGATCGATTCCGGAGACGATCTTCGGAGTCTCCTGAAGACCCCAGGTCGGGTTGCCCGGGTCGATCCGCTCCGGGCTGTAACCGGCGAAGAAGTCGGTGCCCGCGGTGAGTCCGGAGCCTTCCTCGAGCAGCGGGATGAGCAGTTCCTGTGTGGTGCCCGGATATGTCGTCGACTCGAGCACCACGAGCGCGCCTCGCGTGAGCTGCGGCGCGAGAGACTCGGCGGCGCTCTCGATGAACGAGAGATCCGGGAGCGTCTCGCGGAGCGGCGTGGGCACCGTGATCACAGCGACGTCGAAGTCCGCAGCATCCGCGTAGTCGGACGACACGCGATAGTGGCCCGAATCGAGAGCGGCGCGGAGCTCCTCATCGGAGATGTCGTCGACGTGAGAGCTCCCCGCACCAAGGCTGGCGACACGGCGCGGATCGAGGTCGAGCCCCACGACCTCATGACCGATCGCGACCGAGCGCATCGCGACCGGAAGTCCGACATACCCCTGCCCGATGACGACGACCTTCTTTGCCTCACGGCGGTTCTCCTCAGTCATCTTTCTTCCCCTTCATCGTTTGAACCAGATTCCCTTCACCGGCGAGCCGGAGGTCAGTGCCTGCGCGAGACTTCGCGCGTGGAGTCCCCGCTCGCGGTAGGCCGCGAGGATGCGGGTCGCGAGGGCGCTTCTATCGACATCCGGTGGTGAATCGCTGCGCCCTCCGTCCGCGAAGCCCGCGTACGAGTCGTGTGACAGGAGGATCGCCCCCGGCTCCGCGCCGCGGAGCGCTCGCGCGACCCGCTGCTCGGTCGTCGCCTCGCGGGAGTCCCACGCGGTGGGCCCCCACAGCACAGGCTCGAGACCCGTGGCCTTGACCGCGCGGAAGCTCGTGAGGGACTGCAGGCCGTACGGAGGGCGGTACCAACGCACCGCCGTGCCGGAGATGTCCTCGAGTTCGGCCTTCGCCGACGCCGTCCTATCTCGAACCTGGCGGTACCCGAGGCGCGAGATCGGACGATGATCGGGCCCGTGCAGCGCCACCTCATGACCGGCGGAGATGAGCTCTGCGAGCAGCGAACGATGCTGCCGCGCTCGCGTCATCAGGACGAAGAACGTCGCCGATGCGGACTCTTCGCGGAGAACGTCGAGAACGCGCTCGGTCTCCACGGGATCCGGGCCGTCGTCGTAGGTGAGTACGAACTCGGGACGGCTCGTCCGCACACGTACGATCGACCCGAGCGGTCCACCGTGACTGCGAAGCCATCGTCGTGCGCTCGCCGGGACGAGCCTGCTCATGCCGAGCTGCCGGGCCGGGAGTACGCGGAATAGGTCTGCCCGATGCTCGCCGAGATCATTCCGGCTCCTCGATAGGCGAGTCGCAGGCCCCGCGCATCGTGGCGGATCGATCGGGTCACCCGTCCGAAAAGGTGCCTGGCGTACCCGGCGACGACGCGGGCGGCTCCGCCCGTGAGCCCCTTGGCGCGGATGAGCAGTCGGCGGGCGGCGCTCGACTCGAGTCGCAACTGCACCAGGATCGAAACGTTGCCGTGGCTGAACGACCTCTTCAGCGCCCAGGGGCGGGTCTGGCGCTCGGGCTCGACGGTGTCTTCGGCGACGGACTCGTTGCACCAGACGAGGCGCGCGCCCGTCTTCTTCAGGCCCATGCTGAACAGGGTGTCGGACCCGCCGCCGAGGCCGATCCGCTGGTCGAATCGCACTCCGCTGCTGCGGACCTGATTCAGATCGAGCAGCAGGTTCCCCGTCGCCGCGACGCCGATCTCGGTGCCGGTCGGACGCTGCGGGCGGCGGAAGAGTCCGCTTTCGAGCACCCAGGGGTCGGCGTCGGGATCGAAGAGCGACACCACCCGACCCATCACGGCCGCCGGTCGACCGGACGCCGACCAGGTCGCCAGCAATGACGAGATCCACCCCTCGAGGGGCACCTCGTCGTCATCGATGAAGGACAGCAGGTCGACATCGGCCGCCTCGTCGAGGGCGCGGTTGCGAACCGCCGGGATGCCCGGAGTCGCTTCGGCGACATAGCGGGTGGCCACTCCGGCGTACTCACCTTCGACGACCGACCGAGCCGACTCGGCAGGGTCGTTGTCGATCACGAGGATGGACACTGCTCCCGCCTGGCCGGCAGGGATCAGCGGCGCGAGCTGCTCTCCCACGAGTTGCAGTGTCTGGACCAGACGCTCGGGGCGCTTGAAGGTCGGAATGGCGACGACGAGTGATGCCTCGTCGCTCTTCCGCGATTGCGCCGTGCGTTCGTGTGCTGCGTGCATGTGGTTCCCCCTCGGAGCCGACGTGCCTGAATCAGATATGTGCGGTGAACCGGACGGACGGTGATCGTCGATCGACGGCACGCAGTATCACGTGACCGCAGGGCGCGTGTGTCGCTGCTCCCGCGGGTGCGCCAGAAACTTCTGACATCCCCAGATCCCCAAAATCCTTCCAGCCATGCCGTCCCCACGGTCATGACTGTGGATCAGCTTACACATTTCCGCCGTCGCCGCCACCCTTCGATGTATCGCGGGTGCGGATGACCTTCGCCGGGCTGCCCGCGGCGATGCTGAAGTCGGGGATGTCGCGCGTGACGACACTGCCGCTTCCGATCACGACTCCGCGGCCGATCGTCACCCCCGAGGTGATGGTCACCCCGCTGCCGATCCAGCAGTCGTCGCCGATCGTGACGGTGCCGCGCTCGACACCCTGGGACTTGATGGTCACGCTCGGATCCGAGAAGACGTGGTTCTCGGAGAAGACCCGCACGCCGGGGCCGAGCATCACGTCATCGCCGATGACGATGGTGCCGGAGCAGCCGATGAAGCAACCGGTCGCGAAGCTCGAGCGATCTCCGACTCGCAGTCCTTCGCCGACCTCGCCGCCGTAGTACGAC
Organism: Microbacterium sp.; assembly: GCF_031988965.1. GTDB lineage: Bacteria > Actinomycetota > Actinomycetes > Actinomycetales > Microbacteriaceae > Microbacterium. The sequence goes on from NZ_DALZXX010000014.1 coordinate 11,358, forward strand.
GACGGGCGGATCGCAGTGCCTGCGCCGATCGACACCCCCGAGCCGAACACGATCCCGTTCTTCGAGAGCCCCTGAAGCTCGACACCGTCCTCGATCACGAGCCGACCCGCGTAGCGGATGAACGACAGGTTGGTGATCCGCGTCCGACGGCCCAGGAAGAGTTGCCCGCCGGCCGCCCCGAAGAACGGACGACGCATGAGGCCTCGTGCGACCATCGCGGCGGCCCGGCGATACGCACTCCACTTCGCCGCGCGTGCCCTGCCCGCGGAGAGGCCCGAGAACTCAGGCATGTCCGGCCCCGATCGATCCGAGCGATCTGTGCCAGCGGATCACCGAGGCGATCAGGATCAGGGCGTTCACCGCCAGCAGCGCCGAATACAGCGTGATGAACAGCCAGGGGACCCAGAGCGTCGCGAACACGAGGATCAGCAGCCCGTAGTCGGCCGGCAGCACGATCAGCGCGTAGATCGGCGAGTTCCGGAACGCGGCCTTCGACGCCGTTCCGGCGGATCCGACGCGACGGATGAGCTCGGTGAGGATGACCCCGAAGAAGAAGACCGAACCGACGACCTGGAATCCGAGGGGGATCAGCAGCATCGGCGACTCGACATCGTAGAAGCGCCACCAGCAGATCAGGACCGCGATGTGGATCGTGGCCATCTTGGTGGCGTCGACCATGTGATCGAGCCACTCTCCTCGGGGCGATCCACCGCCTCGGAGACGTGCGAGCTGTCCGTCGGCGGAATCGAGCGCGTAGCCCAGGACGAGCAGGAGCACGATGAGCAACGACGTGCCGAGCGTCGGCGGCGCCAGCGCTATGAGCGCGATCCCCGCGAAGGTGAACAGGGCGCTGACGGCGGTCACCTGATCGGGGGTGCGTCCCCAGGCGAAGGCGACGGCGGCGAAGATTCGCCCGACCGGACGGTTCACGAACCGCGAGTATGCGGGTGCTCCTGAGTTGGACTTCTGCGCGGCCCGCAGCGAGGCAAGCGCTTCTCGGACGCCTGGCGTCTGCTGGGACATGGATCCTCCGGTCGATGCTGATCGGGGCGGCGGGCTCGCCGGTGCGACCGTGCAGAGCGTCGGTCGGCTCGACCTCCCCAGGGCCGACCCGCGCCGGTGACGCGCGGTTGCACTGACTTTAGCCGACGCATCGACCGTTCGTCCCGCACGCGGTAAAGTTTGCCCGAACGCCGAGATCGCACAGTCGTCGAGGCGCAGGGGAGAGGGACCCATGACTCGAACGCGCAAGACGATTCTCATCGTGGTGGGGGCGATCCTGGTGCTCGCCGTGGCCGGGATCATCTGGTTCGCGGCGGCGCAGGGCACTCAGCAGGACGCAGAGCCGACGCCTGTCGTCTCGACGTCCGTGCCGCCGACGCCCAGCGTCTTCCCGACTCCCACCCCGGGATCCACCGATGTCGAGCCGCCGGCGTCCGAGCCCATCGAGACCGACATCGACGATGTCGCCACCGTGGTCGAGGGAGTGACGGCCGAGGTCGTCTCGATGACGGCCTTCGAATCCACGAGCGAGCAGCCCGGCGATCTCGCCGGTCCCGCACTGAAGGTCGTGGTGCGGGTCACGAACTCCACCGACGCCCCGCTCGACCTCGGGGGCGCGACGGTGAACCTCGCATCCGGCCCCGATCAGAGCCCGGCTCCTCCACTGGGCGACACGGTGGCGACGGGTCTTCCCGCGACGCTTGCGCCGGGTGAGAGCGCAGACGGCGAGTACTCATTCTCGATTCCGGTTGACGCGCGGAGCGATGTTGGGGTTACAGTTGACCTGTTGACTGGCGAGCCTTATGTCGCGTTCAGGGGTGCGGCACCCGCCAGTTAGCGATAACTGGGGTTATCTGGGGATCTCGTCCTTCACGGGACGTGTCAATTCATTGGGGAATGAATTATGGCTGTACAACTGGGGATTCTTGCGCGCGCGCGGGCTGTGGGCCGGGCGGTTCTCGTCACGGCGACCGCGGGGGCGGTGATCGCAGCGGGGCTCGTCTTCACGCCGACCGCGGCGACCGCCGACACCGCGCCGACCGCTGCGGGCACACCGAAGACCGTGACGACCGACGCTCTGCCGACCGTGCAGATCAACGGTGCGGCCTGGGACCAGGTGATCGTCGGCGACACGGTGTTCGCCGCCGGGACGTTCACGACCGCCCGGCCGGCCGGCGCCGCCGCAGGCACGCAGGAGGTGGCGCGGAACAACGTCCTCGCGTACGACGTGCGAACGGGGGATCTGCTTCCGTTCGCGCCCGACGTCAACGGGCAGATCAACACGATCGCCGCATCGCCCGACGGCCAGCGCCTGTACATCGGCGGTGACTTCACCATGGTCGACGGTCAGCCGCGCAACCGCGTCGCCGCGTTCGACCTGGCCGGAGGGACCCTCGTCAGTACGTGGGCGCCGAGCGTGAACGCGTCGGTGCGAGGCATCGTCGCGACGAACACCGCGGTCTATTTCACGGGCAACTTCGGGCGCGTCGCCAGCAACGACCGCAGTCGCGCGGCGGCGGTGACCTCGGCAGGCGAGCTGCTGCCCTGGGCTCCGGTGCTCGACAACAGGGGCAACGACATCGTCGTCTCCTCCGATGGGCAGAAGGTCGCGCTCGGAGGGCACTTCACCACGGTCAACGGGTCGTCCAATCCCGGGTACGGCATGGCGCTCGTCGACGCGACGAGCGGCGCACTGCTCCCGTTCGCGGCCAACGGAATCGTGCGGAACGGCGGCGAGGACAGTGCGATCTGGTCGCTGACCACCGACGGCACCAGTCTCTACGGGACCGGGTACACGTTCGGCGGCGGCGGCAACCTCGAGGGCATCTTCAAGAGCGACTGGGCGACGGGCGGTGTGACGTGGGTCGAGGACTGCCACGGTGACACCTACAGCGCGTACGCGACACCCGACGCGGTTTACGGCACCGGCCACGCTCACTACTGCGAGAGCGTCGTCGGCGGATTCCCGCAGAGCGACCCGTGGACCCACTACCGCGCGGTCGCGTTCTCGAACTCCGTCGCGAGGACGACACCACAGGGCGTCGCCCTCGGCTACGCGAACTGGGCCGGAACACCCGCCCCGAGCCTGCTGCACTGGTACCCGACGTTCGACACCGGCACGGTGAGCGGCGCGACGCAGGCGGCGTGGAGCGTCACCGGCAACGCCGACTACATCGTGATGGCCGGGGAGTTCACCAAAGTGAACAACCAGATCCAACAGGGGCTCGTGCGCTTCACGACGACCGAGAAGGCCCCGAACGCCGATGGGCCGAGACTGAGCGGCAGCACCTGGGTGCCGACGGCGACCGCGGTCGCCTCGGGCGCCGTGCGCGTGACGTGGCCGCTGAACTGGGACCGCGACAACGAGTTCCTCGAGTACAAGGTGATCCGCGACGGTGTCAACGGATCCCCGATCCACACGACCACCGCTCGTTCGAAGTCCGCCGACTGGGGTCTTCCCGGCATGGCCTTCGTCGACTCGGGCGTGGCAGCGGGCAGTACTCACACCTATCGGGTGCGGGCACAGGATGCCAAGGGCAATGTGGCCTGGAGCACCACCATCACGGCGACCGCCGGCACGTCCGGAGACCTGGGTGCTTCGTCGTACTCGCAGGCGGTCCTCGCCGACCGGCCGATGCACTACTGGCCGCTCAACGACACGGGCGCAGCATCGTCCGACTGGGCAGGTGCCAACAACCTCGCGGTCCGCTCGGGCGTGACGCGGGGCGTCGAGGGTGCGCTCGCGACCTCGACGATCCCGGCCTCTCGCTTCAACGGCAACACCTCGGGCTACGCCTCGACGGAGACCGCAGTGAGAGGGCCGCAGTCGTTCTCCGCGGAAGCGTGGTTCAAGACCACGACGAAGGCGGGTGGACGGATCCTCGGATTCGGGAAGAGCTCGACGGGCACCTCGGCATCGAGTGATCGCCACATCTACATGGACACGAGCGGTCGACTGAACTTCGGCATCTATCAGGGTGAAAGGCGTGTTCTCACGTCTCCGAACGCCTACAACGACGGTGCGTGGCACCACGTCGTCGCGACGATGGACCCGGTCGCGGGGATGACCTTCTACGTCGACGGGGTGCGTGTGGGTCAGCGGACCGACTCGTACTCGGCCGAGATCTTCAGCGGCTTCTGGCGCGTCGGAGGCGACGCCACCTGGTCGGGTGCACAGTACTTCGCCGGGACGATCGATGAGGTGGCCGTCTACGGTGCGCCGCTCTCCGCGGCGCAGGTCGCACAGCACTTCACCGCCGCCGGCCGCACGCCGACTGTGCAGAACCCGCCCGCCGATGCCTATGGCTCGGCCGTCGTGAAATCGGATCCGACGCTCTACTGGCGGCTCGCTGAGAGCACGGGAACCGTGGTGCAGGATGCCTCGGGGTCGGGGCAGCGCGGAACCTACGTGGGGACGAACACGAAGGGGCAGACGGGAGCGCTCCATGGCGTCACCGACACGGCCGTCACGTTCGGGGGTGGGCAGGCGATCAGCCAGACCTCGTTCGTGAACCCCGTGGTGTACTCGACCGAGGCGTGGTTCAAGACGACCTCGACCTCCGGCGGCAAGATCGTCGGCTTCGGCAGCAGCGCGACAGGCAACTCGTCGAGCTACGACCGCCACGTCTACATGACCAACACCGGACAGCTCGTCTTCGGGGCGACCAACGGGGGACAGGTGCGCCTGACTTCGAGCGGCGCGTACAACAACGGGCAATGGCACCACGTCGTCGCGACCCAGGGCTCCTCGGGCATGCGGCTCTACGTCGACGGTGCGCTTGTCGGCGAGAACACCAACAAGACGGCGGGCAACTACACCGGCTACTGGCACGTCGGAGGTGACGTGTCGTGGGGTCCTGGAGGCAACACGTTCCTCGGCACCATCGACGAGGTCGCCGTGTATCCCTCGGTGCTGTCGGCGGTGGCGGTGAGCGACCACTACAGCCTCGGGCGTGACGGTGTGACGGTGAACAAGTTGCCGACGGCGAGCTTCGCTTCGCAGGCGTCCAAGCTGAAGGTCGATGTCGACGGCTCCGCGTCCGCCGACAGCGACGGGTCGATCGTGTCGTACGACTGGAACTGGGGCGACGGAAGTGCTCACGGTACGGGTGCGACTGCGAGCCACACCTACGCCGAGGCCGGGACGTACACCGTGACGCTGACCGTCACCGATGACAGGGCGGGGACGGCGGAGAAGACCGCTTCGGTCGTCGTCGTCGCGAACGTCGCGCCGACAGCCGCGTTCACATCGGTGCTGTCACCGCTGAAGATCGACGTCAACGGGTCGCCGTCCACGGACGCGGACGGGTCGATCGCCTCGTACGACTGGAACTGGGGTGACGAGAGCGCCCATGGTTCGGGCGCGACGGCGACGCACACGTATGCGGCGGCGGGCACCTACACGGTGACGCTGACCGTGACGGACAGCGACGGTGCGACGACGACGAGAACGGAGTCCGTGTCGATCTCGGTGGGCGACGGAATCCTCGCGTCCGACGTCTTCGACCGGACCCTCGCGAGCGGCCTCGGTGAGGCCGCTAAGGGCGGTGCGTGGTCTCTCGCGAACGCGGCATCGAACTATGCCGTGGATGGGGCGGGCGTGTTCCGGCTCACCGCGGGTGGTGCGCTGCGGACGGCTTATCTGCCGGGTGTGTCGTCGGCGTCGACCGAGGTCACGGTGGATGCGACGTTCGAGTCGGTGCCCGTGGGCGGCAGTGTATGGGCGCAGGCTCTGGCTCGTCGGATCGGTGCGGATGATTATCGGGCTCGTGTGACGGTCGCGGCCAGCGGCGCGGTGAGTCTGCAGGTGCTGCGCAGCGGCACGACGTTGGCGACGCAGAATCTCACGGGTCTGACGGTGACGCCGGGCACGACGCTGACGTTGCGGGTGGAGGCGTCGGGCACGAATCCGACGACGATCCGTGCGAAGGCGTGGAAGGCGGGCACGGCGGAGCCGGCGGCGTGGCAGGTGAGTGCGACGGATTCGGCAGCGGCGCTGCAGGCGCCCGGTCAGGTGGGTCTGGCGGCGTATGCGGGCTCGGGTGTGTCGAACGTGCCGTATCTGGTGCGGTTCGACAACCTGGTCGCGAAGATTCCGGGCACGGTCGTGCCGGCGCCGAATGTGAACCCGGTGGCGTCGTTCACATCGTCGGCGAACGCTCTCACGCTGAGCGTCGACGGGGCGGGGTCGACGGATTCCGACGGCACGATCACGGCGTGGGAGTGGGACTTCGGCGACGGGGCAGCGGCTACCGGTGCGACGGCGTCGCACCCGTATGCCGCGGCCGGGACGTACACGGTGACCCTGAAGGTCACCGACAACCGCGGCGGCACTCACACCACCACGAACAGTGTCACGGTCGCCGCTCCGGAGCCGGAACCTGTTGTGCCGTTGGTGCTCGACGAGTTCGACCGCACGGGTGCCAACGGCTGGGGCTCTGCGGCCACAGGCGGCGCCTGGTCGTACTCGACCACATCGCTGTCGGCGTACTCCGTCGACGGGGCGGCGGCGAAGGTCGCCGTCGCGGCCGGATCCACGCGCTCCGCCTATCTCACGGGAATCTCGTCGGAGTCCACCGACTTGACCGCGACGACGAGCGTGGCTCAACTGCCCGTCGGTGGCAGTGCCTTCACGTCGTTCATCGCGCGTCGGGTGGGTGCTGAGGATTATCGTGCGCGGGTCGTTGTCGCGGCGAACGGTGCGGTGCAGCTGCAGGTGCAGCGCACGGCGACGACGTTGACGGCGGCGAACATCGCCGGGCTCACGCTCGCGGCCGGTGAGGAGCTGCAGGTGCGGGTGCAGGCGTTCGGCACGAACCCGACCACGATCCGCGCGAAGGTGTGGAAGACGGGCACGACCGAGCCGACGGCCTGGCAGGTGTCCACGACGGATGCGACCGCAGCCCTGCAGGCTCCGGGCCATGTCGGTGTCGCCGCCTACCTCGGTTCGGGAACCACCAACGTGCCGTACACCGTGTCGTTCGGCACCATCAAGGTCGTTCCGGTCCTCTGAGCCGGCAGCGCCCGAGTCGCACCGCAGACTCGGCAGAGAGATCCGCAGGACGTCAGCGACGTCCTGCGGATCTGTTTTTGCGCTATATCAGATTGATCTGTGTTCGCTCTAGACGACCCACATAGATTCCGGTATTCTGGCGATCGTTGCACACAAGCCGTCTTCCGTGAAGGGGTTCGCGAAGGCAGGCGGATGCAGCGTCTGGGGTACTGGGGAGCACTCATCGAGTGCACTGAATTTGGGGAGCGAGCACATGGGTGTTCTGCGCGATTTTCTGGGGAACAAGAAGGCGTCCGGACTGCGGTTCGGTACGACGCTCGCAATCGGGGCGTTGATCGCCAGCGGTCTGGTGCTCGCACCGGCGGCCGCCAGCGCCGACACGGCGCCCGTCGAGGCCACCGTGCCGGCGACCGTGTCGACCGATGTCCTCCCGACGGTGCAGGTCAACGGCATCGTCTGGGACCAGGTCATCGTCGGTAACACGGTCTACGCGGCCGGCCAGTTCGCGACGGCTCGCCCCGCGGGCGCCGCCGTCGGCGTCAACGAGGTCGCGCGCAACAACGTCATCGCCTACGACATCCGCACCGGTGCGATGACGTCGTTCGCGCCGAACGTCAACGGTCAGGTGCGCTCCATCGCCGCATCCCCCGACGGCAAGCGGCTGTACATCGGCGGCGACTTCACCGCGGTGAACGGCTCCACCCGCAACCGTGTCGCGGCATTCGACATCCCGGCGGGTACGCTCGTCGGCTCGTGGGCCCCGAGCGTCAACGCCTCGGTGCGTGCGATCACGGCCACGAACTCCGCCGTGTACTTCACCGGCATCTTCGGCCGGGTCGCCAGCAACGACCGTGTGCGAGCCGCTGCGGTGAGCTCGACGGGAGCCCTGCTTCCCTGGGCTCCGCAGCTCGACAACCGAGGCAACGACGTCGTCGTCTCCGGTGACGGCACCAAGGTGGCGCTGGCCGGGCACTTCACGACGGTGAACGGTTCCTCCAACCCGGGCTACGGCATGGCGCTGGTCGATGCGACGACCGGAGGGCTGCTGCCGTTCGCCGCGAACAGCATCGTCCGCAACGGCGGCGCCGACGCCGCGATCTGGTCGCTCACGACCGACGGCGACAATCTCTACGGAACCGGTTATCACTTCGGTGCGGGTGGAAACCTCGAGGGCATCTTCAAGAGCGACTGGGCGACCGGCGGACTGACCTGGGTCGAGGACTGCCACGGTGACACCTACAGCGCGTACCACCCCGTACGGCCTCGGATACGGCTACTACGACTGGGGCGGAAACCCCGCACCGCGACTGCTGCACTGGTACCCCACGTTCAACACGGGGTCGGTGAGCGGCGCGAACCAGGGCCCGTGGAGCGTGACCGGCAACGGCGACTACGTGATCATGGCCGGCGAGTTCACCCGGGTGAACAACCAGCTCCAGCAGGGTCTCGTGCGCTTCGCGACCACCGAGAAGGCGCCGAACTCCGACGGCCCGCGTCTGAGCAGCAGCACCTGGGTGCCCGCGGCGAGCTCGATCGCCCAGCAGACGATGCGCATCAGCTGGCCGCTGAACTGGGACCGCGACAACGAGTTCCTCGAATACAAGCTGATCAGGGACGGCGTCAACGCCTCTCCGATCTACACCGCGACCGCCCGATCGAAGTCGGCCGACTGGGGTCTTCCCGGCATGTCGTTCATCGACAAGGGGCTGGTGCAGGGCAGCACACACACATATCGGATCAGAGCAGAAGACCCGCACGGCAACGTGGCGTGGAGCAACACCATCACCGCGACGGTCGACGGCTCAGGCGCCATGCCGGCCTATTCGACGACAGTGCTCGATGATGCTCCGAGCAACTACTGGCCGCTCAACGACTCCGGCTCCTCGTCGATCGACTGGGCAGGTTCCGGCGACCTCGCCGTCCGCGACGGCGTGACGAGAAGCGTCGACGGCGCACTGACCCCGGCATCCGTTCCCGCGTCGAGCTTCAACGGCACGAACTCGGGCTTCGCGACGACGCAGACGGCGATCGAGGGTCCGCAGAAGTTCGCGATCGAGGCCTGGTTCAAGACCACCACGAACCAGGGCGGGAAGATCGTCGGATTCGGCAACAGCCCGACCGGGACCTCTTCCGCTTACGACCGTCACGTCTACATGGACCCGAGCGGTCGGGTGAACTTCGGTGTCTACCCGAATGCAGAACGCGTGGTCAGCTCGTCGTCGGCTTACAACGACGGAACGTGGCACCACGTCGTCGCATCGCTCGACCCGACCAGGGGCATGGAGCTGTACGTCGACGGTGTGAAGGTCGCGCAGCGCTCCGACACGACGTCCGCGCAGTCCTACACGGGCTACTGGCGCATCGGCGGCGACTCGACCTGGGCGGGCTCGCAGTTCTTCAACGGCGCGATCGACGAGGTCGCCATCTACAGCGGCGCGCTGTCTCGCACACAGGTGCAGGAGCACTACGTGGCCTCGGGACGCACGCTCGAGGGTGCTACGCCTCCGAGCGACGGATACGGTGCAGCCGTGTACGCGTCGGAACCGACGCTGTACTGGCGCCTCGACGAGACCTCCGGGTCGGTCGCGGCCGACGCTTCAGGGTCGTCGCAGCGCGGCTCGTACTTCGGCGCTCACACCAAGGTGGCCACGGGTGCTCTCGACGGCGTTCCCGGTGGAGCCACCACCTTCGAGGGCGGCCAACTGATCAGCCAGAAGTCCTTCGTCAACCCGGCCGTCTATTCGACGGAGGCGTGGTTCAAGACGACCACGAACTCCGGCGGCAAGATCATCGGCTTCGGCAACGGCGCGACGGGCAATTCCTCGAGCTACGACCGCCATGTCTACATGACGGATGCCGGTCGCCTCGTGTTCGGCACGTGGACGGGTCAGATGAACACCATCACGACGGATGGCGCCTACAACAACGGACAGTGGCATCACGTCGTCGCCACGCAGGGTCCCTCCGGGATGGCGTTGTACGTCGACGGTGCGCTCGTCGGCAACAACCCGAACACCGGCGCCGAGAACTACACGGGTTACTGGCACGTCGGAGGTGACGTGACCTGGGGCCCCGGTGGTTACGAGTTCGCGGGCACGATCGATGAGGTCGCCGTGTACTCCACGGTGCTGCCGCCCGCGACGGTCGCCGACCACTACAGCCTGGGCAGCGAGGGCGCTCCGGCGAACAAGCTGCCGTCGGCAGAGTTCGCATCGCAGGTGACGAAGCTGAAGGTCGACGTCGATGGAACCGCATCCGCGGATGAGGACGGGACGATCGTCTCGTACGACTGGAACTGGGGTGACGACAGCGCGCACGGTGTCGGAGCGACGGCGACGCACACCTATGCGGCGGCCGGCACCTACACGGTCACGCTGACCGTCACGGATGATCGGGCGGGCACGGCGCAGAAGACCGCCTCGGTGGTCACGGTCGCCAACGTTCCTCCGGCGGCGGCGTTCACCTCGTCGGTGACACCGCTGAAGGTCGCGGTGGATGCCACGGCCTCGGCCGACTCCGACGGTTCGATCGCGTCGTACGACTGGAACTGGGGCGACGACAGTGCGCACGGTTCCGGCGCGACGGCGACCCACACCTACGCGGCGGCAGGCACCTACGCGGTGACCCTGACGGTGACGGACAACGAGGGCGCCTCGACGACCAAGACGGAATCCGTCGTGGTTCCGCCGGTGCCGGCGAATGCGCCACCCGCGGCTGCGTTCACGTCGACCGTCAACGGCCTCGTGGTGTCTGCGGACGGCGGCGGGTCCACGGACTCGGACGGGTCGATCGCCTCGTACGACTGGAACTGGGGTGATGAGAGTGCCCATGGTTCGGGTCCGAACGCGACCCACACGTATGCGGCGGCGGGCACCTATACGGTGACGCTGACCGTCACCGACGACGACGGTGCGACAGCGACCGTGACTCACGACGTGACTGTGGAGGCGCCGGCTGGACCGAGCGTCCTGGCGACGGACGCGTTCGGACGCACGCTCGCGAGCGGCCTGGGCTCCGCCGATCAGGGTGGCGCATGGTCTCTCGCGAACGCGGCATCGAACTACGCCGTGGATGGGGCGGGCGTGTTCCGGCTCACCGCGGGCGGTGCGCTGCGGACGGCGTATCTGCCGGGTGTGTCGTCGGCGTCGACCGAGGTCACGGTGGATACCACGTTCGCGACGGTGCCGGTGGGCGGCAGCGTGCAGGCGCAGGCTCTGGCTCGTCGGATCGGTGCGGATGATTATCGAGCTCGTGTCACGGTCGCGGCCAGCGGCGCGGTGAGTCTGCAGGTGCTGCGCAGCGGCACCACGCTGGCCACGCAGAACCTCACGGGTCTGACGGTGACGCCGGGCACGACGGTGACGTTGCGCGTGGAGGCGTCGGGTACGAATCCGACGACGATCCGGGCGAAGGCGTGGAAGGCGGGCACCGCGGAACCGGCGAGCTGGCAGGTGTCGACGACGGATGCGACGGCGGCTCTGCAGGCTCCGGGACAGGTCGGTCTGGCCGCGTACGCGGGAGCGGGCGTCTCGAACGTGCCGTACCTGGTGCGGTTCGACAACTTCGTCGCCAAGACGCCCGGCGCCGTGGTGCCGACCCCGAACGTGAACCCGGTGGCCGCGTTCACGACGGCGGCGAACGCCCTCACTCTCGCCGTGGACGGGACAGGATCCACGGATTCCGACGGCTCGGTGACCGCGTGGGAGTGGGACTTCGGCGACGGGGCTGTGGCCACCGGTGCGACGGCGTCGCACCCGTATGCCGCGGCCGGGACGTACACGGTGACTCTGAAGGTCACCGACAACCGCGGCGGCACTCACACCACCACGAAGAGCGTCACCGTCACGGCGCCCACACCTCCGGACCCGACCCAGCCGCTGGTGCTGGACGAGTTCAACCGCACGGGCGCCAACGGATGGGGTTCTGCAGCCGCAGGCGGCGCGTGGTCGTACTCGACCACGGCATTGTCGGCCTACTCGCTCGACGGCGCGGCGGCGAAGATCGCCGTCGCAGCGGGATCGACTCGCGCGGCCTATCTCGCGAGCGTGTCCACGGCTGCGGCGGATCTCACAGCGACGACCTCGGTGGCTCAGCTGCCGGTCGCGGGCACCGTCTACACGTCGTTCATCGCGCGTCGGGTGGGTGCTGAGGATTATCGTGCGCGGGTCGTTGTCGCGGCGAACGGTGCGGTGCAGCTGCAGGTGCAGCGCACGGCGACGACGTTGACGGCGGCGAACATCGCCGGGCTCACGCTCGCGGCCGGTGAGGAGCTGCAGGTGCGGGTGCAGGCGTTCGGCACGAACCCGACCACGATCCGCGCGAAGGTGTGGAAGACGGGCACGACCGAGCCGACGGCCTGGCAGGTGTCCACGACGGATGCGACCGCAGCCCTGCAGGCTCCGGGCCATGTCGGTGTCGCCGCCTACCTCGGTTCGGGAACCACCAACGTGCCGTACACCGTGTCGTTCGGCACCATCAAGGTCGTCGCCATCCCCTGACCGGGCGGCGCTGAGTCACGCCGACACGAGCAGCACAGGGATCCGCGGATGCGTCACCGACGCCCGCGGATCTCTGCTGCGCGGGCATAGGCGGCCGCATGCTGGCGGGCTGTCAGCGGCCACTCCCGAGCGCTCAGGTCGGGCGATCCTTCGGGGATGCCGTGCCCGAGCGCGTCGCGGATCGCCCGCGTGAGCTCGGTGTCGGCGTCGAGCAGGTGCACCCACGACGCGCCGACCTCCTGCTGGAGGTCTCGCGTCACCGCGTTGTCGGGCACGAGCACAGGCCGGTCGAGCGACAGCGCCAACAGCGCCACCCCAGAGTTGTGCAGTTGACGGTAGGGGAGTGCGACGAGAGCCGACGAGGAGATGATCTCGACGATCCGTCGGTCGTCGACGAAATCGAGCTCGAGGGTGATGCGCTCCGAGCCGGATGCATTCTCGACGAGAACCCGGCCGAGTGCGGCATCCGCCGGCTTCCCCGCGACGTGCAGCCGGAACGCTCCCTCCGCAGAGTCGTCGGCGACGGCCTCCACCAGCTCTTCCATGCCCTTGTATGGCCGGATGTGTCCGACCACGCTCACCAGATCGGCTGTCGCCGCCTGTCGCCCGTATCGCGCGAAATGATCGCGGTAGTGACCGTGAGGGATCAGCACCCGCTCCGCAGCCGACTCGGTGCGTGTGCGCTCGTTGAGGAGGATCCAGAGCGTGGTGAGACGGTTCCATCGTCGCAGGATCGCGCCGTCCACCGTGGAAGTGGACTCATGGGGCCGTTCGTTGTGCGCAGTCCTCACGAGAGCCGTCTTGGTCAGAGCGAGCCGGCTCTGAAGGGCCGTGGTCAGCGCACGACGTACCCAGCGCTTCGGACCGCTCGACGCCGACGTGAAGATCTCGGGCCAGTGGACGTGGAGGACGTCGTAGCGGCCGAGGATGGCGGTCCGCCAGGAGAACAGCCGCACATCGACCTCGCGCCCGACGGCGTCGACGAGCTGCACGATGTAGGGATTCGTCGTGTCGCGGATCGCCGGTGTCGACATCATGACCCTGAGCGGCCTCGCGCTCATCGGGTGAAGGCCTTCTCGCGCCACGGCGACTCCTCGAAACGAAGATGGGGCCCGGCCAGGGCGAGCCCGAGGGCGAGGCCGAAGAAGGGCGCTGAACTGTAGATCGGGTTGAAGAACAGGTTCCAGGCGGTGATGATGACCGCGAACAGCAGAAGTGCTGTGGCGGTGCCCCGGGCGAGCTCCACGGCCACCCTGCGGACCATCACGACGACGGCGATCACGAGGAAGATCACCACAGGCCAGCCGAAGTAGGCCCAGAGATCGCCGGTCACGGAGTGCAGCTCGAACTTCGTGGGGCCGAACATGAAGTTCTCGACGTACCCGTTGTTGGGGTCGTAGCTGATGACCTGCATTCCGGACTTGGCGACGAGGATGTCGGTCGGAGAGGCGATGGTTCCTGCGCCGAACCCGAGCGGACGGCTGAGGAACAGAGCGGCGGTGGCAGCCAGCTCGGGGCGGCCGCCGACGAGGATGGAGCCCGCGCGATCCTGCTGCTCGACGGAACGTGCCTGGGCCTCCTCGCCGAGATAGCCCTCGACGAGGAGACTCGTCCCGATCAGATAGACCGTGAAGCCGATCGTCGCCGCCCAGATGAGGACCTTCGCCGCCGACATCCGCTTGTTCGAGATCCGAGGCATCGCCTGCCAGGCGAGGAGCAGCAGCACGATCGTGAACACGCCGAAGAACGCGCGCGAGTCCATCGCCACGGACACCAGCGCGAGTGCGCCGAGGGCGACCATGTCGGACAGGCGCCTGCGGGCTCGGAGAGTGAGTGACAGCACGATGACGGCGATGGGAAGCCCGATCGCGAACTTCCAGGGGTTCTCGGCGAAGGTCGAGGGTCGCATGACCGCCGCCGCGACCATGCCGAGACCGTAAGTCACTCCGATGATCCACAGGGGGACGAAGCGCTGCGCCCAGATCACGATCCCCGCGACCATGGGAACGCTGAGGAACAGGAGGGTCGTGGCGATGAGGGTGCTCTGCGAGGTGTCGTGATTCTGGGCCGCGACGGCCGTCAGCCAGACGCCGGATACGGCGGAGAGGGCGGCGGTGATCGCGAGCCAGAGACCGGCTCTGCTCGCCACGAGCCGTGGCACCCACAACGGGATCAGGGCGAACGCGAGGATCTGCCCGATGCTGACCCCGGACCCCACGAAGATCCGAGCGCCGATGAGGAACAGTGTCAGCAGCGCCAGTGCGGCTTCGGCGTCGGTGAAGAACGTCCTCTGGAGACGTGCGTTCTGAGGCGCGATCGTCATCATGCGTGGCCCCCCAAACGCCTCCGCGGCTGTATCATTACCCTCAACGAGTCTACGGGCTCATCGGGGCGGAATACTGGGGGTTTGGGGAGTGGTCTCTCAGCGCGCGTCTTTGGGGGATGCGGCCGCACGCGGAGCGAGTGTGACACTGGCAGGGCAGTTGTACCGCACGGTACTCCAGTTCGTCTCGATCTTCGTGCTCGCGCGTCTGCTCACGCCAGACGATTTCGGGCTCATCGCCATGGTCGCGGCTGTGATCGGCATCTCGGAGCTCTTCCGGGACTTCGGCCTGTCGAGCGCCGCGATCCAGGCCAAGCACGTCTCGATCGGCGAGCGCACGAATCTGTTCTGGGTCAACACGGCACTCGGTGCCGGTTGCGCTGTCATCGTCGCCCTCGCCGCACCATTGGTCGGCCTGCTGTACTCGAAGGACGAGGTGCCGGCGATCGTGGTCGTCATGTCGATCGGCTTCGTGCTGAGCGGAATGGTGACGCAGTACCGGGCCGACCTCACCCGCCGGATGCGATTCCTCGGGCTTTCCGTGACCGAGGCCGTCGCCCCCACGGTGGGGTTCGCGGTCGGTATCATCCTCGCGCTCCAGGGGTTCGGGTACTGGGCGCTGGTCGTGCAGCAGCTGTCCTCGTCGCTGGTGCTCCTGGTGCTGTCGATGGTCATCGCCCGGTGGCTCCCCGGACTGCCTCAGCGACGCACGTCGATCCGGCGGTTCATGCGATTCGGTGCGGCGCTCTTCCTGACGCAGCTGATCTCCTATGGAACGAAGAACGTCGACAACATCGCGATCGGCGTCGTGTGGGGAGCCGGCCCTCTCGGCTACTACGACCGGGCCTATCAGCTTCTGATGGCGCCGCTCAATCAGATCAACGCGCCGATGACGCGCGTCGCGCTCCCCGTGCTCTCGAGGATCCATGAGGAGAAGGAGAGGTTTGCCGCCTACCTCTTGAAGGCTCAGATCGTCGGCGGATATGCGACCGCGACTCTCTTCGCCCTCGCTGCGGGCATGGCCCCGGCGATCGTCGACGTGCTCTTCGGGCCGCAGTGGGCCCCCATGGCCCCGATATTCGCGGTGCTCGCGATCGGCGGCGTGCTTCGCGCCACGGCTCAGGTGTCGTACTGGATGTTCCTCGCGACAGCGAATACGGGGGCGCAGCTGCGCATGTTCCTCGTCGTCCGGCCCATCATGATCGTGATCATCCTGGCGGGGCTGCCGTGGGGTGCGTTCGGAGTCGCTGTCGGCAGCACCGTTGCCTACGCGCTGCACTGGATCGCCTCGCTCGTCTGGGCGTCGCGAGTCACGGGAGTCCCCGCGAAGCCGCTCATCTCGAACATCCTCCGCATCCTGCTGACAGTGTCGGTGCCGTGCGGGCTCCTGGCGCTGGGTATCAGCGCGCTGGGCTGGACGTCGATCGCGACGGTCCTCGTCGCCGTCGGAGCCAGTGTCATATATCTGCTGCTCCTGATGCTCGTCTCGCGTCGCACGCGCGAAGATCTGCTCACCGTGGTCTCCTTCATCCGCCGCTCGCTCGGACGGCGCTCGCGATGAGCAACGGCTTCGCGCGGGAGCGGGCGGCGAAGGCTGCGGTAGCGGCCGCACTCAGCGGCAGCGCCCACGACGTGGCGTCGGGAATGTGGCGGATCCTGGACACCCGGTCGGCGGTTCTCGTCGAAAAGGGGTGGGGGGTGACCGCAGCCCTCGCTCACATCGATCGCGGCCGCGGGCTGAAGAGAGCCCTCCTCGATCTGAGGCGCCTTCTCGCCGCGCCGAGGCTCGTCCGTGTCGGTGGCAGTCGCTCGACTGCAGACCCCCGCGGCGCGACGCTGCCCGTGCGAGTGCTGATGACCAAGGACGGCGGGCTGGTCGGCTTCGACCGCTCGGAGTCGACCGTGACGCACCTGCGCCGGACTCCGCTCGCGCCGCAGTACCGCGGGCGTCGTGCCGAGCTCGGAGAAGTCTACGGGGCTGTCGAATGGCATCTTCGCGACGACGACAGGCTGCTGATCGAGGCCCGTGTCCCGGGACGTCCGGCGCGGTTCTGGGAGTCCGCAGACCGCATCGCCCTGCTTCGAGAGGTCCTGGTCATCTCGACCGCCCGGCTCCGCGCCGACTCCGTCAGGAAGACGCTCCTCGACGAGGCGCACGCAGCGCTCGACGGGCTGTCAGGCCGATCGCGGTGGGACGAGGTCGCCCAGGTCGCCGACCTCGTCGGCGAGGTGCCGTGGCCGATCGCTCACGGCGACCTGACCCCCGAGAACATCCTGGGGCGCGGCCCCGCGGACTGGAGTCCGATCGATTTCGAGGATGCGCGTCCCGCCCCGTTCTTCTTCGATGCGCTCTCACTCGCAGTGAGAGACGACGAGATGCGCGCCGCGCTGACGGGCGGCCACCTCGATGAGGAGTGGCGTGAGCTGCTGGCGGCCGCACGCGTCGACCCGGCGGTGCTCACTCCGGCGATCGCACTCGATGTCGTCGCGCTGCTCGCCGCAGATCATCACCACCGTGAGCACGGTGGCGACTTCGACTACACGTTCGCATCTCTCACCTGAGAAGCGTGACCCGCAGGGCGTCAGCGGAGGGACGTCGGCGGCAGGGCGTCAGCGAGGAGTCTTCTCCGAGGAGTCCGTGTCGGACTTCTTCGCCGTGTCCGCGTCGGCCTGCTTCGCCGTGTCCGTGTCAGCCTTCTTCGCCGCGTCCGCGTCGGTCTTCTTCTTCGCGGTGGCCCGCTTCTCGGAAGACCGCGTCTCAGGAGCCTTCGCGTCGCTCCCGTGCGTGGTGGGCTCGGCTTCTTCGTAGTAGCTCGACGAGGAGTGCTCCGGAGGAACCGCATTCAACACGAACCCGATCACCCGGGCGCCCGCACCGGTGAGAGTGTCGACGGCCTTCCGCAACGACTGTCGACGCGTCACCTTGTAGCGGCCGACCAGCAGGCTCGCGCCCGATGCGCGGGCCAGCGTGAGCGTGTCGCTCACCGGAAGAACCGGGGCGGAATCGACGACGACGAAGTCGTAGTTCTCGCGGACCTCACGGAGCAGGTCCTGCATGGCTGCCGAGCTCACGACCTCGGTCGGGTTGGGCGGACGCAGGCCGCTGGTGAGCACGTCGATGTTCCGCGTGCCCCAGTTCTGGATCGAGTCTGCGAGGGACGCCTGATGGGTCAGCGCCGTGGTGAGACCCACCGATCCATCGAGGCCACAGGCTTCCGCGATGCGGGGGCGGCGAAGATCGGCATCGATCAGGAGTACGCGGGAACGACGCTCCGCAAGGGCGAGCGTGAGATTCACCGCAGTCGTCGTCTTGCCCTCGCCCGCGAAGGCCGACGACACGACGACCATCCGGAGGTCCCCGTCGATGTCGGCGAAGTCGAGGCTCGCGGCGAGACGTCGATACGCTTCCCGCGTCGAGGCGGAGGAGTCCCACTGTCCGCTGATCGAGGACCGCAGCGCCCGGCGCTTGCCGCTGGGTCGGGGGATGCGCCCGAGGAAGGGGATGCCGGCGGAACGCTCTGCATCCTCTTCGGAGCGGATCCGAGTGTCGAGGAGCTGCTTGAAGATGGCGTAGATGACCGCGAGGATCAGACCGAGAGCCGCGCCCGTGACCGCGATCAACCGCGTGTTGGGCGCGAACGGGAACTGCGGCACGCTCGGTGGCTGCACTGTCGTGAGGACGATCGACGGGCGGCCGGCCGCGTCCTTCGGGGAGAGGTCGCTCGTCACCGTCGCGAGCGACTCCATGACCGCGGCAGCAGTCTCCTGCGCCTGTTCCGGATCGGTGCTGACCACGGTGAGCGTGACGATGACGGTGTTGAGTTCGACCTCGGCCGTGATCGACTCGGCGAGACCCTCGACCGTCTTGTCGAGCTTCAGGTCCTCGATGACCGGCCCGAGCACGGCGGGCGTCGTGGCGAGGTTCGCATAGGACTGCATGAGGCTCTGGGTGTACTGGGACCCCTGCACGAGTTCGCTCACCGTGTCTCCGCGCTGCGAGGAGACGTAGGCGCTCGTCGTCGCCTCGTACTGGTCGGGCTGGATCGTCGCATAGGCGAACCCTGCGACCCCGCCGATGAGCGTCGCAGCGACGAGCAGATACCACCGGTCGCGCAGAGCCGTGAGGTAATCCTTCAGATCCATGTTCTTCCCCCGTACTGAATCCAGCTGTCTGTCATCCGTGATGATTTTCCCCCCACAGGATTCACTCTCACAGAGCAGGCACGCAGGTGCGCTGTATAGCCTAGAGGTACAGGCATGTGAGGAGAATGAATGCGGCCCGAATCGGTGCTCGCCGTCTGCGCGGCGAATGTCTGCCGATCACCGGTCATCTCGTTCCTCATGGCTCGGGAACTCTCGACGCTCGGTGCACCGGACGGATCGGTCTTCGCGTCGGCCGGCGCCAGCGCCCGCGGCGGTGTCGCCGTCTGCCACACGATGAGGTCGAGATTGGCTGCGCAGCCCGGGTGGTCGCAGTTCACCGAGGGATACCGCTCGGTGCGGCTGGCTCCGGAGCACATCGATGCGGCCGAGCTCATCCTCACCGCCACGGCGGCGGAGCGGGGAGCGGTGGCGCTGCTGATGCCCTCCGCGCGGACGCGCACGTTCACTCTGCTCGAGGCTGTCGCGCTCGCGGAGCACGCACGCGCGAGCGGAGCCGCGACGGCGACCCTCGATCTCTCGGCGGTCGCCGAGCTGATGAACGAGCAGCGCGGGCTCGTCGAGCCGCCGAGGCCGTCGCGATGGCGCCGGGAGGAGCCCGGAGCGGTCTTCGACATTCCCGACGCGCACACGACCCGCGCGCGCCATGAGCGCGTCCTGCGAACGATCGAGGCGGCGACGTCTCGGCTCGG
>NZ_DALZXX010000014.1:31056-37551 GCF_031988965.1 Microbacterium sp.
CGACCGCACCCTGACAGTGGGTGAAGATGCAGCCGTCACGACGCGACGAGCACCTGTCCGCTCACCGTCGCCCGGTACCGCTCGGGGGCGTGGCGTTCGAGAGCGATGCGACGAGATTCGTCGACCCCGCCGCGCACCGTCGTCCACTCGTCGATGATCTCGGCGAGCGAGGCTGCGAGTGCCTGCGGATCATCCGCAGGCACGAGCCTCGACGTGGGGTAGCCTCCGGCTGCCTCACGCAGACCGCTGCTGTCGCTCGCGACCACCGGGCGGCGGGCGAGGATTCCCTCGACAGCGGTGTTCCCGAAGGGCTCGTCCACGCGCGAGGGGACGGTGAGCACGTCGGCCTGCTCGAGGAACGGCCAGATGGTCTGGTGGAAGCCGGCGAAGTCCACCTGAACTCCCGACTCCGCTGCTCGGCGACGCAGATCGTCTTCGAACCACTCGTAGCCGGCGAAGACCGCACCGAGGAGGGTGACTCGCACATCGCGCCCTGAGCGTGTCAGTTCGGCTGCGGCATCGATGACGACATCCGGTCCCTTGCGTGGAGAGAGGCGACCGATGTAGAGCACGTGGAGCGGGCCGTCGAGACTGTCGCGCGGCGCGGCAGGGCCTTCGGGGGAGGCGACTCCGTTGTAGACCACGACGCTGCGGCGGGTGAGTGCCGGAAGCGCATGCGAGATCGTATCGAGGCTGAAGCGGCTGTTCACCAGAGTGCGATGCGCAGCGAGATGCGGCAGATAGAGCAGGGCGTTCACGAGGCGGTTTCCGGAGGCCTCGGCCTCATGCACGTGGCTCACTGCCCGGATCCCGCGCAGGCGGGCCACGAGGGGCCACTGGGGGATGATGATCGTCGACACGTAGACCACGTCGGGGCGGACCCGGCTGATCAGCCGCCAGGATGCGCGAAGACCGCGGAACATGTCGCGGAAGAGCGTCGGCAGGCCCCGGAATGACAGCAGGACCTTCCTCAGCACGAGCATCGGGATGATGACGACTTCGGCGCCGGCTCTGCGGAGCTCGACGTCGAGCATTCCGCGGGCAGGCAGCGCGACGACGACACGCGCGCCGCTCTCGACGAAGCCGATGACGCTCTCGAGGAGCATGCGGTCGGAGCCGAACATCTCGGCCCCGGGGTGGACGACGAGGACGGTGCGAGCGTTCGTCACCACTCCTGCGCCTGACGTCGCGCCCGACGGGCGGTGCGGTGGATGCTGTGCCCGGACGAGATGCGTCGTGCGAGGTCTTCGTACGCGTCCGCGACGTCGTCCCAGCGGAACGCATCGCGCGCACGCTGCTGTGCGCGTCTGCCGCTCTCCCGCGTTCCGTCAGCCTCGGCTTCGGCGCGCTCGAAAGCCGCCGCAGCGTCGACGGGCGTCGTGAAGAACCAGCCGTCGTCGGCGAGCACCTCGCGGTTGAAGGGCACATCGAAGGCGATCACCGCGGTCGCGGCGCCCATGGCGCGCAGCAGCGACGGGTTCGTGCCGCCGACGGAGTGGCCGTGATCGTAGGTGAGAGCGTGGAAGTACAGAGCGTCGAGGAGCTCCTGGTCGTACACCCCGCCGACCAGCCGGATGCGGTCGTCACCGGCAGCGGCATCATGGATGCTCTGCGTGTAGTCGCTGCTGTAGGGAGCGGAACCCACGACGACGAGCGGAAGCGCGGCCGTGCTGCGGCGATAGCCCTCGACGATCTCGCGCACGTGGTTCTCGGGCTCGAAGCGCGCGACGACGAGGTGGTAGCCTCCCGACGCGAGTCCGAGTTCCTCGATGCGGCCGTCGGCGACGGAGTCGAGGATCGGCGCGCCGTAGCGGATCATCTCCGTCGGCACCTGGAACTGGTGCGTGTAGTAGTCGGCGATCCCGGGCGCATCGGCGATGAGCGCGTCGGCCGTGCGCACCCCGAACTGTTCGGCCCACCGGTAATAGGCCTTGCCGCGGGGGCCCCACTTGGATCGACGCCACTCGAGCCCGTCCATGTGCAGAGCGGTCGGCACTCTGCGCAGCCGCAGCAACGGCAGGAACGGAGAATTCGCCGCGTTGAACACGAAGGCGGCGTCGGGACGCCGTCGGAAGATCAGATGGAGTGCCGAGAAGCCGGTGTGGCTCAGCGTCTCGACCTGCTTGACCGGCACCGCGGGCAGATGCACCACGCGCATGCCGAGATACTTCTTCTCGCGACTCTCCGACCCGCGCGTGTACACGACGACGTCGTGTCCGCGGTCCGCCAGTCGCCGTCCGACCTCTTCCACCGCGGTCTCGAAGCCTCCGTAGGCCGCAGGCACCCCCCGTGTCCCCACCATCGCGATGGTGAGGGCATTCCCCTTGCTCATGAAATCAGTATGCTCCAGCGGGCTGCACCATGACCTTGGCGGTGCGCCACATTATCTGCAGATCGTTCATCACGGACCAGTTCTCGACGTAGCGCAGGTCGAGTCGCACGCTCTCGTCCCACGACAGGTCGCTGCGACCGGACACCTGCCACAGACCCGTGATGCCGGGCTTGATGTACAGGCGGCGGTACACGGTGCCGTCGTAGGCGGTGACCTCGCTGGGCAGCGGCGGACGCGGCCCGACGACGCTCATGTCGCCCACGAGCACGTTCCAGAACTGCGGCAGCTCGTCGAGCGAGAGCTTGCGCAGCACCCGGCCGATACGTGTCACGCGCGGGTCGTCCTTCATCTTGAAGAGGAGTCCCGCGCCCTGGTTCTGCTCCTTGAGGGCGGCGAGCTGCTGCTCGGCATCCGTCTTCATGGAGCGGAACTTGACGATCTTGAACGTGCGGCCGTCGCGCCCCACGCGCTCCTGGAAGAAGAAGAGAGGGCCCGGCGAGTCGAGCTTCACGAGAAGCGCGAGCAGCGGGGTGATCAGCGCGATCGGGATGAGAGCTACGGCGGCGACGATGATGTCGAGAGCTCGCTTGAGAAGGTGCTGCCCGCCCTCGTAGGTCGGGATCTGCACCTGGATGAGCGGAAGACCCTCGACGGACGAGAAGGAGATGCGCGGGCCGGCGACGTCGGTCAGTCGGCTCGAGAGCACGAGCTCGGCGGCGGTGCCCTCGAGCTGCCAGCTGAGATGCTTCACGAAGTCCGGATTGCCGTCGGGACGGCTCGCGACGATGATCGTGTCGGCGCCCAGCTCGGTCGCGACGACCGCGACCGAGTTGACGTTGCCGAGCACGGGGAACGACGCCCCGTCGATCTCGACGTCGCGGGCGTTGCCGTCGAGCAGAGTGGCACCCACGACCTGGTAGCCCGAGGCCCCGATCGGGTGCAGGGTGCGGACGACGTACTCGACGTCGTCTCTGTTGCCGACGACGAGCGTGCGCGAGGCGAAGCGCCCACGCGCACGCTGCGCCGTCAGCCAGTGCCGCCACGCCCAGCGGGTGACGAGCAGGGTGAGGACGCCGAGCGGCAGGCCGACGATGAGCACGAGCTGCATCGTCTGCCAGCCGAGCACGACACCGAACATGGCGATGATCCCGAACGCCAGTCCGCTGGCATGCGCCACTCCGCGGTACTCGGTGGCGCTGGCACGGAACAGCGCTGCATCACGTGTATGCAGAGCGCTGAGCATGAGGAACCAGAGCGCGGCCAACGGGATGGCGGTGCGCAGGGCCTCTTCCCCTGCGACACCGGTCATCAGCTGGACCGCTGCTGTGATCCCGACCGCGAACAGGATGACCCCAGCATCCGTGACCCGCAGTCGCATCCGATAACGCCGCTCCCACTGACGGCGTCGTTCCAGCGTCGCGGACACGCGCGGCGTGACCGCCGAGTGCGTGACCGGCTTGGCGGCTCGCGGTGTGGCGACCGGCGTGAAGACCGAACCCGCGCGAGTGATGCTCAGAGCATCCTCGACGGAAGTCATGCCGAGGCCTCGTGAGCCGTGTATGTACGCAGAATTCCCCAGTGCGCCATGTTTTCCCCATGTTTTCCCCAGGCCGAGGACCCCACGTCCCCAGCAGCGTCTGCATCCCGACCCCTCGGGTCCTGCTGCGTCCGTGATCCCACATCACGGGTTGCGATCACCGTCCCACACGGTGTTGCTGACAGCAGGTACTGCAGACTTCGTTCACTCTAGCGGAACCAGACGTTCAGCGAAAGGTAATTCACGCGAGTGGACGAACCGGTATTCCAGTACTCGTGAATACAGCGCGAGCGTCCTCGATATCCTGACCGCGTGACCACGCCCGCAGCGCCCCGATTCCACCTGAGCCGCATGCAGCCGCGCGATCCCGCGCAGCCGCATCGCACCGCGAGCACGCTCGAGCTCTTCTTCGATCTCGTGTTCGTCGTCGCGGTGAGCATCGCGTCGGCGCAGCTGCATCATGCGCTGAGTCACGGCGACTTCGTGCACGGCATCACGTCGTACGCGATGGTGTTCTTCGCCGTGTGGTGGGCCTGGATGAACTTCACCTGGTTCGCGACCTCCTTCGACACCGACGACTGGCTCTACCGCGTCACCACGATCGTGCAGATGGGTGGCGTGCTCGTCTTCGCGGCCGGCATCCCCGCGGCCTTCGAGCAGGGCGACTTCACGATCCCGGTGCTCGGGTACATCGTGATGCGCATCGCGATGGTCGCGCAGTGGCTGCGCGCGTCGCGCGGCGCCGGCGAGCTGCGTTCGGCGACCCGCCGCTATGCGCTGGGCATCGCCGCCGTGCAGGTGCTCTGGGTGCTGTTCCTGCTCATCCCCTCGGGCCCCGTGCAGATCGTGGCGTTCGTGGTGTTCGCGCTGATAGAGGTGAGCGTTCCTGTCTTCGCGGAGTACCGACGGCAGACCCCGTGGCATCCGCATCACATCACCGAGCGCTACGGTCTCTTCACCCTGATCGTGCTGGGCGAGAGCCTGCTGGCGTCGGCGAACGCGATCATCGACGCCAGTCATGAACTGGAATCGCTGGTGCCGCTGATCTCGATCTCGGTGCTCACCCTCGTCGTGACGGCGTCCCTGTGGTGGGTCTACTTCTGGCCGCCCCAGCACCGTGCGATCACCACCTTCGGCCGATCGCTGCGCTACGGCTACACGCACTACCTCGTGTTCGCGGCGGCCGCCGCGTTCTCGGCGGGCATCGAGGTCGAGCTCGACGTGCTCATCGGCGAGAGTCACCTCTCGAGCGTCGCGGCCTCGTTCACCGTGACGATCCCGATCGCGATCTTCCTGCTCGGCATCTGGTGGATCGCGATCCGCGAGAACGCCGACCGCGTCGTCAACACGGTGATCCCGGTGGGCGCTCTGCTCGTGCTCCTCGATCCGATCCTGCCGATTCCCGTCGCCATCACCGCCGGCGTGCTGGTCGTGATCGTCGTGGTCCTGGTGCTCCGCCCACCGATTCCCTCGCGCTCATAGATTTCGCATAGGCGAGGCATAGCTCGCTGATCGCCTCCTCGGTGACCATGGGTGCAACGACACCCGCCATCCGAGAGGAGCACGATCATGAGCCGCATCCCCGAACCCGTCCAGACGCCGGAGGGTCCCACCTACGAGGGCCGTCTGCTCGACCGTGTCGACGAGGAGGTCGTCGACCAGGGCGCCGCCTTCGACATCCGCACGCTCGTGACGCGCCGAGGAGTGCTGGGCCTCGCCGGCCTCGGCGTGGGGGCCTTCGTGCTCGCCGCCTGCGCCCCGGCGGCGACCGGGACCGGCACCGAAACGACCGGTTCCACCGGCAGCAGCGGCGACACGGATGCCTCGACCGGCGACTCCGGCACAGACGGCTCGTCGGGGTCCACGGCGACCGCCGACGGCGAGATCCCGGACGAGACTGCGGGCCCCTATCCCGGTGACGGGTCGAACGGGCCCGACGTGCTCGAGGAGTCGGGCATCGTGCGGCAGGACATCACGACCTCGATCGACGGGTCGGCGACGGCCGACGGCATCCCGCTGACCTTCGAGTTCGAGGTGCTCGACATGGCGAACGGCGGCATCCCCTTCGCAGGCGTGGCGGTCTACGCGTGGCACTGCACCGCCGGAGGGGAGTACTCCATGTACTCCTCGGGGCTCGAGGACGTCACGTACCTGCGCGGGGTGCAGGTGGCGGATGCCGACGGCAGGGTCTCGTTCTCGTCGATCTTCCCGGGGTGCTACTCGGGGCGCTGGCCGCACATCCACTTCGAGGTGTACCCCGACGTCGACTCGATCACCGATTCTGCGAACACGATCGCCACCTCGCAGATGGCGCTGCCCGAAGACGCATGCACCGCGGTGTACGCCGACTCCCGCTACGACGGGTCCGCCCGCAACCTCGCACAGACCAGCCTCGCGAGCGACAACGTCTTCGGCGACGACTCCGCGGCCCTGCAGCTCCCCACCATCACGGGCGACGCGACGACCGGCTACACCGCGACGCTCGTGGTCGGCGTCGACACGACGACCACCCCCACGGCCGGTTCCGCGCCCTCGGGCGGCGATGGCGGGCCCGGTGGTGAGCCGCCGGCGAACTGACGCGTCGCGACAGCCGAGACCAGCACCGGACACCCCTCAGAGATCCCAC
>NZ_DALZXX010000014.1:37561-41916 GCF_031988965.1 Microbacterium sp.
CACAGAGAAGAAGGAGAGAGAAATGCTGCAGAACCTCACGGGCTGGCACGCCCTGATCATCCTCGCCATCGTCGTCCTGATCTTCGGCGCCGCGAAGCTCCCCGCGCTCGCCAAGAGCGTCGGACAGTCCATGCGCATCCTCAAGACCGAGGTCGCCGAACCCGTCGCCGAGCCTGTCGCCGCACCCGTCGGCCACCCCGTCGCCGCACCCGTCGGCCACCCCGTCGCGGCTCCGGCAACGGCCTCACGCCAGCCGGAGTAGATGATGACCACCCTCGCTCCGGCATCCGAAGCGGCCCGGGTCTCCTCCGGGATGCCGCTGTCGTCGCACCTGCGGGAGGCGCGCGTCCGCGCCGCCCGTGCGGCGGCGGCGCTTCTGGTGGGGGTGGTCATCGGCTACCTCGTCTCCGATCAGGTCATGGATGTCCTGCGGGCGCCGATCGTCGCGCTCGCCGAGTCCCGCGACGCGAGCCTGAACTTCGACAGCATCACCGGCGCATTCGACCTCAGGATCAAGATCGCCCTCTTCACGGGCGTCGCGCTGTCGAGCCCGGTCTGGATGTACGAGCTCCTCGCCTTCCTCGCACCGGGGCTCGAACGGCGCGAGAAGAGGTACACCTTCGGGTTCCTCGCGGCATCCGTCCCGCTCTTCGTCGCCGGGTGCGTGGCGGGGCTGCTGCTGTTCCCGCGGATGGTCGAACTGCTCGCGGGGTTCGCCTCGACCGAGGACAGCACCCTGCTGCAGGCCTCGTACTACGTCGACTTCGTGCTCAAGATCGTCCTCGCGACCGGACTCGCCTTCGTGCTGCCCGTGTTCCTCGTGGTCCTCAATCTGCTGGGCGTGGTGTCTGCGCGCTCCCTCGCCCGCAGCTGGCGGATCGTGGTCGTCGCGATCGTGCTCTTCAGCGCCACCGTCACGCCGGCGGCCGACGTGCTGTCGATGTTCCTGATCGCGGTGCCGATGACCGTGCTCTTCGCCGCCGCGCTGCTTCTCGCCTGGTTGCACGACCGGCGCCTCGCGCGCCGTGCCTCGGCGTCGTCGGGCGCACCCTCACCCGCCGCAGAACATCGGGAGTGATCATGTTCGGACTCACGATCGAGAAGCTCTTCGTCGTCGCTCTGCTCGCCACAGTCATCATCGGCCCGCGGCGGCTGCCGGACTACGCGAGTCGTCTCGCCACGCTCGTGCGGCATCTCACGGTGCGGGCGAGCGATGCGGCCCGCCGCGTCGAGCGCGAGACCGGGGTCGGTGCACTGCGCGACGACTGGACCACGCTCGACCCCAGGCAGTACGACCCGCGACGCATCATCCGTGAGGCGTGGGCGGCGAGCAGCGCGGCAGGGGCTGTCGTGCCCGCGCCGGATGACGCCGGTGCATCCTCGGATGCCGCCGTCGAACGCGAGATCGCAGGGGAGTGGGTGACGATCGGCTCCTCGGGCCACCCGCGTCGGGTGTGGGTCCCCGCCGAGTGACCCGAACGGCTCCGCACCGTCGGCTGGTGATATCTGTTAGACTGTGTGAGCTACGTGTGACATGGCCTCCCTCCAGGCCGCCGCGTCGCCACTGATCAGGGCCATCACGGACCAAGCGCATCGACGCGCGCGATCCGCCCTCGATCTCACATCTTCGCGAGCCGCATCCTGCGTGCCCGCCGCACAGCAATGAGTATCACCATGAGTACGACCACCTTTCCCGCTTCCGATCCGCTGACCTGGAAACAGGCCGACACCGATGTGCACGTCGCGACCCGTGCCGGCGAATTCGCCGGTTTCGTCGAGTTCGACGGCACCACCCACCTCGTGCGCGACCAGCGCGGTCTCGAGCTCGGCACCTTCGCCTCGCTCGACGACGCGCGGGATGCTCTCGAAGGCGCGCATGCCCCCGAGAAGCCGCCGCTGAGCTTCACCTTCACGCTGCCGCGTATGCTCCGGCGACGTCCGCGGCGAGCCCGCGCCTGACGCCTGCGGAGCCCGTGACCTGAGAGTTGTCAGGGCATCGCGACGTATTCCGCGCACTGCATGCGGGGAGGGTTAGCCTGAGTTAAGCGTTGGGCGATCTGCCTTGGGCTTCCACAGCTCACGGGCTCCAATCGACAGGAGAGCATCATCTCCATTGCACAGGTCGAAACGACCGCCACGCTCGGACCGGTACGCCAGACGTATTCCGGCAACGCAGAGTTCCCTCCCATGGCGCAGGCTTACAAGCAGGTGTCGCAGGTGGTGAAGGAGACCGGCCTCCTGCAGCGCGCCGGCTGGTTCTACCTCCTCGTCGGCGCCGGCCTCGCCGTCGCCCTCGGTGGCGTGATCACCGGATTCATCCTGCTCGGCGACAGCTGGTTCCAGCTGCTCATGGCCGCGGCGCTCGGCATCATCCTCACCCAGGTCGCGTTCCTCGCCCATGAGGCGGCGCACCGTCAGATCCTCTCGTCGGGTCCCGCGAACTTCCGTCTCGCGCGCATCCTGGCAGCCGGCGTCGTCGGCATCAGCTACGCCTGGTGGGACTCGAAGCACACCAAGCATCACGGCAACCCGAACCAGGTGGGCAAGGACCCCGACATCGAGGTCGACACGATCTCGTTCCTCGAGACGGATGCCGCGCAGTCGCGCGGGATCGTCCGCCTGATCACGCGCAAGCAGGGCTGGCTGTTCTTCCCGCTGCTCACGCTCGAAGGCCTCAACCTGCACTACCTCGGCGTCAAGCACCTCGTGACCGGCAAGAAGGCCAAGGGCCGCTGGATCGAGCTGGGCCTCATCGCCCTGCGCTTCGCGATCGTGCTCATCCCCGTCTTCCTGATGCTTCCGCTCGGCATGGCCTTCGCCTTCATGGGCGTGCAGCTCGCCGTGTTCGGCGTGTACATGGGCGCCTCGTTCGCGCCGAACCACAAGGGCATGCCGATCATCGACCCGAACGCGCGTCTCGACTTCTTCTCGAAGCAGGTGCGCACGTCGCGCAACATCCGCGGCGGTTGGTGGGCCACGTGGCTCATGGGCGGTCTCAACTACCAGGTCGAGCACCACCTGTTCCCGAACATGCCGCGCCCGCACCTCTCCAAGGCTCGCGAGATCGTGCGCGACTACTGCGCATCGAACGACGTGCCGTACACCGAGACCAGCCTCGGCCGGTCGTACGCCATCGTCATCGAATACCTCAACCGCGTCGGCCTCGCCGCCGGTGCCGACCCGTTCGACTGCCCGGCATCCGCGCAGTTCGGTCGCGCGTAGTCACACGCCGCACCGGAGTCGACAGGCCCTCATCCTTCGGGATGGGGGCCTTTCGCATGCTACCCGCGCGTGGCTCGATCTGCACGTGAGGAGAGCAGACCCAGTTCCAGGGCCAGAGTGACGGCACGTGTGCGATCCGAGACCTCGAGCTTCTCGAAGACATGGATCAGGTGGGTCTTGACCGTGGCCTCGCCGATGAAGAGGTCGCGCGCGATCTCGGGGTTGCTGCGTCCCGCGGCCACGAGCCGCAGCACCTCGAGCTCGCGCGGGCTCAGCTGAGGGCGTTCGGGGCGGTCGCCGCGCATGCGGGTGACGAGCGTCGCCGCGATCGCGGGCGCGAGCACGGTGTGTCCTTCGGCGACGGCGCGGATGCCGGCCACGATCTCCTCCTGCGGCGCGGCCTTGAGCAGGTAGCCGCTGGCTCCCGCCTCGATCGCGCCGAGGATGTCGTCGTCCGTCTCATAGGTCGTGAGCACGAGCACCCGCACGGCGGGGTGCTCCGCCACGATGCGGGCGGTCGCCTCGATGCCCGAGACGCCGGGCATCCGGAGATCCATCAGCACCACATCGGGGCGCACCCGCGCGGCGAGCGCCACGGCCTCCGCGCCGTCGGACGCCTCTCCGACGACGTCGAGTCCGGGATCGAGGGCCAGGAGGCCGACGATGCCGGAGCGGACGATGGGATGGTCGTCGGCGACGATCACGCGGATCATGGAGCGCTCTCCTTCTCTCGGACGAGCGGTATGCGCACCGTCAGGTCGGTCCCGGGGGAGTCCCCGTCCGTGACGGTCAGGGTGCCGCCGACGAGGGCGACGCGTTCCCGCATCCCGGCGAGGCCGAAGCCCCGATCGTCGTCGATCGATATGCCTCCGAGGCCTCGCCCGTCGTCGCGGATGCGGAGCTCTGCGGCATCCGCCGTCAGGAGCGTGATGCGGGCCGCGGCCGCTCCGGAGTGCTTGCGGACATTCGCGAGCCCCTCCTGGGCGCACCGCAGCAGCACGACCTGCACGTCGCGGGCGAGCGTGGCATCGGAGGCTGCGACCTCGACGCGCATCCCCGTCTCGCGGGCGAACCGATCCCCGAGGCGGCGCAGGGCATCGCCGAGCGAATCGGCGGACGGAGCCGGCGAGGTT
>NZ_DALZXX010000015.1:0-17920 GCF_031988965.1 Microbacterium sp.
CGACGGCATCGGCACCCGCCGAGTCAGCGGGCGCTCGGTCGGCGCGGCGGTGCGAGAGCGCGGCCGCCACTCCCCCGGTGACCGCGTCTTCGATCACGGCCTCCGTCTCGATCACGCGCGACGCGGCGACCTGCTGCGCGGCGAGCTCGGCATAGAGCCCTCCCCGAGCGAGGAGCTGCGCATGCGTCCCCGACTCGACGATCTGCCCCGCTTCGAGCACGTGGATGGTGTCGGCACCGATCACCGTCGAGAGGCGGTGGGCGATGGTCAGTGTCGTACGTCCCTTCGCAGCCTCGTCGAGGGCTTCCTGCACCACCCGCTCCGACACGGTGTCCAGAGCGGAGGTCGCCTCGTCGAGCAGCAGCACCGGCGGGTCCTTGAGCAGCACGCGGGCGATCGCGATGCGCTGCTTCTCCCCGCCGGAGAGCCGGTAGCCACGCTCGCCGACCACGGTGTCGTAGCCGTCTTCGAAACCCGCGATGATGTGGTGGATGTTCGCCGCGATGCAGGCCGCGATCATCTCCTCCTCGGTCGCGCCGGGCTTGGCGTAGAGCAGGTTCTCGCGGATCGTGGCGTGGAACAGATAGGTCTCCTGCGACACGATGCCGACGTTGTCGATGATCGACTCCTGCGTGAGCGCGCGCACGTCTTCGCCGGCGAACAGAACTGCCCCGCCGCGAGCCTCGTACAGCCGTGGAGCGAGGTAGAGGACGGTGGTCTTGCCTGCCCCGGACGGGCCGACGAACGCGACGTGCCGGCCCGGTTCGGCGACGAACGACACGCCCTGCAACGTGGCCCGAGCCTCCGGCGCGGCGTCGGGATACCGGAAGACCACGTCGCGGAACTCGATGCGTCCGCGTGGCCCGGGCGCCTCGTCGACCGAGACGGCATCCGGTGCGTCCCGGATCTCGGGGACCAGGTCGAGGTACTCGAAGATCCGCGCGAACAGGGCGGAGGAGGTCTGCAGATCGAGCGACACACGCATCAGGCCCATGAGCGGCTGCAGGAGCCGTGCCTGGACCGTCGTGAACGCGACGACCGTTCCCGCCGTGATCGCTCCGGTTCCACCCGCGATCAGATAGCCGGAGACGAGGTAGATGACCGCCGGGACGCTCGCCATGAGCACCTGGACGACCGCGAAGAAGCCCTGACCGCTCATCGCCCGACGTACCTGCAGAGTCACCTGGTTGCGGTTCTCGGCCTGATAGCGGGCGGACTCGGTGCGCTGCCGGTTGAATGCCTTCGAGAGCAGCATTCCCGACACGCTCAGAGTCTCCTGCGTGATCGACGTGAGTTCGGAGAGCGACTCCTGCGTCTCGCCCGCGATGCGCGCCCGCACCTGCCCGACGCGTCGCTGCACGATGATGAGGAAGGGCATCAGGACGACCGCGATCAGCGTGAGGCGCCAGTCGATCAGGATCATCGCGACGAGCGAGGCGATGACCGTGACGACGTTGCCGAGGATGCTGGTGACGGTGTTCGTCAGCACTCCGGAGACCCCGCCGACGTCGTTCTGGAGCCTCGACTGGATGACTCCCGTCTTCGTGCGGGTGAAGAACCCGAGCTCCATCGCCTGCAGATGCTCGAACAGCCGGACTCGCAGGTCGCCGGTCACGCTGTTTCCGACGGTCGATGTGAGCCAGGTCTGCGCCACCCCGAGGACCGCGGAGAGCAGGAAGAGGACGACCATCGCCGAGACCAGCCAGATCAGGAGCTGCAGCTGCGGGCCGCCGCCGTCGACAGGGAAGAGCGCATCGTCGAAGATGCGCTGGACGATCAGGGGCGGGATCACCGCGATGCCCGCGCCGAGCACGACCAGGATGCCCGTGACGACGATGCGCCATTTATAGGGCCGGAAGAGTGCGATCACCCTCGCCCCGAGTCCGCTGATCCGAGGCGCGTCGGCATTCAGCCGACGCTGCGTGTCCTCATCCATGCGGCGGAACCCGCCATGCATCCCACCCATGCTCATCCAGTCAGCGTAACCAGGGCATCGGACGCCGCGGGTCGATCCGCGCGATCCGGCTCCGCCGAGAGCGGATTCGACCGAATCCGGAATGAAATGTCCGAACCTGTGGTTACGCTGAATGTTCCTCGCGCACTCGCGCGCTCCCTCCCTCTTTCTTCTGTGCCTAGGAGGCCGCATGTCTGCCGTCGACACCGGTTCGATCACCACGCCCCCCGCCACGGCTCCCGGCGAGATCCCCCGCAGCGACATGCGCGTGATCTGGCTGCTGCTGGTGGCGGCGTTCGTCGCGATCCTCAACGAGACGACGATGGGGATCGCGATCCCGCATCTCAACACCGACCTCGGCATCCCGCCGGAGCTCGGACAGTGGCTCACGAGCGCGTTCATGCTCACGATGGCCGTCGTGATCCCGACCACCGGCTTCATCCTCCAGAGGTTCACCACCCGCCAGGTCTTCATCGCGGCGATGACGGCGTTCTCAGCGGGCACGCTCGTGGCGATGGTCGCTCCCGGCTTCGAGGTCCTTCTCGCCGGCCGCGTGATCCAGGCTGCCGGCACCGGAATCATGATGCCGCTGCTCATGACCACGATCATGAACGTGGTCCCGCCGCAGTCGCGCGGTCGCATGATGGGCCGCGTCGGTCTGGTCATCTCCCTCGCTCCCGCCATCGGCCCGACGCTCGCGGGCGCCGTTCTCGAGACGCTCAACTGGCGCGCGCTGTTCGCCATCGTGCTGCCGATCGCGATCGTGTCGCTGCTCATGGGCGCCAAGTGGATGACGAACCTCGGCGAGACCCGCGCCGTGCCGCTCGATGTGATCTCGATCCCCCTCGCTGCGCTCGGCTTCGGCGGCATCGTCTTCGGTCTGAGCCAGTTCGGCGGGCACGGAGGGTCCGGTGAGGTCGTCGGCATCAGCTCGCTGGTCGTCGGCGCCGTGGCTCTGGCACTCTTCGTATGGCGTCAGCTCGTGCTGCAGCGGGTCGACGACGCGCTGCTCGATCTCCGCGTCTTCCGTTCCGTGAACTTCACCTTCTCGGTCATCATCATGACGATCCTCGCGCTGTCGATGTTCGGCACACTGACTCTGCTCCCGCAGTACCTGCAGAACGTCGCCGGACTCAACGCCCTCCAGTCGGGACTCATCCTGCTGCCCGGTTCCGTTCTGATGGGCCTCCTGGGTCCGATCATGGGTCGCGTGTACGACGCGCGCGGCACCCGTCCGCTCCTGATCCCCGGGACGATCCTCGTGTCGGCGGCACTCTTCTACTACTCGACCGTCGGCGAGCACACCGTGTGGTGGGTGCTCATCATCGTGCAGGCGGTCATGTCCGTCGGCCTCGCGATGTCCTTCACGCCGCTGTTCTCGGCGTCGCTCGGTTCGCTTCAGCGCTCGCTCTACTCGCACGGCTCCGCGGTGCTCAACACGCTCCAGCAGGTGGGCGGCGCAGCCGGAGTGGCGGTGCTCACCGTGACCTACTCGGCGATCCTGCACGCAGGCGAGGCCGAGGGCCTCGAGACGGCTGCCGCAGGAGCACCCGGCGCGCGCATGGCATTCCTCATCGCAGCGATCATCTCGCTCGCCGCGGTCGCCCTGAGTGCGTTCGTGCGCAAGCCGGCCGACGACGTCGCGGCGGGCATGCACGCCGGGCACTGATCGCCGCAACGGCGGCGTCTAACACCTACGGCGTCTTGGGCGCGGGGATGTGGCAGACGCCGCCGCTGCAGTATCCGACGGAGTCGTTCTCGAGCAGGTTCAGAGCTTCCGGAATCGGCTGGAGCACGACGGGTGCATCCTGCTCGACGGAGTCCTGTGTCTTTGCCATCCCTCGATGCTACGCCTGATGGACGTGGGCGGCGTCGAAATCGACACGCCGACCGACAGCGAATCGACAGGCGTGCTCCCCTACGGTTGACGGGTGCTCAAACGACTCGTCGCCCGACTGTATTGGACGCTCAGCCGCTGGACCCTCACTGCCGAGGCAACACCGACACGTCCGACGATCCTGATCGGTGCGCCCCACACCTCCAACTGGGACTTCGTCCTGATGCTCGCCATCGCCTGGCGCCTGCGCATCGAGGTGCACTGGCTCGGCAAGAGCAGCCTCTTCCGCGGCTGGCGGGGTCCGATCATGCGGGGCCTCGGAGGCATCCCCGTGGATCGATCCGACCCCGCTCGAGTCGTCAACGACGTGGTGGCGCAGGTCCATTCGGGCAGTGTCTTCGGTCTGGTGATCACTCCCGACGGCACCCGGGGCGGCAACGAGTACTGGAAGTCGGGGTTCTACCGCATCGCGCGCGAGACCGGGATGCCGGTCACGCTCGGTTTCGTCGACAGGACGACCATGACGACCGGGCTCGGCCCCACTCTCGATCTCACGGGCGACGTCTCGGCCGACATGGACCGGATCCGCGCGTTCTACGCCGACAAGGCGGGGCTGCGCCCGGAACGACGCACGGTTCCCCGCCTGCGCGAGGAGAAGGCGTCCGACGGTCGCTGACCCACGGGAGCGTCGACTCTCCGGTCAGTCGGTGGCCTCGCTCTCGATCTCCGCGCGCGCCTCGGAGCGGGCGTAGTCGAGGTCGTCGTCTGAGAGCTTCTCGGCCATGCCGACCACCGCTCCCGTGATCGTGCGGATCTCGTCGCGCGCCTTCTCGCCGAGATGGGGTGCTGCGTCGCTGAGCACCTCGACGCGGGCCTCGAGCGACAGCTCCGACCACCAGTCACGGATCGGGGGAAGTGTCATCTCGGCCTCCTTCGGGGCGGCTGCGCAAGTGGCTGGACAGGATCGGAGCCCGCCCGGGAGACTGGGCCGATGAGACCTGATGACCGCCCCGCTCCGTCTGCAGAGCGCGACGATCGCCTCGACGGGCGAGACGAGACACGCAACGAGCGCGCCGATCGCAACTGGGAGGAGCTCCTGCAGGAGTTGCGCGTGATGCAGACCGGCACGCAGATCCTCACCGGATTCCTGCTCGCCGTCGCCTTCACGCCGCGCTTCGAAGACATGGATGAGTTCCAGCGCGATGTGTACGTGGTGCTCGTCGCTCTGGCGGCACTGGCGACGATCCTCGCGCTCGCACCCGTCGGTATGCACCGGGCGCTGTTCGGCAGCAGCCGCAAGCCCGAACTGGTTCGGGTGGCGGCTCGCATCGTGAAGATCGATCTCGTGGCGATCTCCGCGCTGACGATCGGCGTCACGACTCTCATCATCGACTTCACCGTGAACAGGGCGGCGGGGCTCATCGCTCTCGTGTCCTCCCTGATCGGGGTCCTGCTGCTCTGGCTCGTGCTCCCGAAGCTGGTGCACCGCGAGGCCGACCGCGGGCTGCGGGAGGCCGGTCGCAACTGACCTCCCGCAGCACCTCGTGCGTCAGCGACCCGCCGGACTCCGATTCTCGGCGCTGACCATCCACGCGAACTGCTCGAGGCTCTCGATCACGGCGTGCAGGATGTCGGCAGAAGTCGGATCCTCGTCGTCGACGGCGTCGTGGACCTCGCGGATCGTGCCGACCACTCCATCGAGGCGCGCGGTGATCAGATCGATCGTGTCGGTGGTCGACACCTCGCCCGCCGGGAAGGCGGGAAGCGACGTGGTCTCGACGATCGTGTCCGTGCGACCGTCGGGCACTGCGTGCAGCGCGCGCATCCGCTCGGCGACCGTGTCGCTGAAGGTGCGCGCGGCATCGATGATCTCGTCGAGCTGGCGATGCGTGTCTCGGAAGTTGCGGCCGACCACGTTCCAGTGCGCCTGCTTGCCCTGCAGCGAGAGCTCGATCAGATCGACCAGTACGATCTGGAGGTTGGCCGCCAGCGTCGTGGAGGCGGTGAAGCCCTTCTCGGCATTCTGCCGCCGGGTCGTCTTCGCTCCACGCTTCGATGCGCCGGCGGTCTTGGACTTCGTGTTCTCAGCCATGACTGTCCTCCTCGTGTCGACTTGCGACCGTACGCCCGCAGGCTCGACCCGCCCAGGGGGTTGACAGTGCAGCGCCCCACGCCCGATCGTTGCGCAGGTGATGACGACCGAAAGCACCGACGACACCCGCGAACCGTTCAGGGACGACGCACCATCCGATGTGGCGATCGCGACGATCTCCGACGCAGATGCCGGTGAGGTCCTCACGCTGCAGAGAGCAGCCTTCGTCTCGGAGGCGCAGATCTACGGCTCCGCCGACATGCCGCCGCTGACACAGACACTGGCCGAGGTCGAAGCCGAGCTGCGCTCGGGCGGCGGGTTGACGGCCCGGCTCAACGGTCGACTGATGGGCGCGATCCGGTACGTCGAGGACGATGGCGTGCTGCTGATCGGCCGCATCGCCATCGCGCCGGACATGCAGGGCGAAGGCATCGGCCGCACTCTGCTGGAGGCCGCAGAGCACTCCTCCTCGGCACACGTCGCCGAGCTCTTCACGGGCAGCCTGAGCGAGGCGAACATCCGGCTGTACGAGGCGTGCGGCTACCGCGAAGCGGAACGTGTGCCGCAGGGAGACGGCACGGATCAGGTGTTCCTGAGAAAACCTCTGGATCAGGTGGGAGACCCCTCCGAACCGGGCGCGTCGGGTTGAAACGCATCGGCGGGTGAGGAATCGTGGCCCGGACACGTCGCACCCGCGCCGTGACCGCAACCGGAAGGAGAGTCTCGTGCTCACCCTCACCGATAACGCCACCGCAATCGTGAACACCCTCGTCAGCCGTCAGACCGACGCCACCGACGCAGGGCTCCGCATTCACTCCACGCCCGCTCCCGGGCCCGACGGCGGAGCGCGCCTCGCCGTCCTGGTCACTCCCGACCCCGAACCCGCCGACCAGGTGGTG
The DNA here is from genome assembly GCF_031988965.1 of Microbacterium sp. Taxonomy (GTDB): domain Bacteria; phylum Actinomycetota; class Actinomycetes; order Actinomycetales; family Microbacteriaceae; genus Microbacterium. The sequence goes on from NZ_DALZXX010000015.1 coordinate 6,783, forward strand.
GAGGTCTCGGGCACCCGTCTCTTCCTCGATGAGACCGCCGCCGCGGCCCTCGACGACAAGATCCTCGACGCCGGCGTCGACGACGAGGGCTCGGTGTCCTTCGCCGTCCTCCCGAAGGTCGCCTGAACAAGACTTCACGGATGCCGCGGCTCATCGAGCCGCGGCATCCGTGCGTTCGGAGCACCCGCGCACCAGGCTCGCGTAAGTTAGACGGAGAGCCGCGATCGTCGTCGCTCCAGAAGGACCGTTCCCCCGCATGAAGTTGGCACTGCTCCGCCGGTACGTCGTCCTCGCCGACACGCTGCACTTCCCCCGTGCCGCGAAGGAGCTGGGGATTCCGCTCGCCTCGCTCTACACCTCACTCGACAAGCTGGAGGCCGAGGTCGGCCACACTCTCATCAACCGCGAAGGGACGCCGCGTCTGACGAGCGTCGGCGAGCTGTTCCTCGAGGAAGCTCGGGCGACGGTCGCTGCCGCTCCCCCGCCTGCTCCGAAGACGGTGGCGCCGGCCGGCGGAAAAGCGAAGGCGTCGAAGGGCAAGGGCCGAGCACCCATCGTGAAGGGTCAGCCGAAGCCCTACAAGAAGCGCCAGGGCCGCTGAAAGTCAGGGCCGCTGAAGGTCAGCGCCGCTGAAAGCCAGGGCCGCTGAAGGTCAGCGCCGCTGAGCGTCAGATCCGGCTGAGCATCAGAGCTCGCTGACCTGGCCGGCCTCGACGCCCCACCGGCGGTTCGTCTGCACGGCGTCGAGCATGCGGCGGTCGTGGGTGACGAGAAGCAGAGTGCCCGTGTACGACTCGAGTGCCTGCTCGAGCTGCTCGATCGCAGGCAGGTCGAGGTGGTTCGTCGGCTCATCGAGCACCAGCAGATTGACGCCGCGAGCCTGCAGAAGCGCCAGTGCCGCCCGCGTGCGCTCCCCCGGAGACAGTCCGCCGACCGGTCTCGTGACATGGTCCGCCTTCAATCCGAACTTCGCGAGCAGCGTGCGCACCTCGGCTGACGCCATCTCGGGCACCAATCCCTCGAACGTGTCGGCGAGGAGCGCGTCGCCGACCAGCAGCGAGCGGGCCTGATCGATCTCGCCGATCTGCACGCTGCTGCCGAGCGCCGACGAGCCTTCGACCGGCTGCTGTCGTCCGAGCAGTCCGCGGAGCAGGGTCGACTTGCCGGCGCCGTTCGGGCCGGTGATGCCGATGCGGTCGCCCGCGTCGATCTGGAGGGACACCGGACCCAGCGTGAAGTCACCCTGTCGGAACACCGCTGAGTTCAGCGTCGAGACGACGGTGCTCGAGCGCGGTGCCGAACCGATCGTGAACTCGAGCTGCCACTCCTTGCGCGGCTCCTCGACCTCGTCGAGGCGAGCGATGCGGCTCTCCATCTGGCGCACCTTCTGCGCCTGCTTCTCACTCGACTCCATCGACGCCTTGCGCTTGATCTTGTCGTTGTCCGGCGACTTCTTCATCGCGTTGCGCACGCCCTGGCTCGACCACTCGCGCTGCGTACGGGCACGGGAGACCAGGTCGGCCTTCTTCTCGGCGAACTCGTCGTACTTCTCGCGCAGGTGACGACGTACGACAGCACGTTCCTCGAGGTACGCGTCATAACCACCGCCGTAGACACGGTGGGAGTTCTGCGCGAGGTCGAGCTCGAGCACGCGCGTCACGCTGCGCGCCAAGAACTCCCGGTCATGGCTGACGAGCACCACGCCGCCTCGAAGCCCCCGCACGAAGGACTCCAGCCGATCGAGGCCGTCGAGGTCGAGGTCGTTGGTCGGCTCGTCGAGGAAGACGATGTCGAAGCGCGAGAGCAGCAGGGCGGCGAGTCCGACGCGGGCAGCCTGGCCGCCCGACAGGCCTGTCATCGGCGCATCCGCTGCGACGCCGCCGCCGCTCGGCAGGCCGAGGTCGGCCAGCACTGCCGGGATGCGCTCGTCGAGGTCGGCGGCACCGCTCGCGAGCCAGCGATCGAGCGCGACCGAGTAGGTGTCGGCGGGATCCGTGCCCGCCGGTGCGAGGGAAGGATCGCCCAGCGCGGCTGCGGCCGCATCCATCTCCCGGGTCGCGTCGGCGCATCCCGTTCGGCGCGCGATGTACTCGGCGACCGTCTCACCCTCGATGCGCTCATGCTCCTGCGGAAGCCAGCCGACGAAGGCGTCGGTCGGGGCGAGCGAGACGCTGCCGTCAGCGGGCGGGAGCACACCTGCAAGGATCCGGAGCAGGGTGGACTTGCCCGCTCCATTGGCGCCGACCACACCGACGACGTCGCCGGGAGCGACCGTCAGATCGAGGCCCTCGAAGAGGATGCGGTGCCCGTAGCCACCTGCGAGATTCTGGGCGACGAGCGTTGCGGTCATCAGACCAGTCTGTCAGGTGAACGGGCAGCCGATCGCGCGGAAGAAGAGCGAGAACCAGACGATGAAGAAGCAGGACAGGGCGAAGAACGCCTCAGAACACGACCTGATCGTGCGCGGCGAGCGCGAAGTCCTGCCCCGGATACCGCAGCCCTGAGAAGTACATGTTCGTGTGCGCGACGATCTGCTCACCCGAGATCGGCACGCCGTCCCATTCGGCGTCGACGGTGGTGTGCGCGTCGCTCACGAGGGTGACGTCGTACCCCTCGGTCGCCGCACGTTGCATCGTGGTGCGCACGCAGAAATCCGACTGCGCGCCGATGATCACGAGTCGTGTCGCGCCGAGTTCGTCGAGTGTCTCTCGCAGGTCCGTGCCGGCGAACGAATCCCGGTAGCTCTTGCGCACCAGCGGCTCACCCTCGGCGCGCTGCAGCGGAGCCGCGAGCTCCCACTCGGGGGTGCCCACTCCGACGGGGTCGTGGTGCACCCAGACAACCGGGGCATCAGCAGTGCGGGCACGCGCCACGAGTCCTGCGGCGCGAGCGAGCACGCCCTGTTCGTCGAAGCATCCTGGCATCACGCCTGCCTGCAGATCGATCGCGAGCACGACAGTGCGCTCGGGCGACGGCACCGACGTCAGTCCCAGTCCAGGTATTCCTCGATGATCACACCGGTCTCGATCGGGTGATGCATCGGGAACAGGTGATCGCCGGCGATCGTCTTGATGCTCGAGCGGTCGGGGATCGTCGCGTGCAGCGCCTCGGCGTTCGTCGCCGGGGTGTCGGTGTCTTCCGTCCCCTGCACGATCAGCACCGGGATCGCAGGGGCGACCGCGATGTCGACGTCTTCGACACCCAGAAGCAGCAGACCGTTCGCGCGCTCCGCGTGGGCCGCGACCAGAGCACGAGCGATGGTTCCACCGAAGCCGTGTCCCCCGACCCAGGTGTCGTCGATGCCGACGTGGTCGATCACCGCGATGACATCGTCGACGCGCTCGTCGAGCGTCGCCTCACCGGCACGGTGACCGACGCGCAGCACGTGGAAGCCTGCCTCCTCGGCGAGGTAGTGCGCGGCGACGCCCAGCACATCGGCGGCGAGCCCCTGCTCCTGGATCAGCACGAGCTTGACCGGCCCGTCGCCCTCATCCGCGAACGGGATGGCGCGGCCCTCGGGCTCGAAGATCTGGGTCTCGGTCATGGGCGTGGTTCTCCTCGTGCCGTCGCGGTGGTGGAGAGGCGGGCGAGCTCACGAGATGAGCATGGCCGTGCCTCGGCATCCAGCGTATCCCGCCACTGCGGGCGAACGTGCCGCGGGCCCAGTTCCGCCCTCGCCGGAACCGGCCGGGGCCCGGTCAGTCGCTCACGCCCTGTTCTGCGAGGTAGGCGTCGAGGAGTTCGCGCGCGTCGATCACCGCGAACGACCCGCAGTCGTACATCGGCCGGAAGGAGCCCGGTTTCGTCGCATCTGCCGGGTAGGTCAGTCCGCCGACCTCGGCGAGCTTGCGCCCGAGATCCTCCGCCGCGCTCTCATCCCACGACGTCGAGTGGAAGCACACGTCGAACGAGGTGATGTCCCGCGCGGAGAGAAGCGTATCGGCCTCGCGGATCGCAAGGCCGATCTCGACCGGCTCGAACGCATCGGTCCGCGGCACGAGATTCACCGCCACGTGCTGGCACAGGCCCTCACAGGTCTTCGAGTCCGCAGTGAGCGTGGCCTCGAGCGACGGCTGCGCCTCGGTCACGGCGACCGACATCTCTGCGAGCTCATCGGCGGTGAGGTTCTGCGGGATGCCGAGAAGCGAACATCCGGCGAGAGCCCAGACGAGACCTATGAGGCCGAGGACCGCGACCGCACGACGGGGCGAGCGCATCACGCGGCACGCCTGCACGCACGACCGTCATCCGGAATGCGCACTGTGGTCCCCCAGGTCAGGCTTCGCACGCAGGGCGTCGGCGATCTCCTCCTCCGGTCGCGGCGCGACGGTCTCGTCGAGTTCGAGCTCCGGGACTGACGGCTCGCCCGGGGCGGGTATGTGCTCGTGGTGGTCAGACATGGCGAATCCTTCGGTCGGCGACACGCACAGCGTACGCCGCTACAGGTGCCGTTTCAGTCCGACGTGGGCGGTCTGGTATCCGAGTCGGGCGTAGAAGGCGCGCGTCCGATCCCGTGCCTCGTCGGTGGTGACCTGAGCCAATCTCGCCCCGCGCGCGCGGCCGAACTCGTGGGCCCATTCGAGCATCGCCGCGCCCAGGCCCTGTGATCGTTCCCCTGCCGCGACTCGCAGTCCCTCGATCTGCAGTCGGGTCGAGCCACCGCGGGAGAGACCCGGGATCACGGTCAGCTGCATGGTGGCGACGATGCGGTCGGCGCTGTCGCGGATGACCCCCAGATAGTGGGAACCGTCTCGAGCGACCGCGCTGAAGGCAGACTCATACCGCTCGAGCTCGACGCTTTCACGATCCGCGCCGAACTGATCATCGAGCAGCAGCGCTGCGATGTCCTCGATGTCATCGCGGCTCGCTCGTTCGATCCGGAAGGTCCGGCCTGCCACATGCAACCGCCCGCGCACAGAGGACCGTGCCTCCGCCTGCAGCCGGGCGACGAGCAGATCGAGCCATCCGCCGACGTTGGCGCGAGCCTCAGTCGTGTCGGGATAACGGCATCGCAGATGCAGACCCGATTCATCCAGGATGAACCACAGCATGACGCCGTCGGTGGCGGTCGCCGCGCCGACGTACTGGGCGTCGAGCCCGATCGAGTCGATCCGCACCGGCAGCCTGCGCAGGTCCAGCCAGGAGATCGCGAACATTCCGGGAGCCACGGGCATGTCGCCCCACGGCGCCAGTACGTCCGCGAGCGGCCATGCGCCCAGTTGCACCGCCTCTCTCACCGCGGACGCCGCCGCGTGCGGTTCGGCGAGGTCTGACTCGAGAACCGAGTTGGTGATGAACCACCCGACCGAGTCATGCCAGTTGTCATCGAAGCGGCTGTGCACGGGAAACACGGCGCGTAGCGGGGCATCCGCCAACTCGCGGGTCACCGCGGTCATCGCGACCACTGCGCGAGCGAGGGTCGAGACGCCGTCGTCTCGGGCCTGCGCGGCGAACGCCGCGGCGTCGTCGACATCGAACACATCGCGCACTTCCACGCGCTCACGATGGTGCTCAGGAGCGCCCAGCGACAGCGGGAACCGGGGCATCACGCCCCCGCTGTCCTCGATGATGTCTCCCCATCGCCGGCGCACACGATCCGGTGCAGCATCCCGGTCCAGCAGCGCCTGCGTGTGTTCGACGAAGGCCGGTGCCGTCCTGGCTGCCGGCGTCATCCCCGCGCTCCCCGCGTCGAGCGCGGACAGCAGGTCGCGCGCGATCACCAGCATCGACCACATGTCGACGTGCGCGTGGTCGGCTGCGATCACGACCGTGAGCCCCGCGGCGGTCTCCAACACGCACAGGCGGTGGGAGGGACGACGATAGGGCGAACACGCCTCGTCGAGGATGTCCCGCAGCGCGTCGTTGACAGCCTGGCCAGGTCCCACCTCGTGCTCGACCCAGTGGCCGGGGCCGACCTCGATCTCATGAAGCACCGGATCGCCATCGGCACCGGGCGCGAATGCCGTTCTCAGCGTGCCGTGTCGGGCGATGACGGCCAGCCACGCATCGGCGATCGACTCGCGACGAGTCGGCGCGGGCAAGCGGAAGGAGAGTGCCATCCAGGAGCCTGGTCGGTCACCGGCTCCGACATGGAGTCGCTGATCGAACGACACGGGGAGGCGACGCCCGAGGTCAGACGCGCTCACGTCGTACCCCCAGAGCCGTCCGAACGGGAGGCGGAGGTGCGTGACGTTGGTCAGTCGCATGCGCAGTACCTTATCGCTCCCGGATAACCTGAAAACTCCACGACCGCCCGACCCGACGCGGCCGGTCACCGATCGAGGAGCCTGATGCCCACTCTCGAGGTTCCCGGAGCCGAACTGGCCGTGGCCCTGAGCGACGAAGGCGGACACCCGGTCGTTCAGCTGCACGGCCTCACCTCGAGCCGGGCCCGAGACCGGGTGCTGAATCTCGACCTCGGTCGAGGACTCAGCGGGACTCGACTGCTGCGATACGACGCACGCGCCCACGGTCGATCGACGGGGCGGAAGGTCCCCGCGGACTATCGCTGGGAGAACCTCGCAGAGGACCTTCTGCGTGTACTCGACCACTGGTTCCCGGGCGAAGCCGTGCACGGAGTGGGCCCCTCCATGGGCGCCGCAACTCTCTTGCACGCGGCGTCGCTCGTGCCGGACCGCTTCGCCGGGCTCACCCTCATGGTGCCGCCCACAGCGTGGGAGACCAGAGCCGATCAGGCCGCGATCTACCGAACGGCGGCTGCGCTCATCGAATCCGACGGCGTGGAAGCATTCCTCGCGGGCACGCGCGGCACACCACCACCGGCCACCGTCGGTGCGCCGGACACCTCACCTGATGTCGCCGATGCTCTCCTGCCGTCATTGCTTCGAGGCGCCGGACTCAGCGACCTGCCTTCGCCGGAGAGCGTCGCACGCATCGATGTGCCGACGACGATCCTGGCGTGGGTCGACGATCCGGGCCATCCTCTTTCCACCGCGGAACGCCTCGCCGCACTGCTCCCCCACGCGACTCTGACGATCGCTCGCACCCCGGGAGATGTCGAAGCCTGGCCTGTGCTCTTGCGACAGGACGTCGAGCGTCACGGCTAGATCGGCTGTTCACGCCGAGTGATATCTTCATGCCGTGAGGCCAGAGTTCGGGGATTCCGCAGACGCGACTTTCGTCGTGACCATCGTCGTGGACATGCCGATCACCAAGCTCCATGCGCTGGACGTCATCGCCTTCGCGGCGGACAGTGCCATCCGAGACGCACGCACCTCGTCCCCACGCGTACCGCTTTCGCCGGACGCCTGGGCAGAGGTGCAGATACCGCGCTTCGCCGACCCACCGCCGATCGCGATCGACGTCTGCTCTGACGCGAGCGTCGACGTCGCGCTCGCTGCCGCCGAGCGCCTTGAGGAGGCATTGGTGCAGATCGGCTGGACCGTGCGTGCTCGCGGTGGCGACGAGAGCTGATCCTCGATCCGCGGCTGCGTAGGAGTCGCCTTCCGATCTCCTCGGCCCTCGCGCAGGACTCGGCTCAGTTGTTGAAGCGGAACTCCACCACGTCGCCGTCCTGCATGACGTAGTCCTTGCCCTCGAGGCGCGCCTTGCCCTTCGAGCGGGCTTCGACGACGGAGCCGGTCTCGACGAGGTCGTCGAACGACACGATCTCGGCCTTGATGAAGCCCTTCTCGAAGTCGGTGTGGATGACTCCTGCAGCCTGCGGAGCCTTCGAGCCCTTGGGGATCGTCCAGGCGCGAGCTTCCTTGGGGCCTGCGGTGAGGTACGTCTGCAGACCGAGGGTGTCGAAGCCGATGCGGGCGAGCTGGTCGAGGCCCGACTCGTCCTGTCCGGTCGAGGCGAGAAGCTCGGCGGCGTCCTCGGGGTCGAGGTCGATCAGCTCGGATTCGATCTTCGCGTCGAGGAAGATCGCCTTGGCCGGCGCGACGAGAGCCGCGAGCTCGGCCTTGCGGGCGTCATCCGTGAGCACCGCTTCGTCGACGTTGAAGACGAAGATGACCGGCTTGGACGTCAGCAGTCCCAGCTCGCGGATCGGCGCCAGGTCGATGCCCGCGACCGACAGCAGCACGCCGCGCTCCAGAGCATCCTTCGCAGCGACAGCCGTCTCGAGCACGACCGGCTCGATCTTCTTGCCGCGTACTTCCTTCTCGTAGCGGGTGATCGCCCTGTCGACCGTCTCGAGGTCGGCGAGCATCAGCTCCGCGTTGGTGGTCTCCATGTCGGATGCCGGGTTGACGGCCCCGTCCACGTGCACGACGTCATCGTCGGCGAAGCCGCGGACGACCTGCGCGATGGCATCCGCCTCGCGGATGTTCGCGAGGAACTTGTTGCCGAGGCCTTCGCCCTCACTCGCACCGCGCACGATGCCGGCGATGTCGACGAACGACACGGCGGCGGGCAGGATGCGCTCGCTGCCGAAGATCTCGGCGAGCTTCTCGAGACGCGGATCGGGCAGGTTCACCACCCCGACGTTCGGCTCGATCGTCGCGAACGGATAGTTCGCCGCGAGCACGTCGTTCTTGGTCAGAGCGTTGAAGAGGGTGGACTTGCCGACATTGGGCAGGCCGACGATTCCGATAGTGAGAGCCACGGGGGTCGAGTCTACCGGCCCCGGCTGTCGCTCTCCTGCGCGACCAGCGCGAGGACATCACGCAGCGAGCGGCAGTCGTGGTGCGGCACGTCGGTCCGGGGCGGCGCGTCGGCCTCGCGATTGACCCAGACCGCGTGCATTCCGACGCTCGCCGCTCCGACGATGTCGGCGGTGAAGCTGTCTCCGACATGCGCGGCCTGTGCGGCCCGAATGCCCAGCAGATCGAGCGCATGGCGGAAGATCTCCGGCTCGGGCTTGACGACGCCGAGGTCACCCGACGCGATCACGACGTCGAAGCGGTCGTCGATCCCCGCGGCCACGAGCTTGGCCCGCTGCGATTCGGCGGGTCCGTTCGTGATGAGGCCCAGGGGCATCCGATCCGCTCGCAGGGCATCGAGCACCTCGAGCGACTCCTCGAAGAGCGTGAAGGTCGCTTTCTCCTCGCGGACATGGATCTCGACGGCTTCGTCCACGAGCGCCGGGTCGTCCTGCCCGAAACGCTCCAGGGTGCGCTGCCAGATGTCTCGCGGCAACGCATCGCCAGAGAGCTCGCCGCGCATCCACCGCTCCCCCTGATCGGCCCAGCAGTCGCGCCAGGCGGAGGTGTTGGCGGCGAGGATGCCCTCGGCCGACAGTCCGTGCCGCTGCGCCAGCGTCACGGCGGTGCGCTGCACTGCTTCGCCCGCCCCTTCGCGCACCAGCGTGCCGTCGAGGTCGAAGAAGAGGGCCGCGAGGGGCTCACTCATCGCGCACGGCGCGGAAGGCATGGGTGACGTAGGGAAGATCGATCGTGCCGTCGGCGAGCCCGAGCTCGTCGAAGAGCTGATCCATTCCCCGGAGGATCTCCGCTCGTTCCTCCGGCGGTGCCGTGATGAGGTAGCTGCGCGACAGCGCCATCTGGCGCAGCTGCGCTCTGGTCATCGGGCGGTGCCATTCCCAGCGCTGCGTCTCGAGCCGCGCGAACGGCGCCTCCACGCGGGGCCCGCCGGAGCCGGGGCCGTTGATCATGTTCTCCGCGGAGCTGCTGTGCATGATGTCGGTGAGCCGACGCACCCAGTCCGCACGCTCATCGCGGATGTTCCAGATCAGCCCGAGCACCCCTCCGGGGCGCACGACGCGACCGAGTTCCGTCGACGCGGCGATCGGGTCGACCCAGTGCCACGCCTGTCCGAGCACGGCCGCGTCGACGCTCGCTTCCGGCAAGGGCATGCGTTCGGCGGATCCCTGGAAGGTCGGGATTCCGGGAACGCTCCGTCGAAGCGCCTCGAGCATCTCGGGATCGGGATCGACGGCGACGACCTCGGCGCCCGGAGCATGCGCGATGACGCGGGTGAGCTTGCCGGTCCCGGCGCCGACGTCGACGATGCGGCGTGACCCTGCAGGCATCGGTTCGAGCATCCACGCGACGGCGTCGAAGGGGTACTCGGGCCTGCCGGCCTCGTAGTTCGCGGCTTCGGCGCCGAACGATGTCGCCTGGTCTGCACTCATATGGCCAGCCTACGGCGCGTCCTCCTCACGCGGCCGGTGCACCGGGAGAGAGTGGAGAGGTGCCTCTGGATTTCACCGCCATCGACTTCGAGACGGCGAATTCCAGCCCCGCCTCGGCGTGCTCCGTCGGACTCGTGCGAGTGCGCGACGGCCAGGTCGTCGCCACTGCAGGCTGGCTGATCAGACCTCCCGCCGGTCATGACGAGTTCCAGGAGTGGAACACACGCATCCACGGCATCCGTGCGCAGGACGTGCTCACGGCCGCGTCCTGGGTCGACCAGTTCGACCGTCTGTGCGCCTTCGCCGGCGCTGATGTGCTCGTCGCGCACAACGCCGGGTTCGACCTCAACGTTCTGCGCCGCGCATCCGAGGCCACCGGTGGCGACTGCCCTCCGTATCGCTCGCTCTGCAGCCTGCAGGTGGCCCGCAAGACCTACGAGCTCGATTCCTACCGCCTCCCCAAGGCGGCCGAAGCTGCGGGGTTCACCGGCTTCTCTCATCACGACGCCCTCGCGGATGCTCTCGCCTGCGCGCACATCGTGATCGACGCCGCCCGTCGAGTCGATGCGTCGGACCTGTTCGAGCTCGCCGACTCTCTGAGCATCCGGGTGACCGATCCCGTGGTCGCCACGCCGGAGCGCGCGGTCGCCTGAGCGCACCTCCCACGGATGTCCGTGGCCCCGGGCATCATGGAGCACATGGATGCTCTGACGATCGCTCTTCTCCTGGCCGCGCTGGTGGTCGGCGCCGCCGCGGGGTGGTTCCTGCGCGCGGGGCGCGGGGCGGCTGATCTGGCCCGCGCACAGGCCGAACTCGCGGCCGCACGTGACGATCGCGACAGGCAGTACGACCTGTACCGCGACGCTGTGGAGCACGCACGGCACGAACAGCGTGCCGAGGCCCAGCGCGTGCAGCAGCAGAACGCCGTGCTCACGGCTCTGGCTCCTGTGCGCGAGAGCCTTCAGCACATGCAGCAGAAGGTCGCGGCGATCGAGCAGGAGCGTCATGCGCAGTTCGGCTCTCTCGCCGAGCAGCTCAGACGGGCGCAGGATGTCGTTCGCGGGTGTGTTCGCGTCCA
>NZ_DALZXX010000015.1:17930-19374 GCF_031988965.1 Microbacterium sp.
ACGACCGAGTCGCTGGCCGGCGCTCTTCGTTCCACCGCGACCCGCGGCGTGTGGGGAGAGACCCAGTTGCGCCGAGTGGTCGAGGCGGCGGGCCTGACCCGCCACGTCGATTTCGACCTGCAGACGACGATCTCGTCGGACCGCGGCCAGGGGCGCCCCGACATGGTCGTGCGGCTGGCGGGTGGCACGTCGATCGCGGTGGATGCCAAGGTTCCGCTCGACGCCTACCTCGAGGCCTCCGCGCTGCCGATCGGCGACGCATACGAGAGTCAGCGACGGGCGCACATGCAGAAGCATGTGAAGGCCGTGCGCGCGCACATCGACGCCCTGGCCAAGAAGGCGTACTGGAACGGACTCGACGCGAGTCCCGAGTTCGTCATCTGCTTCCTGCCGAGCGAGTCGCTGCTCGCCGCCGCGATCGACGAAGACCCGACCCTGCTCGACTACGCCTTCGGCAGGCGCGTCGCGCTCGCCTCACCGGTCAATCTCTGGGCCGTGCTGAAGACGGTGGCCTATACCTGGACGCAGCAGGAGGTCTCCACCGAGGCACGAGCGCTCCTGAACCTGGGCACGCAGCTGTACGACCGACTCGGCGTCCTCGCAGGTCACGCAGACGACCTGCGACGTGCACTGGAGCGCACAGTCGACAGCTACAACCGATTCGCAGGGTCACTCGAGAGTCGCGTGCTCGTCACCGCGCGACAGTTTCCGGGCATCGACCCTTCCGCGCTCGACGCGGCTCCGCCCGCGATCACGGCCCAGACGCGTCGATTCACGTCAGCCGAACTCGTCGACACGGACTCCAGAATCGACACCGAATCCGACCATGCGTCGGCAGCATCGCTGGATGACGAGGCGGCACCACTTCACGCCGACGTCGGAGACGTGCGCTCCCGCCTGCAGGGCGGCGACTGATCAGGCGATGCCGGGAACGCCGCTGAGCAGCAGGATCACCAGACCGCTCGTCACGACGAAGGCCCCGATCATCCACCACGCGCTCAGCTCGTGCCCTTCGGCGCGACGGACGCGGAACAGGACGTCGGCACGACGCGCAGGGTCAGCGATCGCAGGCGAGGCGGCTGCGGGTGCGACCGGGGTCCCGGTCGAGAGCGGCACGCCTGCCTCATCGACGTTGACCCGCAGGATGCGGCCGGTGGCCGTGGTCACGATCTTGGTCGGCGCGGCTGTGGAGCCACTCGTGTGCTGCGTTGTCATCGGTCTGCCCTCCTGTGCCTGCGGTGCCTGGCGGCTCCGTCGACGGCGACAAATCCAGTGACAATTGTGACACGTGCGGCCGGGAAAGCAGGGCGCACCGCTCCGCGCAGCGGTACCGGGTCGGTAACGATGCCCCTCGCGGCCTCAGTGAGAGGAGGTCAGAGCCACTTCGAGACGAGGTGCTCCGATGCGATCCTGCGCAGCGTTCCGGAAGCGCCGCGCAGCACGA
>NZ_DALZXX010000015.1:19539-38726 GCF_031988965.1 Microbacterium sp.
GTCGTCGTCGCGGGGCCAGAGGCGACCCTGGATGTGACCGCCGAGAGCCTTGATCGCACACGCGGTCACGATGCCCTCGGGGCTGCCGCCCACGCCGACGCACATGTCGGTGCGAGCGCCGTGCCGCGCCGCGTTGATGCCGCCGGCGACGTCACCGTCGCTCATGAGACGCGTTCCCGCGCCGGCATCCCGGATCTCCTGGATCAGCTTCTCGTGCCGTGGCCGGTTGAGAACCGAGACCACGATCTCATCGACGGGCTTGCCGAGCGCGCCGGCGAGCTTGCGGATGTTCTCGCCGACCGGCAGACGGATGTCGACCACGCCGACGCCCGCGGGGCCCGTCACGAGCTTGTCCATGTAGAAGACGCTGGAGGCGTCGAGCATCGAGCCGCGGTCGGACACCGCGATCACGGAAAGAGCGTTCTGTCGGCCCGCCGCAGTGAGCGATGTGCCGTCGATCGGGTCGACCGCGATGTCGCACTGCGGCCCGGTTCCGGTGCCCACGACCTCGCCGTTGAAGAGCATCGGGGCGTTGTCCTTCTCTCCCTCGCCGATCACGACCCGCCCCTGGAACGCGACGGTGCCGAGGAAGGCGCGCATCGCGTCGACCGCCGCGCCGTCGGCGGCCTCCTTCGCTCCGCGTCCGATGAAGGGCACGGCACGGATCGCAGCCGCTTCGGTCGCACGCACCAGCTCCATTGCGAGGTTTCGGTCGGGATGCAGGGGGCTCAGATCGGCCGTAAGACTCACCATGTGGTCAGCCTAGCTACGAGAGGTGCCCGATCGGCCACTTTTCGGACCGTGCGGGATGAAGGAATCGCCATTCTTAACGTGAGAGTATGCGGGCCTCGGTGTGGAGACCGCTCGGCCAGCATCGACCCACGCTCACCGATAGAGTGACAGCTGTCCCGGCTTCACCTATCGCAGGAGTTCTCATGCCCGTCGCCACCCCGGATCAGTACGCCGAAATGCTCGACCGCGCGAAGGCCGGCGGCTTCGCGTATCCCGCCTTCAACGTCTCGAGCTCGCAGACGATCAACTCCGTCCTGCAGGGTCTCACCGAGGCCGGCTCCGACGGCATCATCCAGGTCACAACCGGTGGCGCCGACTACTTCGCCGGCCACACCGTCAAGGCCCGCGCGACCGGTGCGCTCGCGTTCGCACGCTACGCGACCGAGGTCGCGAAGAACTACCCCGTCACGGTCGCGCTTCACACCGACCACTGCCCGAAGGACGCCCTCGCGGGCTTCGTCGAGCCGCTCATCGCCGCCTCCGAAGAAGAGGTAAAGGCCGGTCGCAACCCGATCTTCCAGTCGCACATGTGGGACGGCTCGGCTGTGCCGCTCGCCGAGAACATCGAGATCGCCAAGGATCTCCTCCCCCGCATGAAGAACATCAACGCCATCCTCGAGGTCGAGATCGGCGTCGTCGGCGGCGAGGAGGACGGCGTCGCGCACGAGGGCTCGAACGACGCCCTCTACACGACGTTCGCGGACGTCGACCAGGCTGTTCAGGCACTCGGCCTGGGCGAGCAGGGTCGCTACATCGCCGCGCTCACCTTCGGCAACGTGCACGGCGTGTACAAGCCGGGCGGCGTGAAGCTGCGCCCCGAACTGCTCGGCGAGATCCAGCAGCAGGTCGCCGCGAAGTACAACACGGGCGCGAAGCCGCTCGACCTCGTCTTCCACGGTGGCTCCGGCTCGACCGACGACGAGATCGCTCTCGCCGTCGCGAACGGTGTGATCAAGATGAACATCGACACCGACACGCAGTATGCGTACACGCGCGCGATCGCCGACTACATGTTCAAGAACTACGACGGCGTGCTGAAGGTCGACGGCGAGGTCGGCAACAAGAAGCAGTACGACCCGCGCGCCTGGGGCAAGGTCGCAGAGACCGCCATGGCAGCCCGCGTGGTCGAGTCGACTCGCCAGCTCGGCTCGTACGGCCAGTCGAAGAGCTGATCGGATCCTGAATGCGAAGGAGCCCCTGACCCGTGGGTCAGGGGCTCCTTCGCATTCAGTGCGTCACTGCAGCGCGGAAGAAGTCAGGAACTCGACGAACGCCGGGTCTCCCATCATCGGAACCGCGACGCAGATCGACGCGATGATCATCGTCGCGAACGCACCGGCGATCGGGACCCACCAGGTGACCTTTCCGCTGCGAAGCCTGCGGATGGAGAGGTACGCGGTCGCGGACCAGCCGACCGCGAGCACGATCGCGGCGATCGTGCCCCAGAGGCGGCCCTGCGCATAGTTCGTGAACTCGCCGTCGATACCGAGAACCGTCATGACTTCGTTCATCGCCGTCGAGAAGTCGAGGTACGACAGGCCGGTCATGACGACGTTGACGAGACCGTACGCCAGAAGAGCGATCGTGACGAACCGGTCGACGGGACGACTCGTCCGTACCGCGCCCCGCGGAGATGTCGGAGGCTGCGCTGGAGATGCCTGAGCGCTCTCGGGAGCCACCTCCATGATCGGCGGGAGCCCCGCTGCCCTGCGCTGCTCCTCGAGTGTCGCGATCTCGCCGTACTGGGGCCGTTGATCCGTCATTCCAGCATGCTAGTCGGATCGGCAGTGGGGGCTTCTCAGGGAGACAGCCCGAAACTGATGGCGGC
Source organism: Microbacterium sp. (assembly GCF_031988965.1). Classification (GTDB taxonomy): domain Bacteria; phylum Actinomycetota; class Actinomycetes; order Actinomycetales; family Microbacteriaceae; genus Microbacterium. The sequence continues at coordinate 22,160 of NZ_DALZXX010000015.1, forward strand.
CCCGGAGAAGTGGGGACTCCTCGGGGCCGCGGATGACAGTGCTGGGGACACTCGCCATCCAAGTGGGCGAAGAACGCTGGGGACGTTCACTCGCCGGTAGCGCCGTTTGCACTGACGACTACCCTTCAACGATAGGAAACCGGGTCCGTGCTCGCCAGACCGCATTCTTCAGATAATGAACTGCGGTCAGATATCACCCTGGGCGCCAGGGCCCTCGCCGCCCAGGGCGTCCGCGCCCAGCTGCAGGGAAAGACGTCGAGCGGTCTGCTGGAGCGTGGCGACGAGTGCGCCGTCGAGCGCCGCGCTGTCGGCGGGAAGCGAGATCGCGAGCGACGCCGTGACGCCGGGCGCGATCACCGGCACAGCGACGCAGGAGTTCCCGATCGAGTACTCCTCCCGATCCACGGCGAATCCCTGCGAGTGCTCCAGGTGGGTCAGCAGCGTGCGCCTGTCGCTGATCGTCCGGGGAGTCAGCTCCTCGAGCCGGTGTCGGGAGAGGTAGTCGAGTCGTTCGTCGCATGCGAGGTCCGTGAGGATCTGCTTGCCGAGGGCAGTCGCATGGGCGCTGGAATCCATGCCGACCCAGAGATCGATCCGAGGACTGCGGGCCGAGTCGACGATGTCGACCAGGTGCATCTCACCGTCGCTGTATCGCGAGAGGTATGCGGTCGCCCCCACCTCTTCCGTGACCTCCCGCAGAGCGGCACGTACCCGAGCCAGGAAGACGCCACGCGAGTCGAGGCTCGTCCGGAACGTCGGAAACCGCGCGCCGAGAACCAGACCATCGGGTTCGTTGGCGAGGTACCCCTCGTGGATCAGAGTGCGGATCAGGTTGTAGGTCGTCCCCGGCGTGAGGCCGGTGATCGCAGCCAGAGTCTTGACCGGCAGCGGACGCGCGGAGTTGGCGACGATGTCGACGAGCCGCAGCGCGCGCTGCACACTCCCGATGAGAGTGGGTTCCGCCTCGGCGGCGGGCACTGTCAGGCGCTTCCGCCGGAAGTGCGGCCTCCCAGTGCGCGGGCATCCCGCTGGCCCGACGAGTCCTGACGCAGCTCCTTCGGGAGGGAGAACATCAGGTCCTCCTCGGCAGTCTTGACCTCTTCGACATCCTGGTATCCGGCGCCTGCGAGCGCATCGAGCACCTCGCGCACGAGCACCTCGGGAACGGATGCTCCGCTGGTGACGCCGACCGTCGCGACGCCGTCCAGCCACTCCTGCTTGACCTCTTCGGCGTAGTCGACGCGGTAGGCGGCCTTGGCGCCGTATTCGAGCGCGACCTCGACCAGGCGCACGCTGTTCGAGGAGTTCGACGATCCGACGACGATGACGAGGTCGGCGTTCGCCGCGACCTTCTTGATCGCGACCTGCCGGTTCTGCGTCGCGTAGCAGATGTCATCCGACGGCGGATTGTGCATCTCGGGGAAGCGAGTGCGGAGACGGTTGACGGTCTCCATCGTCTCGTCGACCGAGAGCGTCGTCTGGGAGAGCCAGACGACCTTCGACGGATCCTTGACCTGCACGGTGTCGGCCTCGTCAGGAGAGTTCACGATCGTCACATGCTCCGGGGCCTCACCTGCCGTCCCCTCGACCTCTTCGTGGCCCTCGTGGCCGATCAGGAGGATCTCGAAGTCATCGCGGGCGAAGCGCACCGCTTCGCGGTGGACCTTGGTGACGAGCGGGCAGGTCGCGTCGATGGCATGCAGACCTCGCTCGGAGGCGGCATCGACGACAGCAGGCGAGACACCGTGCGCGCTGAAGACGACGTGCGCTCCCTCGGGAACCTCATCGACCTCTTCGACGAAGATCGCGCCCTTCTCTTCGAGCTCGGTCACCACGTGGATGTTGTGCACGATCTGCTTGCGCACGTAGACCGGTGCACCGTAGCGCTCGAGCGCCTTCTCGACCGCGACGACGGCTCGATCGACGCCCGCGCAGTAACCGCGCGGAGCGGCGAGGAGAACACGCTTGTGTCCGACGACCGGGTTATCCTGAAGCCGCCCGGTCGCCGCACGCACTCGTGGGACACGCGGGGCAGGGAGATGTACGACAGTCGAGGTCACTCCAGAATTCTACTGCCGACAACCTGAGCAGGAGCGGAAGGTGCACTGAACGGATGACGGTCTTCGAAGCGTCGACACGCCCCGGCGAGACGCCACCGGCCGATGCGGTCGCTCCACGCGACTCCTCCGCCGACGCTCCGACCTCGGTCGCCCGACTGAACGGAACCATCCGCGACTTCGTCGCCCGGTGGAACACGGTGTGGGTCGAGGGCGAGATCACGTCGTGGAACGTCCGCGGTGGCAACATCTTCGCCCGCCTCAAGGACACGCGCTCCGACGCGCAGATCTCGATCCGGATCTGGTCGAGCGTCCGCCCTCGGATTCCCGGCGATCTGGCCGTCGGCGATCACGTCGTCGCCGCGGTCAAGGCCGACTACTTCGTCAAGGCCGGCGACTTCAGCTTCACCGTCTCGGCGATGAAGCACGTCGGGCTCGGCGATCAGCTCGAGCGACTCGAGAAGCTCCGGCTCCAACTCCGCCAGGAGGGCCTCTTCGACGCCTCGCGCAAGAAGCGTCTCCCGTTCCTGCCCCACGTGATCGGACTGATCACGGGCGAGCGCTCGGATGCGGAGAAAGACGTACACCGCAACGCGGAGCTGCGCTGGCCTCAGGTGAGATTCCGCACCGAGTACGCCGCCGTGCAGGGCGATCGCTGCGTTCCCGACACCCTCGCCGCTCTGGCCCGGCTCGACGCGGATCCTGACGTCGACGTCATCATCATCGCGCGGGGCGGCGGTGACCCGCAGACGCTGCTCGGCTTCAGCGACGAGCGGCTCGTGAGAGCTGTCGCAGCGGCATCGACGCCGGTCGTCAGCGCGATCGGGCACGAGAACGATCATCCTCTGCTCGACGACGTCGCAGATCTCCGAGCCTCGACGCCGACGGATGCCGCCAAACGAGTGGTGCCCGATGTCAGCGAACAGCGCGCCCTCATCGCTCAGCTGCGCTCCCGCGCGACCACCAGGCTCACCCAGAGGCTGTCGCACGACATCGCCCAGCTGGAGCAGCTGCGCTCCCGTCCCGCGCTGCGCTCCCCCGACCCGATCATCGAATCGCGATCCCAGGACATCTGGCTGCTGGTCTCCCGGGGGCGCGACGCCATCGCGCGGCAGCACGAGGCTGCCGGCCGCACGACGAGTGAGCTGCGAGCGTCGCTGCGCGCCCTCTCGCCCGCGGCCACCCTCGCTCGCGGATATGCGATCGCGCACCTCGACGGCGGTGTGATCCTTCGCGATGCGGCCGATGCACCGGCCGGCAGCGCCCTCACCATCACCGTCGACCGCGGCTCGGTGGCGGTGCGATCCGAAGGCGAGATGGCCGAGGGAGCTGCCGCTCGCTCCGCATGAGCACCCCGCCTGCACCACGTAGGATGGAGGGGTGAGTGCGCTGAACGACACCCCTGTGGACACGCTGTCGTTCGAGGCCGCTCGCGACGAGCTCGTGAAGGTCGTGTCCGAGCTCGAACAGGGCTCGCCGACGCTCGAACAGTCGCTCGCCCTGTGGGAGCGGGGAGAGGCACTCGCCGCCCGCTGCGAAGAATGGCTCCTCGGCGCGAAGCGTCGCCTCGAGGCCGCACGTGCTGCGGCATCCGACGACTCTGACGAGGCGGCGTCATGAACAAGCCTGCGCCCATCGTCGCCGAACTCGGGCGTCCGGAGACCCCCGAGGAGACCGCCGCACGCAAGGCCGCGTCCAGCAAGGCGTACCGCTCGAGCCAGACGGTGCGAAGCCTGGTCGCCGCTCTGATCGTCACCCTCGCCATCGTGATGGTGATCGTGTTCGCCGTGCCGCGCGGCGAGCCCGCGAACGCTCCGACGGTCGACATGGTCGGCATCGCGAGCGACGTCGAGTCCACCGTCGACAGTCCGGTCATCGTGCCCGATCTCGGCGACTTCTGGCGGGTGAACGTCGCCAAGCTCACCACCGGCGCCCCACTCGTCTGGGATCTGACCCTCGCACCCTCCGCCGAGGACGAGCGGGGATTCATCAAGATCGCGCAGGCTTTCGACTCCGATTCGTCGTGGGCACCGCAGCGTCTCAACGGCACGGCACCCACCGACACGACCTCGATCGGCGGTCTGGAGTGGGATGTCTACGAGCTGGGCGATGCCGGAGCGAAGCAGAACATCACTCACGCGATCGGCACCCAGGCGGGTGACGACTACCTGCTTCTCTACGGTTCGCGCTCGGCCGACTCCACTGCCGAGCTCGCCGAGTCCCTCGTCCCCCAGATCCGCGAACTCTCGGAGTAGCCCTCATGACAGACACGCTCACGCCCGCCGCCGCCTGGAAGCAGATGCAGGAGGGCAATCAGCGATTCGTCGATGACGCTCCTCGGCACCCCAATCAGGACGTGGCCCGCCGTAAGCACCTCGCCGCGGCTCAGCATCCCGTGGCGACGCTGTTCGGATGCTCGGACTCGCGCCTCGCCGCCGAGATCATCTTCGACCTCGGCCTCGGCGACCTGTTCGTCGTGCGCAACGCCGGTCAGGTTATCGGGGAGTCGATCGTCGCGAGCCTCGAGTACGCGGTCGCCGTGCTCAACGTTCCATTGATCGTGGTGCTCGCGCATGACTCGTGCGGTGCCGTGCGCGCCGCCATCGACGGAACGGCCATCGACGCCGCTCCCCTGCCCCCGCACATCTGGAAGCTCATCGCGCCGATCGTGCCCGCCGCCCGCAAGGTCCTGGTCGAGAACGGCGGCACGACCGTCGACGAGATCGATGCCGACCTGGTCGGTCAGGAGCACCTGCGCAACACCGTGAGCGACCTGCTGCAGTCGTCCGAGGTGATCTCCAACGCGGTCGCCGAAGGCCGTCTGGGCATCGTCGGCGCCAACTACCGTCTGTCCGAGGGCACCGCGGTGCCCATCATCACGGTCGGAATCGACACCGACGCTACCGACTGAGCCGGGGAGTCGACTGGGCAGGGAACCGCTCAGTCGAGAACCGGCTGAGCCGACATCGACTCAGCCAGAATCGACACCGAGGGGCACGACCCCGCAACCAAGGAGGGTTCGGAATGACCGACACACACCAGCACGGCGGCGATGAGTCGCAGTACCGCATCGAGCACGACACCATGGGCGAGGTTCGCGTGCCGGTGAACGCGCTCTACGGTGCGCAGACACAGCGCGCGGTCGAGAACTTCCCGATCTCGGGCAAGGGCCTCGAGTCCACCCAGATCGCCGCGCTCGCGCGCATCAAGAAGGCCGCGGCGCTCGCCAACAAGGAGCTCGGCACGCTCGACGGCGCCATCGCGGACGCGATCGCGCAGGCAGCCGACCAGGTCGCGTCCGGCGCGCATGACGCCGAGTTCCCGGTCGACACGTACCAGACCGGTTCCGGCACGTCGTCGAACATGAACATGAACGAGGTCCTCGCGACGCTCGCCACCCGCATCCTCGGCGCGAACGTGCACCCGAACGACCACGTGAACGCCTCGCAGTCGTCGAACGACGTGTTCCCGACCTCCGTGCACATCGCCGTGACGCAGGCACTCATCGACACGCTGATCCCCGCGCTCGACCACCTCGCCGTCGCCTTCGAGGCGAAGGCCGAGCTGTGGAAGGACGCGGTGAAGTCCGGCCGCACCCACCTGATGGACGCGACGCCCGTCACCCTCGGCCAGGAGTTCGGCGGTTATGCCCGTCAGATGCGACTCGGCATCGAGCGCGTGCAGTCGGCCCTCCCCCGCGTCGCCGAGGTTCCGCTGGGCGGCACGGCGACCGGCACCGGCATCAACACGCCTCTCGGATTCCCGCAGAAGGTCATCGAGCTGCTCGCCGCCGAGACCGAGCTGCCCATCACCGAGGCGAAGGACCACTTCGAGGCCCAGGCCAACCGCGACGGCCTCGTCGAGACATCCGGTGCGCTGCGCACCATCGCGGTCTCGCTCACGAAGATCAACAACGACCTGCGGTGGATGGGCTCCGGCCCCAACACGGGGCTCGGCGAGCTGCACATCCCCGACCTGCAGCCCGGATCCTCGATCATGCCGGGCAAGGTCAACCCCGTCGTCCCCGAGGCCGTGCTGATGGTGTGCGCGCGCGTGATCGGCAACGACGCGACCGTCGCCTGGGCCGGTGCATCCGGCTCGTTCGAGCTCAACGTCGCCATCCCGGTCATGGGCACCGCCGTACTCGAGTCGATCCGCCTGCTGGCGAACGCCTCGCGCGTGCTGGCCGACAAGACCGTCGACGGCCTGCAGGCCAACCTCGACCGAGCAGCCGCGTTCGCGGGCATGAGCCCCTCGATCGTCACGCCGCTCAACAAGCTGATCGGCTACGAGGCCGCGGCCAAGATCGCCAAGCACTCGGTCGCGAAGGGCATCACGGTGCGCGACGCCGTCATCGACCTCGGCTACGTCGAGCGCGGCGACCTCACGCTCGAGCAGCTCGACGAGAAGCTCGACCTGCTGTCGATGACCCACCCGGGTTGATCTCGACGCGCTGAGCGCCCCGATTCGCGGACGTCGTCCCGATCTGCGCACCGTTCCTGGTGGATGGTGCGCAGATCGGGACATGCTCCGCAGATCGGGGCGCTCGTCTGTTTCTGCACCGATGTCGGTTGAGAACGGCGGCACCGCGAGTCTGTGCGGATCGGTCTCGACGGATGTCGTGGACACGCAGAATCTCAGTCATGCTCTCAGCCGCCGACACCATCACGCGCCTCGGCGGACTCGCCCGCGGCGCCCATCTGCAGACACTCGGCTTCACGCGACGCGCGTTGTCGCGCGCCGTCAGGCGGGGCGAGATCGAGCGCATCCGTGATGGGGTGTTCGCGTCCGGCCGAATCGATCGTCAGGTGCGAGCAGCCACGGCCCACGGAGGCGCACTGACCTGCGCGAGTGTTCTTCAGATCCTGGGGATCTGGGTGCTCGCGCCCGTGAGCGTGCCGCACGTCTGGCTCGGCAGAAGTCGTCACGCGCATCCTCACGATGCGTGCCGGTGCGTGTCTCACTACTATCGCGGCGTCCCACCGCTCGGACAGGCCACCCTCGAGGTCGCCTCGCGCACTTCCTACGGTGCGCAGGAGATGAGGCCTTCTTCGCTGCCTACGAGTCAGCCTTGCGTCTCGGACTGCTCACCACAGCGGCACAGGCCCGGATCCGAGCGATGATCCCGGCCGCCGCGCGGTGGCTCGTCGATCTCGCGCTGCCGCACTCGGACAGCGGCCTCGAGTCGCTGCTTCGGCTGCGTCTGCATGTGCTCGGCATCCACCTCGAGTGCCAGGTATCGATCTCCGGAGTCGGCCGTGTGGACTTCGTGCTCGGCAGCCGACTGATCCTCGAGACGGACGGGAAAGAGAACCATGACGGCGCCTCGCTCAGGCACAAGGACCTCGTCCGTGACGCGTCGGCATCTGCGCTCGGCTACGAGACCCTGCGCTTCGACTACGCACAGGTCATCCATGACTGGCCCACGGTGCAGGCGGCGATCCTCGCGGCTCTCACCCGCCTGAATGCCCATGCGTGACCCGATTCCCGGACCCGGTCCCGATCTGCGGGCAGTCCGCCGCGAAGTGGATGCAGATCGGGACAATGTCCGCAGATCGGGGCGGGCCCGACAGCAGCGGTCAGCAGCGGTCAGCAGCGGTCAGCAGCAGCGGGTCCCGGGGTCGGCATCCTGTGCGGCATAGTGCGCCCGCCAGAACTCGCGCTCGGTGAGCGGCTCATGATCGGGATGTCGCGTCCGCTCGTGGGCGACGTAGTCCGCATACCGCGACTGCCCCGTCACACCGTTCACGTACCAGGCGACGGTCCGCCAGACCCGGCGCGCAGCATCCGCGACAGCGACGACCATCAGTGCCCCCTCGTCGGCTGGGCGGACGACGGCAGCGCCGCCCACTGCTTCTCGACCGCGCGCTCTTCCGCCGAGGCGAAGAGCCCGGCCGGGGCGAACCGGCGCGACGGCAGCTCGGGGTCCTCGTGATCGACGACGGGACCGGGACGCAGCGCTCGAATGACCTTCACGAGCGAGATCGCGATGACGATCACCGACAGCACGAGGAACGTCACCGAGAGGATGCCCTGGATCATCGTGTTGCGGACGACAGCCTCCATCGCCGCGACGCTCGTCGCGGTGCCGAACGAGGTCTCCCCGGCCGCGAGAGCGTCACGGAACGCGACGTGGTTCGCGAAGTAGCCGACCTGCGGCACCGTCGAGAAGATCTTCTGCAGGGATGCGGTCACGGTGACCACGGTGACGAACGCCAGGGGCACTGCGACCACCCAGAGGACCGTGAAGGTGCGTCTGCGTGCGACGATCGTCAGGACGACGGCGAGCGCGATCGCGGCGAGCAGCTGGTTCGCGATGCCGAACAACGGGAACAGGGTGTTGATGCCGCCGAGCGGATCCGTGACGCCCATGATGAGCACCGCGCCCCAGCCGGCGACCATGACCGCCGTGCAGATCCACGCGCCCACCCGCCACGAGGTGTCTTTGAAACGAGGGATGACGTTGCCCACCGAGTCCTGCAGCATGAAGCGCGCGACGCGGGTGCCGGCGTCCACCGCGGTCAGGATGAACAAAGCCTCGAACATGATCGCGAAGTGGTACCAGAACGCCATCATGCCGGTGCCGCCGATCCACTGCTGCATGATGTGCGCGAGGCCGAGTGCGAGGGTCGGGGCGCCGCCCGTGCGCGAGACGATCGATTCCTCTCCCACCGCCTCAGCTGTGCTCGTGAGCATCTCGGGCGTGAGGTTGACCCCGGTCAGGCCGAGACCGTTCACGAACGCCACCGCACCCTCGACCGTGCCGAGGGTCGCCGCGGGCGACGAGTTCATCGCGAAGTACAGCCCGCGATCGATCGAGATCGCGGCGACGAGCGCCATGATCGCCACGAACGACTCCATGAGCATCCCGCCGTAGCCGATGAAGCGGGTCTGCTTCTCCTTCTCGATCATCTTCGGTGTGGTGCCCGACGCGATCAAGGCGTGGAAACCGCTCAACGCGCCGCACGCGATGGTCACGAAGAGGAACGGGAACAGTGCTCCCGCCCACACCGGCCCGGTCTCACCACCCGCGAACTCGCTGAAGGCAGGCACCGTGATCTCGGGACGCACGAACACGATCGCGACGGCGAGAGCGACGATCACGCCGATCTTCATGAAGGTCGAGAGGTAGTCGCGGGGTGCGAGCAGCATCCACACCGGGAGCACCGCGGCGATGAAGCCGTAGACGATGATGCCCCATGCGATCGTCGTGCGATCGAGCGTGAAGATGGCCTGGCCCCAGTCGGTCTCGGCGACCATGCCGCCGCCGATGATCGCCGCCATCAGAAGGACGAAGCCGATGAGCGAGACCTCGGTGATCTTGCCGGGGCGGATCCAGCGCAGGTAGGCACCCATGAACAGGGCGATCGGAATGGTCATCGCCACCGAGAACACACCCCAGGGGCTCTCGCCCAGGGCGTTCACGACCACCAGGGCGAGGATCGCCGTGATGATGATCATGATGAGCAGCGTCGCGATGATCGCCGCCGTGCCGCCGAAGCGTCCGAGCTCGTCTCGGGCCATCTGGCCGAGCGAGCGCCCGCCTCGGCGCATCGAGAAGAACATCACGAGGTAGTCCTGCACAGCGCCTGCGAGCACCACGCCGACGATGATCCAGATCGTGCCCGGCAGGTACCCCATCTGGGCCGCGAGCACCGGCCCGACGAGTGGACCGGCACCCGCGATGGCGGCGAAGTGGTGCCCGAAGAGCACGCGACGGTCGGTCGCGACGTAGTCCTTGCCGTCTGCCTTGTACTCGGCGGGGGTCGCGCGCCGATCGTCGGGCTTGACGAGATTGCGCTCGATGAACTTCGAGTAGAACCGGTAGAAGACGAGATAGGTGCACACGGCGGCGAACACGAACCAGATCGCGTTCACGGTCTCACCGCGGACGATCGCGAGCATCGTCCACGCGACGCCCCCGAGAATCGCTATCGCCGCCCAGAGCACGATCTTCAGCGGCGTCCACCGCGGTCTCTCATCCACCGCCACGGGCGGCAGCTGCTCGTCATCCACGGTCTTCGTCGCATCGCTCATCGCGCATCACTCCATCGTCTGCGGTTGATGCCCCGAGCCTAAACCTGGGCCCGGCGATAAGGAACGCGGATCGCCGGGGCGTGTCCCCGACATGCGAGAGCGGATGCCGCGACCTCACGGCATCCGCTCCCCGACTGTCTCAGCTGAGCTCGCCGCCCTCGAGGAGCTCGGTGACCAGGGCCGCGATCGCCGAGCGCTCGGAACGCATGAGCGTCACGTGCGCGAACAGATCGTGCCCCTTGAGCGTCTCGATCACGCTGGCGATGCCGTCATGGCGACCGACCCGCAGGTTGTCGCGCTGGCCGACATCGTGCGTGAGGATGACTCGCGAGTTCTGCCCCATTCGGCTGAGCACCGTGAGGAGCACGTTGCGCTCGAGCGACTGCGCCTCGTCGACGATCACGAACGCGTCGTGCAGCGACCGCCCGCGGATATGGGTGAGCGGAAGGACCTCGAGGATGCCGCGTTCGACGACCTCTTCCATGACGTTGCCCGAGACGACCGAGCCGAGCGTGTCGAAGACCGCCTGGCCCCAGGGGCCCATCTTCTCGCCCTGATCGCCGGGGAGATACCCGAGCTCCTGGCCGCCGACGGCGAACAGCGGGCGGAACACGATGATCTTCTTCTGCTGCTGCCGCTCGAGCACCGCCTCGAGTCCGGCGCAGAGGGCGAGCGCCGATTTGCCCGTTCCGGCTCGTCCACCGAGCGAGACGATGCCGACATCGGGATCGGTCAGCAGATCGATCGCGATGCGCTGCTCGGCCGAGCGCCCGTGCATCCCGAAGATGTCCCGGTCGCCGCGCACGAGCCGGTACTCGCCGTCGCCTGTCACACGGCCGAGCGCCGAGCCCCGCTCCGAGTGGATGATGAGTCCGGTGTTGACCGGAAGGCCACGGGCATCCTCGCTGATGCCGACTTCGCTCTCGTAGAGGTCGCTGATCTCGTCGCCCGAGAGGTCGAGGGTCGTGATGCCCGTCCAGCCGGAGTCCACCGCCTGCTCGGCGAGGTACTCCTCGGCCCTCAGACCGAGCGACGCCGCCTTCACGCGCATCGGGAGGTCTTTCGAGACGATCGTCACGTCCTGACCGTCCTGCGCGAGGTGCATCGCGACCGACAGGATGCGCGTGTCGTTGTCGCTGAGGCGGATGCCGGCAGGGAGCACGGACGCATCGGTGTTCGCGAGCTCGACGCGGAGCGTGCCGCCTTCGCCGACCTCGACGGGGAAGTCGAGGCGACCGTGCTCGATGCGCAGGTCGTCGAGGTGCCGCAGAGCCTGGCGAGCGAAGTAGCCGATCTCCGGGTCGTGGCGCTTGCCTTCGAGCTCGGTGATGACGACCACAGGAAGGACCACCGAGTGCTCGGCGAACCGGAAGAACGCCTGCGGATCGCTCAGCAGGACCGACGTGTCGAGCACGTAGGTCCGCAGATCCTGATCGGAGTCTGCGGACGCGGCTCGCGTCGTCGTCTTACGGGTGGACTGCTGCGCGGTGCTGGACTGCTGCGCTGTACGTGAGGTCACGACCCACTCCCGACCCGGGAGAATCCCGGTTGTTCGAACGAGTCGACCAGGGGGTCACGAGTCGTCAACCTGAGGCCGACCCGACGGGCACCTTGCCCGATGACTAGAAGCTACGACCAGGCACCGACATTTCGATGCGTCGACACGCCAGGGTTTCGTTACGTGTTGATTAACGGCAGGTGCTCTGCCCAGACGAGCGCGGCTCCCGGCCCGAGGACACGGCATCCGGCCGTCGACCGGAGCGGATCAGCGCCCGTACCGGCGGTCGCGATCGGCGAAATCGCGAATGGCGCGCAGGAAGTCGACCTGACGCAGGTCGGGGCCGAGCGCCTCGACGAAGTAGAACTCGCTGTGCGCGCTCTGCCACAGCAGGAAGTCGCTCAGCCGCTGCTCACCACTGGTGCGGATCACGAGATCGGGATCCGGTTGTCCCCCGGTGTAGAGGTGCTCGCCGATCATCTCGGGCGTGAGATGCGCGGCGAGGTCCTCGATCGTCCCACCGGACGCCTGATGCGCGGTGACGATGCTGCGCACGGCGTCGACGATCTCGTTGCGGCCCCCGTAGCCGACGGCGAGATTCACGTGCAGTCCGGTGTGGTCTCGTGTGCGCTCCTGAGCATCGGCGAGGACTCGCGCCAGCTCCGGAGGCAGGATGTCGGCGCGGCCGACGTGCTTCACACGCCAGTTGCCCTCACGCGACAGCGCCTCGGCGAGCTCCGCGATGATCTCGATCAGATCGGCGAGCTCCGCCGAATCGCGCTTGCGCAGATTGTCGCTCGACAGCAGATACAGGGAGACGACGCGGATTCCGAGCTCATCGCACCATCCGAGGAACTCTCGCATCTTCGCCGCGCCCGCGCGATGGCCCTCGGCGGGCGTGGAGTATCCGAGCTGCCGCGCCCAGCGACGGTTCCCGTCGATCATCATCGCGACGTGATGGGGCACGGTCGAGGGGTCGAGATGGCGGCGCAGCCTGTTGGTGTAAAGCCGGTACAGCGGCCCTCGCCCCTGTCCCTCGCGTGTCATCACCTCCCTACGCTATCGTGCTGCGCTTCGGAAGGCAGGGGGTGGACGCTCAGGATATGTACGCCTGGTGGAATGGCGTGCCGCCTAGAGTGAGCACGTGAGCACACCCGAGTCCTCAGCACAGGATCTGCCCCAGCTGCCGCTTCTCGATGAGGCTGCCCATGATGCGCAGGTGGACATCAGACCCACCTGGCGGGGCTGGATCCATGCGGGCACTTTTCCGGTCGCGATCATCGCGGGCGTGCTCCTCATCATCTTCGCGCAGGGCGGCGCCGCCAAATGGGCGGCCGCCGTCTTCATGGCCACCTCGCTGCTCCTGTTCGGCAACTCGGCGCTGTATCACCGCTTCGACTGGAGCCCGAGGGTCAAGGTCATCCTGAAGCGCATCGACCACGCGAACATCCTGCTGCTGATCGCCGGCACGTACACACCGCTCGCCGTGCTCGCCCTGCCGCCGGGGAAGGGCGCACTGCTCCTCGTCCTGGTGTGGAGCGGTGCCCTGCTGGGAATACTGTTCCGGGTCTTCTGGATCAACGCCCCGCGGTGGCTCTACGTGGCGCTGTATCTGCTGCTCGGATGGGCGGCGGTCATGTACATGGCTGACCTGCTCGCCGCGAACGTCGCGATGATGATCCTCGTCATCGTCGGTGGACTGCTCTACACGGGCGGCGCGATCGTCTACGCGGTCAAGAAGCCGAATCCGTGGCCGGGCCACTTCGGCTTCCACGAGATCTTCCACGTGTGCACGGTTCTCGCGTTCCTCTGCCACTGGACGGCCTGCCTGCTCATCGCGCTCGAGCCGCTGAGCCCCTCGCTCGGGGCCTGATCGCACTCGAGGGCGCCGGCGTCAGCGCTTCTCGGGGTCGTCGTCGCCCTCACGGACGACGGGAAGATCGGCGTCGGTCTCCGTGGCCTCATCGGCGGCGCGTGCCGCCTCCTCCGCGTCGAGCTCCTCACGGACCTCTTCGCGGTAGCGCACCCGGCGGATCCGGCGGTTCATGTCGAGGATCAGCAGGATCACCGCGATCAGGATGAACACGACGACGGCGAACCCCACGAAGCCGGGGGTGACGAGCTCCGGAGCCACCGTCATCGAGGGCGTCGGCATCGGGGTCTCGGTCAGAGCGAGCATGGAATCTGCCTTTCACGCACAGGTCGCATAACCTGTAATCACCAGCCTAACGACCGGAAGACCCCCCTTGTGACGACCGCACAGCAGCTCGACGAACGCTATGGCCGTACCCGGCGACGCAGATGGCCCTGGATCGTGGGCATTCTGGCCGCGGTGGCGCTGGTCGCAGCCCTCGGCTGGAGCGTCGTCTCCACCCAGATGAACTCGGTCGACTCCGACGACCTCGGCTTCGACCTGATCGACGAGCACAGTGTCGAGGTGCGCTTCCAGGTGACCGGCGTGCAGGGCAAGGACGTGGGCTGCGTCGTGGAAGCGCTCGACGAGGAGTTCGGTGTCGTGGGCTGGAAGGTCGTCGAGATCCCGGCCGGGGACAGCCACTCGCAGACCTATTCGGCGACGGTGCCGACCGTCGGCGAGGCCACCACAGGTTTGGTGAAGGCCTGCTGGGTCGCCTAGACTCGACGCAGACAGACGACGCCCTGGCACCGTGCCGGGGCGTCTTGGCATATCCCCCGCGGACCGTGGGCGGGTACCTAACGAAGGAGCTTCGTCATGTCTACTGACGCTCAGGTTCCCTTCCTCACGCAGGAAGCCTACGACCGGCTCGTCGCCGAGCTGGAACACCTCTCGACCACGGGACGCGACGAGATCGCCAAGCGCATCGAGGCGGCACGCGAAGAGGGCGACCTCAAGGAGAACGGCGGATACCACGCTGCGAAGGACGAGCAGGGCAAGCAGGAGGCCCGCATCCGCACGCTCGAGGGACTGCTCAAGACCGCGAAGGTCGGCGAGGCTCCGGCCAGCCGCGGGATCGTCGAGCCCGGCACGGTCGTGACCGCGCTGGTCGCCGGCGGTGAAGAGGTCTTCCTGCTCGGCAGTCGTGAGATCGCGGCCGGTGGCAGCGACCTCGACGTCTACAGCGAGGCCAGCCCGCTCGGCCAGGCGATCCTCGGCCTCAAGGTCGGAGAGAAGTCGTCGTACGAGGCTCCGAACGGCCGCTCGATCTCGGTCGAGATCGTGAACGTCGAGACGTACACGGGCTGACCCCCGAAAGCACGAGAAGAGGCCCTGTCCTGATGGACGGGGCCTCTTCTCGTATGGCTGACCGAGTCGGGTCAGTCGGGGACGATCATCGGCTCGAACCCCGCACGGCGGAGCGTGTCGAGCGTGTGCTCGGAGTGCTCGGCACCGCGGGTCTCGACGCTGAGCTCGAGGATCACCTCGCTGATCTGCAGTCCGTGTCCGTGCCTCGTGTGCATGGCCTCGATCACGTTGGCTCCCGCCTCGGCGATGAGCTCCGACACCCGAGCGAGCTGACCGGGGCGGTCGGGCAGCGGGATGCGGATTGTCAGGTAGCGGCCGGATGCCGCGAGACCGTGCGAGACCACCCGCTGCAGCAGGAGCGGGTCGATGTTGCCGCCGGAGAGGACGGCCATCGTCGTGCCGGTCGCCGACACCTTGCCTGCGAGGATCGCCGCGACACCCGCGGCTCCCGCGGGCTCGACGACGACCTTGGCCTGCTCGAGCAGGATCAGGATCGCGCGCGCGAGATCGTCGTCGGAGACAGTCACGACCTCGTCGACGAGGTCCTTGATGATGTCGAACGGGATCGCGCCGGGGCGGGCCACGAGGATGCCGTCGGCGATGGTCGGCCTGGTCTCGATGTCCACCGGATGCCCGGCGTCGAGCGAAGGCGGCACCGCGGCGGCGTTCTCGGCCTGCACACCGATGATGCGCACCGTGCGCCCGAGCTGGGCGGCCCTGGCCTTGACCGCAGCGGCGACCCCGGCGATGAGGCCGCCTCCTCCGATCCCGAGCACGATCGTGTCGACCTCGGGAGCGTCTTCGAGCAGCTCGAGTCCGAGAGTGCCCTGACCGACGACGACGTCGCGGTGATCGAACGGGTGGATGAGCATGGCTCCGGTGCGCTCGGAGAACTCCGAGGCGAGGCGGAGCGACGTCGCCACGGTCTCACCCTCGAGCACGACCTCGGCGCCGTATCCTCGCGTGGCGAGCAGCTTCGGCACGGGCACCCCGATGGGCATGAAGATCGTGGCGGGGATTCCCAGTGCCTGGGCCGCGAGAGCGACCCCCTGGGCGTGGTTGCCGGCCGATGCCGCGACGACGCCGCGAGAGCGCTCCTCGGCGCTCAACCGCGACAGGCGATACGCCGCGCCCCGGATCTTGAACGAGCCGGTGCGCTGCAGGTTCTCCATCTTGAGCAGCACGGGAGCCCCGAGAATGTCGGACAGCGCGCGCGACGGCAGCGTCGGCGTGTGCGTGATCACCTCAGCCAGACTGTGAGCTGCGCTCTCGAACTCGGTCAGGCTGGGGACTGCGCTCATCGATTCCTCCGTCTTGGTTCGCGCGGAACTGTGCTCCAGATAAGGTCTGCATCCGGTTGGTCGCCGGTTCGCCACGAGCCGGTGCTGACGGTCACCGCGGCGACATTCACGAACGCCGCGAGCGGCACCGCGAACAGGGCTCCCGGGATTCCGCCGACCATCGACCCACCGGCGACGACGAGGACGACGGCGAGCGGGTGCACCTTGACCGCCGACCCCATCAGGATCGGCTGCAGGATGTGGCCCTCGAGCTGCTGCACGCCGAGCACCACGGCCAGCATCGCGAGCGCGATCCACGGGCCGTTGTACACGAGGGCGAGCAGCACGGCGATGGCGCCCGTCACGACGGCACCGACGATCGGGACGAACGAACCGAGGAACACCAGCACGGCGACCGGGATCGCCAGGGGGACGCCGAGCAGCGCCGCGCCGACTCCGATGCCGACCGCGT
>NZ_DALZXX010000015.1:38736-40870 GCF_031988965.1 Microbacterium sp.
CGCCGCCACGAGCAGCTGCGTGCGGGCGTAGTTGACGATGGTGGCGAAGCCGTTGCTCGCCGCGGCATCGGCGGCGGGGCGTGCGGCACGCGGGAAGAGCCGCAGCGTCCACTTCCAGATTCCGCGCCCGTCAGCCAGGAGGCAGATCAGGATGAAGAGCGAGAGCACCGCCCCGGTCACGACGTGCGCGGCGGTGGTGCCGACTGCGAGAGCGCCGTTGAGCAGCGCCTGCGTCTGCTCGTTGATGATCTGCAGACCCTGGTCGATGTAGCCCTGGATCTGGGTCTCGCTGAGGTGCAGGGGTCCGGTCAGCAGGAACTGACGGAACTCCTCGATCGCCGCCGAGCTGCGCTCCTGCACATCCGGCAGCTGCGCTCGCACCTGCCAGATCACGAGCCAGAAGAGCAACGAGACGATCGTCAGCGTGCCGATGAGCGCCAGCGTGACAGCCAGCCAGCGGGGGAAGCGGTGCCGCAGCATCCACTGCATCGCGGGCCACAGCAGTGCCGTGATGAGGATGCCGACCATGAGGGGGATGACGAGGAGCTTGAGCTCGATCACCAGCCAGATGATGCCCGCGACAGCAGCGGCGATCAGAAGGAGCCGCCAGGCGTAGGCCGCCGTGATGCGCAGGCCGACAGGCACCGCCTCGTCTGTCGCGGTGGCCGCGGGACGATCCGGGGCTGCGGCGCGCGGACGGAAGAGATCCCTCAGTCGCGGACGCTGCTCTTCGCTCATCGCCCAAGTCTACGGCGCGGCCACCGGCGGTCTCGACGAGCGTTACGGTGTCGGTGCCCGGCGATACGCTGACGACGTGACCGACACTCTCAGCGCCAGCCAGGCACGACGGATCGCGCTCGCAGCGCAGGGATTCACGCGTGCCCGACCGAGTTCCGTGTCCGCGAGGCATCTGCACCGGGTCATGGGCAGGCTCGGTGTGCTGCAGATCGACTCGGTCAACGTGTTCGCGCGCTCGCACTACCTCCCGATGTTCTCGCGACTGGGCGCGTACGACCCGGCACTGCTGGATCGGGTGTTCCACTCGCGAACGACTCACTACGTCGAGTACATGGCTCACGAGGCCACCTTCATCCCCGTCGAGGACTGGCCGCTCTGGCGGTTCCGTATGGACGACTTCCGCGCGCGCTGGGCGGGCCCCGACTCCTGGATGAGCACCAACGCCCGTACGCTGCAGTGGGTCAAGGACGAGCTCCGCGATCGAGGACCGCTCCGTCCGGCCGACCTGCGGGCCGACGCTCCGCGCGAGCGCGGCACCTGGTGGGACTGGGACGACGTGAAGCTCGCCCTCGAGCACCTCTGGCGCACGGGCGATGTCGCGATCAGCGGCCGCAAGGGATTCGAGCGCAGCTACGCTCTCGCCGAGAACGTCATCCCCGCCGGGATCCTCTCCACGCACGTACCCCGCGATGAGGCGATCCGCGAGCTCACCCGACGCGCGGCACGATCCTCCGGGGTGGCGACCCAGTCCGACCTCGCCGACTACCACCGCATCCGTGACCGCGCCGCGGTGTCGCAGTCGATCGCCGATCTGATCGACGAGGGCGAGCTGCTGCCCGTAGCCGTCCGCGGATGGGACCGCGCGGGCCGACCGATACCGGCATGGCGTCACCACGAAGCGGTGCTGCCCCGCCGCGTCGATGCGGCCGCGCTGCTGACCCCCTTCGACCCGATCGTCTGGTTCCGAGATCGGGCGCTCCGTGCTTTCGAGCTCGACTACCGCATCGAGATCTACGTGCCCGCCGAGAAGCGGAGATACGGGTACTACTCGCTCCCCGTGCTCGTCGGCGATCGGATCGTCGCTCGTGTCGATCTCAAGGCCGACCGCGCGACGTCGACCCTGCAGGTGCAGTCCGCCTGGTGGGAGCCTCAGGCGAATCCCGCTGAGGACGCGGAGCGGATCGCCGTCGAGCTCGCTCTCGCGGCATCCTGGCAGGGTCTCGCGCACATCTCGGTGTCGGGGTGGGGTTCCGCGGCCGAGGGTCTGCACGCCGCTCTCTCCTTCCACCCCGACGCATCGGTCCGCCGTCACGTGCACGCCAGAGAGCGCACGTCATGAGCCGCCGAGTCGCCTGGGCCGTGGGCGGCACCGCCGCCGCTCTCGTACTCGCCGGCG
>NZ_DALZXX010000016.1:0-227 GCF_031988965.1 Microbacterium sp.
CGCCCGCAGCCGTCAACGTCAGGACTCGACCGCGCCGTGCGGTGAGCGGCAGCGCCACGCTCGACTGCAGCGTCGTGAGCTGCTGCGACACCGCCGAGGCCGAGATGCCGAGGGCGGCGGCGACCGCCGTGACGCTGCCCCGATCGCGCAGCTCGCGCAACAGGCGGAGGTGGGCGGGATCCATAAGGGCAACCTTAAAGGAGATGTAAGCAACTGGGTCTGGGTCT
>NZ_DALZXX010000016.1:237-6644 GCF_031988965.1 Microbacterium sp.
GAGAACGTGGAGTCATGTCTCGTCGCCCCTCGCTCGATCTCCTCGTCGATGTGCTGCTCGTCGCCGTGGCGGCGGTGTGGGGCGCGAGCTTCGTCTCGGCCAAGAGCCTCGCTCTCGAGACCGGTGTCCCTTCCGCCGTCGCGCTCCGGTTCCTCGTCGCGGCGCTCGCTCTCGGCGTGATCTGCGCGGCGCGCCGGGAGCGGATGCCGCGTGGCCGCGGACTCGCCGTCGCCGTCCTCCTCGGCTTCTCTCAGGCCGCCGTCATCGGACTCGAGACCTGGGGTGTGCATCTCACCTCGGCGACCAATGCCGGGCTGCTCATCAGCCTCGCGCTCATCCTCACCCCCGTGCTCGAGAGCCTCGCCGCGCGGTCATGGCTTCCGCGCTCGTACTTCGTCGCAGCGGTCGCAGCAGTGGTGGGGGTCGCCCTTCTCGTGTCGGACGGCGGGCTGCGGATGCCGACCGCGGGCGACGCTCTCGTGATCGCCGCAGCCGTGGTGCGGGCGTTCCACGTGACCGCGAGCGCCAGACTGACCCGCGGCCGCCGGGACAGCACGCTCGCCGTCGTCCTCGTGCAGCTCATCGTGTGCGCGGCGACGGCATCACTGGTCGCAGGAGCAGAGCTGCCCGCGGCCGTCGCGCGACTCGACGGACGGGGATGGGCGAACGTCGTGTTCCTCGGACTGATGTGCTCGGTGTTCGCGTTCGTCGTTCAGCTCTGGGCGGTGCGGCGCACCTCGGCGACGCGAGCCAGCATCCTCATGGGCACCGAGCCGGTCTGGGCGCTGCTGGTCGGCATCCTGCTCGGCGGGGAGATCGTCGGCACCGTCGGCCTGCTCGGTGCCGCGCTCATCGTCGCCGCGTCGTACGCCGGTCAGGCGATCGAACGACGCCACCGGGAGCGGGTGCTCGAGCCCCCGGTCGTGGTGCCGGTCGTGGTGCGGAGCACCGACAGCGCTCAGGCGTAGTCGCTGTCGTCCACCGGAGACGGCGCCGGGCCCAGGCTCGCGAGAGCGTCCCACAGCGCCTCCGGCACCTCCGTCTGCTCCAGCTCGTCGAGCTGCTCGCGACGATGCGGCGACGACACCCCGACGACGGTGGAGTCGACCAGCGGCGACCGCAGCGAGTAGTGCAGGGCTGCGGCAGCAATCGACGTTCCGTGCTCCGCGCACAGGCGCTGCAACCGCTCGGTCCACGCCAGCAGCTCCTCGCCGGCAGGCCGATAGGCGTATTGCGCACCGGCATGCGGCCCCTTGACGAGCAACCCCGAGCCGAACGGCGCGGCGTTGAACACGGCCATGCCCCGTTCCTTGGCGTCGGCGAACACCGTCGCCGCCGAGTGATCCACGAGCGTGAATCGATTGTGGATGAGAACGGCGTCGAACACACCCGTCTCGACGTACTTCGCCATCAGCGGCACCGGAGCGGCCGCGACACCGATCGCGTCCACCACACCCGCGCTCCGGAGTTCGATGAGACCCTGCACCGCGCCACCGATCGAGATCGAGTCCTCGAACGACACCGAATAGGGATCGTGCAGGTGCAGCAGCGGAAGCCGGTCGACCCCGAGGCGGGCGGACGTCTCCTCGAACGAGCGGAGCACACGGTCGCGGTCGAACACACCCGTCTCCGGGTCCTGATCCACCTTCGAGATGACCCGCGACCCGTCCATCCCCAATTCGCGCAGCGCGATCCCGAGCACTGCCTCGGAGCGACCGCCGGCGTAGTTGTTCGAGGTGTCCACGAACCCGTGTCGGCTCGTGAGCAGGTCGATGGCGACCTCGACGGCGGCTCTCTCCTCAGCGGACCCCGGCTCCGAATGCCGGCCGAGGCCGGAGGTTCCGAGGGTGATGGCGGTCGGTTCGATCTTCATCCGCTGGAGTCCGTTCTACTGGGGGCCGGTCGTCGCGATTCTGCTGCCACTGTATCGCCGGACGATCCGCCTCACTCCACGAGCAGTGCGGGCTCCTCGAGCACGGATGCCACGTCGGCGATGAAGCGGCTCATGCCGTCTCCGTCGATCACGCGGTGGTCGAACGATCCCGCGACCGTGGTGACCCAGCGGGGGCGCACCTCGCCGTCGACGACCCACGGCTTCTGACTGATCGTGCCCATCGCCACGATTCCGGCCTCGCCGGGGTTGATGATCGGCGTGCCGGCATCCATCCCGAACACACCGATGTTGGTGATCGTGATCGTGCCGCCCTGCTGGTCGGCCGGGCTCGTCTTGCCTTCGCGAGCGGTCAGCGTGAGGCGGTTGAGGGCGCGAGCGAGGTCCTTCATGCTGAGGTCCTGAGCGTCCTTGATGTTCGGCACGAGCAGCCCACGAGGCGTGGCCGCCGCGATGCCGAGGTTCACGTAGTGACGCACCGAGATCTCGGCGCCGCCCTCGGTCTCGATCCACGCCGCGTTGACCATCGGGGTGCGACGAGCGGCCCAGATGACGGCACGGGCCATGATCAGCAGCGGCGAGACCCGGATGTCGGCGTAGTCAGGGGAGGCCTTGAGCCGCTTGACGAGCTCCATTGTGCGGCTCGCGTCGATCTCCTTCCACACGGTGACGTGCGGGGCGGAGTAGGCGCTCTGCACCATCGCCGACGACGTCGCCTTGCGCACGCCCTTGACCGGGATCGATTCGGTGCGGTCATCGCTCTGACCGGAGGCGGATGCCGGCGACGCCGACACTCCACGGGCGAGGCCCGCCGGTGCGCTCTGCGGCGCCGGCACGGTCTCCTCGCGCACAGCACCCCACTCGGGCGTCTCGATGTTGCGGAACACGCTGGCCTGCTGCGCGTGGGTCATGACGTCGTCGCGCGTGACCTCGCCGTCGGCGCCGGTCGGCGTGACGGTCGTGAGGTCGACTCCCAGGTCGCGGGCGAGCTTGCGGATCGGAGGCTTCGCGATCACGCCGACCGACGAGCGCACGGGGCGCTCGGCCGGACGCTTGCGGCGCGAGGTGGCACCGCCGCCGGAGCCGTAGCCGACGAGCACAGACCCGCCGCCCTCTTCGGGCGCGGGGGCCTCGGCGGTCGCGATCACGCCGGGTCCGGCGTCGTCGCGCGCATCCGTCACGAACGTGATGATCGGCGAACCGACCTCGACCGTCGTGCCTTCGGCGGCGAGCAGCTCGCCGACGACACCGGCGTGCGGCGACGGCAGCTCGACGAGCGACTTGGCCGTCTCGATCTCGCAGATGACGTCGTTGATCGCGACCGTGTCACCGGGAGCGACCTTCCACGTCACGATCTCGGCCTCGGTCAGGCCCTCGCCCACGTCGGGGAGGTTGAAGTTCTGCGTGCTCATGTGCGGTCCTTTCGGAACGGTGAGGTCAGTAGGCCAGCGAACGGTCGACGGCCTCGAGGATGCGGTCGGCATCGGGGAGGTAGGAGCCCTCGAGCTTCGCGGGAGGGAAGGGCGTGTCGTAGCCCGAGACCCGCAGCACCGGGGCCTCGAGTGCGTAGAAGGCGCGCTCCATGACGGTCGCCGCGACCTCGCTGCCGATACTCGTGAAGCCCTGGGCCTCCTGCGCGTAGACCATGCGACCGGTCTTGCGCACCGAGTTCAGGATGGGCTCGTAATCGATGGGCGACAGTGAGCGCACGTCGACGACCTCGCAGCTGGTGCCCTCGGATTCGGCGAGCGCCGCCGCCTGCAGCAGTGTCGTCACCATGGCGCCGTGTCCGACGAGGGTCACGTCGGACCCGGTGCGCACGACGCGCGACGAGTGCAGCGGAGCGGCGGAGGCGTCGAGCTCGACCTCGCCCTTGGTCCAGTAGCGGCTCTTCGGCTCCATGAAGATCACGGGGTCGTTCGAGGCGATGGCCTCCTGGATCATCCAGTACGCGTCGTTCGGCGTCGACGGGGAGACCACGCGCAGCCCCGGGGTGTGCGCGAAGTACGCCTCGGGGCTCTCCTGGTGGTGCTCGACGGCGCCGATGTGCCCGCCGTACGGGATGCGGATGACGATCGGCAGGCTCAGTGCGCCTTCGTGGCGGTTCGTGAGCTTCGCGAGCTGCGTCGTGATCTGGTCGAACGCGGGGAACACGAAGCCGTCGAACTGGATCTCGATGACGGGACGGAAGCCGGTCATCGCGAGCCCGATCGCGGTGCCGACGATGCCCGACTCGGCGAGCGGGGTGTCGAGCACCCGGCGGTCGCCGAAGTCGCGCTGCAGATGCTCGGTCACCCGGAAGACACCGCCGAGCTTGCCGATGTCCTCGCCCATGAGCAGGACCTTCCGGTCGTTCTCCATGGCTGCGCGCAGACCTGCGTTGAGCGCCTTGCTGAACGGCATGTTCTCGAGAGTCATGTCAGTTGCCTCCCTCGAACGATGCCTCGTAGCGCGCGTGCCACGCCTTCTGCTCCGCGATCAGCGGGTGCGGGTCGCTGTAGACGTGGTCGAACATCTTGTCGATCGACGGCGGTCCGAGCTCGACGGTGCGGGCGCGCAGGTCTTCTGCGGCGTCCGCGGCCTCGGCATCCGCATCCGCGAAGAACTGCCCTGCCGCTCCCCTGTTCTCGAGGAACGCGCGCATGCGGTCGATCGGGTCGCGCTCGGCCCACGACTGCTCCTCGTCGGAGCCGCGGTACTTCGTGGGGTCGTCACTCGTGGTGTGCGCGCCGAGGCGGTAGGTCACGGCCTCGATGGCGCGGGGTCCACCACCGCTGCGCGCCTCGTCGAGAGCGGTGCGCGAGACGGCGTAGCTGGCGAGCACGTCATTGCCGTCGACGCGGACGCTGGGGATGCCGTAGCCGGCGCTGCGCTCGACGAGCGGAACGCGAGACTGGGTCGCCACGGGTACGGAGATCGCCCAGTGGTTGTTCTGCAGGAAGAAGACGGTCGGCGCCTGGTAGCTGGCGGCGAAGACCATCGCCTCGTGCACGTCGCCCTGGCTCGACGCGCCGTCGCCGTAGTAGGCGATGACCGCTTCGTCGGTGTCGAGGTCGCCGGTGCCCGAGCGTCGGTCGAAGTTCAGGCCCATGGCGTAGCCGGCCGCGTGCAGCGTCTGCGAGCCGAGCACCAGCGTGTACAGGCGGGTGTTACCATTCTTCGGGTCGGTCGGATCCCAGCCGCCGTGCGAGACGCCGCGCATGAGCTTGATGATGTCGAGCGGGTCGACTCCGCGGATGCGCGTCACGACGTGCTCACGGTACGACGGGAAGATCGTGTCCTGTGCGCGGGCGGCACGGCCCGACCCCACCTGCGCGGCCTCCTGGCCACGGCTCGGCGGCCACAGGGCGAGCTGACCCTGGCGCTGCAGGTTGGTCGCCTGGGTGTCGATCGCGCGGATGATCACCATGTCGCGGTAGAACTGCTCGAGCTCCGCATCGCTGATCGCCTCGATCAGCGGCAGATACCTCTCGGCAGCCGGACTGGGTGCGAAACGGCCGTCCTTCTCCAGGACGCGGACGAGTTCAGTCTCTGACGAGGTCACGCTGCCACGCTACCGCCGCGCGCATGCCCGGTCACGCATACCTAGGACGTCCTCGCATCTCTCGGGAAACCGGAGAAACGGGGGTCAGCGCACGCTCAGACCAGGGTCGAGGCGACGTCGAGGACGCGGGCGACGGACTCCTCTTCGCCGACGGAGATGCGGATGCCGTCGCCGGGGAAGGGCCGCACGATCAGGTCGCCCGCGACGAACGCCGCAGCGACCTCGTCGGTGCGCTTTCCCGTGGGCAGCCAGACGAAGTTGGCCTGAGAGTCGGGGACATCCCAGCCCTGTGCGCGCAGCCCCTCGACCAGACGAGTGCGCCGCTCGACGATCACGGCGACGCGCTCGAGCAGCTCGCTCTCGGCGTCGAGGCTGGCGATGGCGGCATTCTCGGCGGCGGACGTGACGGACAGCGGGATGCCGGTCGTGCGCGCGGCGTCGAGGACCTTCTCGTTGCCGATCGCGTAGCCGATGCGCAGGCCGGCGAGACCGTAGGCCTTCGAGAAGGTGCGCAGCACGACGACGTTCGGATGCCGTTCGAAGACCCGCTCGGCGAGACCGTCGACCGCATCCGGTGCGGTCACGAACTCGGCGTACGCCTCATCGAGGATGATCAGCACGTCGGCGGGCACGCGCTCGACGAACGTCGCGAACTCGTCGCTCGTGATGATCGGACCGGTCGGGTTGTTCGGCGTGCACAGGATGATCGCACGGGTGCGCTCGGTGACGGCATCCGCCATCGCGTCGAGGTCATGACGCGAGTCGACGGTCAGGGGCACCTGCACTCCGGTGGCGCCGGCGACGAGCGGCAGGCTCGGGTACGCCTCGAACGAGCGCCACGCGTAGACGACCTCGTCGCCGACGGATGCCGTGGCGAGGATCAGCTGGTGCAGGATCGAGACGCTGCCTGCGGCGACGTGCACCTGATCGGGCTCGACGGCGTAGCGCGCGCCGAGTCGCTCGCGCAGGCGG
>NZ_DALZXX010000016.1:6654-25354 GCF_031988965.1 Microbacterium sp.
CCTGCCGTCGCATCCGGGTACCGGTTGATCGGGGTCGTGTGCTGCAGCGCCGCGGCGACGGACGGCAGCGGCTCGAACGGGTTCTCGTTGCTCGACAGCTTGAAGGCGTCGGGGCCGGCCTGCTTGCCCTGGCGGTACGGCGCGAGAGCGGCGATGGCGGGGCGGATGCGCGGCAGGATCGGATCGGTCACAAGGATGAGTCTATGGATTCCGCCGGGTCTGGCGACTCGATGCCGGCGGTAGTACCATTTTGGTATGGCAATGACGGTCAGGCTTCCAGAGGAACTCGATGCGCAGCTCGAGGAGATCGCGCGCACTCGTCACATCTCGAAGCATGCGGTGATCATCGAGGCTGCGACCCGATTCGCGAACAGTGAGACGAAGACGCAACGCGTACTCTCGATCGCCGAAGAGGTGGCGGAACGCTACGCAGTCGCTCTCACGCGCCTCGAAGACGCCTGACCGGTGACCGAGTACATCGAGCCGGAGCAGGCTCTGGCGCTGATCGCCAAACTCGGTCTGCACGTTCGCGACGAGGGCTTGCTGTTCTCGGCCCTGGCCCGACCGGCGGCCAGCATGTTCGGCACCGACGCGTACCCGGCGTTCGCGGCGAAGGCGGCCGCCCTGATCAGCTCCGTCGCCCAGAATCACTCGTTGTTCGATGGGAACAAGCGTCTTTCGTTGTATTTGACATTCATCTTCATCCGACTCAATGGATACGAGGTGACGTTCACCAATGAGGAGGCCTTCGATCTCGTTCTGGACGTGGCACAGAGCAGGATCGATCTCGATGAGATCACCGCGGTCATCGCGTCCCACATCCGATACCGTCTGGTGTCCGCTCTGACATCCCACCGCCCTCATGGGAGACTGGCCTGACCATGCGCTTCATCATCCGAGTCGTCGTCAATGCGTTCGCCCTGTGGGTCGTGACGCTGATCCCCGCCCTGCAGGTGCAGATCAAGGCGTTCGCGCCGGGCGAGACCCTGCAGCTCGTACTCACCCTGCTCGCGGTCGCGGCGATCTTCGCCCTGGTGAACACGATCATCGGCACGGTCGTGAAGATCGTGGCCTTCCCCCTGTACATCCTCACCCTCGGCCTCATCGGGTTCGTCATCAACGGCTTCCTGCTGTGGCTGACGGCCTGGATCACGAGCGGTTTCGGCTGGGGGCTGACGGTCGGGGACTTCTGGTGGGGCGTTCTCGCGGCCCTCATCATCTCGCTGATCAACGGCGTCTTCGGCTTCATCCTGCGCCCGCAGCGGAAGCGCGCTCGCGACTGATCGCGGCGTCGGGCGGCGCCCCGGTCGCGGCATCGGCCGCAGCATCGCCCGGCTGCTCGAGCACGCGTTCGGCGTGGAACTCGGTCCGCTCGATCGTCACAGCCCGATCGAGTTCCTCCCAGTACCTGTCGAGATTCTCGACGCGCGGGTCGCCTGACGCATCCGCCATCCCCGCCGTCTCCGTGTAGGAATCGAGCAGGTGCTGGCCGAGCACGATGTCACCGATGCTGGCACCCGGATCAGCCTGACGCGACACAGTGAAGCTGTCGGGAGAACCCGTGCCCTCCGCGGATCCCCCGCCGCTGAGAGCAGGAACGGGATCGTCGGTGTGCCGGAGCTGCACGATGGTCTGATCGTCGTCGAGGGTCGGCTCGACCGGACTGCCGGCTGTGACCTGCACCTGCACGTCGAACTCGCTCTCCATGGAGAGATGCGCCGTCACCATGCCGGCCTGCGAGTGCGCGACGACGTCGACCAGATCGCCGGGGCCGGCTCCCGCCGCCTTGAGCGCCTCGATCGTGGCCTGATAGGAGGCCGATCGCTGCCCCTGATAGAGCTCGACGTTCGACTTCATGTCCCACGGTTCCGCACCGCCGAAGCCCACGCTCTGAGTGCCCTTGATGAAGGCGACGAACCTCGTGCTGCCGTCCGGGTACGTGTACTTCTCGACCGCGATCTGCGCCCCGTCGGACGTCGGCATCCGCTTCAGCGCGGCCGCGAGGCCGCCCGGGGCCGACGCAGGCGTCGACGTCTTCACCGGCGCCACCGTCACCGGGTCGCTCTTTCCGGTCAGCGTCTCGCCGGGGGTCACCTTCCCGAATCCCGAGAAGGCACCGGCGGCTGCCGCCGCCGCGAAGACGGGCCCGTAGACGGCCGGCAGGAACGGCGCCGGGAACAGCCCCTCGAACCTGTCGATCTCCCACTGCGCCTCGAGCTGCCGGGCCATGTCGGGAATGCGATCATCGCGCGCGGCCAACCGGTCAGCCTGAAGGGTGAGACGGTGCGCGGTGGCCGGATCCGTTCGCGCGAGCATCTCGGCCTCGGCTCGCAACTCGACGTACTCGTAGACGTCGGCCATGAGCCGCGTGCTCGCGGTGGTCTCCTGACACTCCGACTGCAGGCGCGACACCCGCACCCCCGACGACCAGAGCGAGACGGTGTCGACGTACGCGCTGAATCCCGACGCATCGACGATCACCCGGTATGCCCGCGCGATCGCATCCTGCGCGTCGTCGAAGCAGGACGCGACGGCATCCATCCGCCGTGCGACCGAGCGCAGGACGTCGGGGTCGACCGAGATCACGCCGCCATGATCGATGTCGATCCCGCTCACGAGACGTCGATCCCTGCCACCTCGCGCACGCGCCCCTGCGTGTCGGTCGCCTCGGCGTGAGTGCGCCGCCCGTAGTCGGCCAGAGCGTCGTGCATCGCTCGCACGCCGTCGGACTGCCATGCGGTGTCGTCAGCCAGCCCCCTCAACGATGCCCGGGCGTCGTCGAGTGCGTCGACGGCGGCGCGCAGCTCGCGGGCAGCCTGGTTCTTCGCCCACTCGGCCTCGGCCGCGGACATCTGCGTCAGTGCGATGGAGTTCATGCGCCCAGCATCCGGGATTCGCACCGCCCGTCGAGCTGCGGGAAGCCCGAACTCCCGGCTCGCGTGAGCGCCGCCCTCGATGCGACTGCATGTGCAGAACGGGTGGACCCCGCGCCGCGCTCGGGATTCTCGCATCGCGCGATCCGCCCTCGACCGGCACAATGGAACAGTGCCATCCCCGGATCCCTTTCGCGTGATCTTCGTCTGCACGGGGAACATCTGCCGATCCCCCATGGCGGAGGTCGTCTTCCGCGATCTCGCCGAGCGCCAGGGGCTGGGGTCACGCATCGTCTCGCGCAGCGCCGGCACGGGCGACTGGCACCTCGGCGAGCAGGCCGACCATCGCACACTCGATTCCCTCGCCCGTCGCGGCTACGACGGCTCCCAGCACCGGGCGAAGCAGTTCACGTTCGCCTCGTTCGCCGACAACGACCTCATCGTCGCGCTCGACCGCACGCACGAGCGCAACCTCCGCGAATGGGCCCGCGACGAAGACGAAGAGGGAAAGGTCACCCTGCTGCTCGCCTTCGACCCCGCAGCGTCGACGCAGGACGTGCCCGATCCGTACTACGCGGGCCCCGAGATGTTCGATTCGGTGCTCGGTATGATTGAGGCGGCGACCCGCGGGTTGTTCCGCCAGCTCGAACCGGCCCTTCGCCAGCCCCGCACGCCCCGTGATCTCGGGGCCTGATCAGGAGGATTCCCCTGACTTTCCAGCCCTCGCTCCCGCCGCAGCCCCTGAGTCCGCTCGACGGCCGCTACCGCGGTGCCGTCACCGGACTCGCCGACTTCCTCTCGGAGGCGGGCCTCAACCGCGCTCGCGTCGAGGTGGAGGTCGAATGGCTGATCGCCCTCACCGACCGCTCGCTCTTCGAGACGAGCCCGCTGTCGGATGCCGACAAGGAGCGCCTGCGCGCTCTCTACCGTGACTTCGGCCAGGCCGAGATCGACTGGCTCGCCGAGAAGGAAGCGGTGACCCAGCACGACGTCAAGGCCATCGAGTATCTGGTGCGCGACCGCCTGTCGACGCTGGGCCTCGACGCGATCGCCGAGCTCACGCACTTCGCCTGCACGAGCGAGGACATCAACTCCGCGTCGTACGCGCTCACCGTCAAGCGCGCCGTCGAAGAGGTCTGGCTGCCGGCCCTCGACGTCGTGATCGCGAAGCTGCGCGAGCTGGCTGCCGAGCACGCCGACGCCGCGATGCTGTCGCGCACGCACGGACAGCCCGCGACCCCGTCGACCATGGGCAAGGAACTCGCGGTCTTCGCGTGGCGCCTCGAGCGCGTGCGCGCGCAGATCGCGGCATCCGACTACCTCGCCAAGTTCTCGGGCGCGACCGGCACCTGGTCGGCTCACATCTCGGCCGACCCCGACGCCGACTGGCCGACGATCTCGCGCGAGTACATCGAAGGCCTCGGCCTCGGCTTCAACCTGCTGACCACGCAGATCGAGTCCCATGACTGGCAGGTCGAGCTCTACGACCGCGTGCGTCACGCCGGCGGCATCCTGCACAACCTGGCCACCGACATCTGGACCTACATCTCGCTCGGCTACTTCGCGCAGATCCCCGTCGCCGGAGCGACCGGGTCGTCGACCATGCCGCACAAGATCAACCCGATTCGCTTCGAGAACGCCGAGGCGAACCTCGAGATCTCGGGCGCGCTGCTCGCCTCCCTGGGGCAGACGCTCGTGACGAGCCGTCTGCAGCGCGACCTGACCGACTCGACGACGCAGCGCAACATCGGCGTCGCGTTCGGGCACTCGCTGCTCGCTATCGACAACCTGCGACGCGGGCTGAACGCGATCTCGCTGTCGCGCGACGTGCTGCTCGCCGACCTCGACGTGAACTGGGAGGTCCTCGCCGAGGCGATCCAGACCGTCATCCGTGCCGAGGTCGTCGCCGGGCGCTCGTCGATCACCGACCCCTACGCGCTGCTCAAGGAACTCACCCGCGGTCACCGCGTCGGTGCCGCAGACCTGGCCGCGTTCGTCGAGGGACTCGAGATCGGGGACGCCGCCAAGCAGCGTCTACTGGCTCTGACCCCTGCTACTTACACGGGCATCGCCGAGCAGCTCGCGAAGTAGTCGTCAGCGCATCCTGACCCCGCTCGTGCCCACGGCTCGAGCGGGGTCAGTTGCGTATCCCCGGCTCGCTGCGGGGTCAGTACTGCACCCGAATCCCTCGATTCCGGTGCGCGATTGACCCCGGCCGGCTGCGAGGTCAGTAACGCACCCGAAACCCTCGGTTCCGGTGCGCGATCGACCCCGACTGTCTGCGGGGTCGCGGGCGAGGCCGGCTCAGGACGAGGTGGTGCGTCCCGTCGCGCCCGAGTCCGGCTCGTCCGGCGTCTCGGGGTCGTAGAGCACGGGGCGGTCGACCGTCTTGGTGACGTCGGCCGGGTCGACGACGAGGATCAGCATCGCGAGGATCAGCAGCGTCACGATGAACGCGCCGCCGCCCACCACCAGGCCGAGAGCGATCGGGGTCAGGCCGTCGTAGGTGCCGTTCGCGATCGCCGCGTTGACGCGCGACGTGAAGGCGCCTGTGGATACGAGCGTGACGACGGCTGCGAAGATGCCGCAGGCCAGCGCGATGCCGAGCAGGTGCAGCGGGCGCAGGATGTCGCTGCGGGTGGGCTTCTCGTCGCTCATCGGTCTCCTCCGTGGTCGACGGGCGCGGGGCTCACGTCATTGGCGGCGGCGGCATCGACGGCGTCCGCGTGCTTCGGGGTGAGTCCGGCGATGCCGAGGAAGACCGCGACGATCGCCGCGTATCCGCCGAACATGCCGACTCCGAGAATGATGCCGGTGAGCACGAAGTCGCCCGCGCCCTCGATGGCGTAGGGCTGCACGAAGCCTGCCGGGATCGCGATCAGCACCACCGCGAGCAGCAGCCCGAGGGCGCCGACCGTGATGGAGTCACGCGCGGTGATGTCGCCCGCGCGGCGTGCACGCAGACCCACGATCAGCTCCACGAGTCCTGTCGTGGCCGCCCAGGCGATCACGACGACGAAGAACATGTCATCCGTGCGCCAGACGGGAACGCCCGCGGTCATGCCGGCGGCGAAGCCGAGCAGAGCGAGCACGACCCACGGCCAGCGCTGACCTGCCGGGAAGACGAGCCAGACGGCGACGATCATCACCAGCGCAGTGGTCAGCACGAAGCCGCTGAAGACGGAGAGTCCCACGGCCGCGGAATGGTCGGGCGAGAACGTGATCATCACGGCGGCGGCCGCGGCGAAGAGCGCGCGCAACAGCTGGACGTGGCGCACGGTGAACGCGCGGGCAGGGGCAGACATGACGATCCAGAGTCCTCCGGGGTGTTCCCCTCAGTCTACGCGGGGGCGCTGGGTGGATGCCGACGCGGAGGAGTTGTTCGCGGGGCCCGACGGATCTCCCCAGATCGATCGTCAGGCCCCGCGACAAACGCAGCGACGGGGGCGGCACTGCGTCGGGTCGCAACTGCTCACAAGGTCGGGCACCCTGCTTGCGGCGGTACAACCCTTGGACCCCAGAAACAGCGCCTCGTCCCCTACGGAGCGCCGGTGTGGTCGTAAGCTCACTCTAGGGCTCGTTTCTTCACATACCGGAGGGGTGCTGTGACGAGTATGGAAAGTGGGATCCGGAGGGCGGCGGACGCCTTCTCCGGTTCCTTCCGTGATGCCATCAACGCACGCGGGCTGACGCTCGCCCGACTCCACGAGCTCCTGCGCATCCGCGGCAACAGCGTCTCGATGGCGACACTCAGCTACTGGCGCTCCGGCGCGCGGCGCCCCGAGGGCGTGCAGTCGATGGCGGCGCTCAGCGACATCGAAGAGCTGCTCGGTCTGGAACGCGGCGCCCTGACTGCACTGCTCGGGGCGACCAACCGCACCGGACCGCTGGGGCCCAATCAGTTCCCCCTCGATGAGGAGGAGCTCGAACGGGCGGTGATGGAGGCGTTCGCGGCGCTCGGGGCGGAGTACCCCGACACCTCTCGCGAACTCACCACCCACTCGGTGACCGATGTCGACGAGGCGGGCAACGTCTGCCGGTCCCTGACGCGGAGCATCGTGCAGTCGACGGTCGGCACCATCGACGCGATCCCCTTCCTCGAGCTGACTCCCGGCGAGAGCACCCCGGCGCCGTTCATCGAGGCGGTCTCGGGCGGGCGCATCGCCGCGCGGTACTCGCACCCGAACGGCGAGGTCCACGGAGTGCTGTTCGAGCTCGAGGTGCCGCTGACCGCGCCCGACACGGCGATGGTCGAGTGGTCCGTCGAGTACCCGCCCGGGTACCCGCCGCAGCGCGAGACCGGCCACGCGCTCGCACGACAGAGCCGCGAGCTCCTGGTGTGGACGCGATTCCACCCGGATGCGCTGCCCGACCGTATCGAGGAGCGCGTCGAGACGCCGAACGGCGCGGAGACGACGATCCTCGACCTGGGCGGGCGCACCTCGATCCATCAGGTGCGCCGGGCGTTCGGCCCCGGTGCTCTCGGGATCAGCTGGAGCTACGACGACGGTCGCTGAACGAGCGACCTGACCGTCATCCCGGCTGTTCGCCCACGGCCACCGCACGACCCGGCGTGTTCGACCACTGGCTCCACGAGCCGGGGAAGACCTTCGCCTCGATACCCGCCTCGTCGAGCACCAGCGCGGTATGCGCCGCGGTGACGCCGGAGCCGCAGTAGGCCGCCACCTGCGTGCCCTCGGTGACGCCGACTGCCGCGAAGGTCGCCTGCAGCGTGTGGACGTCGAGGATCTTGCCCTCGGCGTTCAGGTGCGCGGCCATCGGCACGTTGAGGGCGCCCGGGATGTGCCCCGCGATCGGATCGAGCGGCTCGTGCTCGCCGCGGTACCGCTCCGGAGCCCGCACATCGAGCAGAACACCGGATGCCGGGAAGGCGGCCGCCTCGTCGATCGTGATCGCATCTCCGCCGATCTCTTCGAGCACCACGTCGCCCGGTTCGACCTGCACGTCGTCGGTCGCGACCGGAAGCCCGGCCGCCGTCCAGGCACGGATGCCGCCGTCGAGCACGCGCACGTCGACTCCGCCCTGCCGCAGCAGCCACCACGCACGCGAGGCGCTGAGCCCCTTGCTGTCGTCGTAGGCCACGACGACCTCGCCCTGGTTCACTCCCCAGCGCCGCGCGGCATCCTGCAGAGTCTGCGTCGAGGGGAGCGGATGCCGCCCCTCCGACGGCTCCCCGTGCGTGGCCAGCTCGGTGTCGAGGGGCACGTAGACCGCTCCGGGAATGTGACCCTCGAGGTAGTCGGCGTGACCGTCCGGGCGGTCGAGTCGCCAACGCACATCGATCACGCGGACAGGCGTCTCCGACGCCCGCAGCTCGTTCAGTTCGTCGACGCTCACGAAGTTGCTCATGCTGCGAGGCTATCGAGACGCCGCTCGACGCGCGTGCCTGACCGTAGTCCGTCGTCATATCGGCCCTTTCGCCCGATTCGAGAGCGGAGGCGGAGGATTCGAAGCGGATGCGAGAGCGGCGATAAGCTCGTCCGGGCCGCGTCGGGAAAGGACAGCATGTCCACTCGATTCCGCTGGATGAGCCTGCGCCGTCAAGAGGTCGCCCTCATCGCCGTCACAGCCGTGTGGGGCAGCACCTTCCTGCTCGTGCACTGGGCGATGCAGCATTCGGGCCCGTGGTTCTTCGTCGGCATCCGATTCCTCGTCGCCGGTCTGATCAGCGTCGTCATCTTCCGGCGCGTGCTGCGCGGCGTCCGCTGGCGAGACATCGGCGCCGGGGTCGCGATCGGCGTGATGATCTACCTCGGGTACGGGCTGCAGACCGTCGGACTGCAGACCATCGACTCGAGCACCTCTGCCTTCATCACCGCGATGTACATCCCGCTCGTGCCGCTCGCCCAGTGGGCGGTGTTCCGCAAGCGACCGCCGGCCATGGCGTTCGTCGGCGCCGGGCTCGCCTTCCTCGGGCTTCTGCTCATCGCCGGCCCCGACGCGTTCGCCCTCACGCTGGGGTCGGGCGAGATCCTCACCATGATCAGCACCCTGCCGATCGCGGCCGAGATCATCCTCATCAGCGTGTTCGCCGGCAGGATCGACCTCGGCCGCATCACGATCATCCAACTGCTCACCGCGGGGGTGCTCGGCATCCTGACGATGCCGGTCGTCGGCGAGGGGCTGCCCGAGTTCTCGTGGATCTGGGTCGGCTGCGCGGTCGGACTCGGGGCGGCGAGCTGCATCATCCAGCTCACGATGAACTGGGCGCAGAAGTCGGTCTCGCCGACCCGCGCCACGATCATCTACGCGGGCGAGCCGGTGTGGGCGGCCGCGATCGGCCGCATCGCGGGAGAGCGCCTGCCTGTCACCGCGCTGATCGGCGGCGCACTCGTCGTGCTCGGCATCCTGGCCAGTGAGCTCAAGCTCGTGCGCCGCCGCGAACCGGCACCGAAGACGGACTAGCGGTTCAGCGCCGGCGGTAGTCCTCGTCGCTCACGTGCTCGAGCCACCTCGTGGTGCGGCTCGGGTCGTCGGCACCCTCGAGCAGCGCGAGGTGCTGCATGAAGCAGTCCTCGGCCGCACCGTGCCAGTGCTCCTCCCCCGGCGGCGTGTAGATCGTCTCGCCCGGACGGGCCTCGACGACGGTGCCGTCGCGCGTGCCGCACAGGGCGGTGCCCTCGGTGACGCGCAGGTACTGGCCGCGCGCGTGCGAGTGCCACGCCGTGCGGGCTCCCGGTGCGAACCGGACGAGCCCGCCCGACATCCGCTGGTCCGCATCGTGCGGGGCGATGATCGGGTCGAGCCAGACGTCGCCCGTGAACCATTCGGGCGGGTTCTTCACGGTGGGGATGCGGTCTTCGATGTGCATGTCTTCTCTCCTGTCGCAGGTCGCGAGCCGGGACAGCGGCTCAGACGGTGAGCAGCACCTTGGTGGCGCGACGCTCGTCCATGGCGCGATAGCCCTCGGCAGCGTCCTCGAGCGGAAGCGTGAGGTCGAACACCTTGCCGGGGTCGATCTTGCGGTCCCAGATGAGCTGGATCAGCTCGGGGAGGAAGCGGCGCACCGGAGCCGGGCCGCCGTGCAGGTGCACGCCCGAGAAGAAGAGCTCCTCGCCGGGCAGCGCGACGTCGTGCGAGACGCCGACGTACCCGACGTGACCGCCGGGGCGGGTCGCGCGGATCGCCTGCATCATCGACTCCTGCGTGCCGACGGCCTCGATCACCGAGTGCGCGCCGAGCCCGTTCGTGAGCTCCTTGATGCGGGCCACGCCCTCGTCTCCGCGTTCCTCGACGATGTCGGTCGCGCCGAACTCGCGCGCCAGCGCCTGGCGGTCGGCGTGACGGCTCATCGCGATGATCCGCTCGGCGCCGAGTTCACGCGCGGCGAGGATGCCGAGCAGACCCACGGCTCCGTCGCCGACCACGGCGACGGTCTTGCCCGGGCCGACCTCTGCGGCGACGGCGGCGAACCAGCCGGTGCCCAGCACGTCGGATGCCGCGAGCAGCGACGGGATCAGATCGGCGTCGGGCTGCCCCGGCGTCGCGACGAGCGTGCCGTCGGCGTGCGGGATCAGCGAGTATTCGGCCTGGGTGCCGTACCGGCCCATCGGCACGACGTGCACGCAGCGGGACTGGTATCCGGCCTGGCAGATCTCACAGGTGTTGTCCGACGCCATGAACGACCCGACGACGAAGTCGCCGACCTTCACGGTCTTCACATCGGCGCCGATCTCTTCGACGACGCCCACGTACTCGTGACCCATGGGGTCGTGGTCGACCTCGTTCGCGCCGCGGTAGGGCCACAGGTCGGATCCGCAGATGCAGGTCGCGGCGATCCGGATCACGGCGTCGGTCGGACGGGTGATGGTCGGCTTCTCGCGATCCTCGACGCGGACGTCGCCGGGCGCGTACATGACTACTCCACGCATGAGTGGTGCTCCTTCTGTCTCTTGGTTCCAGTCAACGCCCGATCCGGCTTCTTCGGGAGGTTCTGACAAAACTCCTTTCACGGGAATAGACTCCGGCGGCTCGCGTTTCACCCCACATGATTGAAACTTCAACCGTCGTTCCGGTCGCCACCGAGCGCACGCGCGTGCGCGTGCCGATGCGCTTCGCCGACGGGTTCTCGACCGCCGCTGATGTCGTGACGTTCGACGGCCTGGTCGACGGCCGCGAGCACCTGCTGCTCGGCCTCGGCGACTGGAAGGGCGCTCTCGAGCGCATGGCGGACGGCGGGGATGCGCCTCTCGTGCGCCCGCACAGCGAATGCCTGACCGGTGACGTGTTCGGATCCGAGCGCTGCGACTGCGGTCCGCAGCTGCGGGAGGCCGTCGAGCGCATCGCGGAGGACGGCGGATTCCTGCTCTACCTGCGTCAGGAAGGCCGCGGCATCGGCCTGTACGCCAAGCTCGACGCCTACGCCCTGCAGGATTCGGGCCTCGACACGTATGAGGCGAACGTGGCTCTCGGCCGCGGCGAGGACGAGCGCGACTACACCGTCGCGGCCCAGATGCTGCAGACGGTGGGCGCCGACAGCATCCGCCTGCTGAGCAACAACCCCGACAAGGCGGCGCAGCTCGAGTCGCTCGGCATCCGCGTCACCGAGCAGGTGCGCACCGGCGTGCACCTGTCAGACGCGAACCACCGCTACCTCGAGGCCAAGCGCGACCACACCTCTCACACGCTCGATCTGTCCGCCGCATGATGAACGCGCAGGTGGTGAACGACCGACGGCTCGACGACACCGAGATGCAGACGTGGCTGCCGACCATCCGGTTCGTGCAGCTGCTGCCGCAGGTGCTCGACCGTGCGCTGAAGGCCGAGACTGGACTCAAGCACGCGCACTACGCGATCCTCGTGACGCTCGCCGGCCAGGACGACCGTGCGATCCCGATGACCGAGCTCGCGCAGATCGCCGGGCTCAGCCGCTCGCGGCTCAGCCACGCGATCGACTCGCTCGAAGAACGAGGCTGGGTCACGCGCACCTCCTGCAGCAGCGACAAGCGCACCCTGACGGCCGCACTGACGGATGCCGGTCGCGAGCTGCTCCGAGGAGCGGCCCCCGTGCACGTGGCGCAGATCCGCGAACTGGTCTTCGATCCGCTCACGGAAGACGAGCGGGAGCAGCTCGGCACGATCCTGACCAAGCTGCTCCCCGGCGTCGCCGCGGCCCTCTAGCTCACGCCTCGGGGATCTCTCGGCCGAATGCCTCGAGCGTGACGTCTTCGGGCTCGGGGCCGCGGCGCACTCCGGTGTCGAGCGCATCGATCGCGCCGAGCTGATCGGCAGTCAGCTCGAAGTCGAACACGTCGAAGTTCTCGGCGATGCGGGCGGGGCGCACCGACTTCGGCAGCGCGGATCGGCCCTGCTGCAGGTGCCAGCGCAGCATCACCTGGGCGGGAGACTTGCCATGCTCAGAGGCGATCGCGGTGAGGGTCTCGTCGTCGAACACGGATGCGCCGTTGGGACGGTACGCCGTGATGCCGCCGATGGGCGACCAGGCCTGCGTGACGGTGCCTGCGGCGGCATCCGCCTGCTGCACCTCACGCTGCTGGAAGTACGGGTGCACCTCGATCTGGTTGATCGCCGGGACGATGCTCGTCTCGGCCGCCAGCTTCTCAAGGTGCTCCACCATGAAGTTGCTCACGCCGATCGCGCGCACCCGGCCGTCGTCGAGCAGCGTCTCGAGCGCCTTGTAGGCGCCGAGCGTGAGGTCGAAGCGGGTCGGCAGGGCCTGGTGCAGGATCAGCAGGTCCAGCTGGTCGACGCCGAGCTTGCCGGTCGACTTCTCGAACGCGTGCAGCGTCTCGTCGTAGCCGAAGTCGCTGATCCAGACCTTGGTCTCGATGAAGATCTCGTCGCGAGCGATGCCGGTGCGACGGATCGCCTCGCCCACCTCGCGCTCGTTGCCGTACGCGGCGGCGGTGTCGATCAGGCGATAGCCGGTCTCGAGAGCGGTGCTGACGGCATCGACGGTCTCGTCCGGGGCGGCCTGGAAGACTCCGAAGCCGAGGGCGGGCATCTCGATGCCGTTGTTGAGAGTCATGTTCATGGTCATACCTCCAGTGTGCGCGTGGGTGAAGTCGCGAGGGAGACCCCGCCAGTACCTCCCTTCATCCGACGAGGGGGCGTACCGTCGATGACATGGACACCCGCAGCGAGGTGCGCGAATTCCTCTCGTCGAGGCGCGACCGCATCACCCCCGATCAGGCAGGCCTGCCCGCATACGGCGGCAACCGGCGCGTACCGGGGCTGCGCCGTGAAGAAGTCTCGCTGCTCGCCGGCGTCAGCGTCGACTACTACACCCGTCTCGAGCGCGGCGACCTGTCGGGTGTCTCCGACAGCGTGCTCGACGCGCTCGCTCGCGCTCTGCAGCTCGACGAGGCCGAGACCGCGCACCTGTTCGACCTGGCCCGCACGGCCAATGCGTCACCGGTCGCCCGCAAGCCGCGCAAGAAGGCCGAGACGCTGCGTCCCAGCATCCTGCGACTTCTCGACGCGATGACCGAGGCGCCCGCGATCGTGCGGAACAACTACTTCGACTACCTCGCGGCGAACGCGCTGGGCCGTGCCCTCTACGCGCCGCTCTTCACGACCCCGGTGCCGAACAGCGCCCGCTTCGCGTTCCTCGACCCGGCGGCGCAGGAGTTCTACCCCGAGTGGGAGCGCAACACCCAGGAGCTGGTCGCCGCGATGCGCGGTGAAGCCGGGCGCAATCCGTTCGACCGCAAGCTCACCGATCTCGTCGGCGAGCTGTCGACGCGCAGCGACCGGTTCCGCACGCTTTGGGCCGCACACAACGTGCGCTTCCATCGCAGCGGCGTGAAGCGCATCAACCACCCGGTCGTGGGCGAGATGGAACTCACGTACGAGGCGTTCGAGCTGCCGGCCGATCCGGGGCTGCAGATGTCGACATATACGGCAGAGCCGGGGTCGGCATCGGAGGAGAAGCTGCGGATGCTCGCGAGCTGGGCGGCGACGGATGCCACGGCATCCCTCACCGGCGATTCCGCGCTGCCAGAGCGCAGCGACGCCTGACGCGGGCTCTCAAGCTTGCCGGTCGACGGGCCGCACCGTCAGGCTCTGCACCGACGTGCCGAACGGGCCCGAGGCGTCGTTGAGCACGGAGTGCGTGATTCCGACCCCGTGGGCGCCGAACGTCACGGTCGTGTCGAGACCGATCCACCCGTCGTCCGGTTCGCGGAACAGATGGGCGGTGAGGTCGACGTTCGGGAAGAACGCCGCGCCGATCGGCACCCGCGGGGTCATGCCGTTGGCGAGATCGACGACGCCGAGGGCCCGCGCCGTGGGGCTGACCGTCTCGCCCTCGAGAAGCGGGAGATGCGGCCGCACCCACGCGGAGGCACGGCCCGGCTCGTCCTCACGGTGACGGAAGTCACCCGAGCGCACGAACGCGCCGGGCCACACCGCACCCGCCTGCCAGTCGGCGTGCGCGTCGAGGGGCGGCATCACGGGCAGCGCGCCGCCCTCGATCGATGCCGTGTCGGCGGTCTGCATCAGCCAGGCTCGGAGGATCACCGCGGGACGCCCGGAGTGACTCAGCGTCGCCTCGACGAGCTCGATCGTGCGCCCCGGTCGGAGCACGCGGATCTCGACGTCGACCACATCGATCGGGAGCACCCCGAGGATGTCGTACGAGACGCGCGCGAGAGCGAGAGCATCGTCTCGGCGCGCATCGCGGTGCACCTCGACGAGGTGCGCCAGCAGTCCGATGGTCGGCGCGATGTGCTGCTCGGACGTGTTCCAGGCTCCCTGCACGGCCTCAGTGGCGTGGAAGGAGGTGTCGGAGAGGCGCTCGAAGTATGCGGTCACTCTCGGATCGTAGAACGTCGTCATCGCACGAGCTGTCCGACGAGCAGGACCACGCCGATCACGATCATCGCCACCCCCGAGACGATGCTCACCACGCGCGCGGCCGCGGGACGGGCACCGAGAACGGCGCCGGCGCCGAATCCGACCGCGAAGTACACCGCGGCGCAGCCCACCAGGTGCACGGCGCCGAGCACCACGATCTGCACCCCGAGCGGCACGGACGAGTCGGCCGCGGTGAACTGCGGGAGGATCGCGAGGAACAGCAGGGTCACCTTCGGGTTCAACCCGCTGATGCCGAATCCCTTGAGCATCCATCGTCCCGGCGACGCCTCGACGAGTTCCGCGCCCT
This sequence comes from Microbacterium sp., assembly GCF_031988965.1. Lineage (GTDB taxonomy): Bacteria > Actinomycetota > Actinomycetes > Actinomycetales > Microbacteriaceae > Microbacterium. The sequence goes on from NZ_DALZXX010000016.1 coordinate 21,673, forward strand.
CGCGGACGACGGCGGGCGTGCGGAGGGTGCCGATGCCGAGCCACACCAGGTAGAGCGCCCCGGCCACCGTCAGCACGGTGAGGGCGAGCGGATACCGGGCGACGACCGCTCCGACGCCCGCGGCGACGATGAGCACGGCGAGCACGTGGCCCGACAGCATCCCGAGCACGGCCGGGGCCGCGCGGCGGCGCAGACCTGCCGAGATGGCGAACGCCCAATCGGCCCCGGGCGTGATCACGAAGAGCATCGACACGCCCCAGAAGGCGGTGATCGCGGTGAGTGCCATCGCTGTTCTCTTTCGTCGGTCCTGCGGTGCGAGGGCAACTCTAGGAAGGAAACGACGGAAGGTGTTTGCGTTGTTTGCACCCTCGGGCGCGATGTGCGCAAGAATCTTCTACATGGATGCCATCGACCGGAAGATTCTTGCTGAGCTGCAGCGTGATGGACGCCTGAGCATCACCGAACTCGCCGAGCGGGTGCAGCTCAGCGTGTCTCCGTGCCACCGACGGCTGCGAGAACTGGAGCGCTCGGGGGTCATCACCGGATACCACGCGACCCTCTCCCCCGAGGCCCTCGGGCTGGGATTCGAGACCCTGGTGTTCGTCACGATGAAGGAGGCCAATCGCGACTCGATCATCCCGTTCGAGGAGGCCGTGACGCGCATCCCGAACATCACCCTGGCGCACCGCCTGTTCGGCGACCCCGACTATCTGCTCCGCGTCGTCGCCGCCGACCTCGAGCACTTCCAGCGCCTCTATGACGAGCAGCTCACCGCTCTCCCCGGCGTGCAGCGGGTGAGCTCGACGCTCGTGATGCGCAAGGTCGTCGACGACGGGGCCCTGCCGCTGGGCTGATGCTCCGGCGAGGCCCCGGGTCATGCCCCCGGCTGATGCCGTACGCGGGGTCAGAAAAGCACCCGAGGTCGAAAGAGCACCCGCGCGGGCCCAACTGGGTGCCTTTCTGACCTCGCAGTGCCTCGAACTCGAACTGCACGGATGTGCACCCGTAACACCCCCGACTCACGACGCTCCTACCCTCGAAGCATGGCGAATCAGCAGACACCCGAGTGGCAGTGGTCCGAGGACGGCATCAACTTCCGCACCCGCAAGTGGGTGCGGCCGGAAGACCTGAACGCGAACGGCTCGCTGTTCGGCGGCAGCCTGCTGAAGTGGATCGACGAAGAGGCGGCGATCTACGCGATCGTGCAGCTGGGCAACTACCGCGCGGTCACGAAGCACATCTCGGAGATCAACTTCGAAGCATCGGCCGTGCAGGGCGACCTGATCGAGATCGGCCTGCAGGCGACCCACTTCGGGCGCACGTCGCTCACGATGCGCGCCGTCGCGCGCAACATGATCACCCGCAAGCGCATCCTCACGATCGACAAGATCGTGTTCGTCAGCCTCGACGAAGACGGCGTCCCCACCCCGCACGGCTACAACGAGATCACCTACAACCGCGACCGGATGCCGACCGAGCGCATCGCGACGGGGACCATCCGCCTGCCGTAGGTCGGCCTGCGGACATCACGGCGCCCCCGTTCGCAAGGAGAACTCGCGCAGCGAAGGAGCGCACGCCGGATCACGTCCTCCGATGCGTGAGAAGTCCTTCGGAGTGCGCGGGGCCAGGCGCCCGCACCCGGTGCGAGGATGGAGTGCGTCCGCCGAGCAAGGGAGCCCCGAATGAGTCGCACCGCCACCGCAGCCACCACCGCGATCCGCGAGATGCGCGACTTCCTCTTCGCGAACGCCACCGATTACGACGCGGCGCGAGACGGCTTCTCCTGGCCGACGCCCACGGAGTTCAACTTCGCGCTCGAGTGGTTCGACGTGATCGCCGGCGAGACGCCGGACCGCCCTGCCGTGCAGATCGTGTCCGCCGATCTCAGCCTCGAGTCGTGGTCGTACGGTCAGCTCTCCGCGCGTTCCGACCAGGTCGCCGCTTGGCTCACCTCGCTCGGCATCCGGCGCGGCGATCATCTGATCGTGATGCTCGGCAACACGATCGAGCTGTGGGAGGTGATGCTCGCGATCACCAAGATCGGCGCGGTGTCGATCCCCACGTCGACGCTGCTCTCGGCATCCGACCTCGCCTACCGCGTCGACCACGGCAGGGCTCGCGCGATCGTGACGACCGGCGGTCTGGCCGAGCGCATCGCCGACATCGACGCCGACGTGCTGCGCATCGGCGTGGGCGACGGCATCCCCTCGGACTGGAGCCGCTTCGACGAGTCGTCGAGCGCACCGACCGCATTCGAGCCGGATGCTCCGACACCCGCCGACGACACCGCGCTGCTGTACTTCACGAGCGGCACGACCAACCGCCCCAAGCTCGTGCAGCACACGCACGTGTCGTACCCGATCGGACACCTCTCAACCATGTGGTGGCTGGGGGTGCGTCCCGATGACGTGCACCTGAACATCTCGTCACCGGGGTGGGCGAAGCACGCCTGGTCGAGCTTCTACTCGCCGTTCCTCGCCGAGGCGACCGTCTTCGTCTACAACTACGACCGCTTCGATGCGAACACCCTCATGCAGGTCATGGACACGCACCACGTCTCGACGTTCTGCGCGCCGCCGACGGTGTGGCGCATGCTGATCCAGGCGGATCTCGGTCGGCTCACCCACCCGCCGCGCGAGCTCGTCGGCGCAGGCGAGCCGCTGAACCCCGAGGTCATCGACCGCGTGCGCGACGCCTGGGGCGGCACGATCCGCGACGGCTTCGGGCAGACCGAGATGACGGCCTGCATCGGCAACTCCCCCGGGCAGACGGTCAAGGTCGGCTCGATGGGCCGCCCGCTGCCGGGCTACCCGGTCGTGCTGCTCGACCCCGCCACGGGCGAGGTCACGGATGCCGAGGGAGAGATCGCACTCGACCTCTCGCAGCCGCCGGTCGGCCTCATGGCCGGGTACTACGACGACCCCGAGAAGACCGCCGAGTCGCGGGTGGGCGGCTACCACCACACCGGCGACATCGCGGTGCGCGACGACGAGGGCTACCTCACCTACATCGGCCGGGCGGATGACGTGTTCAAGGCCTCGGACTACAAGATCTCGCCGTTCGAGCTCGAATCGGTGCTGCTCGAGCACGAGCTCGTGATCGAGGCGGCGGTGATCCCGAGTCCCGACCCGACGCGCCTCGCGGTGCCGAAGGCGTACGTGTGCCTGCGGCCGGATGCTGCCGAGGCCGAATCCGAGGCGGCGCGGTCGATCTTCGCCTACGCGCACGACCGACTGTCGTCGCACCTCTGGGTGCGCCTCATCGAGTTCGTGCCCGAGCTGCCGAAGACCATCTCGGGCAAGATCCGTCGAGTCGAGCTGCGCGCGCGAGAGTCCGAGCGTGTGGCATCAGGCGATGACGCCGGGCAGCACCGGGACCGCGACTACCGCTGAATCGGCGGTCTCAGCTCGCGAGCGCCGGCATGCTGCCGGTGCTCGTCGACGCCACGGCGCGGGGCGTGACGGTCGCGGGCGTGCTCGACGTCGCCGTCGACACGGCGCTCGACGCTGCGGTCGACGCGGCACTCGGCACCGCACTCGACGCTGTGGAGATCGGCGTGATCTCTACCGCCGCCGCTGCCGTCGCCGGACGCAGAGCCGCACGCGACTCGGCGGAGCCGATGATCACCCGCAGCACGGCGCCGACCACGAGCATGCCCACCAGCGCGGCTCCCGCCACGATG
>NZ_DALZXX010000016.1:25558-31091 GCF_031988965.1 Microbacterium sp.
AACCAGGAATGCTGCCAACTCGTGTGCCATCCTCGATGACGTCATGACGACCCCCCGTCAGCGGTATCTCCGCATCACCAAGATTACGAAGTATCGGTTGATACGGCATCCATCTGAAGGATGATGTTCCCCAACCGTGACGAGTCGTTCAGCGGCGCTTCAACCACGCGAAACGCGAGCCGCGTACCACCGGCACCGACTGGGTGATCACGGCGTCGACGACCATCGACCCGTCGGTGGGCCCGACGATCGCGATGGCCGAGGTCTCGGTCGCCTCGAGCGGCTCGACGGGCATGGCCCCGAGCGCGCGGTGCGCGCGGATGTAGGCGGGCACGAGCAGCACGATCGCGCCGAGCCAGGCGAGCGGGTTGCTGAGCGCGACACCGGCGAATCCGATGAGCGCACCGAGCACCACCGCGGCTCCCACGCGCATCACCAGCTCGATCACGCCGGTGACAGTGGGCACCAGCGTGTGCCCCAGCCCCTGCAGCGCGCCGCGGAGCACGAAGAGGATGCCGAGCATCCAGTAGCCGCAGCCGTTGATGATGAGCATGAGGTGCGCGAGCTCGACGACGTCGTCGGATCCCTCGCCGATGAACAGACGCACCATCGGGGCGCCGAAGGCGATGATGATCACACCGAGCAGTGCCCCCGTGATGACCGCCATCCAGGTGCCCTCGATGACACCGCGGCGGATGCGGTCGGGGCGGCGTCCGCCGAGGTTCTGCGCCGCGTACATCGACGCCGCGAGACCGAGCGACGAGAGGAACGCCACGGCGAGCCCGTCGACGCGGGATGCCGTCGTGTAGGCGGCGACCGCATCGGAACCGAGCGTGTTCAGCGCCACCTGCACGGCCAGAGTGCCGATCGCGATGATCGAGGCCTGGAATCCCATCGGCAGACCGAGGCGCAGATGCTCGCGGATGTCGTCGCGGGTGACCTGCCAGTCGACGCGGCGCAGGTGCAGGATCGGCAGACGGCGGCGGACGAACTCGAGGCACAGGATCACGGACACCGCCTGGGCGACGACGGTCGCGATGGCAGCACCGCCGACCCCCCACTCGAGCGGGCCGACCATGAGGATCACCAGGCCGACGTTCAGGACGCACGACACGGTGAGGAAGATCAGCGGCGTGCGGGAGTCGCCGATCGCGCGGATGATCGCGGAGAGATAGTTGAAGAACATCGTCGCGCTCGCGCCGATGAAGCTGATCTGCGTGAAGATCGTCGCCTCGGTCATGAGCTCCGACGGCGTCTGCAGCAGCTCGAGTACCGGGCGCGCGATCAGCGGCGCGGCGATCGTCAGGACGACGCTCGTGATGCCGGTCAGGATCACGCCCGTCGCGACCGAGCGGCGAACACCCGCGGCATCGCCGGCGCCGAACGCCTGTGCGATCGGGATCGCGAAACCGCTCGTGAGACCCCAGGCGAAGCCGATGAGCAGGAAGAGCAGACTTCCCGTCGCACCGACGGCGGCGAGGGACTGGACGCCGAGGTGTCGTCCGACGACGACGGCGTCGGCGAACTGGTACATCTGCTGCACGACGTTGCCGAGCAGCAGGGGGATCGAGAACGAGAGGATGACACGCCACGGGCGGCCCGTGGTGAGGGAGGTGGCCATGGGGGAAGCGGCTCGCAGAAACTCGGGGCGGGATCGGGGGGAGGGTTCCAGGATATCGAATCGATTCGGTTAACCGGTAGAGCCGATCGGGAAGTACGGTCGGAAGGATGCCGCAGCGGGTCGCGGCACGGACACCGGAGGTTCGATCGATGACCACAGAGAAGACCGGAGATGCCGTCGGGGTGGGCGGAACCGCGGACGGAGACGAGCAGCACCTCAAGCGGGCGCTGAGCAACCGCCACATCCAGCTGCTCGCGATCGGCGGAGCGATCGGCACCGGCCTCTTCATGGGCAGCGGCAAGACGATCTCGGTCGCCGGCCCCTCGGTGATCTTCGTCTACATGATCATCGGCTTCATGCTCTTCTTCGTCATGCGGGCGATGGGCGAGCTGCTGCTGTCGAATCTCAAATACAAGTCGTTCAGCGATTTCGCGAGCGACCTGCTCGGCCCCTGGGCCGGGTTCTTCACCGGCTGGACCTATTGGTTCTGCTGGGTCGTCACCGGAGTCGCCGACGTGATCGCGATCGCCGGCTACACGGATGCGCTGTTCCCCGGCATCCCGTTGTGGATCCCGGGCCTGCTCGTGATCCTGATCCTGCTCGCGCTGAACCTTCCCACGGTCGCCGCCTTCGGCGAGATGGAGTTCTGGTTCGCGCTGATCAAGATCGTCGCGATCGTCGCTCTCATCATCACGGGTCTCGTGATGATCATCACCGGCTTCCAGCACGACGCGGGCACCGCCAGCTTCGCGAACCTGTGGTCGCACGGCGGCATGTTCCCGCACGGTTTCATGGGCTTCGTGGCCGGCTTCCAGATCGCCGTCTTCGCGTTCGTGGGCGTCGAGCTCGTCGGCACCGCGGCCGCCGAGACCAAGGATCCCGAGAAGAACCTGCCCAAGGCGATCAACGCGATCCCGATCCGCATCCTGCTCTTCTACGTCGGCGCGCTCGTCATCCTCATGGCGGTCACCCCGTGGACCGAGTACGTCGCCGGCGAGAGCCCCTTCATCGCGATGTTCGCCCTCGCGGGCCTCGGCATCGCGGCGACCGTCGTGAACCTCGTCGTGCTGACCTCGGCGATGTCGAGCGCGAACTCGGGCATCTACTCGACCTCGCGCATGGTGTTCGGCCTCGCACAGGACGGCGACGCCCCGCGCATCTTCGGCCGCCTGTCGAAGCGCCGCGTGCCGCAGAACGCGCTGTTCCTGTCGTGCATCCTGCTGCTCTCGGGCGTCGTGCTGCTCTACGCGGGCGAGGACATCGGCACGGCGTTCGACATGGTCACGACGGTCTCGGCCGTGTGCTTCATGTTCGTCTGGACGATCTTCCTCTGCAGCTACCTCGTCTACCGTCGCCGGCGCCCCGAGAAGGTCGCGGCCTCGACCTTCCGGATGCCGGGCGGCATCGCCATGGTCTACGTGGTGCTCGCGTTCTTCGTGTTCATCCTGTGGGCGCTGACGACCCAGCCCGACACCCTGACCGCCCTGCTGGTGACGCCGATCTGGTTCGTGCTGCTGCTCGTGGCGTGGATGTTCGTGCGCAGGTCGCAGAACCATCTGACGCGGCACGCGAAGCACATCGCGTACCTGCGCGACGAGTCCGCCGAGTAGGGCAGGGAGGTTCCGACAGGCCCTCCCTCGTCCGTGCACACCGGCGTAGCGTCAGGCACAACGAAAGGACACCTGATGCACACTCGCACACTCGGACAGGGCCTCGAAGTCTCCGCTGTCGGCCTCGGCTGCATGGGCATGTCGCAGAGCTACGGCCCGAACCCCGGCACGCGCGACGAGATGATCGCCGTGCTGCGGTCGGCGCTCGACCTCGGCGTGACGTTCTTCGACACCGCGGAGGTCTACGGCCCCTACGTCAATGAGGAGCTCGTCGGTGAGGCCCTCGAGCCGATCCGCGATCAGGTCGTGATCGCGACGAAGTTCGGCTGGCGCATCGAAGACGGCAAGAGCGTCGGCCTGAACAGTCGTCCCGAGCAGATCCGTCGCGTCGCCGACGAGTCGCTGCGGCGCCTGCGCACCGATGTGATCGACCTGTTCTACCAGCACCGCGTCGACCCCGATGTGCCGATCGAAGATGTGGCGGGCACCGTGGCCGAGCTGATCGCCGAGGGCAAGGTGCGGCACTTCGGACTCTCCGAGGCATCCGCCGCCACCATCCGCCGGGCGCACGCCGTGCAGCCGGTCACGGCCCTGCAGAGCGAGTACTCGCTGTGGACGCGCGACCCCGAGTCCGAGGTGTTGCCGGTGCTCGCCGAGCTCGGCATCGGCTTCGTGCCGTTCAGCCCTCTCGGCAAGGGCTTCCTCACGGGCACGGTCGACCGGAGCACCTCGTTCAGCGAGGGCGACATCCGCGGCACGATCCCGCGCTTCAGCGAGGAGAACCGCTCGGCGAACGAGGCGCTGGTCGCACACGTGGCGGACCTCGCCGCGTCGAAAGACGCCTCGCCCGGCCAGATCGCCCTCGCGTGGCTGCTCGCCCGGGAGCCGTGGATCGTGCCGATTCCGGGCACGCGACGCACCTCGCGCATCGCCGAGAACGCGGGTTCGGCGACGGTTCCACTGTCGGCCGACGAGGTCGCCGATCTCGACCAGCTCGCGGCGCGCGTCGGTGTGCAGGGCGATCGGTACAACCCGCAGCAGATGTCGTTCGTCGACAAGTGAGCCGGTGCGCGGCTGGGTAGTCTGCGCGGCTGGGTAGTCTGAGGCGGATGACCTCCGCCCGCAGCTACCCGGCCACGATCGCCGCCCCGGTGCAGAACGAGATCGTCATCAAGAAGTCACGGTTCATCGCCTCCGTCGAGCCGGTCACCTCCGTCGAGGATGCGGATGCGGTGATCGCCCGGGTCCGCAAGCAGTGGTGGGATGCGCGGCACAACTGCACCGCGATGGTGACGGGTCTTCTCGGCGACCAGGCGCGGTCATCCGATGACGGCGAGCCCTCGGGCACCGCGGGGGTGCCGATGCTCGAGGTGCTGCGGCGGCGCGAGCTGACCGATGTCGTGGCGGTCGTGACCCGCTACTTCGGCGGCGTGAAGCTCGGGGCCGGTGGGCTGGTGCGCGCCTACTCGACCGCCGTGTCCGAGGCGCTCGACCTCGCGGTACTCGTGCGTCGGCAAGCGCTCACGCAGGTCACGGTCGACGTCTCCCACGCCGATGCCGGACGCTACGACAACCTGCTGCGCGACTGGGCTGCACACCACGGGGCCACCCTCGGCGACGCCCGCTACGGCGCGGTCGCGACCCTCGAGGTCTGGGTGCCCGCACACCGGCTCGCCCGACTCGACGACGACATCGCCGCGGCATCCGCCGGCTCCGTCTCACCTGTGCGGGGCGAGGAGCGCATCGTCGACGTTCCCGCCTGACCCATAAGCTGCGGCGGATATCCTGGATGCCGCGGTCGCGGAAGGAGAGCGATGTTCGACAGTCCGCTCTCGGCCTCTGCGTACGAGATCCTCGGCGTGGACGCCGGGGTCGACGACGCCGAGCTGCGCCGCGCATACCGCCTCAGGTTGCGGCAGACGCACCCCGACACGGGCGGCGACGCGGCGGTCTTCATCCAGGTGCAGCGCGCCTGGGAGCTGGTCGGCACCCCCGAGGACCGCGCGGCCTACGATCGTCGCAGCGGGGTGCATCCCGGCATCCAGACCGACTCCGCGTCGAGCGGATGGCGACCGCAGACCGCCACGCGCACCGACACCCGGCCCCGCGCCCGCTCCTACGGGCATCCCGGCGGATGGCGCCGCGAGCGCTACCTGGTGCTGATCCGCGAGTGGGCCGGCCGCGGCGTCGAGGTACCCGATCCGTACGACCCCGCGCTGGTGCGCTCCGCTCCGCGGGATCTGCGCCGTCTGCTCGCCGACGCCCTCGCCGAAGAGGCGACCGCGCGCACCGTGAGCGCGCT
>NZ_DALZXX010000016.1:31134-39698 GCF_031988965.1 Microbacterium sp.
CACGTGGTGCTCAGCCCGTCGGGACTGTATGCCGTGATGTCGGAGGACTTCGGCGGCGTCGTCGGTTTCCGCCGCGGCGAGATCACGGGGCCGAGCCTGGGCACCAGGGCACCGGTCACCGCCGCACTCTCGCGCATGCGGTCTGTCGCGAAGGCGGCGCGCGTCAAGTTCGGCGGCGTGATCATGGTGCTGCCCGACGACGACCTGTCGCAGGCGGTCACGCCGCTCGGGAGCAGCCGCGGCGTGCCCGTCGTGGTGGTGCGCCGCAGCGCCCTCGCGATGGTGCTGCGGCAGGGAGTGCCCGGCGCTCGCGCGATCGGCGGCAACGAGCTGTTCGACGTGCGCACGCGCCTGCAGCAGACCGTCACCTTCGTCTGAGCACGGGGGCGTCGATCACGCGGTCGATCCAGTCCCGGCGGGTCACCAGGAGTAGCGTGCACGCATGGCGATGACGACGACGACGTGGCTGCTCGACGCTGACCCCGCCCTGCGCTGGCAGGTCGAGCGAGACATCCTGCATGCGCCAGAACACGTGTGGCGGGCCACGCGCGAACGAGTCGCGACCGAGGGATTCGGGGCCGCGCTGCTCGCTGCGCAGGATCCCGACGGGCGTTGGGACGGCGGCGCGCATTTTCCCGGCGATTTCTTCGGCACCGCCGAGGCCGAACAGCCGGGTCAGCCGTGGACGGCGACGAGCTGGTCGCTGAACCAGCTGCGGGAGTGGGGTGTCGACCCTGCGGCACTCGGCGACACCGCTGAGCGCCTGGGTCGCCACTGTCGCTGGGAGTACGAAGACATGCCGTTCTGGGGCGGCGAGGTCGATGTGTGCATCAACGCCTTCACACTCGCCAACGGCGCATGGCTCGGAGCCGACGTCTCGAGACTCGTCGACTGGTTCCCCGCACACAGGCTCGACGACGGAGGGTGGAACTGCGAGGCCGAAGAGGGCGACTCGGTGCGTTCCTCGTTCCATTCCACGCTCAATGCCGTTCGCGGCATGCTGTCGTATGAGCTGTCCACCGGCGACGCGTCGCTTCGGCCCGCCCGGCACTCAGGTGAGGAGTACCTGCTGCGACGGCAGCTGATGTTCCGCGAATCGACCGGAGATGTCGTGGGGGACTTCGTCACCGAGTTCGTCTACCCCGGTCGGTACCGGTACAGCGCCCTGGCGGCGCTCGACCACTTCCGCGAGGCCTCGCTCACCGAGGGAACCGTGCCCGACCCTCGGATCGGCGCCGCTGTCGAACTCGTCCGCGCCGCGCGGCAGACGGATGGCACCTGGCTGCAGGGGACGCCTCTCCGCGGACGGATCTGGTTCCCCGTCGATGTCGCCGAGGGTGAGAGCTCCCGCTGGCTCACTCTGATCGGCACGCGGGTCCTCGATTGGGCCGACGATCAGCTGACCCGCAGCACCGAGACCGCGTAGATCGTGGGGGCGCCGTCGAGGTCGAGCTCGATGCGCATGCCGGTCTCGGCCGTGGTGATGTCGAAGGCGATGGTCGAGTTCGTGCACGCGATCGGTTCGGCGCTGCCCGGCGCGGCGGTGACCGGCGTCCCCGGTTCGTCCGTCAGCTCGCCGGCGATGAGCGTGATCGTGCCGTCGCCGCGACAGGCCAGCTGCGCCTGATACGAGCCGGGCTCCATCGACGTCAGGTCTGTCGTGTGGTGCGCGGCACTGCTCGCGCTCATCCACCCCGAGAAGCCGGCGGCATAGGCCTCGTCCTTGCTTCCCGGCACCGCGGTCTTGGCCCACTCCGTGATCTCGTCCGGCGGGATCGGCAGCTCGGCCGCTTCCGCGCTGACACTCGGATTCGGGGTCGGGGTCGGGGTCGCGGTCAGAGTCACCGATGCGGAGGGTGACGGCGTCGGCGAGCCCTCTCCGCCGGCATCCGCCCCTCCGCTCGTGCATCCGACCAGCAGCACCGCTGCCGTCGCGAGTGTCCCGATGGCGATCGTCCTCCGTGTCGTCTCCATCCCTCCACGCTACGGACCTGCTCGATCGATGCAACCCCTCGGGCCGGGCATCGACGGAAACGCCCACTGACCACCCCTTCTTTTTAGTTGTTCAAAAAACGAGTACGGTGGAGGCATGGACACCGACTTCGACTCCGCGCTTCGCGATGCGGGACTGCGGGCGACCGCAGGCCGCGTGGCGGTGCTCGAGGCGATGGAGTCCATGCCCCATACGGATGCGGAGCGGGTCTACCGTGCCGTGTCCGCCGTGCTGCCGACCACGTCGATCCAGTCGGTGCACAACATCCTCGCGGACCTGACGACGGCGGGGCTTCTCCGCCGGATCGAACCGGCAGGATCCGCGGCCCTCTATGAGCGGCGAATCGGCGACAACCACCATCACGTCGTGTGCACCCGGTGCGGTGCGATCGGCGATGTGGACTGCGTGGTCGGCGACGCGCCGTGTCTCACCCCGTCTTCGGCGGGGGGATTCACCGTCCAGACAGCCGAAGTGACCTTCTGGGGCCTGTGCCCCGGTTGCCAGAACGCCGCGCAGTAGCATCCGCCGCTCACCCCGAATCGACCCGGGTTGATCGACACTGCGCGCAGAAGGAGAAGAACATGACCGACCCATCGACCACCCCCGCGACCACGACCCAGACGGGCACACCCGTCGCCAGCGACGCGCACTCGCTGACCGTCGGCGCAGACGGACCCACGGTCCTGCACGACCGCTACCTCGTCGAGAAGCTGGCCTCGTTCAACCGCGAGCGCGTGCCGGAGCGCAACCCGCACGCCAAGGGCGGCGGAGCGTTCGGAACCTTCACCGTGACCGAAGACGTCTCGGCCTACACCCGTGCCGCAGCCTTCCAGCCGGGAGCCGTGAGCGAGACGCTGCTGCGCTTCTCGTCGGTCGCCGGTGAGCAGGGATCCCCCGACACGTGGCGCGACGTGCGCGGCTTCGCACTGCGTTTCTACACGAGCGAGGGCAACCTCGACATCGTCGGCAACAACACCCCGACGTTCTTCCTGCGCGACGCCATGAAGTTCCCGGATTTCATCCACTCGCAGAAGCGCCTGGGCGACTCGGGTCTGCGCGACGCCGACATGCAGTGGGACTTCTGGACCCTCTCCCCCGAGACCGCACACCAGGTCACCTACCTGATGGGCGACCGCGGCCTTCCCCGCAGCTGGCGCCACATGAACGGCTACGGATCGCACACGTACCAGTGGGTCAACGCCGCGGGTGAGCGCTTCTGGGTGCAGTACCACTTCCTGTCGAAGCAGGGCGTGGAGCGGATGGACGCCGCCGAGGCCGAGAAGCTCGCGGGTTCGGATGCCGACTACTACCGTCGCGACCTGTTCGACGCGATCTCTCGTGGCGACGCCCCGTCGTGGGACGTCTACGTGCAGATCATGACGTACGAAGAGGGCAAGACCTACCGCTTCAACCCGTTCGACCTCACCAAGACGTGGTCGAAGAAGGACTACCCGCGCATCAAGGTCGGCACGTTCACGCTCGACCGCAACCCGCAGAACTTCTTCGCGGAGATCGAGCAGGCGGCGTTCTCGCCCGGCAACCAGGTGCCCGGAACCGGCATCTCGCCCGACAAGATGCTGATGGCCCGTGCGTTCGCCTACGCGGATGCTCAGCGCTACCGCATCGGCGCGAACTACAACCAGCTGCCGGTCAACCAGGCGCACGCGGCCGAGACGCGCAACTACATGCACGAGGGCCAGATGCAGTACCGGTTCAACCCGGCCGAGCATCGCACCTACACGCCGAACTCGTACGGCCCCGCGGGCGGTCCGACCGCCGACCCGGCGGCCGGTGTCGAGGCGAGCTGGGAGTCGGACGGCGAGCTGATGCGCGCCGCGGCCACCCTGCGCGCGGACGACGATGACTTCGGTCAGGCCGGAACCCTGTACCGCGAGGTGTTCGACGACGAGGCGCGCGCCCGGTTCATCGACACGCTGACCGGTCAAGGCCGGAGCATCACGATCGACGCGATCCGCGAGCGCTTCTTCCAGTACTGGACGAACGTGGACGCCGGTCTGGGTGAGGCGCTGCGCGCCCGCTTCTGATCCGCACCCGCTTCGCTCCCGGTCGTTGAGCGAGGACGGCGGAGCCACACCCGCTTCATTCCCCGGTCGTTGAGCGAGGACGGCGGAGCCGACCGAGACGAAACGCGGTGACGTGCAGAGGTACGTCACCGCGTTTCGTCTCGGGGCTTCGCTCCTCGCTCAACGACCGGGATGCGACGCCCCGGGCGCGCGCAGGAGGACAATGGATGCCGTGGCTGTTCCTCTCTCCGACCTGACCGTCATGCCCGAACCTCAGCAGGTGCACGCCGCTGACGGCACTCGCCTCGCGACGTACACATGGGGTGAACTCGACGCCCCCGTGGTGGTGATCGTGCACGGCTTCGCGTCGAGCGCCCGAGACACCTGGGTTCTCACCGGGTGGGTGCGCGAGCTCACGAAGGCCGGGTACCGGGTGCTCGCCCTCGACCAGCGCGGCCATGGGCTCAGCGAGAAGCCTCATCAGGCGGATGCGTACGGCATCCGCACCCTCGCGACCGACGTCGAGACCGTCATGGATGCGTACCTCGTCGACAAGGCGTTCTACGTCGGGTACTCACTGGGCGCCCGTGTCGGCTGGGAGGTCGTGCGCGACCTGCCCCATCGCATCGGCCGCTCCGTGCTCGGCGGCGTGCCTGACGGCATCCCACTCGCGCGCCTCGATCTCGACCAGGTGCGCGCGTACCTGGCTGACGGCACACCCGTCGCCGATCCCACGACGCAGAACTACATCGCCCTGACCGAGCGCGTGCCGGGCAACGATCTGAGCGCGCTCGTCGCCTTGGCCGAGGGTATGCGGTCGTCACGGATGATCGACCCCGATCCGTCGAACGCCCCGTCGAGTCCGGTGCTCTTCGCGACCGGATCGAAGGACGCGATCATCGAAGGTTCCCGCGCGTTGTCGTCTGCTGCCCCTCAGGGCCAGTTCTTCGAGATTCCAGACCGCAATCACTTCAACGCTCCGGGATCCCGTGCCTTCAAGGAAGCGGCATTGGCATTCCTGTCGGCGAGCTGACAGCGGTCAGCTGTCGCGGGTACGGGGAGAGCCCTCCGTCTCGATGAGACGAAGGGCTCTCGGCGTCATGATCAGACGGTCGCGTTCTCTTCGCGCTTCGGCAGCACCCATCCCGCGCGCGGGAAGTGGCAGGTGTAGCCGTTGGGGTACTTGATCAGGTAGTCCTGGTGCTCTTCCTCGGCCTGCCAGAACGGCCCCTCGGGCTCGATCGTGGTGACGGCCTTGGCCGGCCACAGACCCGAAGCGTCGACATCGGCGATCGTGTCGCGCGCGACGGCCTCCTGCTCGGGGCTGAGCGGGAAGATCGCCGAGCGGTAGCTCGAGCCGATGTCGTTGCCCTGGCGGTCCTTGGTGGACGGGTCGTGGATCTGGAAGAAGAACGCGAGGATGTCGCGGTACGTCGTCTTGGTCGGATCGAAGACGATCTCGACGGCCTCGGCGTGACCCGGGTGGTTGCGGTAGGTCGCGTGGTCGTTCTGGCCACCGGTGTAGCCGACGCGTGTGTCGAGCACGCCGGGCTGGCGGCGGATCAGGTCTTCCATGCCCCAGAAGCAGCCGCCGGCGAGCACGGCGGTCTCGGTCCCGGGGGTGCGGGTGATGGTTCCGTTGTCGGTCATGACTGCTCCTCAGAGGTGGGGGTGGTGGGGAAGAGGTGACGGTAGCGACCGTACCCCTCATCTTCCAGGCTGTCAGCCGGGATGAAGCGGAGGGCCGCGGAGTTCATGCAGTAGCGGAGTCCGCCGGCGTCGCGCGGCCCGTCGTCGAAGACGTGACCGAGGTGGCTGTCGGCGCCGCTGGAGCGCGCTTCGGTGCGCTTCATCCACAGCGTACGGTCTGTGCGGGTGGTGACGGCGTCGGCCTCGATCGGCTTCGTGAAGCTCGGCCATCCGGTGCCGCTGTCGAACTTGTCGGTCGACGCGAACAACGGCTGTCCCGAGACGACGTCGACGTAGATGCCGTCGTCGTGGTTGTTCCAGTACGCGTTGCGGAACGGAGGCTCGGTGGCATCCTCCTGCGTGACCTCGTACTGCAGGTGCGTGAGGTCGCTGACGGCCCCGGGGGTCTTGCTGTACTCGTTCGACATGATCTGTCTCCTTGTCCGACGCAGCTGGCTGCGGCGTCATAGAGCACAACCGCCGGGTGCGCCGATTTGGTCCCCCGGGACTGTGAGCGCGCTGTGAGTTTCGCCGCAGTCGATAGAGTTGCTCAGCCACACACACCACAGGGAGACGCACATGTCTGTTGGACTGCTCGCCGTCGTCGATGACATTCTCAGCGCGGCGATGAAGGCGTCGGCGAAGGCTGCGGGCGTCGTGATCGACGATGCCGCCGTGACCCCGCAGTATGTCCAGGGCATCACTCCTGCACGTGAGCTGCCGGTCGTCGCGAAGATCGCCCTCGGATCGCTCGCGAACAAGTTCGTGATCATCATCCCGATCGCTCTTCTGCTCACCGCGTTCGCCCCCTGGGTGCTGCCGTACCTCCTCATCCTCGGCGGCGCGTACCTGTGCTTCGAAGGAGCCGAGAAGGTACTCGAGTGGTTCGGCGTGCAGCACGGCCACGCCGACGAGGGTGCCCGTAACGAAAACAAGCTGGTCTGGGGCGCGGTGCGCACCGACCTCATCCTCTCGACCGAGATCATGCTCATCTCTCTCGCGAACCTCGAGGCGGGGCTCGACATCTGGACCACCCTCGCGATCCTCGCCGTGATCGCGCTGCTCATGACCGGCGTCGTGTACGGCGCGGTCGCGCTGCTGGTGAAGATCGACGACATCGGCTTGAAGATGGCGAAGAACCCGGTCGCACGCGTGCGCCACACCGGGATGCGCATCGTGCGCTCGATGCCCGCGGTCTTCCGCTTCATCAGCATCCTCGGCACAGTCGCGATGCTCTGGGTCGGCGGCCACCTGCTGCTCGTGAACCTCGGCGAGGTCGGCGTGCACTTCGGAGAGGACATCCTGCACGGCATCGAGCACTTCCTCGAGCCGGCCGGCGCCGTGATCGTCTGGATCGGCGACACTCTGTTCTCGGCCATTGCCGGCCTGATCGCGGGTCTGCTCATCGTCGGCATCATCCTCGGAATCGGTCGCCTGGTCGGCAAGAAGCCGAGCTTCCACGAGGGCGAGGAGTCCCCCGCCGACGTGCACGTCTGATACCGACACCGCGACGCCTGTGTCAGGCAGCGATGTCATAGCGGGCCCGCCCTCCGAGGCGAGGAGTCCTCGCCGGATCGACGTGCGGAGGCGGTATGAGCCACACCCGCGCCGCGGTACCGATCCCCTCGATGCGGATCTCCCATCCGTTGTCGTGGATGCGGTGATGACACAACTCGCACAACAGCACTCCGTTGTTCAGATCGGTCGGTCCACTGTCTCGTGCCCACCACCGGATGTGGTGCGCCTTGGTCATCTGCGGCGGAAGACCGCACATCGCGCATCCGCCGTCTCGCTCGACGAGAGCCAGCCGCTGCGCGCGGGTGAAGAGTCTCTTCTCGCGCCCCCAGTCGAGGATCTCCCCCGCTGACCCGAGAACCACCGGGATGATTCCGCCCCCTGCGGCCATCCGCCGACACGTGCTGACACTCACGGACCGGTCGCTGCCGTCGATCGTCGCAGCGCCCTCGCCAGAGCTGAGCTCATCGAGTCCCACGCGCACGACGACGGTCGCGCCGGTGGCGGGCATCCCGCCGTTGTCGCAGGCGATCGCGTGCTCGCAGATGGCGGACAGCGCGTCGGCCTGGGTCATCGCGACCGTGCGACGATCGGCATCCGACGCATCGCGATCGGTGGCCGTGATCCGCGCCTGGAAGGTCGCGGACACGTAGGCCTGTATCGCCGCCTTGATGGCCGCGCTCGAGGCGATGTCCGTCTGCAGGTTCAGGTGGAAGGAACCATCACGCTCGAACATGGTGAGCGACCGGCGATCGCGCGCCTCCCGCTCCTTCGGGGCGATGCCGTCGGGATCGAGCCAGGCCTCCGCGCGGGCGAGCATCTTGCGAACGTCAGCGAGCGACATCCCCGCAGCACGGGTGACGAGCAGCCGCTCGGCTTCTTCGACCCGAACCGAACCGGTCTTCAGACGGACGCGCTCGAGCAGCGCGAGGATGAGCGCCGCGGCCTGCACCGAGATCTCTCCCGCGGCGAGCGCCGCCGCGAGCACAGGGTGTTTCGCAGGCAGCACCTCGCCCAGCAGGGTGGTGCGCGGTGCGGCTGCCTGCCCGACGGCGATGAGGCGCTTCGCGTCACCCACCGCGCCGCCCGTCCCCGCTGCGATCATCACCGCCGCGCTCCGATAACCGTGCTGTGTCGCCAGGCCCTCGGGGCCGAGCTCCGACCGCGATTCGTGCGCGATCGTGGCAGCGATCTCGGTGTGGAGTCCGTCGAGGCAGCGCTGCACCTCACTGATCGCGCGATGTGCGCCGAGCAGTTCCGCACGAGACAGATCCGTGCTCATCCCGGCATCCGCCCACGCGCTGCCGAGGCGCTCGATGGCCTCGAACAACGGCGTCAGGCGG
>NZ_DALZXX010000017.1:0-38119 GCF_031988965.1 Microbacterium sp.
TGGTCAGGGTGCCGGACGCGATCCGGGCACGCCCTCGACCTCGACGGTCCTCGAGGGCTCGGAACCGGTCGGGGCCTCAGTCATCCGACGAGGTGAGATCCTCGAGCGACTCGTCGAACCAGTAGTCGATCTCGGTGGGACCGTCGCTGTCGCCGGTGTTCTGCTCGTCACCGCGGCGGTTGTACACCACCTGCGTCTCGCTGTAAGGGACGATCAGCTTGTCGTCCGCGTCGTCGAGGGGAATGATCTGCCCGTCGAGCGGGCCTCCGTGGAGTCGTGCGAGTGCCATGTCCTTCACCCTAGCCCCGTCCGACCGAACGGAGCTCACGCCACGAGGATGCCGAGCGACGCCCCGACGATCATCCAGGGGCCGAAGGCGATGCGCGTCGAACGATCCGCCCGGCGCAGCGACATCAGCACCGTGGCATGCAGCGCCCCGAGGACGAACGCCGACGCTGCGCCCACGGCGAGCGCCTGCCACCCGTGCCAGCCGAGCACGAGCCCGATCACGGCGGCGAGCTTCACGTCTCCTCCTCCCATGCCCTCGCTGCTGATCAGCCGCAGCAGCGCATAGAAGCCGCCCAGGATCAGCAGCCCTGCGACGGCTCGCACCGATCGAGCGGTCTCACCGGCCAGAAGCACGTCGAGGATCACCAGCCCGAGGAGTGTCGCGAGTGTGGGCAGCACGATGCGGTCGGGCAGCCGGTGCGTGCGGATGTCTATGACCAGGAGCACGCATCCCACCGCGAACAGGGCGAGGTGGACGACGATCAGGGCCAGGGCACGGGGATCCATGCGGGAAGGGTAGGAGATGCGTGGCCACCCGCGGAGAGCGCTGTGGATAACGACGGATCGCCACCCTTCGGCGAAGATCCGCACCGTTCCGCGGATGTCTGACGTTCGAACTAGAGTCATCATCTCCAGTTGATTTATTCGTACATATATTCGAGGATGGATGCATGGGGATCGGGCTCGAAGCGGTGACCGCGCTCTCTCCGGTCGGCGACTCCCGCGCCGGAGAGGTGTTGAGGCTGCGCCGGGAGATCAGCCGGATGCAGCGGCGACGCAGCGATCTCCCGCTGCTCCCCCTCGACCCCGCCTTCTCCTCCCTGCTGCCAGAACAGGGGCTCCAGGCCGGAACCTCCTACACGGTCTCCCCCTCACCGAGCCTGGTGCTCGCTCTCCTCAGCGCCGCCTCGCGCCGTGGACTGTGGTGCGCGGTGGTCGGCATGCCCACGCTGGGCGTCGAGGCGGCTGCGGCGTTCGGCATCGCACTGCCCCGACTGATCCTCGTCCCCGAGCCGGGCGACCGCTGGCTCGCCGCGACCTCCGCGCTGGCCGAGGTGGTCCCGCTCATCGCCGTGCAGCCGGGCAGCCGGGCTCGCGATGCCGATGTGTCGCGTCTGAGCGCCCGGCTGCGGGATCGCGGCGGCACGCTTCTCGTGACCGAATCGACCTCGACGGGGGCCTGGCCGCAGAGCGAGGGCACGATCCGCCTCCACGACCAGCACTGGGAGGGCATCGGCGAAGGATGGGGGCTGATCGAGGGGTCCACGGCCACGGTGACCGCGACCACGCGACACAGTCCCCTGCCCGCGAGTGTGCGCGTGCGGCTGCCCGGCCCACTGGGCGCCATCGAAGAGCTTCCCGCAGAGAGCACGACCGCCGATACGAGGGCCGAGTTGACCGCATTGCCCGCTCTGCGCGATCGCGACGACACCGGTCGTGAGTATCGACCTCTGGCGGTGGCAGGATGACCGCCCCTCTGCGCGTGCTCGTGCTGTGGTTCCCCGATTGGCCGCTGCGCGCAGCCCTGGGAGGGCCACCACCCCATGCACCGACCGCTCTGATGCACGCGAACACCGTGGTCGCCTGCACGGCGTCGGCACGCGAGCACGGGGTTCGCGCAGGACAGCGCCGCAGAGTCGCGCAGGGCCATCTCTCGTCGCTGCGGGTGCTGCCCCATGATCCGGCCCGTGACGAGAGGGCGTTCCTGCCGGTGCTCCAGCTCATCGAGAAGCACGCCCCCGGTGCGGCGCTGCTGCGACCGGGACTCGCCGCCGTGCGCGCCCGGGGCATCTCCCGCTATCACGACGGCGAGAGCGCAGCCGGCGAGAACCTGATCCGCATGCTGACCGAGGCCGGCTTTCCCGAGGTGCGCGTGGGCATCGCCGACGGACCGTTCACCGCTGAGCTCGCAGCCAGGGGACCCACGGCCTGCACAGTGATACCGGCCGGCCGCGCCGAGGACTTCCTCCGCCCCCTCCCGGTACAGGTGCTGCGAGACGAACAGCTCACGGGCCTGCTGGTGCGACTCGGCGTTCGCACACTCGGCGAATTCGCCGCGCTCGATGAGGTCGAGGTGCGCGACCGATTCGGCGAGCGCGGCGCCCGCCTGCATTCCCTCGCCGCCGGAGCCGACTCCCGAGGGGTGGTCCCCCGCCCGCCCGATCCGGAGCTGGTGCGTTCGATCGAGTTCGAGTCGCCTCTCGCCGGAGCCGATCAGGTCGCGTTCGCGGTGCGGCAGACGGCGGATTCCGTGATGCTCGCCCTCGGCGAGGCCTCGGTCGTCTGCACCGAGGTGCGCATCGACCTGACCGATGACAACGGCACGGTGTTCTCCCGCCCCTGGCTGCATCCCACCTGCTTCGATGCCGCTGACCTCGTCGACAGGGTCCGCTGGCAGCTGGAGGCTCTGGCCGCGGAATCCGCGAAGGCTCCGGTGGACGAGGCGAGGGCTTTCGGGGGCATCAGCCTGGTGCGCATCGTCCCCGTGGCGGTCGACGATGCCGCCCACCACCAGCCGGGACTCTTCGGCTCCGGCACCGACGAGCGTCTGCACCATGCCGTGTCCCGCGTTCAGACCATGCTCGGCCATCAGGGAGTGGTCACCGCCGCGCTCTCGGGCGGTCGATGGCTCGCCGATCGCCAGGTCCTCACCCCGTGGGGAGAACGGGCTGTCGCTCCCCGCGATCCGGAGCGCCCCTGGCCCGGCAGCCTTCCCGATCCACTGCCCGCGGAGGTGTTCCTGCCCCCTCGACCGATCGGAGTCCGATCAGAGGGAGGAGAGACGGTGGACGTCGACGCCCGGGGCGCGCTGTCCGCAGCCCCGGCGCATATCGACGGTGACGCCGTGCGAGCCTGGGCGGGCCCCTGGCCGATCCATGAGCGACGCTGGGATCCATCGGGCGGCAAGAGGGGGCATCGCCTTCAGATCGTCGACGGTCACGATCGCGCCTGGCTCGTCTTCTGCGCCGGCGGCCGCTGGTGGGCGGAAGGGAGGTACCGCTGATGGGCTGGCACAACCCTCCGATGACCTGGAACGAGTTGGAACGCGCTCTGAGCGGCGAGGAGTCACCCCACCCGATCGGCGGAGAACCTCCGACCATCCGCCCCGACCCGGGTCCCATCAGCACCCGTCGCACACGCACTCCGCCGACCGCGAAGGGCCGGCCCGGCGATGCCGTGCCCTATGCCGAACTGCACGCCCACTCCTCATACTCCTTCCTCGACGGGGCGTCCTCCCCCGAAGATCTGCTGGCCGAAGCAGAACGGCTCGGCCTCACCGCCCTGGCGCTCACCGACCACGACGGCTTCTACGGGGCGGCACGCTTCGCCGAGGTCGCCGAGCTCATGCAGGTCGAGGTGCAGACGGTGTACGGCGCCGAGCTCTCGCTCGGACTCGATGCGCCTCAGCGCGGGTCCGCAGACCCGATCGGCGATCATCTGCTCGTGATCGCCGACGGGTTGGAGGGGTATCACCGGCTCTCGGGAGCCATGACCACAGCCCACCTGCGCGGAGGAGAGAAGGGACGCCCCGTCTACGACCTCGACGAGCTGGCCGCCACGGCCGGCGGACAGTGGACGATCCTCACGGGCTGCCGCAAGGGCGCCGTCCGTCGCGGTCTCGAATCCGGAGACGCCCTGACGCCCCTGCGTCGGCTCGTCGATCTGTTCGGACAGGATCATGTCGCCGTCGAGCTGTTCGACCACGGCGACCCCCTGGACACCCGTCGCAACGATGCTCTGGCTGGTCTCGCCCGGCGACTGCGCCTTCCCGTCGTGGCCACCAACAACGTGCACTACGCCGCCCCCGAGCGCGCATCACTGGCCGAAGCGGTGGCCGCGGTGCGAGCGGTGCGGAGCATGGACGATCTCGACGGCTGGCTCCCCTCGCACGGCGGTGCGCACCTGCGCAGCGGAGCGGAGATGGCCGCGCGCTTCCGTCGATACCCCGGAGCCATCTCCCACGGACTCGAGATCGCAGCGGCATCCGCCTTCCCCCTTCGCCGTGCACGCCCTGCGCTGCCGAAGCAGAAGGTTCCCGACGGCCACACTCCGATGAGCTGGCTGAGGCACCTGGTGTGGCAGGCCGTACCCACGAAGTACCCCGACCTGGATGACGACGGTCATCGCCGGATCGAACGCGAGCTCGATGTGATCGAGGAGAAGGACTTCCCCGGCTACTTCCTCATCGTGCACGGCATCGTCGCCGAGGCGAAGCGCCGCCGCATCCTCTGCCAGGGGCGCGGGTCCGCTGCGGCGAGCGCGGTCTGCTATCTGCTCGGGATCACCGCGGTCGATCCGATCCTGTACCGACTGCCGTTCGAACGGTTCCTCGCCACCACCCGTCAGGAAGAGCCTGACATCGATGTCGACTTCGATTCCGACCGCCGCGAGGAGATCATCCAGTGGGTGTACGGCGAGTACGGGCGCGAGCGCGCGGCGCAGGTGGCGAACGTCATCCAGTACCGCCCGAAGAACGCCGTCCGCGATATGGCGAGGGCGCTCGGGTACTCACCGGGCCAGCAGGACGCATGGTCGCGGCAGGTCGACGGCTGGAGCTCAGGGCTGGAGATGGCCGAGGAGCACGACATCCCGCAGAGCGTCGTCGAGTACGCGGGCGAGCTGCTGAAGGCGCCACGGCACCTCGGCATCCACTCGGGAGGCATGGTCCTCACGGCGAGACCCGTCGGCGAGGTCGTCCCCGTCGAGCATGCACGCATGGAGAACCGCACGGTGATCCAGTGGGACAAAGACGATGCGGCCTGGATGGGGCTGGTGAAGTTCGATCTGCTGGGGCTCGGGATGCTGGCGGCGTTGCAGCACTCCTTCGACCTCGTCCGTGAGGCGACAGGTGAGGACTGGACGCTGGAGACCCTTCCGAAGGAAGAGCCCGCCGTCTACGACATGCTGTGCAGAGCGGATTCGATCGGGGTGTTCCAGGTCGAGTCCCGTGCACAGATCGGCCTGCTCCCCCGCCTGCAGCCCCGCGCCTTCTACGACCTCGCGATCCAGATCGCCCTGATCAGGCCGGGCCCCATCCAGGGCGGGGCCGTGCACCCGTTCGTCCGCCGGAAGATCGCGAAGGATGCCCTCGACGAGGAGAACCGTGCACGAGCCGCCCGCGGCGAAGACCCGGTGGTGCTCGAGATCCCTTACCCCCACAGCGATCTCGAGCCGATCCTGAAGCGGACGCTGGGCATCCCGATCTTCCAGGAGCAGCTGATCCAAATGGCGACGGCCATCGGCGACTGCACCGCCGATGAGGCCGATCTGCTGCGACGGGCCATGGGCTCGAAGCGCGGTCTCGAGAAGATCGAGAAGGTACGCGACAAGCTCTATGCGGGAATGTCCCGGCGCGGTCTGACCTCCGAGCAGTCCGACCGCATCTACGCGCAGATCCAGGCGTTCTCGAACTTCGGTTTCGCCGAGTCGCACTCGCTGTCCTTCGCGCTCCTCGTCTATGCGAGCTCCTGGATCAAGCTGCACTATCCCGCAGCGTTCCTCGCCGGACTCCTGCGATCGCAGCCCATGGGCTTCTACTCCGCCTCGACCCTGACCGCAGATGCTCGGCGGCACGGTGTCGAGGTGCGTCGACCCGATCTGCATGCCTCCGGCACGACGGAGACCCTCGAGCCTCTCGACGGCGGGACGCCGTTGCGGATGCCGACGGGGCTCGACTCCTGCGCTGATGCGTCGCAGCCGCGTGTCCCGCGGTTCGATCGCTCCCGCCCGGACGAGTCGGTGCAGCACCGCAGAGACGGCGCCTACGCGGTGCGCCTCGGGCTCAGCGGCGTGCGCGGGATCGGCATGCCCCTGGCCAGGCGGATCGTGTCCGCACGGGAAGCCGAAGGGCCCTACCGCGATCTGCACGATCTGGTCCGGCGGACCGACGCCACGGCCGCGCAGCTGGAGGCTCTGGCGACGGCCGGCGCCTTCGAGTGCCTGGGGCTCCAGCGCAGAGAGGCGATCTGGCTCGCCGGCGCGGCAGCAGAGGACCGCGCACAGTATCTTCCGGGGACGACCGTGGCCGTGCAGCCCCCGCTGTTCAGCGACCAGTCCAGCTATGAGCGCCTCTCCGCCGATCTGTGGTCGACCGGCGTCTCGACCGACGACCACCCGATGTCTCACTTCCGCGGTCCGCTGCGCGAGCGCGGGGTCCTCTCCTCAGCAGATCTGCAGCACCACGAGATCGGACGGCGAGTGGAGGTCGCGGGACTCGTCACGCACCGACAGCGTCCGGCGACGGCGGCGGGTGTCACCTTCCTCAACCTCGAGGACGAGAGCGGCCTCGTCAATGTGATCTGTTCGACCGGGGTATGGGCGCGCTATCGCCGGGTCGCCCGTGATTCGCCGGCGCTCATCATCCGTGGCATCCTCGAGCGGTCAGCTGAAGGCGTCGTGAACGTCCTCGCCGATGCCTTCGAAGATCTCCGCACCGGAGTCATGCACCGTTCGCGCGACTTCCGGTGAGAGGACATCACCAGAAGCGTTCGGGCTCGGGAGCGGGTACGCGGTCACTGCCGCCCCAGCGTGCGGCCTGCGCCTTCGCCGACTCGACCGCCGCATCCGCGCCCAGCAGGGCAGCCTCCGCGCCTGCTGCCCCACTGCCGTCGCCATCCGTATCCACGGCGAGAGCGGTGTACGTGATGCGCCCGCCGATCGTCACGGTGCAGTCGACGACCCGCCCGAACCAGCGCACGAGCTCACCCCTCGGGGCACCCTCCCGGCGATATCTGACGCCGGTCTCGAGGTCGACGATCAGGAGCACCGCCGGCTCACCCGTCGCCTCCACGATGTGCTCGGTCACCTCGATCCGATGACCGATCGCGATGGCGAGCTGCGCATCCAGCACGAGCTTTCTGTCCATGACCCCACTCTATGAGTCGGCGCTCTCAGGACAACCCCGGAACTCGGAAGAAACATTCGTAGATTTCTTTGTCCCCCAAATGGCGGACAAGCCGATTTCGCGATATTCTGCATTCAGTAGCGGGGGCTACCGGCTGGGGATTGGGGATTCAGCCGATGAGAGCAGCGAGAGTTTTCGCCGCCTCCCCTACCGTCCGGGATGGACGGTGAGCCCTCTCGAGCGATCCATCTGGGGTGGGTGACTCGGGAGGGCAACCAACCCCGACCGACTATCCGGTCATCTCGGCGAGCAGGGGCGCGAGCATCACCGATGCCACCCGGATCCTCTGGTCAGCGACGCCGTGCGGGATCCAGAGGACGCCCTCGTGGATGATCCCTCCGCAGGTGTAGACCACGTTCGGGACGTACCCCCCGATCGCGTCGGTCGGCTCGATGAGCGGCCGATCCAGCACGCCGATGACTCGCGTCGGATCCTCGAGGTCGAGCAGGATCGCTCCGATGCTGTACGACCTCATCGGTCCGACTCCGTGCGTGAGCACCAGCCAGCCCGCCGTCGTCTCCAGAGGCGACCCGCAGTTCCCCGTCTGCACCACGTCCCACAGCTCTGACGGGCTGTGGATCGCCGTCTGACGCGACCAATCGAGTCCGTTCGCCGAACGGGCGATGCCTGTCGACTCTCCGTCCGCTCGGCTCAGTGCCAGCCATTCGCCGTCGAATCGCCTCGGGAACAGCGCCATGCCCTTGGTGCGAGCGGGTTCGCCGGTCAACCGGTGTATCTCGAAGCGTCGGAAGTCATCGGTCGTGAACACCCGTGAGGCGATGGAATGGCCGTCGTAGGCGGTGAAAGTGCCGCGATAGCGTGGTCCGTCCGCGTCGGCGATCTCGACGAGCCGGACATCTTCCATCCCCCGCCGCTCCTCGTCCGCGACCGGAAAGAGCACGCGACCGCTCACCGGATCAGCGGGCGAGAACTCGACGCCGTACGCAGAATCGACAGCGATCCGCATGCGATTGAGCTCATCGCGCGCCCCCGCCTGATGCAGCAGCGGCGATCGCAGCCCGTGCACCGCACCCTCGAACATCGAGGCCGAGAATGTCCGAGGCAGGGACTGGACGACCGCGCGAGTGGTCTCCCCCGTCCCACCGCTGTGCGCCAGAGCGCGAGCGAAATGCTCTCGCGTCCACGTCGCCTCGCCGATGGCCGGCGAGCTGAGCGTCTCACTCCGGGGCAGAAAACTCCAGGTGCGATCAGGACCGATGATCGCCTCGCAGAACTGGATCGACGAGATGTGCCCTTCTCCGATCGATCGCAGACTGAGGAGCACCCGGAACTCCCCCGGTGACAGCGACGACTGGTCGGGATGCTGCACGATGCTCGGATTGCAGAGCGCCGCCGCTTCGACGGCGTACTCGGCCGAGAACACCGCCCCGATCACGGTGGCGCTGTCGTCGTCGAGAGGAGGCGCGTCGGCCGGGAGGACGACCTCGGCGTTGGCGCGCAGCATCGCGGCCAGATCGGGATGACGCGGGCCGAAGCGATCGAGTATGGTCATCGCCTCGGCGGCGATGTCGCTCGGCCGCATCGCGGAGACTCGCCGCAGCACAGCCTCGGTCCTGGTGTCGCCGCCCGGAGTGCTCTCCCCTGGCAGGAACAGACGAAGCACGACACGCTCGGGGCGCGCCGAGAGCTCGACGCCCGCATCGACGGCCAGTGCGTTCACGACAGCCACCGTGCGGCGACACGGGCGTTCTGATTCGTCCTGATCGCCGAGATCGTGGATTCCGCCCCGCAGTTCTCATTGCGCCCGCCGGGCACGAGGCCGTCGAAACCGGCACCGGTCGTCTCGTCGAGCATCCGGATTCCGTTGTCGTTGTCGCCCTCGAACCATGCCCAGGCGCGCAGGACCTCCCGCGCCCACCGGCGGTCTCCCGTGACCTCGAGCGCCCGCGCACAGGCGTCGGCGATCGCCGCCGGTTCGATCGGCTGCTGGTCCCAGAGCGGCCCGGTCACACCAATCGATCTCCCCGCCGAACCGGTGACCGACAGGTGTCCGCGCGGCGAGGTCTCGACAGCGATGAGGCCCGTGAGCATGCGAAGACCTTCGTCGAGGGTCTCCCGTCGTCCGAGTGCGTTGCCCCCGGCGATCAGCGCCTCGCAGAGAGCTGCGTTCGCGTAGCGGAGAGTCGGCTCAGGCCAGCCGTGACCGCCGTCGGCCACCCGAGGGATCCGTGCGAGGCAGTCGATCAACAGCACACGCGCCGCCGTCGCGTCGGGCAGAGCACGGAGGACATCGGCCGTACCGATGGCCGCGAACGCGCTGGCTCTCACATCGACCGACGACCGCACCGCTGCTCGGAGGAACGCTCGCAGCGCCCGCGACCTGTGACCGAGATCGCGCGAGTACCTGACGGTCGCCCCGAGTCCTCCGATCGCACGCCCCCACCAGTCTCCGGTCGTCGGCTCGTCGCTCCAGGCGCCCGCCTCGGTGCGCCGATTGCGCACCGCACCGCTCGTCGACACGGCGGATTCCAGCAGATCGATGTAGGCGGACTCCAGGCGACCGGCCCCCGGTGGACGGGTCGGTTCCCGCACCACGGCGGTGAGTGCTCGCGCGGCATCATCGGTGCAGTACCCGTGTTCGAGGCGCGGCTCCCGCAGCAGTGCGTGCTCGTGCACGCCCTTCGGTGTCGTCAGCGCTGCGAGATGGTCGAAGGACAGCGGCGCGATCGCAGGTGCCTCGACAGCGCTCATGATCGCAGACCGGCGACGAGGGCCAGTTCGGTGGCGAGCTCGCGATACCGCTCCGCGATGCTGTGCCAGCTGAGCACGGATCCGAGCGAACGAGCGAGCTCCGCGTCGGCCAGCGCGTGCGCGGGATCCGCCAGCAGCATCCTCACGGCCGCCGCGACCTCATCGGGACTCCGATGCGCGACGAGCGCTCCCCCGCCGTCGGCGAGGAGTTCGATCGCATGGGGGAACCGAGTCGCGACGACCGGCCTGCCCGCAGCGACCGCCTCGACGAGGACTCCGGAAGTCGCCTGGTCGTGCGAGTCGTACGGAAGCATCACGACATCCGCTCCGGCCACCTCCCGCGCGAGTTCATCGGGTTGCTGGTATCGCGCATCGATCTCGACGGATGCGCTGACGCCGAGTTCGTCGGCGAGCGCCCAGAGCGAGCGACGATACTGCTCACCGTTCTCGAGCAGCACCTTCGGGTGGGTCTGGCCGAGCACCCGGTACAGAGGCTGCGGATCCAGATCCTTCATCGTCGCCAGAGCCCTGATGACCCACTCGATTCCCTTGCCGGGTCCGAGCAGACCCCAGGTGAGAAGCACCGGGCGCTCGGAGTGCACGACGTCGACCTCGGCCGTCCATTCCTCGACTCCGTGCGGTATGAGACGCAGTCGTTCCTCGGGCACGCCATACAGCTCCGAGAGAAGATCCGCAGCGGTTGAGGTCATCGCCACGACGATCTCGGAGTTCTCGATGATCTGCTCCGTGACGCTCCGCTGATGGGCGGTGGGCGCAGGAAGGACCGTATGCATCACGACGACCCGCGGAACGCGCAGCCGCTGCAGCAGGTCGATGACCTCGTCGCCGTCAGGGCCGCCGTAGATCCCGTACTCGTGCTGGATCACCACGATGTCGCAGTCGGCGAGAGTCTCCGCTGCGGCGGCGCGGCCGGCGGGGTCGCCCGGCTGCAGCATCCGATCGTCGACACGAAGGCGTGCCGACGACACGGCGGCGTCGGCGGGAACTCCATCGTCGACGCGGACCACGATGCAGCGATCGCCGTCATCAGTGGCTATCGCCGAAGCGAGTGCCTCCGTGAACGTCGCGAGCCCGCAGCGCGTGGGCGGATAGGTACTGAGAAAGCCGAAAAGCGTCATGATGCGCATCCATCCGCGATGGATCGGGTACCGGCCCGATCCGACGACGAGACGTCTGCCGATCGGCACCTCCCGCGGAACCACCCGCAGGAGATCCGGTCATCGACGAACGATCCGCTCCACGGACCGTCGACGCTGTTGTGCTCAGCGTACGCCC
Source organism: Microbacterium sp. (assembly GCF_031988965.1). GTDB lineage: Bacteria > Actinomycetota > Actinomycetes > Actinomycetales > Microbacteriaceae > Microbacterium. The sequence continues at coordinate 11,201 of NZ_DALZXX010000017.1, forward strand.
TCTCGCCTGGGCAGAGGCCGGTGTCCGGGGTTCAGCTCTCCGGCGTGAGCGCGAGCCGCGTCCCCCACGGGTCGCTCAGACGCAGGGTGCGCCCGTCGTCCTCGACCGGCACGTGATGGAATGCGAGCCGGTCTGCCAGCGCGTTGATGTCGGCACGCGCGGGCACGGTCACGCGGACGTCTCCGAGCCCGAGCGAGGCCGCCCGCGGTCCTGCGCCTGCGCTCTGCCACGTGTTCATTCCGATGTGGTGGTGGTAGCCGCCGGCGGAGACGAAGAGCGCTGTGTTGCCGAGTGCCGCGGTGACGTCGAATCCGAGGATGTCCGAGTAGAAGCGGCGGGCCGTCGGGATGTCGCCGACCTGCAGATGCACATGGCCGATGGTCGCCGTCTGTCCCTCATCGTCGGCATCCGGCGCCAGCCACCGCTGAAGGAAACGGTTCGGATCGAGCGCGAGCGAATCCATGTGCACCGATCCGTCCGGTGCCACCTGCCACTGGTCTCGCGGACGGTCATGGTACAGCTCGAGTCCGTTGCCCTCGGGGTCGGTGAAGTAGAACGCCTCGCTGACGAGATGGTCTGCGGAGCCGGTGAAGGTCTGCGGCGCCTGCTGCGCCACCGACAGCAGAGCGGACGCCAGCCGTGCTTCATCCTGGAACAGGATGGCCGTGTGATACAGCCCCGCTGCGCGCGGATTCGCGGGCGGCAGGTCCTTCTCCTGCCTCAGTCGCATGATCGGCTCGTCCGCACGCCCCAGCGTCGCCGTGGCGCCGGACTGATCGAGGATGTCGAGGGTCACCGCCTGCTGGTAGTAGGCGGTCATCGCATCGAGGTCGCGGACGAGCAGCTCGACCGCGTTCATGCGGGCGCCGTCCGGCGCCGCACCGGCGGTGGAGACCGCCGGTGCGCGCCAGTCGAAGGGTGACGAAGAAGACGAAGGAGTCATGGCGGGAGCTCAGCCGATGAGGGCGAATCCGCCGGTCCACGGAGTCTTCTCCGCGGCGGCGAGCGTGATCTGCAGGAATCCGAGCGCCTCGAGCTCACGGGCACGCGTGAGCGAGCCCGCGTCGACCGCCCGCAGACCGCCGGCGACCACGAAGTCGACCACCGCCTGCTTGGCGGCGGCGCTGTCACCGGCGACGAGGACCGTCGTCGGGAGGGATCCGGCGACACCCGTCGCCAGAGTCGCGCCGAAGTTCGTGTTGAAGGCCTTGACCACGGATGCTTCCGGCACGGCGTCCTGGATGATGCGGGCCGCCGACGAGTCGGCGGGAACGGCCAGGCCGTCGAAGGTGTCGAAATCGACGGGGTTCGTCACGTCGACGATCGTCCTGCCCGCGAGCTCGGCCGAGTAGGTGCGCAGCACATCGTCGACCGCCGGGTACGGAACCGCGAGCACGACGATCTCACCGCTGAGGGCGTCACCGAGTCGACCCGACTCGGCTCCGAGCGGGGCCGCGACGGTGGCAGCCTTCTCAGGGTCGCGTGCGAGCACCTGAACGTTCGCTCCTGCCTTCGCCGCGATGCCGGCGATCGCCGCGCCGAGGTTGCCTGCTCCGATGATGCTGATCGAGGTCATGATCCGCTCCGTTCCACCCGAGGTCGGGCTGTCATCGACTCGCTCGGCGGGATCGTCGAGTGCGTCTCATTGGTTGTCGCTACAAGTAACGTACGATGAGCTCATGGTATTCCAGGTTCCCCGAATGGATGAGCGCGAATCCCACGCCTGGCTCGGCCTGATCACCGTCGCTCAGCTTCTTCCGGCGGCGCTGGATTCGCAGTTGCAGCGCGACGCGCAGCTGACGCACTTCGAGTTCCTCGTGCTCACGTCGCTGCGCTTCGCACCCGAGAGCACGATGCGGATGACGGAGCTCGCCGAGTCGACCAACGCGACCCTCCCCCGACTGTCGCACGTCTGCGCGCGCCTCGAGAAGAGGGGCATCGTCGACCGGTTCCCCTGCCCCGAGGATCGCCGCGCCACGAACGTCAGGCTCACCGCAGAGGGGCGGCGTGCACTGATCCACGCGATGCCCGGACACATCGAGACGGCGCGGCGGCTCGTGATCGACGCGCTGACTCCGACCCAGTTGGACGCGCTGGCCGAGATCACGAGCGCCATCGCCGACCGCCTCACAGACGGAGATCGCCGCTCGCCGGTTCCCCGGTGAGCGGCGATCTCGTGCTCTCGTCCGCGAGCAGATCAGCCGCCGGACGGGTTCTCGAGCGGCTTCCCGTTCTCGTCCGTCGTCTCATCCTCGAGGATCTCATCTGTGCTCTTGTCGGTGCTCGACGACGAGTCCTCCGGGGCACCACCCGATGCGGTGTCCGCTTCCTCGTCGGCGCCCGGGGTCCCCTGGGTGTTCTGCAGATCGCTCATATGCCATCTCCTTCGGTCGGACCGGCGACGCTACGCGCACAGGGCGGATCGACAGAGGGGGTTGACGTGGGGCGGATGCCGCCCCACGTCGCACCGGCATCTGGCCGCCTAGGCGGTGAGAACGACGAAGCCCCGACGAGGGTGATCCTCGTCGGGGCTTTTCGTTGTTGTGGTCGGGCTGACAGGATTTGAACCTGCGACCCCTTGACCCCCAGTCAAGTGCGCTACCAAGCTGCGCCACAGCCCGTTGTTCTGCACTCTCGCGCAGGCAACTCCCCCATCTTAGCCCCACTCGACCGCCCTCCGCGAACCGAGCGCGCGCCGGGCGTTGCGGGTGTCGGAGGCCAGGCGTACCGTCGCGTGCATGGCGACGATCACGACCGAGGTGGCGACATCGGCCCGCTGGGATGACGTTCAGCACGCACTCACCGGTGGCGGAGACGGGGCGAGCTGCCAGTGCATATGGCCGATGCTGAGCAACCGGGACTGGAACGAGACGACCACTCCGCAACGCACCGAGATGCTGCGCGAGGAGATCACCGAAGGTCCGCCTCCGGGGCTCATCGTCTACGTCGATGGCGAGGCGGCGGGGTGGATCCGCATCGGACCGCGCACGCGTCAGGAGCGCATCCCGCGCACGCGCATGATCGCCGCGGCATCCGACGAGCCGTTCGACGACGATTCCGTGTGGGCGGTGAGCTGCTTCGTGGTCCGCCGCGAGCACCGCGGGTCGGGCCTGAACCTCGAGCTGCTGCGAGCCGCGGTCGACTATGCCCGCGCATCCGGCGCACGACTCATCGAGGGGTACCCCGTCGACACTCGCGGCGAGAAGAAGCGCACGAATGACCTCTTCCACGGCACTCTCGGGACATTCCTTGCCGCCGGTTTCACGGAGACTGCCGAGATGAAGCCGGGTCGCACGCTCGTCACAAGAGACCTCGGCTCATGACCGAGGAATCCGAACTTCCTGCATCCATGGGCAGGGTGGCTCGACGCGAGCTCGCCCTGCAGGGCCTGACCAGACTGGATCAGTTCGACGGAGCATCCGAGAAGCACCTCCTCTCGATCCACGGCGTGGGGCCCAAGGCCGTCCGCATTCTTCGGGAGCACCTCGAAGCCGCAGGCAAGCGACTCGCTCCCTGAACGGACCACTAGCGTGGATGACATGAGCGACGAGCATCCGATCATCGAAGACGCCGAACTCGGCACCCTCGTCCGTGCGACGACCGAGCTGGGAGATGGGACGGTCCTCACCCACGACTGGTACGCGGGCGGCACGGTCGTCGACGGCGCACCCCTCGACCTCATGATCGAGGGAACGAACGCCGATGAGGCGCGCGGCCTGCTCCCCCACGTACACGAGACCGTGGCAGCGCTCGGGGCTCTGCGACGGCTGGCGTCGGATGCCGTGGTCACGGCCTTCAGCACCGGAACGCCCGAGCAGTACGAGCTCGACGACGCCGCGACCGATCTGAACCTCGAGACTCTGGAGGCCTCAGCCGACGGCACGATCGTGCTGCACCTCATCGACACCTGTGGCCAGCACTTCCCTGAGGGGTACTGGCCCGCCGTGCATCTCGCCGCCGATGGTCAGATCACGCAGGTGACCGTCGAGTCCTGACCGCTCGGTTCGGTGATGCCGCCCTACGATGAGGGGATGCGACGTCGCACTCCGCTCCGTCTTCTCGCGTGGGCATTCCTGCCGTACGTCGCGATCTCAGCGACTCATGTGGGGCTTCTCGCCATAGACAGCCCTGCAGCCGATCCGACGAAGCTCCTGCTGATGCCGATGCTCGCCCTTCCGGTGCTGGTGTCGCTCCGGCAGATCGCCGCACGAGGAGCGGTTGCCTTCATCTTCGTGGCGCTCTTCTTCTCCTGGTTCGGCGACGGCGCCGGCACCTTCTTCCCGGCCGCGCCCGAGGTGCCGCTCATGCTGCTCTTCTTCGGTGTCGCCCACGTGGCATACATCACCCTCTTCGTCCGCTACCTCACTCGACGACGGATGCCCTGGTGGGCGGTCGCCTATGCCGCATGGTGGGTGGCGATGCTGGTCGGCCTCGGCCCGCACACCGGCAGTCTGCTGATCGCGGTCGCGGTCTACGGACTGGTGCTCGGCGCCACAGCAGCATTCTCGACGCGCTGCCACCCCGTGATCGCGACCGGCGGAGCGTTCTTCCTCGCCAGCGACACCCTGCTCGCACTGCGGCTCTTCCTCCCGGATTCGCTCCCGTCCTGGAGCAGCCCGGCGATCATGCTGACCTATACGATCGGTCAGGGGCTGATCGTCGCCGGCGCCCTGATCACACTGCGGAAGCGAGGATCCTGATGGCCGATGCGGCACGTGTCGACAGCTGGCTCTGGGCCATCCGCGTCTACAAGACACGCTCTGCGGCGACGACCGCATGCCGTGCGGGGCATGTGCGCGTGAACGGCGACAAGGTGAAGGCTGCGCAGCATGTGCGCATCGGCGACGAACTGCGTGTGCGCATCGCCGGGTTCGATCGCATCCTGATCGTGCGCCAACTGCTGGTCAAGCGCGTCGGAGCCCCATTGGCGGCGCTCGCGTACGAGGATCGCACTCCGGAGCGCGAGCCGCAGGCCGCTCTCGGCCTTCGCGATCGTGGAGCCGGTCGACCCACCAAGCGCGAGCGGCGCGACATCGATCGGCTGCGCGGACGAGCATCTGGGGATGCCGGAATGTTCCCGGAGTAACCCCTTCACCCATAGAACATATGTTCTAAATTGGGGGTATGGCTGCTCGCACCGATCTGGACCTCGATCTCGAGGAGCGTGGTCTTCTGCTCGATGAGTGGGTGGAGACGCGTCGGGAGATCGCGGTGTGGGAGGCGAGGGCGAGTGAGTTGCTGGTGCAGCGGATCGCGGTGCGTGATGCGGATGTGACCGAGCACCCGTGGCATCGTGAGGCGACCCACCGGTCGATGATCGCGGAGTATGCGGCGATTCCCCGGCTGCCGCACGCCCACCCACCGCTGCGACATCGACCACACCAACAACCCGACGGCACCATCACCTGGACCAGCCCACTCGGCCGCACCTACACAGACCCACCACCACGACGAGTCATGTTCGTCTGATGACCGGTCAGTTCACTCAGATCACTCAGACCCCGGCATCGAGCACGCCGCGCAGCCACCCGGACGAGCGGACCTGCAGAGCGCCCGCAGCAGCGACGCGCTCCTGCAGCTCGCGGTCGCTCGTCACGGCGATCACTGTCTGGCCGAGAGCTGCACGACGCGCGACCTCCGCGACGATCGCGTCGTCACCCGCAGCAGCGGCCTCGACCACGGACACGACTCCAGAGGGCAGCAGCTCACCGGCATCAGGCGATGACGATGCGGAGGTCGACCCCGGCGCAGGCGACGGCGCGGGATCCCGTGTTAAGGCCGGCACCTCGATGCCGCGTGCCTGGCCCTCGACCACGAGCGCGATCTCGGGGAACCACTCGGTTCCGCCGATCTCGAGGTCAGCGGCCGAGAACGACAGGCCGTCGAGACGCGCAGCGAGGCGAGTGGTGGCACCGGCGCGGTCCTTCCACCAGCCGTCCGGCACTGAGCCGACCACGTTCGCCGCGTCGACGACCAGCGCCGGGTGCACCGACAACAGCGCCCTCAGCTCGGGCCATGCCCGTGCGAAACCGGGGTGCAGTGGGCGCGCATCGACCTCGTCGACAGGCACCCATTCCAGGGCGACGCTCTCGGGATCGCTGATCACCGGCTCGAACGGCACGACGACATCGGCGATCACCGTCGTGTACGACCAGATTCCGAGATCGAGCACACTCGTGAAACGCGGGCGCACCGAGGCATCCGGGACGCCTGCTTCCTCCTGCGCTTCGCGGACGGCGCCCACGATCGCGGACTCGCCCTCGTGCATGGCACCGCCGGGCAGACCCCAGGTCCCACCGAAATGGCTCCACGCCACACGGTGCTGCAGCAGAATGCCACGCGCCGGATCGACGGCGAGGAGCCCTGCGGCGCCGAATCGCCCCCAGTACTTCTCCCCCGACGGCGCGACGACCCAGGCATCGCCGGGATTGCGCGGTCCGTCGGGGCGGCGAGGCTCACCGGCAGCAGGAGGTACGACAGTCACCCCTCCAGCCTTTCACAGCATCCCGGCATCGGCACCGATCGCAGTCACATGCGGGAACGCAGTGATGACGACGATCGGCGCCGGAAGCCTGTGCAGATCAGCGCTGGCGCTTCTCGCGCACGCGCATGTTGACGACGATCGGCGTCCCCTCGAACGAGTACAGCTCGCGCAGGCGACGCTGGATGAACCGGCGGTAGCCCGGGTCGAGGAAGCCGGTCGTGAAGAGAACGAACGTCGGCGGACGCGTCGACGCCTGCGTGCCGAACAGGATGCGCGGCTGCTTGCCTCCACGCAGCGGGTGCGGGTGCTCGGCGACGAGCTCGGCGAGGAAGGCGTTGAACTTGCCCGTGGGGATGCGGCGGTCCCAGCTCTCGAGCGCAGTCTCGAGCGCCGGCACGAGCTTGTCGAGGTGACGACCCGTCTTCGCCGAGATGTTCACGCGCGGGGCCCAGGCGACGTGCGCCAGGTCCTGCTCGATCTCGCGCTCGAGGTAGCGTCGGCGGTCGGCGTTCTCGAGGTCGTCGTCATTGAGACGGTCCCATTTGTTGAACGCCAGCACGAGAGCACGCCCGGACTCGAGCACCAGGTCGATGATGCGCACGTCCTGCTCGCTGATCGTCTCGGAGACGTCGAGCACGACGACGGCGACCTCGGCCTTCTCGAGGGCGGCCGATGTGCGCAGCGAGGCGTAGAAGTCCGCACCCTGCGCCATGTGCACGCGACGACGGATGCCGGCGGTGTCCACGAGCGTCCACAGCTTGCCGCCGAGCTCGACGATCTCGTCGACGGGGTCGCGCGTGGTTCCCGCGAGGTCGTTCACGACGACGCGCTCCTCACCGGCGGCCTTGTTGAGCAGCGACGACTTGCCGACGTTCGGACGGCCCAGAATGGCCACGCGACGCGGTCCGCCGATCTCGGCCTTCGCCACGGCAGAGACCTCGGGGAGCTTCGTCAGCACGGCGTCGAGCAGATCTGCGACACCACGGCCGTGGATCGCCGACACCGGATACGGCTCACCGAGACCGAGGTTCCACAGCGCGGCGGCCTCGGGCTCCTGGCGGCCGTCGTCGATCTTGTTCGCGACGAGGAAGACCGGCTTGCCGCTCTTGCGCAGCAGCTTCACGACGTGCTCATCGGTCGAGGTCGCCCCCACCATGGCGTCGACCACGAACAGCACGACATCGGAGAGATCGATCGCGACCTCGGCCTGGGCGGCGACCGAACGGTCGATGCCCTTCGCGTCGGGCTCCCATCCTCCGGTGTCGACCAGCGTGAAGCGACGGTCGGACCACTCGGCCTTGTACGTCACACGGTCACGCGTCACACCGGGAGTGTCCTCCACGACGGCTTCGCGGCGACCGAGGATGCGGTTGACGAGCGCGGACTTGCCCACGTTCGGTCGCCCGACGATCGCCACCACCGGCAGCGCCGGCATGAACTGGATGCCGTCCTCGCCCATCGTGATGCCGGCTAGAAGCGCGGCATCCTCGTCGTCGAGCTCGTAGTCGGCGAGACCCTGGCGCAGCGTCTCCGCGCGGGCCTCGGCGAGCTGCTCGTCGAGCGACTCCATCTTCTCGGCGAGCTGGTCGGGGCCGCCTTCGTATTCGTCGTCAGCCATGCTGTGCTCCTCGGAGTCGTTCGATCACCGTGAGCACGGCGTCGATGGTCTGGGGGAAATCGAGGTCGGTCGAGTCGACCACCTCGACGCCGTCTGCGGCATTCAGGAAATCGACGACGGCGCTGTCAGACGCGTCGCGCTTGTGCAGCGCCGCAGCCACCGCCTCGGCGTTCTCACCGGCGAGCTCTCCGGCTCGTCGGGCTGCGCGCACCTCGGGCGCTGCGGTCAGAAGGATCCGCACGGGGGCATCGGGAGCGACCACCGTGGTGATGTCACGTCCTTCGACGACCACCGCGGGGTACGGCGCCTCGGCGACGAGCGAACGGAAAAGGCGGTTGACCTGCTCACGGACCTCGGCGACGCGGGCGACGCCGCTCACCGCACCTGAGACGCGGGGTTCGCGTATCGCCTCCGTCACGTCGACGTCGCCGACTCGCACCGCGCGGTCGTCGGGGTCGAGCCCGAGGCTCACCGGGAAGTCGGATGCCGCGGCGAGCACCGCGTCCGCATCCGCCGTGTCGGCACCGCGGTCGAGCACGTGCCAGGCGAGAGCGCGGTACGCCGAGCCGGTGTCGAGGTACCCGAAGCCGAGGGCGCGAGCCACGGCCTTGGAGACGCTGGACTTGCCGGATCCGGCAGGGCCGTCGATCGCGATGAAGTCGGCGCCGGTCGCCACGCGCTGCTCCGCATTCGTCGAAAGATCAGTCATTGCTCGTACCTGCAATCCGCCAACCGCGTTCCTGAAGTCCTGTGATGGCGCCGTGCAGCGCGGCCGGGTCGACGCTGATCTCGGCCAGGCCGAACTGCGCGCCCGGCGAATGCTCGAGTCGCAGATCCTCGACATTCACACCGAGCTCGCCGAGCTCGCCGAACAGGCGACCCAGCTGACCCGCGGTGTCGTCCACCATGACGACGAGCGTCTCGAAGCGCTGATTCTGACCGTGCTTGCCGGGCAGACGCTCGACGCCGTCGTTGCCCTGGCGGATGGTCTCCGCGACGACGCGACGCGACCCCGGCGCGTCGGGTGCTCGAAGCGCATCCGACACCTGACGCAGGTCGTCTGCCAGCGCATCCAGGATCTCGACGACGGGTCGTGCGTTCGCTCCGAGGATCTGCACCCACAGTTCGGGGGCCGATGCGGCGATGCGCGTCGTGTCGCGCACGCCCTGCCCGGCCAGCCGCAGAGCGCCCTCATCGGCGCCGGCGAGACGGCCGGCCAGAAGGCTCGCGACGACCTGGGGCACGTGCGACGTCAGGGCGACCGAGCGATCGTGCTCTTCCGGAGTCATCTCCACCGGTGTGGCACCGACATCGAGGGCGAGCGACTCGACGAGCGCGAGATCTGCGGCCTTCGTATCGTGATCGCGGCACACGACCCACGGGCGTCCGATGAAGAGGTCAGCGCGCGCCGAGATCGCTCCCCCGCGCTCACGCCCTGCCAGCGGGTGCGAGCCGATGTAGCGCGTCAGATCGACGCCGCGACTCTGCAACTCGCGGAACGGCTCGAGCTTCACGCTCGCCACGTCGGTCACGACAGCATCCGGGTGTCGCTCGAGCTCGGCCTGGATGACGTCGGCCGTCACGTCCGGCGGAACGGCGACGACCACGAGCGCAGGCGCATCGTCATCGGCAACTGCCCGTCCCGCACCGTAGTCGATGGCGAGGCGGAGCTGCGCCGGCGACGTGTCGGAGAGAACGACGTCGATTCCCTTGGCCCGCAGGGCATGGCCGATGCTCGCCCCCAAGAGGCCTGCTCCGACGATGCGGACGGTACCCGAGAGGCGAGTCGCGACGCGAGGCGCGACGGAGCCCGAGGGCTGCACCCGTGCGGGCGCACTCGTCGTATCGGTCACTCGTTCTCCTGCTGCTCGCCTGGCGCCTCGGCGACACCGGAATCACGGCGCGCGAGAGTCAACAGCGCACCGAGTTCGATTTTACTCAGTTCGCGGGTCCGGCCCGCAGGGAGCGTTCCCAGGTGCAGGGGTCCGAACTGGCGCCGCACGAGTTCCGTCACGGGGTGCCCCACCGCCGCGAGCATGCGACGCACGATGCGGTTGCGTCCCGAGTGCAGCGTCAGCTCGACGAGGCTCGAGCCACGCGACGTGTCGAGCAGACGAGCCTTGTCCGCGGCGATCGGGCCGTCCTCGAGGTCGATGCCCTTCGTGAGCTTCGCGATGGTCTGAGCGGTCACCGCGCCTTCGACCTTGGCGATGTAGACCTTCGTGACCCCGAACGACGGGTGTGCCAATACGTGGGCGAGCGCGCCGTCGTTGGTCAGGATCAACAGCCCGCTCGTCTCGGCATCCAGCCGGCCGACGTTGTACAGACGCTCCTCGTAGTCCTCGGTGAAGCGCCTCAGATCGGGTCGGCCGCTCTCGTCGCGCATACTGCTCACGACGCCGGTGGGCTTGTTGAGCATCACGTAGCGCTTCGAGACGTCGAGCTGCACGGCGGTGCCGTCGACGTCGACGAGGTCGTTCTCGGGGTCGATACGCCGACCGAGCTCGGTCACGGTCTCGCCGTTGACGCGGATACGCCCCTCGACGATGTACTGCTCGACGACGCGGCGAGACGCCACGCCCGCCGCGGCGAGAACCTTCTGGAGGCGGACGCCCTCGGGCTGTGCCGCGTCAGCGGATACGGGAGAGGTCATCGGATGGTCCCTTCGTCGAAACCGTCTGCCCCGTCGTCGAGCAGCGGTGAGATCGGTGGCAGCTCATCGAGCGAGTTGATGCCGAGGTGCTGGAGCAGCGCGTCGGTGGTGCCGTAGTTGATCGCGCCCGTCTCCGCATCGGCGAAGAGCTCGGTGATGAGACCTCGAGCGAGCAGAGTACGAACCACCGAGTCGACGTTCACCGCGCGGATCGATGCGACCTGGCTGCGAGTCACGGGCTGCTTGTAGGCGATCACCGCGAGGGTCTCGAGCGCCGCCTGCGACAACCGCGCGGGGGCCTGCCCGCCGATGAAGTCGGCGACGAGGTCGTCGTGATCGTCCCGCACGTAGAGCCGCCAGCCACCGCCCACCTCTCGCAGCTCGAACCCACGACGCGGGCCGTGACCGCGTCCGTCGTAGTCGTCCACGAGAGTCTCGAGCGCCTGTCGCACGGCGGCGACCGGCGACCCCACGGCGGCGGCGAGGGCGACCAGCCCGATCGGCTCGTCGATGATCAGCAGGATCGCCTCGATCCGCTCTGCGAGCGGCGACTCGGCGAGCGGAGATTCTGTGAGCGGTGCCGTCATGTCATCGGTCATAGTCAGCCCCCAGGCTTGCGAGTGTCTCGTCCGACCAGGACTCGGCCGACCAGCGGAGGGTGAGCTCGCCGAGTGGCTCGAGCTGCTCGAATGAGAGCGCGGCGTGTCGGTACAGCTCGAGCACCGAGATGAAGCGGGCGACCACGATCCCCGGCTCCTGCACCCCGGCCACGAGCTCGCGGAAGCTCACCGTCTCGGCGCTGCGGAGAAGGGTGACGACGATCGCCGCCTGTTCGCGGATGCTGACGAGCGGCGCGTGCAGGTGATCGAGCCCGACGCGCGGGATCTCCTTCGGAGCGAACGCGAGCAGCGCCAGCGCCCCGAAGTCGTCGACGCTGAGCGTCCAGACCAGTTCAGGGGTCTTCGTGCGGTGCTTCTCATCGAGCCGCACCGCGCGGACGTGCCGCCGGCCCTCTCGGTGCAGGCACCGGGAGAACCACACCGAGACCTCCTTGAAGGCGCGGTACTGCAGCAGACGGGCGAACAGCAGATCACGGGCTTCGAGCAGCGCGACCGCCTCGGCATCCACCAGCTCGCCCTGCGGCAGCAGGCCGGCCACCTTCATGTCGAGCAGCGTCGCGGCGACGACGAGGAACTCCGATGCCTGGTCGAGCTCTTCGTCGTCGTCGAGCTCCTTCAGATAGGCGATGAACTCGTTCGTGACCGCGCTGAGGGAGACCTCGGTGATGTCCATCTCGTGCTTCGAGATGAGGTTCAGCAGCAGATCGAAGGGGCCGTCGAAGTTCGACAGGGAGACGCGGAAGCCAGAGTCCTCGGGCGCGGGATCGACGGCATCCGTCGTGTCGACAGAGCTCTCGTCAGGCGACGGCGCCACGGGCGACCAGCTCCCGCGCAAGCCGCAGATAGGCCTGCGCGGCGGCGTGTTCGGGAGCGAACTCGGTGATGGGCACACCCGACACCGACGCGTCGGGGAACTTCACGGTGCGGCCGATCACGGTCTCGAGGACGTCGTCTCCGAATGCCTCGACCACACGCTCGAGGACCTCGCGCGAATGCAGGGTGCGCGGGTCGTACATGGTCGCGAGCAGCCCGTCCATGGTGATCGACGGGTTCAGGCGATCGCGGACCTTGTCGATCGTCTCGATCAGCAGCGCGACACCGCGCAGCGCGAAGAACTCGCACTCGAGCGGGATGATCACACCGTGGGCCGCGGTGAGCGCGTTCACGGTGAGCAGTCCGAGCGACGGCTGGCAGTCGATGAGGATGACGTCGTACTCCCCCGCGACCTGGCGGAGCACCCGGGCGAGGATCGTCTCTCGTGCGACCTCGTTGACGAGGTGCACCTCGGCCGCGGACAGGTCGATGTTCGCGGGCATGACGTCGAGGCCTTCGACGTTCGACCGCACGATCGCGTCGTGGGCATCGCGCTTGGTGTCGAGCAGCAGGTCGTAGATCGTCGGCACGTCGTGCGTCTGGATCCCGAGACCGGCCGACAGCGCACCCTGCGGATCGAAGTCGACGGCGAGCACCTTGCGGCCGTACTCGGCGAGCGACGCCGCGAGGTTGATCGAGGTGGTCGTCTTTCCGACCCCACCCTTCTGATTGCACAGGGCGATGATGCGCGCAGGGCCGTGCGACGTCAGCGGTGCAGGGGTCGGGAACCCGTGATAGGGACGACCGGTCGGTCCGAGGGGCGTCTCGTCAGCCTTCTGTGACTTCGCCCTGGACTTCGCCGCTTTCTCAACCACCGATTCTCCTGCTCCTTCGTGCTTGATCGATTCTAGCGGCAGGGCTCCGTGCTGCGCCCCCGGCGCGCGGCGTGGCCGCTCAGGTGGAGGCCCGAGCGGTCACGCCCCGCGCAGAGGGGCGACCGGTTCGACGCGCGCGGCGCGGCGTGCCGGGTACCAGCCGGACCCCCAGCCGACGACCGCACCGAGAACCGCACCTGCGAGCGCGATCAGCGGATCCGTGACCGGCGTCCACCCCTGCACCACGGCGACCGCGATCACCGCGAACACCCCGAGTGCAGAGCCGATGAGTCCCCCGATGAAGCCGATCACGATCGACTCGACCATGAACTGGGCCCCGATCTGCCGGCGCGTCGCACCGAGCGCACGACGCAGTCCGATCTCGCCGATCCGTTCCATCACCGACAGCAGCGTGACGTTCGCGATGCCCAGACCGCCGGCCAGCAGGGCGATGACACCGAGGATCAGGAACACCACGTTCACGTCCGACTGCACGCTCTGGCTCAGGTCGGAGGCTCCCGACGGCGCCTTGGCCTCGAGGCTCTCGGGGTCATCGGGTTGCAGAGCGACGACCGCCTGCTTCGCGACCTGGGGTCCGGCTCCCACGGCGATCCGGATGTCGAGCTCTGAGGGCGCGAGCAGCCCGAAGTCGGCTCGCGCGGACCCGGTCGGGATGATCACGGCATCCTGCAGTTCGCTGCGACGCTCCATCCCGTCCACGATGCCGATCACCGCATAGGCGACTCCGCCGATGAAGACCGAGGGCTGGGAGTCGACCCGGTTGATGCCCATGCGCTCGGCTGCCCGCTTCCCGAGCACGGCGACTCTGTCGGCGCGCGAGTCGTGTCCGGCGTCGAAGAATCGACCGGTCACGAGGCCGCCCTCCGCGGTGTCGAGCAGATCGGGCGACGCCGAGAACAGCCGAGGCGATGCGACTGCCGCAGCCGAGGGGTCGTTCACCGGCACCGCCGTGATCGTCTCCCCCTCGGTGAGCTCGACCTCGCCGAGCAGCGTCGCGCTCTCGACTCCCGCGAGGTAGGTCACACGATCGGGCGAGTCCCACGGCAGCCGCCCCGCGGCGACACTCTGATTCTGGGAACCCGACTGCGCCTTCGCTGCGGTCACCACGACCCTCGTCGCCGCCGCTCCGTCGAACTGGCTCGCGATCTGCGCGGCCGCCGTCTGCGCGAAGCCGATCGTCGCCACGAGCGAGGCGATGCCGAGCACAGTGCCGAGGATCGTCATGACCAGCCGTGCCGGGCGCGAGCCGATGTCGGACGTCGCCTCGGCGACGAGGTCCTGGAACGTGAACCGATCGGCGTGCGCGATCGCCGGCACGAGCGGAGTGCCCGCGGCATCGCTCGTCGCGACCTGAGCATCGTCGCCGTCCTTCCGGCGCGTACGCCGGAGCCGGCCGATCACAGCTCGCTCAATCGGCCGTCGGAGATGCGGATGCACCGCCGCGCGCGACGAGCGACGCCGTCATCGTGGGTGATGACGATGAGGGTGAGTCCGTCTTCGTTCAGCTCCTCGAACAGCGACATGACCTCGCCCGAGGTGCGCTGATCGAGGTTTCCGGTCGGCTCGTCCGCGAGCAGCAACCGGGGTCCGCTCACCACGGCACGGGCGACCGCAACTCGCTGTCTTTCGCCGCCCGAGAGCGAGTTCGGGAAGAAGTCGATCCGGTGCCCGAGGCCCACCCGCGTCAGGGCTTCGCGTGCGCGCTCTTCACGCTCGCGCCGCGGTACACCGCTGTACAGCATCGGCAGCAGCACGTTGTCGAGCACGGTGCGTCGCGGCAGCAGATGGAACGACTGGAACACGAATCCGATGAATCGCGCTCGAACAGCGGCGCGCTCGTCGTCCGTGAGGTCGCCCGTGAGCGACCCCGACAGGCGGTACTCGCCCACGCTCGGACGATCGAGGAGCCCGAGGATGTTGAGCATCGTCGACTTGCCCGAGCCGCTGGGACCGACGATCGAGATGTAATCGCCCGGCGCCACCGCGAGGGTGGCCGCCTTGAGCGCCTGGACCTCGGGCGGCCCCGGGAACGATCGCGTCACGTCACGAAGTTCGACGAGCGGCACGACAGGATCGACGTCGGATGCGGCGGGCAGGATCGACGTCTGCGCGTCGGTCACTTGCCCACCACCACGAGATCGCCTTCGTCGAGTTCGCCCTCGACGGGAGTGACCTCCACCGCGCCCTTGGCGGCGAGCCCTGTCTCGACGACGACCAGTCGCGTCTTCGCATCCTCACCCTCGCGGGGATCCGACTCGACGACCTCGATGCGCGATTCGCCTCCGGGTCCGGCGGTGAGCGCAGCGAGCGGCACCGAGAGAACGTCGCCCTCGGTCGCGCCGACCGCGATGCGCACCCGCACGTTGCTCCCCTGCAACTGAGAGATCTGCTCCGCGGTCAGAGGGTCCGGCTCGAAGAGAACCTCCCAGCGCGCCTTGGCGTCCTTCCCCGGCTTCAGCTCGGAGACGACCGCGCGGTGCTCGGTGCCGTCGGGGAGCTCGAAGACTCCCTCGGCACCGACCTCGAGCAGTCGCGCGTCGGCCTCGGCTGCCGCGCCCGTGAGGCGCACCGTCGCTCCGGATACCGTCATGACGGCGCCCGAGATGGCGCTGCCGCGCTTCACGTTCACGGCATCGACGCGTCGTGGCAACTCCGTGAGGAACAGCACCTCGCTCGAGGGCAAGTACGGAAGGACGCTCTCGCGCGCACTCGCGAGCGATTCCTCGGCCGCTCCGACCTGCTGACGCGCAGCATCGAGAGCTGCTCTCTCCGCTCCGGTGTCCTTCCCGGCCCACAGCTGGTCGCGTTCGAGGCGAGCCGTCTGCAGATCCCATTCCGCCTGCTGGACGTTCGTCCCCTCGGCGCCGTTCTTCGCGTCCGCGAGCGCCTGCTCCGCCTGCGCCACGCGGACGTCGGCCTGCCAGATCTCGAGGCTAGACGGACCGGCTCCCGCAGCCGCGAGCGCCTGCTCCGCCTGAGCGACCCCGCTCTGAGCAGCGCGGACGCCCTCCTCTGCGGCGCGAACCGTGTCGTCGGCCCCCTCCTCGGGCGACGGCAGGGGGTATCCCGCCTGGGCGTACAGCTGACCGACCGCGTTCGCCGTCGTCTGGTCGAACAGGTTCGACGACACATCACCGGCATCGATACCGATACTCACGAGCGCCTGCTTCAACTGGATGACATCGGGGCCGGAGACTCCGACGCGCAGCGTCCGGTAGGCCGGAAGCTCGCCCGGCAGCACGATCACGGGTCGACCTTCGACCTCGAGCGCGATCGACAGCGGGTTGAGCGTGGCTCCCACCTCCGGCACGGATCCGGTCACGACGCTGCCGCCGCCTGTGGTGTCGATCGTCACCTCGACGGCATCCGCGTATCCGACGTCGGCGCGGAGGGTCACATCGTTGCTGAGCGCCCCGAACTCGACCGGCACGGTGACGAGACCGGGGTCGGGCGTCTCACTCGCGTCGGCCGGGGAGATCAGGAAGCGACCCACCAGAAGGCCGGCGACCAGGCTGACGACGGCGCAGGCCGCCACGATCCACAGCGTCCGGTTGCCGCGGAGTATCCGTCGCCACCCGCTCACACGGGAGGTGTCGACGTCGTCGGTCTGCGCCGCCTCTTCCAGCGCGACGTCGGGGGTCTGCTCGGGAAGGAGCTCGGCGGGAAGTTCAGTCGTCGGTGTCTCGTCGTCCTTCATGTCAGCTGTTCTGCTCGGCCGCAGCCTTGAAGGCCTCGAGGTCCGCCTTGTTCTCGGCGATGAACTTCTCCTCGATCGCGAACTGGATCTCGAGCGACTTCTTCATGTAGGAGAGCGACGTGCGGCATTCGAGGTCGGCCAACGCGAGCTCGATCTCCCGCTCGCCGAGCTCCTTCATCTCCGGCGACTCGGACGGGTCCACGAAGTCGGGCGACTCGACGTCGACCTCGGTCGTGCCGTCGCCGTATGCCGCGTCGAAGAGAGCGCTCTGCTCGTCGGAGATCGACTGCTGCGATTCCATCGGAGACCCGAACCCGGGCTCGCCGGCGTCATCCATGCATGCGGCCCACTCGGCGTTGAGGTCGTTGAGCTCCGGCGATTCCTGCGCCTCGGTGAACACGGCGTTCATCTTGTCGCGCAGGTCTGCGAACTCGTCGGACTGCCACGGGTCCTCACCCTCGAGCTCGTGCTGAGCCCACCCCTGGCACCCGGCATCCTCCCAGTTGTACTCGTAGCTCCCGTCCTCGGCGAGCTCCTCCTCCTCGGGTGGCACGCCGTAGGCGGTCTCGTAGTACGCGGTCTGCTCCGACTCGGAGAGAGACTGCACGTACTCCGAGTTCGGGTCGACGTACTCCTCCGAACCACCCTCCTGCATGACCTCGTTGTACGGGTTGTTCACGATCCCGTATCCGTACTTCTCGACCCAGTCCTTCTTCTCAGGCTCCCACTCGACCTCATCGTCGGAGAAGACCATTCCACCGTTCTGAGTGTTCGGCGTGTACTCGAAGCCCTCTTCGGCCATGCACTCGGCCATCAGCTCCTCGGTCTGCAGCTGCTGCTCCTCCGGAGACAGGTCCCCGCCGTACGCGGCGGACAGGTACTCGCTCAGCGGCGAGTCCTCGTAGGTGAGCTCGCCGTCGGTCGCGCCGGAGCACCCGGCGAGGGTGAACACCAGAGCGGTTGCAGCGAGCGCGGCAAGAGGACCGGTGGTACGCATGTCTTACTCCATTCATCGCCGACGCACAGAGATCGGCGGTCCCGAGTAACACTAGGGGGAGAGCATCGATCGCCGCGTCCCCCAAATGGCGGACGAAGATACCTCCGAAGGATGACGTCGCGGGGTCTCGGACGCCGCTATCGCGCCCGCGGATGCGAGGTCGCGTAGACGTCGCGGAGCGTGTCGACGGAGACGTGCGTGTAGATCTGGGTGGTCGCGACGGAGGCATGGCCGAGCAGCTCCTGCACCACACGCACATCGGCGCCGCCCTGCAGCAGATGGGTCGCGAAGGAATGCCGGAGCGTGTGCGGCGACACCTCGGCCGTGATCTGCGCACGTTCGGCGGCTGCACGGATCACGAGCCACGCACTCTGCCGCGACAGCGGTGCACCCCGTGCGCCCAGGAACAAGCGCGCCGAGGCCCGCCCCGACGCCGCGAGCTGGGGGCGCACCCGCGTCAGATACGCGTCGACCGCGCTGCGGGCGTAGGAGCCCACCGGGACGATCCGCTCCTTCGATCCTTTGCCGCGCAGTCGAAGGACGTCACCGTGAGCCAGATCGTCGACGTCGAGCCCCACGGCTTCGGAGACCCGGGCACCCGTCGCATAGAGCAGCTCGAGCAGCGCGCGATCCCGGATGCCGATGGGCTCCTCGGCAGAGGGGGCGTTCAGCAGGCGTTCGACCTGATCGATCGTGAGGGCCTTCGGCAGGCGGCGCGGTGCCTTGGGCGGACGCAGGCGTCCGCTCGGGTCGTCGGCCTCGACGCCCTCACGTGCCAGGAATCTGTGCCAGCCGCGTACCGAGGATTGCAGCCGCGCGAGACTCGTCGCCGCCGGTGCCGGATCACCGGCCGACCTCTCGGCGATGAAGTCGCCGACCACGGCCGGAGTGATCTCCCCGGTGTCGGTGACCCCCGATGCCTGCAGCCAGTCGAGGTACCCGCCGAGGTCGCGCCGGTATGCCGCGATGGTGTGCTCGCTGAGCCCGCGCTCGATCGTGACGTGGCGCAGGTAGGTGTCCAGCGCACGATCGAGCTGCACGTCAGCTCCGGTCGCGCAGTCGCTGCGCGGTCGCCAGCACCCCGATCGTCAGGATGCCGTTGCGCATGCGTCCGTCGAGCACCGCGTCCACGGCCTCGCCGAGCGGCACCCACTCGACGCGGATGTCGGCCTCTTCGTCTTCGCGCTCATGAGCGGCCGGAGCCGATGAGATGCCGGTCGCGAGGAAGAGGTGGATCACCTCGTCGTTCCCGCCCGGGGTGGTCCACGACGAGACGAGCGGTTCCCAGCGATCGGCGACCAGGTCGGCCTCCTCCGCGAGTTCGCGCTTGGCTGCCTCGAGGGGCTCCTCACCCGCGATGTCGAGCAGCCCGGCGGGGAGCTCCCAATCACGATGACGGATCGGATGCCGGTACTGCTGGATCAGCAGCACCCTGTCCTCGTCGTCGAGAGCGAGGATCGCCACCGCGCCGGTGTGCTCCACGTACTGCCGACGGATCTCACCCTCGCCGTAGCGGACGAGGTCGTCGCGCACGTTCCACACCGCACCCTGGTAGGCGAGGTCGCTCCGGAGCACCTCCGGAGCGAAGGGCTCGTCACGCAGGTGCTCGATCGACTCAGGCATCGGCAGCGTCGACATCGAACAGCTCGCTCGACCGGTGACGCTCGATCGCCGCGCCCACCAGTCCGCGGAACAGCGGGTGCGGGTCGGTCGGACGCGAGCGCAGCTCGGGGTGCGCCTGGGTGGCGATGTAGTACGGGTGCACATCGCGGGGCAGCTCCACGAACTCGACCAGGTCGAGGTCGGGGTTCAAGCCCGAGAACACCAGTCCGGCCTCGGCCAGACGCGTGCGGTACGCGTTGTTGACCTCGTAGCGGTGGCGGTGGCGCTCGGATGCCTCGGGCGCGCCGTACAGCTCACGCGCCAGCGAGCCCTCGGCGAGAGCCGCCTGGTAGAGGCCGAGGCGCATGGTACCGCCCAGGTCTCCCCCGTCGAGGATCTCGATCTGCTCGGCCATGGTCGCGATCACGGGGGCTGCGGTCTCGGGGTCGAACTCGCTCGACGAGGCGCCCTCGATCCCGGCGACGTCGCGGGCGTACTCGATGACCATGCACTGCAGGCCCAGGCAGAGACCCAGGGTCGGGATTCCCTGCTCACGGGCGAACTTCAGCGCGCCGAGCTTGCCCTCGATGCCGCGGATGCCGAAGCCTCCGGGAACGCAGATGCCGTCGAGCGCGCCCAGCTGCTCCTTCGCGCCCTCGGGCGTCTCGCACAGGTCGGACGGGATCCAGCGGATGTTGACCTTGGTCTCCTGCGCGAAGCCACCCGCCTTGAGCGCTTCGGTCACCGAGAGGTACGCGTCGGGCAGGTCGATGTACTTTCCGACCAGGCCGATCGTCACCTCGTGCTTGGGGTTGTGCACCGCATGCAGCACCTTGCTCCAGCGCGACCAGTCGACATCGGCTGCGGCCTTCTGATCGAGACCCAGGCGGCGGACGATGTACGAGTCGAGGCCCTGGTCGTTGAGCGTCGACGGGATGTCGTAGATGCTCGGCAGGTCGACCGTGTTGATGACGCCCTCGGCGTCGACGTCGCACATGAGCGCGATCTTGTTGCGGTTGCTCTCGCTGACCGGACGATCGCTGCGGAGCACGAGTGCGTCCGGCTGGATTCCGACCTGGCGGAGGGCAGCGACCGAGTGCTGGGTGGGCTTGGTCTTCTGCTCACCGGATGCGCCCATGAAGGGCACGAGGGAGACATGCACGAAGAACACGCTGTCGCGGCCGAGCTCATGGCGCAGCTGACGTGCGGACTCGAGGAACGGCTGCGATTCGATGTCGCCGACGGTGCCGCCGACCTCGGTGATGATGACATCGGGACGCGGGTCCTCGGTCGCCTGCAGACGCATGCGGCGCTTGATCTCGTCGGTGATGTGCGGGATCACCTGCACCGTGTCGCCGAGGTACTCGCCGCGGCGTTCGCGGGCGATGACCTGCGAGTAGATCTGGCCGGTCGTGACGTTCGCGGCCTCCGACAGGTTGATGTCGAGGAAGCGCTCGTAGTGGCCGATGTCGAGATCGGTCTCTGCACCGTCGTCCGTGACGAACACCTCGCCGTGCTGGAAGGGGTTCATGGTGCCGGGATCGACGTTCAGATACGGGTCGAGCTTCTGCATCACGACGCGGAGTCCGCGGGCGGTGAGGAGGTTACCCAGGCTCGCGGCGGTGAGCCCCTTGCCCAAAGACGAAACGACACCACCAGTCACGAAGATGTGCTTGGTCGTGTCGTTCTTGGGCCCCGCAGAAGAAGAGTTCATCACGGGCTTCGATCCTATCAGGCGGTGGAGGTGCCGAGGCTGAGAAGTTCTCGGGCATGGGTGAGTGCTGCGTCGGAATCGGTCAGACCGGAGAGCAGCCGCGCCATCTCGGCTTCGCGTTCGGTCCCCTCGAGACGGCGCACACTCGAGGCGGTGACTGCGCCGTCGTTGGACTTGACGACCGAGAGGTGGTTGCCGGCGAACGCCGCCACCTGAGCGAGATGCGTCACGGCGATGACCTGCGACGTCTCTGCGAGTCGGGCGAGTCGGCGCCCGACCTCGATCGCCGCGGCGCCGCCGATGCCGGCATCGACCTCGTCGAACACGAAGGTGGGCACGGGATCCGTCCCGGCGATGACGACCTCGATCGCGAGCATCACCCGGGAGAGCTCTCCCCCGGATGCGCCCTTGGCCACCGAGCGCGGCTCCGCACCGGGGTGCGGTGCGAGGAGGATCGAGACGTCGTCGCGACCGTGGGTGGTCTCGGCGCCCGGAGCCACCGCGACCTCGAGGCGGGCATCCGGCATGGCGAGGGCGTGGAGTTCGTCGCTCACGGCAGCGCCGAGCCTCGCGGCGGCCGAGGTTCGCGCGGCTGTCAGAGTCTCCGCCTTCAGATCGAGGTCCGCGCGGGCGGCATCCCGCTCGGCCTGCAGTCGCTCGATTCGTTCCCCGTCGTCATCGAGCTCGGCGAGTCGGGCGGAGCCGCTCTGCCAGAGTTCCAGGGCTTCCTCGAGCGAGCCGTGCGCGCGGATCAGCACACCGAGCGCAGCGCGGCGCTCCTCGACGGCTGCGAGCTCATGCGGGCCGGTCTCATCGAGGTCGGCGAGGTACGCGGAGAGCTGGCCTGCGAGGTCGGTGACGCGGTAGCCGATATCGGCGAGGGCCTCTGCGATGTCGGTGAGCGTGGCGTCCGAGGCGCGTTCGAGCACCCGCCGAGCCTCGGCCAGCAACGCCGTGACGTCGGGTTCCCCCTCTTCGTTCGAGAGAGCACCGTGCGCCTGCGAGGCGGCGATCCGAAGCTCCTCGGCATTCGCGAGACGTTCGGCTCGGGCACCGAGCTCGGCATCCTCTCCCGGCTCGGGAGCAGTGGCCTCGATGAGCGCGAGCGCATCGCGCAGACGGCCCGCCTCTTCGGCCCTGCGGTCGCGGTTCTCAGTGATGTCGGTGATCTCGGCGTCGAGGTCACGCCACGTGCTGTACGCCCGCGTGTAGGCCTCGAGTGCGGTCGCGATCCGAGCGCCTCCGAATCGGTCGAGCGCGTCGCGCTGCGCGGACGAGGACTTCAGCCGCAGCTGCTCCGACTGTCCGTGCACGACGACGAGTTCCTCCGCGAGTGCTGAGAGCACCCCCGCAGGCGCCGCCCGTCCGCCCACGCTGGCCCTGCTGCGCCCCTCGGCGTTGAGCGTGCGCGAGACGTAGAGTTCTGCAAGCCCTGCACCGGCCGGTTCCAGCTCTCCACCGGCTTCCGTCACGATGTCGGCGACGTCGCCGGACTCCGGTACGACCCACACGCCGGCCACCGAGGCCTGCGACGACCCCGCACGCACGGCGCCGGAGTCGGCGCGCTGGCCCAGCAGCAGACCGAGTCCGGTGACGACCATGGTCTTTCCCGCGCCGGTCTCGCCGGTGATCGCGGTGAATCCTGCTCCGAGGGGCAGCACGGCATCGGCGATGACGCCGAGCCCCTGCATCCGCATCTCCTCGATCATGCCGTCACCCCCTGCCCTCGCCAGCCGGCGACCGGCAGCTGGAACTTGCGCACCAGGCGGTCGGTGAACTCGGTCGGATGCAGGCGCGCGAGCCGCACGGGCCGGGACGACCGCCTCACCACCACGCGTGCTCCGGGCGGCAGGTCGTGGGAACGCCGGCCATCGCACCACAGGATGCCGGAACCCGACGTGCCCTCGAGCATCTCGATCGCCACCGCCGCATCCGGACTGACGACGAGAGGCTTCGCGAAGAGCGCATGCGCCGACAGCGGGACGACGGCGATGGCCTCGACGCTCGGCCAGATGACGGGCCCGCCCGCCGAGAAGTTGTAGGCGGTCGACCCGGTCGGGGTCGACACCACCATGCCGTCGCAGCCGAAGCTCGACAGCGGACGCCCGTCGATCTCGAGCACGACCTCGATCATGCGCTCACGGCTGGCCTTCTCGACCGTGGCCTCGTTCAGTGCGAAGGTCTCGTACACGACGGCCCCGTCGACGTCCTTGACACGGATCGAGAGGGCCAGCCGTTCCTCGACCTCGTAGTCGCGGGCGATCACCCGTCGAACCGCATCGTCCATGTCATCGCGATCGATCTCCGCCAGGAATCCCACATGCCCCATGTTGATCCCGAGAACGGGCGCGGCACAGCCGCGGACGAGCTCCGCGGCACGGAGGATCGTCCCGTCGCCGCCGAGGACGATGGCGAGTTCGAGATCTTCCTGCCGCACGGTCTCGCCGAGCACGTCGACATCGGCGAAATGCTGGTCGACTGCACAGAGATCGGCGCTGTCGTCAGCGGCGAGCACCGGACGCGCACCCGCTCCACGCAGAGCGTCGGTCACCCACCGCGCGGCGGCCACCGTATCGGCGCGGCCCGCATGGGCGACGACCAGGATGTTGCGCTCGTTCATCGTCCCCCTGTCACTGCGTTGATGCGATCCGACCATTGTGACGGATCGCTGCCCCGGCCCGGCGCGAGGTGCACCAGGTACTCCGCGTTGCCGTGCGTGCCGAGGATCGGAGAGGGCAGGATGCCGAGCATCCCGAGGCCCACGTCCCATGCGCTCCAGACGGTGCGCGCCACGGCGTCCGATCGCGTCGCGGGGTCGGTCACGAGCCCGCCGCGAACTGCTGTGCGTCCGACCTCGAACTGCGGTTTGACGAGCAGGACGATGTCAGCTCCTGCGGGGACCACGGCCGCGACGGCCGGAAGCACGAGTTCGAGCGAGATGAACGAGAGATCGCCCACCACCAGGTCAGGTGGCGCGGCTTCGCCCGTCGCCGCTGCGAGGTTCTCGGGCGTCATGTACCGGACGTTGTAGCCCTCGACGCTCACGACACCGGGGTCGTCGGCGACGGAGGCGGCGAGCTGATCGTGCCCCACGTCGACCGCCAGGACTCTGCGGGCGCCGCGCTCGCGCAGCACCTGGCTGAAGCCGCCGGTCGACGCACCCATGTCGAGGGCGAGCCGCCCGTCGACCACGATGCCGAACTCGTCGAGTCCGGCGATGAGCTTGTGCGCCGCACGGCCAACATAGTGGTCGGCGCCGGCGACCGTGATCTCCGACGACTCGGCGACCGACGTCGACGGCTTCACGACGGGGCGGCCATCGACGCTCACGACGCCGTCTGCGATGAGGGAGGCGGCGTGCGTGCGCGAGCGAGCGAGTCCTCGAGCGGCGAGGGCGGCGTCGAGTCGCGTCATCGGGCGCCCGGCGCGTCGCGCTGGTCGATCCTGGCGCCGCTGTCGAGCCTGCGTGACAGCTCGTCGTGCAATCCGGAGTACGCGTCTGCGCGGGCAGCGAGCGGCTGACCCTCGATCAGGCGCAGGCGACTCCACAGACCATCGGTCGGTGCGTTCGTCGTCTCTTCGCTCACGCTTCTACTGTACGCGGCGGCGACGACACGTCGGCGAAGCCACGTCGGCGTTCAGGCGCGGATCTCAGGGCCGATGGAACGGGTCCTCATAGAGTCGCTCCGGCACGCGCAGCACGAACACCGGCGTGCCCGAGGCCCAGATCGCGGCCGCGCCGGCGCGCAGCAGATCGATCTGCGAGTCGCCCTCGGCGATGATCTCGACGTCGGCGCCCACGACACGCACCGATGCCCCGTTGACCGAGTGGACGCCGTCCTTCACCGTCGTCTGCGGATACGGCTGGTGCAGCTCCCGGAGATCGCTGAGGATGTAGGTCGGGCGCGATCCCTCGGGAGCAGCGAGAACGTGCTTCGGTCGATCGATTCCCGTGAGCACCAGGGCCGAGTCGATGCCCGCGCGTACGGCGCCGAGGATGTCGGTGTCCAGACGGTCGCCGATGAACAGCGGCTTCGTCGCAGCGAACCGCTCGGTCGCCTCTTCGAAGATCGGCACCTCGGGCTTGCCTGCGACGGTCGCGAGGCGGCCGATGGCGGTGTGCACAGCGGACACGAGCGTGCCGTTTCCCGGTGCGACTCCGCGCTCACGCGGGATCGTCCAGTCGGTGTTCGTGGCGATCCAGGGGATGCCCCCCTCGTCCTCGGGCACCTTCAGAGCGAAGGCGGCCTCGGCGAGATCGGTCCACGCCACCTCAGGGGCGAAGCCCTGCACCACGGCATCGGGAGCATCCTCGGCGCTGCGCGTGACGGTGTATCCGGCCTTCTCCGCCTCGTCCACCAGGCCGGCTCCGCCGACGATCAGCAACGTCGCCGGCGGCGGGACGATCCCCGCCAGCAGGCGCATCGCTGCCTGAGGACTGGTGATCACGTCCGCCGGAGCGACGTCGAGACCGAGACTCGTGAGATGCTCGGCCACCGATGCATCGGTGCGCGACGCATTGTTCGTGATGTAGCCGAGGCGTGCGGATGTCGCTGCCTCGTTCAGACTCTCGACCGCATGGGGAAGAGCGCCGGGGCCGGCGTACACGACGCCGTCGAGATCGGCCAGCACCGCGTCGACGCCGTCCAGCGGGGTCCGCGAGGTGACCGGCTTCTTCGAGAACAGCCCCACTACGCCTCCTCGGACGTGCCAGAGGCAGCGGGCTTCTCTCCGGGGTCATCCCGCTCATCGTCAGACTCGGCGATGTCCTCGCCGAGAAGCTCGCGTACCTCGTCATCGATCGACGGCTCGGGCTGCGGGTCAGTATCGCTCTCGGTTCCGGCGTCAGCCTCAGGAACGGCGTCAGCCTCAGGAGCGGCGTCGGCCTCAGGAGCGGCGTCGGCCTCAGCGAGGTCGACGATGTCGTCATCCTCGAAGTCGCCCTCGATCAGGCCGTCTTCGATGAGGATCTCTTCGTCGCCGGCCTCGTCGACACCCAGCGCCTCTGCGGCGACGTCGGCGCGGTGCGCCCAGAACTCGGCTTCCTCGGTGCGTCCGAGATCCTCGAGGACCGCTGCGCGCGCGGAGAAGAGCATGGGGCTCCACTCGAAGGCACGATCCGGGTCGAGCTCGGGGATCTCGAGCTCACCGAGCGCGAGTTCGAGGTCGCCCTGATCGAGGCGCGCACCGGACATCGCGATGGCCAGCGAGACGCGGACCGGAGTGGTCAGCGCGGTCCGGTCGACCGCACGCCCGGTCTCGAGAGCACGGTCCGGACGACCGATGCCACGCTCACTGTCGACCATCAGCGCGATCTGGTCGTCCTTGCCGGAGATACGACGGTAGGTGCGCAGTTCACGGAGCGCCAGCGCGAAGTCCTCTGTGGCGTATGCGGTGATACCGAGCGTCTCGCGCACGATCGCGATGCGTCCGGCACGACGGGATGCCGCGAGTGCGTGCTCGTGAGCGAGCGCGGGGTCCTCATCGATCAGACGTGATGCCATCGCAAGGTGACGAGCGACGAGATCGGCGTTCTCCTTGCTCAGGGTCTTGAGCTCATTACGAGCTGAGGTGTGCAGATCGCGCGCGGTGACGTCGTCCGGGATGTGCGGGTCATTGAAGCGCGGACGGTCTCCCGAGGCCTGCACCGGACGCTCACGACCCGCTCCCCCGCGCTGCGGGTACGAGCGCGAAGAGTCACGATCCTCGCGGGGCGCGCGGTCATCGCGGTTGTACCCGCCGGAGCGAGGTGCGCCACCGTCGCGGTTGTCGCGGTTGTAGCCACCCGAACGCGGTGCCCCGCCGTCACGGTTGTCACGGTTGTA